>JBBRAI010000066.1:0-18160 GCA_038206915.1 Burkholderiales bacterium | reverse complement strand
CGGCATGCCGAATTCGTCGAGGATGCCGAGCATGGCATAGCGGTGCATGATCAGGCGCGCGACATAGGATACGGTCGAGGGCCAGTTCTGCTGCTTGCGCGAGCCCGGCGTGAAGGCCATGAAATCGCCCAGCGGCTCGGGGTAGACGAGCAGCTTGCGCAGCTTCATGCCGATCCAGGCCGGGTCGAGCACACGCATGTCGAGCGACAGGATTTTGCACAGGCCGTCAAGCGCGCGCGGGTATTCGCCCGAGAGCCACATGGAGTAGGGGCGGGTGACGCCGTCCGGAAGGGTGATTTCCTTCAGGCCGAGCACGAAGTCGTCCTTCGCCTGCGGATTCAGCACGTCCACGGTCCAGCTCATGGTGCCGTCGGTGCCGGTCTTGGGTTCTTTCAACGAGAACATGGCGTCGATCACCGGGCCGTGCTTCTCCTCGGGCAGCGCTTTGAGTTCTTCGCAGCGCCAGCGCACCAGCTGCGCCACCGCGGCGGCGACGCTGGGCATGAGCTTTTTCTCGCCGTTCGGCGGGAACGGCATCTCGAACGCGTCGTCGCCCGCGGTCTTGGCGAGCGAATCGAGCTTCAGGCGCAGCCAGGCCGAGTCGTTGGCGCGCATGTCCATGGACAAAGTCTTGGCCAGGGCGCCCAGACCTCGCGGCTGCTCGCTCCCGTTCACCCACACCTCGAACGGTCGCGAGCTGCCGTTTTCCACCTGGCCAACGAAGAGACAGAAATCGCCGTGCGCATGCTCGACCATATAGCTCCAGGCGAGATTGCCGCCCGTGAGCCGCGGCCGTCCGGGCCAGCGCAGGCTGGCGAGCACCGGCTCGGGCACGGCCTTGATCTGGATGCGGCGGTTGCGGTCGTTACCGATGAAATCCTGCGGCGCGGTCTGCGCGCTTTCCACCGATAGAACCGAGCCAAGTATGCTGTTGGGGCGGTAGGTGGCAAGCCCTTTCAGCCCCGATTTCCATGCGGCCATGTACAGGCCCTGGAAGTCCTCGTAGGGATAGTTCTCCGGCACGTTTACGGTCTTGGAAATGCTGGTGTCGACATAGGGCGCCACCGCGGCGACCATGGCTTCGTGCGCCGCCGCCGAGATTTCCAGCGCGGTGACGAAATATTCGGGCAGGCTGTCGTCATTGCCGTTCGCGCTGCTGCTGACGGACGCCGGCAGAACGCCGTTGGCGACCAGGTGGTGATACAGGCGCCAGGCGTAGTCCTCCACCGGAAACTCCTGCAGCGTACCGTCGGCCATGCGCTTCTTACGCGTGTAGCACCAGGAGAACGGCGGCTCGATGCCGTTGGAGGCGTTGTCGGCGAAAGCGAGGCTGATGGTCCCGGTGGGCGCGATCGACAGCAGGTGGCTGTTGCGCAGCCCGTGCTTGCGGATCTGCGCCTTGATTTCCGCCGGCAGGCGCGTAGCGAAGCTGGTGCCCGACAGGTACATGTCGGCGTTGAACAGCGGGAAGGAGCCGCGCTCGCGCGCGAGGTTGCTCGAGGCACGGTAGGCGTAGTCGCGCATCTCCTCGGAGATCTTTCCGGCCAGTGCGCGCGCCGGCTCGCTGTCGTAGCGCTGGCGCAGCATGATCAGCGCGTCGCCGAGGCCGGTGTAGCCCAGGCCGACACGGCGCTTGTTCATCGCCTCTTCCTTCTGCTGCTCGAGCGGCCAGGCGGTCGCATCGAGCACGTTGTCGAGCATGCGCACCGAGGTTTCCACCGTGGCGCCGAAGCGCTCGAAATCGAATGCGGCTTTCTCCGTGAACGCGTCGGTGACGAAATTGGTCAGGTTGATCGATCCCAGGCAGCAGCAGCCGTAGGGCGGCAGCGGCTGCTCCGCACAGGGATTGGTCGCCTCGATGGTTTCGCAGTAGTTGAGGTTGTTGTCGCGATTCATGCGGTCGAGGAACAGGATGCCGGGCTCGGCATGATCGTAGGTCGAGCGCATGACCTGATCCCACAGCTCGCGCGCGCGCAGCTTGCGGTACACCCACAGCCCGTCTTCGCGCTGATAGCTGCCCGCGTCCATCAGATCCTTGTGCGGCTTCGCCTTGTGGACCAGCTCCGCGTCCAGATCGTTTTCAACGGCCTGCATGAACACGTCGGTGACGCCGACGGAAATATTGAAGTTGGACAGGTCGCCCTTGTCCTTGGCGTGGATGAAATCCTCGACGTCGGGATGGTCGCAGCGCAGCACGCCCATCTGCGCGCCGCGGCGCGAGCCCGCCGATTCCACCGTCTCGCAGGAGCGGTCGAACACGCGCATGTAGGATACCGGCCCGCTGGCGCGCGAGTGCGTGCCCTTGACTTCCGAGCCCTTCGGTCGAATGGACGAAAAATCGTAGCCGACGCCGCCGCCGCGGCGCATGGTCTCGGCGGCCTGCTGCAGGGCGGTGTAGATGCCCGGCTTATCGTCGACGACTTCGGATATCGAGTCGCCCACGGGCTGCACGAAACAGTTGATCAGCGTCGCCTGCATCTGAATGCCGGCGGCGGACATGATGCGGCCGGCGGGAATGAAGCCCGCTTCCATCGCCTGCTGGAAACGTTTTTCCCACAGCGTGCGTTTGTCTTCGGGCTCTACTGCGGCGAGCGCTCGTGCGATGCGCGCGCGCACCTCGTCGATGCTTGTCTCGGTGCCCTTCGCATACTTCTCGAGCAGTACTTCTCGGCTGATTTTTTGATCGGGGAGTGGGGGAACTGCTATGCTTGCCGCGTAAATTTCTTTTTTTGTAATGTCCATTTTATCAATGCCTTATAATGGAGTCTTGTGGTGAACTGTGATCAGCATACTACAAATTGGGGCAATGTACAGCCCTGCAAAAAATATTTTTTTGTGGTATTCACGGGCCCGGATTTTGCGCTGGCGACTTCCGATCCGGCTCCGACTTGCGCCCCGGATCAGCCCCGGATCGCCTCCGAGTTCGGCCTGTATCTCCCCGTTTTTTAATGCGTTTTTTCCTGGCCGGGACGGCGCCGGATGGGGCGCGAGCGCCCGGCAGCGGGCGGGACGGATTTCCCGGCTGCCTGTGCTTCGCCGCGCCGCTGCAGACCTACCCGGCCGTGCGGCAGTGTGCCGCAGACAGCGCAATCGAACACGATAGATTAGCCTGGCGCCGCCTCGACATCGATCAAGCGTGGCGAACCCCGCAGCGGCATCATGAAGCGGACAGGGCGCGCGCTCACTGGCGACAAGTTCCCGCCGGCGCCGCTCGATCGGCTCAGCGCTGCCGCCGAGGCGGTGTTGCGTTCATGCAAAGGCAGGAATGCGCTTGAATATTGCCGCATCCATCGCCTCGGCGCGCCGGCGGACACGGCGGTGATCCTGGTGTGCGAGGATATTTCGACAGGCGATGTCAGCGGCATCGCCAGTGCCGCGGGTATTCTCATCGCGTGCGGCGTTCGCACCGCGGACGCCGCGGTGGTCGCAGGGCAGATGGGCAAGGCGTGCCTGGCGGGCTACCGCGAACTCGCTGCGCTCGCGTCCTGGCGCACGCGGCGTTCCCGGTCACGTGCACGCGACCGTCGATCCCAGATCGTGCAGCAGACGGCGCCCGCGCCGGACATGAGCCATGGCTGTGCGCCCGATGGCTCTTTCGCACCGTCGCGGGGCGCAAACCGGTCGGAACGCGATGCCGCCGCGCCGTGCTGCATGGTGGAAAGCCCGGTATAATCCGAATTTGCATTGGCGCTGCGGAACTGGCATGCTACTTGCAACAGGAAATGTGCCCTTGCTTTTTGTAGGAAAATCGTAATAATTGAGCGGTAGGCTTCCCCGCTTGCATGGTCGGCACCGGTTTGGTGGCAATCAAGGCAGTTCGACGTTCAGGGATTTTCAACAGGAGAGTAGAATGAAAAAGTTTCTCGCAGTTGTAGTTGCTTCGATATTTTTCGCCGGTAGCGCCATTGCGCAACAGCAGCAGAGTGGCGCTGGCGGTGCTGGCGGTGCTGGCGGTGCTGGTGCTGCTGCAGCCGGCGGCATCACCGCCGGGATGATCGCAGCAGCCGTGGCCATAGCGGCAGTGGCTGTCGCCGCTTCGACGTCGAATGACAATAATCAGACAACTACGACCGTCACCACGAAATAGAAGTCTGCCGCCGCAAGCGGCAAACAGCGCGGGAGGGTCGGACATCGAACCCTCCCGCGTCAGTTTGTCCGCAATAATGTCATAGCCGATCCAGGCGATCCTGGCAGCGCTGCCAGGCGATTCCGTCGCCTGCCGCCCGATGGGAAATCCGCGCTAACCGAGGCTGATTGTGCCGGGTAGCGTGCTGTCGCGCGCTCAGATCTAAAAACGACCGTAACGGCTTAGATTTCCTGAGTCCTGGCAGGACTGGATTGGGGTGCGCGCCGGAACACCCGTTTCGCCAGCAGCCCGAAGGGCCAGAAATAGAGCCGCCCCACGCTGCGCCACCGGCCATCAGTGTCGTCGCCCAGCCCAAATCGAATGTCCAGCTGATGTTCCGGTGGCACGAAAAGCGTTCCATAGAGCCGGTCCCACAGCGCCAATTCAAATCCGCGGTTGCGCCCCCAGTGCTCCACTTGCGCACTATGGTGCAATTGATGGTGCGCCGGGCTGATTAACCAGTGGTTCAGCCTATCGCCGTAGGAGAACCAGACCTGCCAGTGGCGCAGATTGTCGACCAGGCTGAAGGCCCAGAGCAGCGCATGCATGCCGAGGAAGGAAAAGTAAGTAATGCCCGGATCGATCCAGCGATTGAATGCCCAGGTCAGGGCGCCGGTGAACAGAGCCGGCACCCAGACCATGAGCGCAAGGTCGATCGGGTGCACGCGCGCAGCCGTGAGCGGCGTAAGCACCTCCGCCGAATGATGCACCTTGTGGAATTCCCAGAGCCAGGGCAGGTCGTGCAGCAGACAGTGCGCGACGAAGCGGCCGAAATCATAGGCGAGAAAGAAGAGCAGAGTAAAGACGAGCCGAGCGACAGCCAGATAGTCCGGGTCGAGTACGCCCGCAGGTGCGGATCCCAGCATTTGCGCAAGAATTGAACTCACGCCTTCGGCCGGCAACCAGAGAGATCCCAACGCAAGCGGGACTAATACTGCGTTCATCACGTAATAGCGGTAATCTACGCGCGCCGACGGGTGCCACCAGATATCCCGGCTGAGAAAGCGGGTGCGAAACTCTTTCCATGCAGCCAGGCCCCGGAAGCCGCGGCCGGACGACCAGAAGCGCCATGCAAACCATCCGATCAACAGAGTCGAAAGCAGGAATGGCCAGTAAAAATCGGAATCATGCCGCAGCGGGGCGAGCACTGCTTTCGAGGCATGGAATACCAGCTTGTATATCAGGTCCCCAAGCCAGGGGGAAAGCACAGTGTCATTCATGGTTCACGCCGGCGCACGGCAGCTGGGAATTATGCATTTAAGCATGAAGTCCCGACACAGAGCCAGCCACCTCGGCGGCTTTTTGCTTGCGGCTGCAATGCTTTTGGTATCGGCGCCCGCGTTGGCGCAGCACGAATCTGTATTTCTGGAAGAATTGACCTGGCCGGAATTGAGCGAGCTGGTCAGATCCGGCACAAACACCGCCATCGTGCCTACCGGCGGGACCGAACAGAACGGCCCGCACATGGTCCTGGGCAAGCACAACCTCGTGGTGCGCGCTGCCGCGGCCCGAATTGCGCGTGAACTCGGCAATGCTTTGGTGGCACCGGTGCTAAAGATTGTGCCGGAAGGGCCGCTGGAGCGGCCAAGCGGAAATATGCTGTTTCCCGGAACGCTAGCACTGAGCGAAGACAGCTTTGAGCGTGTGTTGCAGGATATTGCGCTGAGCCTCGCCCGCTCCGGATTCAAATTCATCTGCTTCGTCGGCGACCACGGACAAAGCCAGGCAGCGCAGGCCCGGGTCGCCGAGCGGCTGAACAAGGTCTGGCTATCGTCGGATGTCCGCGCGATCAACGTGTCCGCCTACTATTCTCCTGACGCGGAGGAGCGAGAGCTGATCCGCGCAGGCCTGTCCAGGAATGTGCTCGGCGACCATGGCGGTGTCGCCGACACTGCCCAGTTGATGGCGGTAAAACCGGAGGCGCTGCGTTCGGACCTTCTCGCGCCGAACAGTTGGAACGGTAAGGGACCTTCCGGCGCGTCCGGCAGGCCGGAACTTGCGAACGCCGAACTGGGCGAGCGCCTGCTGCGCATGCGGATCAGTGCCGCCGTGGATCAGATCCGGGCGCTGCGCGAACGGCCGCAATAGACGCCACGCGCAGTATTGAAGCCAGCGCGCAAGCCCTAAGGAAATCTCCACCGGTGCGGGTATTCGCGCAGGGTCAGGGTGCTGCGCACGATGCCTGCGCTCGCATCGAACAGCACGATGAATCGGGCCGCGTCGTGGAATACGTCGCGGAAGCGCCAGTCCCATGCGAGTTCGTCGCGCGCCTCGAAATAGGCTGTGCGGCTTGCATCCGGCGGGCCGATCAGCCGCAGCACCTCGTCCTTCGTCAGCCCGGCGCGGATACGCGCGAATCTGCGCTCGTCGAGGACGTTGGCGATGCTTTGCAGGCGGCCGTCCGGACCGAGCCTGACCATGTAAGTATCGAATCCGGCAGGGCCGCGCGGATAGGCGAGTTGTACCGAGCCATCCGCATCCTGCCAGCGCAGTGCGGGCGGCCCCATCATTGCCTCCACATCCGCGAAACGCGCCGCGCCGGGCACAAGTCCTGCGCCGCTATAGGACGCGCAGGCGCCGAGCAGCGCGACAGCAAACAGACTGAACCAGCGATTCACGTTGCGCCGGCGCTCTAGTCTTGTTGCGGCGCGCCGGCTGTGTGCCTGGCCTGCGCGAGAAATGCCGCGAGACCCTTGTCCGAGAACAGGATGTGGAAGCTCAGCCAGACTTCGGCGAACTTGACCACCGCAGATCGCGCTGCGGCGCTGTCCACTTCAAATTCCTCGCGGTAGTCCAGTGCCTGCCGCAGCAACATGGCGTGTTCCGCAGCGTGCTGCTCGGTTTTCGGATAGCGGAACTGCGTCATCATGTGCTGCTCGAGTTCGAAGTGCGCTTTGGTATGTTTGACAATGGCGTCGAGCGCGCTGGCGCATGCGGCTTTGTCCGCTCCGGCTTCCACCGAGTCGCAGAGACGGTTGAACAGCTGCGCCAGTACCTTGTGCTCGGCATCCAGGCCGGCGTGGCCGGTGTCCAGCGTTTCGTCCCACGCAATCCAGTCCATCGTGCATCGCTCCCGTCCGCGCCCGATCCGGCGGGCACAATGAGACGATCATTTTACTAGCATCTGCAGCCGCACCGGCATGCGTGTTGCGCACCGGGAGGGACTACAATGCGAAGAAACTTTCGCTTGGCTACCGCCGGAATGAATCTGATCACCTGGAACATCCAATCGTGCCGCGGCTGCGACGGCCGCGTTGATCCGCGGCGCATCATCGACGTGTGCCGCGGCATGGCCGATTTCGACGTCCTGTGTTTCCAGGAAGTCGCGCGCAATTTTTCGCAGCTGCCAGGTTCTTCGGGCGAAGACCAGTTCGCGCTGCTCGCCGGCCTGCTGCCGCAATTCAGCGCGCATGCGGGCATCGCCGTCGATGTGCTCGGCGCCGACGGCAGGCGCAGCCAGTTCGGCAACCTGATCCTCACGCGCTATCCGGCGCTGCAGGTGTTCGCGCACCTGCTGCCCTGGCCGGCGGACCCGTCGGTGCCGACGATGCAGCGCGTCGCGCTCGAAGCGGTGCTTGACACGCCCTTCGGACCTCTGCGCGTGACCACGACGCACCTCGAATACTATTCGGAAATGCAGCGCCGGCAGCAGGTGAACCGACTGCGCGAATTACACGCCGAGGCCGCGGAGCACAGCAAGGACCGCAACCATTCGCAAAAGGAAGGAGGGCCGTTTCAGACCATGCCGCGCCCGCGCCCGGCGATCCTTACCGGCGATTTCAATTTCCCGGCCGGCGATGCGCTGCGCGAGCGCGTCGCCGCGCCCTACAGCGACGGCACGCCCGCGTATCGCGACGCCTGGCGGCTGCGCCATGGCGAGCGGCCGCACGATCACACCATCGGCGTGCACGATCGCGTGCAGTGGCCCGAGGCGTTCACCTGCGATTTCATTTTCGTCACCGAGGATATCGCCGGGCGCGTCGAGGACGTGGTGGTGAACCTGGACACTGATGCGTCCGATCACCAGCCGGTGTTGCTGCGTTTGAACTACTAGAATTCGGCGCATGAGCGACAGGCGCTGGATCGCATTGCTGTGCCTGGCCCGCGCCGGCTTCGCCCTGATATTCGTCGCCTATTCGGCATCGCTCGGGCTGCTGCGGCACGACTGGGGTCTGTCCTCGGCGCAGGCGGGCCTGATCCAGTCGGCGTTTCACATCGGCTATCTGGTGTCTTTATTCGCCATCGGCTTTCTCGCCGACCGCTACGGCGCCAAACGCAGCTATCTCGCGACCAGCGTCCTCGCCTGCGCCAGCGGCCTCGCGTTCGCGCTGTTCGCCGACGGCTTCGTCTCGGCGCTGTTGCTGCATGGTCTGGCCGGGCTGTGCTCGGGCGGCTCCTACACGCCGGGCCTGACGCTGATCGCCGAGCGCTTCCCGGCGGCGCGTCGTGGGCGCGCAATGGGCTACTACCTCGCGGCGGCCTCGCTCGGCTACGCGCTGTCGCTGTGGCTCTCCAGTCTGCTGATCGTCGCCTCGGGCTGGCGCGCGGCGCTGATCGCCTGCGCCCTCGGCCCGGTCGCCGCGAGTTTCCTCGGCGCCTGGGTGCTGCGCGGCTCGCGCAACGTGGTGCATCCCGCGGGGGACGCGCACCCGCTGCGCGCGCTGATCGAGGTGTGGCGTAACAAGCCGGCGATGCTCGCAATCTGGGCCTACGTGGCACATTCGTGGGAACTGCTGGGCATGTGGGCATGGATGCCGACCTACCTCGGCGTGGTGCTGGCGCACGGCCGCGCGAACAGCGCCGGCATGGCCAGCCTCGGCATCGCCTTCGCCGCGCTGAGCTATTTCATCAGCACCGCCGGCAGTATCGGCGGCGGCCGGCTGTCGGACCGCTGGGGGCGCACCGCTGTGATCCTGCTGATGTCGCTGGCGAGTCTTGCCTGCTCTTTCAGCTTCGGCTGGCTGATCGCCGCGCCGGCGTGGATCGTGATTGGCGTGGCCATAATCTACAACCTCACCGCAATCGGCGATTCTTCAGTCTATTCCACCGCGTTGACCGAACTTGTGCCCGGCCATCGCATCGGGGCGGCATGGGCGATGCGCTCGCTGCTGGGTTTCGGCGCCGGCGCCGTCAGTCCGTGGTTGTTCGGTCTGGTGCTGGACCTGGGGCAGGGCGCGGGCGGCGCGCGCCCGGACGCCGCCTGGGGCTGGGCCTGGACCGCGCTCGGCGCCGGCGCCGTGCTCGGCCCGCTCGCCACGCTGCGCTTGCGCGCCTTGCGCGAAAGCGCGCAGATGGCCGGAGGCAAGCGCTAGTGTCGGGCTACTTCAGGAACGCGACCAGCGCATCGAGCACCTCGTCCGGTTTCTCGGCCATCATATTGTGGCCGCTGCCCTCGATGCCGACCACGCGCGCGCCCTTGATCGTCTGCGCCACGGCCTGGGCCGAGCGCGCCGGGGTCATGGCGTCGCGCCGCGCGATCAGGAACAGCGCCGGGCATTGCACCTTCGCCGCGGCTTCGGCGCCGCCGGCATAGGCGTTGCACGCCGCGAAGTCCACGTACATCACACCCGGCTTCTGCCGCTGCATCAGGCGCAGGTTCTCGCCGATCACCCAGAATCCCGGCCCCGGGTTGCTGGGGTATTGCGCGTAAGCGAGGTGCGACCAGATGTTCACCATGTCCTGCGCGGCGGCCTCGTCGTTCGCAGTCGCGTCCAGCAGCTCGTCCGACACTTTCATCGGATAGGCGCAGGCGAGCAGCGCGATTTTCGCCGTGCGCGCGGGGCGGCGTGCGGCGCATTCGAGCGCGATCAGCGAACCCATGCTGTGGCCGACGATCGCTGCCTGCTTCGCGGCCGCCGCGTCCTGCACCGCGCCGACCCAGTCGGCGAGTTCGCCTATGCTGGCGAGCGCCGGGCCGTCGCTGCGGCCGTGGCCGGGCAGGTCGAGCGCGAGCACACCGTAGCCGTGGTGCGCGAGATAGCGGCTCTGCAGTATCCACACGCTGTGATCGTGTTGCGCGCCGTGCACGAAGACCACCGCGGGCAGGCTCGCATCGAAGGCCTTGCCGCCGGTGTAGGCGTAAGCCTGCTTCCCATCGACTTTGAATTGCATCGAGCCCCTCTATTTAACGGCTTTCTGCGACGCGCGCAGGCCGGCGGCGAGGTCTTCGATCAGGTCGTCCGCATCTTCCAGGCCGATGGAGAGCCGCATCGTGCCCTCGGTAATGCCGGCGGCCTTGAGCGCCGCCTCGTCCATGCGAAAGTGCGTGGTGCTCGCCGGATGGATCACCAGCGACTTGGCGTCGCCGACATTGGCGAGATGCGAGAAGATCTTCAGCGCTTCAACGAAGCGCCGGCCGGCGGCGCGGTCGCCTCTGACGGAAAAACTGAACACCGCGCCGCAGCCGCGCGGCAGCAGGCGCTTGGCCAGTTCGTAGTCCGGGTGCTCGGGCAGTTCCGGGTACGACACCGATTCCACCGCCGGGTGCTTTACCAGGAACTCGACCACCTTGCGCGTGTTCTCGATGTGGCGCGCCATGCGCAGCGGCAGGGTTTCGACGCCCTGCAGGATCTGGAACGCGGTGGCCGGGCTCATGCAGGCGCCGAAATCGCGCAGGCCCTCGCGCCGCGCGCGCAGCGCGAACGGCGCGACGGTGGATTCCTCGGAAAAGTTCATGCCGTGAAAACCGTCGTACTCGCCGGTGAGTTCGGGAAACTTGCCCGAGGCGACCCAGTCGAAGTTGCCGCCGTCGACGAGCACGCCGCCGATCGCCACCCCGTGGCCGCCGAGAAACTTGGTGGCGGAGTGATACAGCAGGTTCGCCCCGTGATCGAACGGTTTGATCAGATAAGGCGTAGTGAAGGTCGAATCGACCATCAGCGGCAGGCCGTGCTCGTGCGCGATCGCCGCAACTGCGGGGATGTCGAGCACGTCCAGGCCCGGGTTGCCGAGGGTTTCGGCGAACAGGACCTTGGTATTGGGGCGGATCGCAGCGCGCCAGGCGTCGAGGTCGCGCGGGCGCACGAACGTGGTCTCCACGCCGAATCTCGGCAAAGTGTAATGCAGCAGATTGTGCGAGCCGCCGTAGAGCGCGCCGGATGAGACGATATGCGCGCCGGCGCCGGCGATGGTCGCGAGGCCCAGGTGCAGCGCCGCCTGGCCGCTGGCGGTGGCGATTCCCGCGACGCCGCCCTCGAGCGCGGCGATCCTTTCCTCCAGCACCGCATTGGTCGGGTTGGAGATGCGCGAATACACGTGTCCGGCGCGCTCCATGTTGAACAGCGCCGCGGCATGGTCCGAATCGCGGAATACGAAGGAAGTGGTGAAATAGATCGGCGTCGCGCGCGCCCCGGTGTGCGGGTCGGGCGCCTGACCGGCGTGCAGGCTAAGGGTGTCGAAACCCAGATATTTGGGCTGTGCCATGGATCCTCCGGTGGTGTCCGGATGATTCTATCAGGATGTCGCGCGCGCCCTGTCGCGTATCACCCCCGCGCCGCGCTCGCGCCGGAGCGCAGCCGCCGGCGCATGAACCGGCGCCGCTATTTCGATCCGGCCTTGGCCGCTTCTTCCTGCGCCAGCATTTCCTGGCGCGCCTTCTTCAGCACGTCCGCCGTCGGGCCGTGGCCCATTTTTAATGCCAGTTCGACCGCACTCTCGCCATCCTTGCTCAGTTGAGCCGGGTTGGCGCCATTGCGCAGAAACAGCTCGACCATCTGCGAGTTGCCGCGCATCGCGGAGTACTGCAGCGGCGTGTAGCCGTTGTCGCTGAGCACGTTCGGATCGAAATTCATCGCCAGAATCTTCTGCGCGTAGACAAGGTTGTCCTTTTCGATCGCATAGAACATCGCCTTGACCCCTTCCGGGCTCTGTTCGCGTGGCTTGGGCTCGAGGCCGGTGGGCAGGATGCTGACGACGTAGTTGATCAGCGAGATGCCGACCATGGCGACCAGGGCGATGATCAGCGGCAGCTTGGAGATGCCCAGGGTATCGGACCAGCTGTCGGTGACGTTGGCCCCGATCACGAGCAGCGCCACCATGATGAAGAACGCGAACTTGAGGTAAAGGAACAGCGCGATCACCAGCAGGATGCCGAGGATGGCCGCGATGTAGCCGCGGTTGATGCTCAGCTGTTCGGCGATTTCGGTCGGCAGCAGTGCAAACAGCGTGGCCAGACCGACCAGACCAACCAGCGCCCATTCTTTGTATTGTCTTGCCTTCAGAAAGTCCATGACTTCCTCCGCTTAGCGATGGATTCGAGGTATGGCAAACCGGCGCTAGTATAATGCAACAGTCGAATCGGCAGTGTGGAACAGGACCCGGGGGCGGAATTGAGCAAGGCATTTACCAGGGAGCCGGACGGCGCGCCGGAGGAGGAACTGGCGCCCGAGGCAGAGCAGCCGCAGGGGGTGAAAAATTACATCACTCCGGCAGGCTACGCGCGCATGCAGGCCGAGATCAAACAGCTGCTCGACGTGGAGCGCCCGGAGACGGTGAGCATCGTGCACTGGGCGGCCTCCAACGGCGACCGTTCGGAGAACGGTGATTACATCTACGGCAAGAAACGCCTGCGCGAAATCGACCGGCGCATCCGCTTCCTGATCAAGCGCCTGGAAATTGCCGAAGTGGTGGATTCCAGCGGCCAGACGCAGGACCAGGTGTTTTTCGGCGCCACGGTCAGCGTGCGCGACGGCGCCGGCCAGGTGCGCAGCGTGAGCATCGTCGGCATGGACGAGATCGACCCGGCGCGCGGCCGCGTGAGCTGGATTTCACCCATCGCGCGAGCCCTGCTCAAGGCGCGCGAAGGCGATAGCGTGACCCTGCGCACGCCAACCGGCATCGAACAGCTCGAGGTCGAGGAAATCCGCTACGACGCGCTGCCCTAAGGTGCGCCAGGGCAGCGTATCGCGCGCCGCGCGCTAGTTCTTCTTGCCCGTTCCGCCGCCGTTCTGGGCAACGTGGGTGAAATCGCCGGCTTTGACAATCGAAAGCTTCTGCAGGTCGAGGTATTTGTGCAGCGCTTGCTGGATGTCGCGCGGGGCCAAGGCCGCGATGCGCGTGTCGAAATCGGCTTCCCAGGCAAAGCTGCGGCCCAGATAAAGATTGTTGGCGAGCCGCACCACAAGCGCGCCGTCGCGCGTGCGGCCGAGCTTGCGCAGCGCGAGATAGCCGTTCTTCGCCGCGGCGACTTCGGCGTCGCTGAAGCCCTCGCGCAGGGCGTGCTGCAGTACGTCCTTGATTTCGGATTCGATGCGCACCCGGTTCTGCGGCGCGTAGATTGCGCTGACGCCGAATTCGCCCGCGGCGTCCAGCGTGCCGGGCGTAAGGGTGGATCCGACGCTGTAGGACAGCCCTTCCTGCTCGCGTATGCGCCGCCACAGGCGCGAATCGACCGAGCCGCCGAGCAGGTAATTGCCCAGCGCCAGCGCCGGGTAGTCCGACGCATCGTCGCGCAGCGGCAGGTTCAGCGCGGCGCGCAATACCGCGTTGGTCTTGTCCGGCGTCTCTAGGCTGCGGTCTACCGGTGCTATGTCGCGATAGCGTTCTGCGATCCGCGTGAACGGGCGCGGGCTGTTCCAGCCGCCGAACAGCTCCTGCGCCAGGACGGCAATCTGCTGCGCGTCGAAATCGCCCACCACCGCCAGCTGGCTGTTGCTCGCGCCGTAGAAATCGTCGTGGCAGCGGCGCAGGTCCTCGAGGCGCACCGTTTGCAGCCGGTGCACGCGCTCGTCCAGCGTCGGGGTGTACAGCCAGTGCTCGGGCGGGTAGGGGTTGAGGTGGCGCGCAAGGTCGATGCTGGCGAGTTCCTCGGGCTCGCCTTTCATGTTTTCCACGCTGGACAGCGCCGAGCGTTTGAGCTGTTCGAACTCGCTCTCCGGGAAGGCGGGTTCGCGCAGAATCTCGGCCACCAGGCGCAGCACCGCCGGCAGATTGGCGTGCAGGGTTTCGATCGACGCGCCATTGCCGCCTACGCTCACGCTGGCTTTGAGGCGGTCGAATTCGTCGCGCAACTGCTCGCGCGTGTGCTCGCGCGTGCCGCGCAGGAGCATCGCGGAGGCGAGGCTGCAGGCGGTGTGGCGGCCCATCTTGCTCTGTTCGTCGCCCCAGCGCAGCACCAGCTGCGCCACCACGGTGCCGCCGCGCGTCTTTTTCGGCAGCAGCGCGAGTTGCATGCCGCCTGGCAGGCGCTTCACCATGGTGCGCGCGTCGATGTTCGCCGGAGTTGGGTCGAACTGCTCGCCCGCGGCCACCGACGCCGTTCCCTTGTAGTCCTTGACCAGCGCCGCGATGTCAGGCGCGGGAGGAATCTCGGCGCGGTCGGATTTCGCCGAGGGCAGAAATTCACCCAGCGTGCGGTTGGAGCGCTTCAGGTACTGCAGCGCGACGCGCTGCACGTCCGCGCGCGTCACTTTGCGCAGTCCGTCGCGGTAGAGAAAGAACAGGCGCCAGTCGCCCATGCCGATGAAATCGGACAGCGCGATGCCGAGTTCGCGCGGATTGTTCAGCGCCATGTCGATGTCGTTCAGCAGCTGGGTGCGCGCGCTCTCGACCTCCTCGTCGGTGATCGGCTTGGCGCCGATATCCTCCAGCGTCGCGATCAAGGTCGTGCGCGCCGCCTCCAGCGACAGGTTTCGCGGCAGGCTGGCGCCGAAATACGCGTAGCCGGCTTCGCGCTGCTGCTGGTCGCCGCCGTAGATGCTGCTCGCCTTGCCCGATTGCACCAGCGCGCGATGCAGGCGCCCGCCCGGCACTCTGGTGAGCGCAGTGACGAGAATGTCGATTGCCGGAAATTCGGCATGCGATCCGGGCGGCAGATGGTAGAGCGCGCCCACGAGCTGTACTTCGCCGACGCGGCGCAGGGTCACGCTGCGCTCGCCGTCCTGCGTCGGCTCGACCGTGTAAGTCGGGATGAGCACGCGCGCCGGCTTCGGCAGCGCGCCAAAGTGTTGCTCGATTTTCGCCAGCGTGGCGGCCTCGTCGAACCGGCCGCTCACCAGCAGCACGGCGTTGTCCGGCTGGTAGTACTTGCGGTAGAAGGCCTGCAGGCGCTCGATCGGCACGTTCTCGATGTCCGTGCGCGCGCCGATGATGGCGTGTCCGTAGTTGTGCCACAGGTAGGCGCTGGAGGCCATGCGCTCGCCGAGCACATTGAACGGACTGTTTTCTCCCGCTTCGAATTCATTGCGCACCACGGTCATTTCGCTGTCGAGGTCCCGCTTCGCAATCCTGGAGTTGAGCATGCGGTCGGCTTCCAGCTCCAGAGCCCAGTCGAGGTTGGCGTCGGTGGCGGCGAGGGTTTCGTGGTAGTTGGTGCGGTCGAACGAGGTCGAGGCGTTGAAGCGGGCGCCGTGGCGCTGGAATTCCTCCTTCGAATCTGGGTGGCGCGGCGTTCCCTTGAACTGCATGTGCTCGAGCAGGTGCGCCATGCCGTACTCGCCGTAGCCTTCGTGGCGTGAGCCGACGAGGTAGGTGACGCTGATCGTGATGGTGTCGCTGGATGCGTCGGGATACAGCAGGACCTTGAGGCCGTTGGCGAGCCGGTATTCGGTGATGCCTTCGACCGAGGTTATTTTCGCGATCGGCGCTGCGGTAACGTCGGCTGCCGAGGCCAGGTGTGCCGGGACGAGCAGGAACGCGGGGAGCAGCAGGGCAAGAATCAGGGGATAAATGCGGCGTAGCATCGGGCGACCTCGTTTTTTGTTTCGGCTTGCGAACAGACCGCAAGAGTCCGGATTGGTTCAGATTCTAATCCAAGCAGCCCTGCGCTCCCCCGCAGTGCCGCCGGCCGCGGGAAAAGATTTTCGCCCTATGTGGGTCAGCGTACAGCGTTGCTCGTGCCCAAGGGCTATAAACAAACCAGTGATGGGTGGTCCATCGGCCGGTCGATCCAGCTCTGGCTGGGGGCGGGCCTGCGCAAAACTCACCTGTCGTGCTGAAGGAAGAATCTCTACGACGGCATCCCGCTGCAGTGCATCGGGACACACGCCCGCCGGGGATTGTGCCTTGTCCTCTTGAAATACTTACGAAAGGAAACAGAATATGAATGACCTACACAAGCACCTCTCCACCTGTCTGCTGGCGACGGCAGCATTGCTCGTCGGCGCCGCGCCGGCATGGGCCCAGGCGCCAATACTGGGTGCGGCGTCGGGATTCTCGGTTCTGGGCGGCACGAATGTAACCTGTACTGGGCCCGCTTCGGTCGTCGGAGACGTGGGCGTCTCCCCCGGCGTAAATCCTAAGTACACAAATACCGGCTGCGTGATTACCGGTGCAACGCCACCTGCGACCGACGCAGCGGCAGCCACAGCGCGCACTAACTTCCTCGACGCTTACGCGTTGCAAGTGCCACAGAACTGCGACCTCGCCCATACGTTGGCGGCGACGATCACGGGTCCAATGACTCTTGCCCCAGGCACGTACTGCACCGGCGCGGCATTGACCGGAACGGGCGCGCTTATCCTCGACGGGGGCGGCAATCCCAACGCGGTCTGGATTTTCAAGATCGGCGCAGCCCTAACAGGTGCAAATTTCTCGGTGATCATGACCAACGGCGGGCAGCCGTGCAACGTGTACTGGGTGCCCGGCGCGGGCGTGACCATGACGAATTCGGCGATCAGCGGCAACATTCTCGCCGGTGACGCCACCCTCGGGTCCGTTACGATGACCGATGGAACCGTGGCCGGACGAGTCCTGGCGAACGTCGCGATAACGATGACTCGTACTAACGTCATCGGTTGCACCGCAGGGCCGGGCTCCCCCCCGTCGGTCTGCAAGGACAAGGATCGCGACCATGATGGCCATGATAAAGATCACAAAAAATGTGACGACGGGCATGACCGCGATAACGGGAAGGGCAAATGCGACGATGAGAAGGATGGTCATAAAGACCACGAATCCGACGCGCGCTATCCGTTTGAATCCAAGCATGATGATCAAGGCAAGGACGGCAAGGGCGGCAAAAAGTAGTAACCCTGCAATCGTGAAGCAAGGAAAAGGACCCGCAAGGGTCCTTTTCATTTTCAGCGGCCTCCGGCGCGCTTACTTCAGCAGATAGCCGAACAGGTGCAGCGCCAGCATGGCGGTCGCGATTATAAACGGCACATTGCGCCTGCGCCAAGCCGGCGCTCCGAGGGCGGGGCCGGCAGGCAGTATTTGATCGCGGCGAGTAATCGGGGGTGCGGCGGCAATGGAAAGCGGCTTGAAACGGTGTCGGTGCTGGCGCTATTCTAGCGAGTCCGGCCCTTGAAATTCCCGCATGACGCCCGCATCTACCCCGACATCTATCATCACCATCGCCTTCGGAGAGTCCATGTCTGCCACCGCCACC
Source organism: Burkholderiales bacterium (assembly GCA_038206915.1). Taxonomy (GTDB): domain Bacteria; phylum Pseudomonadota; class Gammaproteobacteria; order Burkholderiales; family SG8-39; genus 2-12-FULL-64-23. The sequence goes on along the minus strand of JBBRAI010000066.1, from coordinate 710 downwards.
AAGGAAACGCTGGGCTTCCAAGCCGAAGTCAAGCAGTTGCTGCACCTGATGATCCACTCCTTGTACAGCAACAAGGAGATTTTCCTGCGCGAACTGATTTCGAACGCCTCGGACGCGGCGGACAAGCTGCGCTTCGAGGCGCTGTCGGACGCTTCTCTTTATGGCACCGATGCGGACCTGCGCATCCGCGTGAGCTTCGACAAGGCTGCGCGCACGCTGACCGTGTCAGACAACGGCGTCGGCATGTCGCGCGACGAGGTCGTCGCCAACATCGGCACCATCGCCAAATCGGGTACGCGAGAGTTCTTCCAGGCGCTCACCGGAGACCAGGCCAAGGATGCCCACCTGATCGGCCAGTTCGGCGTCGGCTTCTATTCCTCGTTCATCGTCGCCGACCGCGTGAGCCTGGTGACGCGGCGCGCGGGCCTCGCGGCGGGCGAGGCGGTGCGCTGGGAATCCGACGGCGGCGGCGAGTACACGCTGGAAGCGGTGGAGAAGCCCGAGCGCGGCACCGAAGTTACGCTGCACCTGCGCGAAGGCGAGGACGAGCTGCTCGACGACACGCGCCTGCGCGCGCTGATCCGCAAATATTCCGACCATATCGCAATTCCGATCCGCATGGAAAAGCGCGTCTGGGACGAAGACAAAAAGACGTACAAGGCCACCGGCGAGGACGAGACCGTCAACCAGGCGAGCGCGCTGTGGGCGCG
>JBBRAI010000065.1:0-19048 GCA_038206915.1 Burkholderiales bacterium | reverse complement strand
TCGGGCCGCCGCCGCATCGGTATGATCGGTTTGTCCTTCAAGACGGGCACGGACGATCTGCGCGAGAGCCCCCTGGTGGCGATTGCGGAGCATTTTTTTGGCAAGGGCCTAAGCTTGCTGGTGTACGACCCGGAAGTGCATCTGTCCAACCTCCTCGGCGCCAACCGCCGCTTCATTGAGCAGCATGTGCCGCACATAGGCAGCCTGCTGAAAAGCGATCTGGAAAGCGTCATCGCCGAATCCGACGTCCTGGTAGTCGGCCTGGCTGACACCAAGATATTTGACACCCTCAAGCGCTGCGTGCGCGACGATCACCTCGTCGTTGATCTGGTGAACATGCCGGATCGTGAGGGGCTACGCGGCGAATACCGGGGCTTGTGTTGGTAGCCTTATGACTTACTGGATCGCGAGTACGCTGCTGGCTTCTGGACTGTCGGCAGGATATCTGCTGAGCCAGTGCTGGCCGCCGTCGCGAGCCGTGCGTGTGCGCAATGCCATGTTGGTCGATGCTACGCGTGAGGGTGATTTCACCTGGACGCCCGATAACTTCCCTGCCGATTTTCTCCGTGAACGCAAACCCGTCCCGGGCGATTTCGTCAGCATTGTCGACGGACTAGGCGTGAAGCAGCTGACCGACTGGGAGAAAGCCCTGCGGCTGGCCGCCCATCTTGCCGAGCGGGCGGCGGACAAAGGTCCTATACAGGACGATCTCGCCGCCAGCTATCGCGGCATACGCGCCGGTTACGGTTACTGCGCCGACTTCGTCAAAGTGTTTCTTGCTCTGGCCTATGCGGCCGGGTTAGACGCGCGCCAATGGGCGTTTTCCTTCGATGGTTACGGCGGGCATGGTCACACGTTTGTAGAGGTCTTCGACCGAAGTCGCGGGCAGTGGCTGTTCCTCGATCCGCACAACAACTTCCATGTCGTCGATGCGGCCAGCGGCGCGCCGCTTTCGGCGCTGTCGTTTCGTGACAGCCTGCTCGGCGGTCGTGGCCCGGTGCGCATGCAACCGAACGGCCCGGGTCGTCGGGGCTATATCCACGAGGACAAGGCCTACGATTATTTTCGCCGTGGCGCCGCCGAGTGGTATTTGTGGTGGGGCAATGCAGTGTTTTCTTATTACGCCCATCCGCTGGTGCGGGCCGCAGGGCGCATTTCGCGCACGCTGGCGCATGTCGTCGCCAACCTCGTCGGCGTGCAGCCGCATATACGCATTTATCCCACCCCGGAGGGGGCCGAGGCAGCGCGACGCTTATTCGCTTTACGCCGCCGTACCAAAGCCTGCCTGTGGTGCCTGGGGGCGATCCCTGCCTTACTCCTGCTGTTGTGCGCGCAATCCCGCTTGGGGGCGACATGATGCGTTGGCTGTTGGGCAGATTGGCCCCGGCGGGCAAACATACTCGGCTTACAGTGCTGATATTTCACCGCGTACACGCGACGGTGGACCCGATATTTCCGCGCGAGCCAGACGCTCACTTTTTCGATCAGCAAATCAGCTGGATCAAGCGCTGGTTCCAGGTGCTGCCGCTGGCGGAAGCGGTCGAGGGCTTGCGCGCCGGTACGCTGCCGGCGCGACCGGCAGTGATTACTTTCGATGACGGTTATGCAGACAACCACGACGTGGCCCTGCCCATATTGCAAGCGCATGGCGTCAGTGCCAGCTTCTTTATCGCCACCGGATTTCTCGATGGCGGGCGTATGTGGAACGACACGCTGATCGAAGCACTGCGTCGTTGTCCAGCGCCGCAGCTCGACCTCAACGTACTTGACCTGGGTACGCATACACTGGGGGATGTGGCGCAACGTCGCGCCGCCATCGACACACTCATCACCCAAGTGAAACATCTGGAACCGGCGCTACGTCAACAACAGGTTGACGCTATCGCAGCACAGGCCGGTGTCAGTCTGCCCGATAATTTGATGCTCACCTCAATGCAAGTGCGCGAAATGGCGCGCGCGGGTATGACCATTGGCGCCCACACCCTGCATCATCCCATTCTCGCGCGGCTGCCGGACGATGAGGCCTACACGGAGATGCTCGAAAGCAAGCGGCATCTGGAACAGATTATCGATGCGCCGGTGCGTTTCTTCGCCTATCCGAATGGCAAGCCCGGCCAAGATTACAACGCTACTCATGCGAAGTTAGCACGTGAGGCAGGTTTCTCAGCCGCACTATCCACCGCCTGGGGCGCCGCGGCGCCCGGTTGCGATCTGTACCAGATTCCACGCTTTACGCCTTGGGATCGCCGCGCCTGGCGGTACGGACTGCGCCTGGCGGACAATCTGCGTCAGGCCGACTATGCGCGCGCCTGAAAGAGTGACATGCCCCATTCTGCCCAAGCATCGTCGGGACTAGCGCTGAGGATCGGCCTGATCGGCCCGCTGCCGCCGCCATCGGGCGGCATGGCCAACCAGACGCGCCAATTAGCGCGTCTGCTCACCGAAGCAGGAATGTCGGTGGAGGTTGTGCAGATCAACCCGCCCTATCAGCCCGCCTGGGTCGAGCGGGTCGTGGGTTTGCGCGCCGTATTTCGGTTGCTACCCTATTTGTTGCATCTGTGGCGTTGCGCCGGGCGTGTCGATTTGTTTCATGTCATGGCCAATTCGGGCTGGGCCTGGCATTTGTTCGCCGCGCCAGCAGTCTGGATCGCCCGGCTGCGCGGGGTGCCGGTGATTGTGAACTACCGGGGTGGCGAGGCCGAAAGTTTTTTCTCTGCCCAATTTCGCTGGGTGCGGCCGACACTGGCGCGCGCCACGCAGGTTGTCGTCCCCTCAGGGTTTCTAGTGGCGGTGTTCGCGCGGCGTGATGTGGCTACCGTCATCGTGCCCAACATCATCGATTTATCGCGTTTTTATCCAGCTTTGGATCGCCCGCATGGCTGTCATCTCATCGTCACGCGCAACCTCGAAGATATCTACGATGTGCCCACCGCACTTCGCGCCTTCGCAGCCGTACGTACTGTCCATAGCGAGGCGCGGCTTACCGTCGCTGGTTCTGGACCAAGGCTGACCGATCTGCGCATACTGTGCACCGAGTTAGGCATCGCCGATGCTGTGCAATTCACGGGCCGTCTCGACAATGACGACATCGCGCGCTTATACCGCGAAGCCGATTTGCTGCTCAATCCTACGTTGGCGGACAACATGCCGATATCCTTGCTCGAGGCCATGGCCAGCGGCGTGCCTATCGTTAGCACTGATGTCGGTGGCATTCCTCATCTGGTAGAGCATGATTGCAGTGCCCTGCTGGTGCCGCCACGCCGGCCCGAGGAGATGGCCGTCCAAGCTTTGCGTGTGTTAGACGATGCGGCAGTGGCCGCGCGGCTGCGCAACACCGGTTTGGAGGTAGCGAGCCGCTACACCTGGCCCCAGGTGCGGGAGCGTCTATTCAAAGTTTACGCGACCGCCGTGGCCAGTACCAGGAAAGGACTGCGCACATGATGTCGCATTGCTCAATTCGGTACGGCCTGCGCTTCGCGGCGAGCTGCGTCGCCTTGGTTGCGAGCCAGGCGCCAGCGGCACCCGATGTGCCGCGCTGGCTAACGGATCCTGCGCGGGCGGGAACGAGCTATCAGTGGTACCAGATTCCCAATACAAAGATCGCCACCAATCTCGCTAAAGAGCCGTATGTCACTCGGGGCCTGTTGGGTGCAGGGGGAGGCGAAATTGGCCTGGGCAGCCCAGCAAAAATGACGCATTTCTCCGGCGGCGCGCTCCGCAAAAACGGCTCGTGGCTACTCGTTACGGGCGGCGGTGGCGCCGGCGCCTGGGCGGGCAACGACTGGATCGGCCTCAAGCTCAACACCGAAGCACCGAAATGGGAAACGCTCGTCATGCCCAGTCCGGCAAGCCAGGTGTGGCCGCGCGGGCCGGCAGTGCCAGGACACGACTACATGCGAGACGGGAGGCCGAACGCGCGTCATTCCTACTGGTCGCCCCAGTTTTTCGATGGACGGGACTGGTTCGTGCTGATGGGGACCACGAACGTGTGGGAGATCGATCAAGGGATGTGGGGAAACATAGACATTGCCTCTTGGAGTACCAAAGAATACGAATTGGATCGGGCCAAACGCCCCCCGTCTCTTCCCGGCGCGCGAGACTATGACGGCGAGTGGATCGTCAAGCATCCCGTCACGGAAGACGTTTACTGGCCGGCCGGCGAGAATATTTATCGATTTGACCAAAAGTCGCTGGCCTGGAACGTATGGCACCACGACGTTCGCTCTTTTTCGCGAATGGCGGCGTGTATTGACCCTGTGAATAATCTGATGTTGGTGATGGGAAGTTACAAAGGCGACAATGCTGCAGCACTGACCTTTGACATTCGCACGGGCACGCTCGACGAAAAGACCAAGCTGATCGGACCGCATGCTCAAAGCCTCAAGGGCATAGGCCCCAAGGCCGGCTTCGTCTACGACGAAGGATTGGGAAAATTCGTCTGGTTTCAGGACGACGCACAGCTCTATACGATTGCCTATCGAGGTTTGGTGAATGGCGTTCACGAGTGGCAGGTGGATAGGCTCGCCACCACCGGAACACCTCCTGCTGCTGGGGCCACCGCGATTAACTCCGGCGGTGCGCCCTCAGTCTGGGGCAGAATGCGCTACGTGCCGGAACTGCGCGGCATTGTGCTGCTGACGCGCACCGATACAGAGGTGTTTTTCATCCGGACCTCCAACCGCCCCTAAGCTTTTCTTGCGCATATGAAAACGCCCATGCCCATCACCTTGTCCGCGCCAACTGTAAAACGCGGGCTATTTATCTCGGCGCTTTGCCCAAGTGATTTTAGCACTGCCGTTCATGGCGTCTTTAGTCGTATGACGATGCTGCTGGAAGCACTACAGGCGCATTGTGAGGAGCTTGAGATACTCTTTTTCATACCGCCAGACCCGCGATTTTCAGCTCTCGATGCGGTGGGTATTGAGGCCGATTTGCAGCGGCACTGGAATGTCAAAGCGCAGGTTAGTTTGTGTAGAAAGGAACCCATGGCACACGATGGGTACGCCAATTACTTTGCGCCGATTTTTGGTGTGGCGAGAAATCCAGAGTACGCGTCATTGTTAGGGAAGGCGCAGATCGCGGCGTATGAAGCCTGTTTAGCACGTTCGCCGAATTTGATCCTTGCGCACCGGCTTCCGGCCATGTTGCTTACGCTTCATGCGACGCAGCGCCCGCCCGCCACAGTGCTCGATCTTGACGATATCGAGCACATTAAGTTTTTTCGCGGCATACGGATGCCACCTATATGGAAGGCAAAACTCCTTTACTACCTGCAAGTTCCCGCGTTGGCGCTGGCTGAGCTAAGGGCGGTTGCCAGAGCCACCAAGACGTTAGTGTGTTCTAAGCAAGATCAGGCTTATCTCGAGAAGATGAGTTGCACCAAGCGCGTCACGACTATTCCTAACAGTGTGACTATGCCGCTTTTATCGGACGATGCAGCGATCGCATCGCGCCAGCCGACGCTGGTGTTTGTCGGCTATTTTGGATATCAGCCCAATATTCAAGCAGCCGAGTTTCTTCTGTCTCAGATATGGCCCCGGATTCGTGCTGCATTACCCGCCGCCCGTCTCAAGGTCGTCGGAAGAGAACCTGACAACATTTCCTCCTATGCGATTCCGCCTGCAGGTGTCGAATTCACCGGCTTTGTCGCGGATTTGGCGAGCGTGTATGACGATGCTACAGTCGTATGCTGTCCAGTGCTGACCGGTTCTGGCACGCGCGTCAAAATTATCGAGGCTGCGGCCTATGCCAAAGCCATCGTATCGACGACTATTGGTGCCGAGGGATTAGAGTTGCGCGATGGAGAAGAGATCCTTTTGCGGGACACTGCGGAGTCGTTCGCCGCGGCCTGCGTCCAATTGTTGTCTGACGCCGAGTATTGCAACTCAATGGGGAATGCTGCGCGGCGCGCTGCCGAAAGTCGATATGATCGCGTGAATATCCTACAGATGATTCGACGGGAGCTGGAAAGTTGCTCAACGCCTTATCTGTGATCTACGCCTCCTTCGGTGATGACCGTGCGCTGCACTGCCTCTGCTCATGGCGCTTGATGGCGGGGAGGGCAAGCCTATGAGGTCAAGCGTTCCCGCCAAGTCGTGGACAGAAACCAGCCCGAAGAGCTCCCTATGGACGCGCTTTGTGTCCCGCGCGGTGTTCCCGCTGCACGAAAAACTCAAGGGTCACGACAGCGTCGCCCGCTTGCACGCGCTCGAGCGTAGCCAATGGTGGCCGGTCGAGGAACTGGAGCGTTATCGGCTGGCCCGTCTGAAGGATTTGTTGAGTCATGCTGGCCGCCATGTGCCCTATTACCGCGCGCTATTCCGTGACATCGGTTTCGAGCCGGCGGCTATGACCTTGCTCAGCGATCTGCAAGGCGTGCCGTTACTCACTAAAGCGCTCATTCGAGCCAACGACCTCACCTCAGAGTTGGCGGGGCCGCTCAAGCGCTATAACACCGGCGGCTCAAGCGGCGAACCGCTGGTGTTTTACATGGGGCGAGATCGCATTAGCCATGATGTCGCCGCCAAGTGGCGCGCGACGCGCTGGTGGCGCCTGGATCTTGGGGATCCCGAGATCGTGGTGTGGGGTTCACCCATCGAATTGGGCGCGCAGGATCGCGTGCGACTGTTGCGAGACAAGCTGCTGCGCAGCCGGCTGGTGCCGGCTTTTGAAATGTCGCCGGCCAAGCTGGATGGATTCATCCGCGAGATACGCGCTTTCCGTCCGCGCATGATTTTTGGCTACCCTTCGGCGCTGGCGCACATCGCCCGGCACGCCCAGGCGAGCGGCCAAAGGCTCGATGATCTCGGCATTCGCGTCGCCTTTGTGACTTCTGAGCGGCTCTACGATGAACAGCGGACGCAGATATCCGCGGCCTTCGGCTGTGCAGTGGCGAACGGCTATGGTGGCCGCGACGCGGGCTTTATCGCTCACGAATGTCCTTGGGGCGGTATGCACATCAGCGCCGAAGACATCATCGTCGAGATAGTCAACGCGGAAGGGCGCCCGCTGCCCGCCGGTAGTGCCGGCGAGATCGTCGTCACCCATTTATCAACGCCGGACTTTCCATTCATTCGCTATCGCACCGGCGATGTCGGTGTGCTGGACAATGAGGAATGTGAGTGCGGCCGCCGCCTACCCATGCTCAAGGACATCCAGGGTCGCACCACGGATTTTGTTGTTGCGGCCGACGGCACAGTGATGCACGGCCTGGCGCTGGTGTACATTGTGCGTGACCTGGCTGGCGTGGCGCAGTTCAAGATAGTGCAGGAAAGTCTGGAACTAACGCGTGTGCTGCTGGTGACAGGCGCTGGTTTTGGCGCTGAATCGATAGCTGTCATTGAGCAGGGCTTCAAGGCCAGGTTGGGGCAGGGGGTGAAAATAGCTGTCGAGCGCGTGGACGAAATTGCGCCGGAGAAATCTGGAAAGTTCAGATACGTTGTGAGTCGCGTTGTGGGCACCTAGCACTGAGGGCAACGAACTTTTGGGGATATGACCAATGGAACTTCAGAATACGGAACTTCAGAGTACGCTGCTAGGCTCCGTTGCGGAGTCCCCGGATTCGTACTACTACCAGGCACAGCGTCGCGAGATGTTGCCTTTCATTCCACCCGATGCACGGCATTTTCTTGAACTTGGATGTGGCGCAGGAATTTTCGGCGCCTTACTGCGTGAGCAGATCGGGGGAGCGCACGTCATAGGCGTGGAAGTGCATCCCGACGCGGCCGCCGAGGCGCGCAAGCGCCTGGATGTGGTCATCGAAAGTCCGATTGAAGCAGCACTAAATTCGATTCCCGACGAGAGTGTGGACTGCGTGGTGTGCAATGACGTACTGGAGCATCTCGTTGATCCCTGGTCGGTGTTACGGCGCTTAAGATCTATCCTGCGTCCCGGAGGGACGGTCGTATCGTCCATCCCCAACGTTCGTCATTTCCCGGTTTTCAAGGCGTATTTTCTCGGGGGTGAGTGGCGGTACGAGAAACACGGCGTGCTGGATCAAACTCACCTGCGATTCTTTACCAAGCAAAGTATTGAACGACTGTTCCGCGAGACCGGTTTTAATGTGGATAGAATCGAGGGTATCTTCGGCTATCGACTGCCCTGGAAAGCAGCGTTGCTCAATCGTCTTTTGCGTGGGCGACTGGATGATATGCAATATGAACGCTTCGCCAGTGTGGCCACGCCTACTCCTCATTAGTAGCGGCATAAAAGTGGAATGCGTCACCGGTAGTCGGCGACCTATCGGGGTTTTAACGGGAACGGGGGCAGTGTTTAGCGAGAATGCATATGACAAAGCGCGCGCGTCTTCTGGCTCTTTATCTTCCTCAATTTCATCCCATAGAGGAAAACGATCGTTGGTGGGGCAAGGGCTTCACCGAGTGGACCAATACGGCCAAAGCCCGGCCCTTGTTTCGCCGCCATTACCAGCCCCATATACCGGCAGACCTGGGCTTCTACGATCTGCGTGTGCCGGAGACTCGGGAAGCGCAAGCCAATATGGCGCGAGACCACGGCATCGAGGGTTTTTGCTACTACCACTACTGGTTCGGGGCAGGCAAACGGCTACTAGAGCGCCCCATTCAGGAAACGCTGAAGAGCGGGAAACCTGATTTTCCTTTCTGTTTGTACTGGGCGAACCAGAGTTGGTCCGGAGTTTGGCATGGGGAGCCAAACCGTATGCTCATCGAGCAAACCTACCCGGGTGACGATGACCATCGCGCCCACTTCGACGCCGTAGCCCCGGCTTTTTTTGATCCGCGCTACATACGCGTGGATGGCAAACCTCTTTTTGCGATCTATCATCCCGACGAAATACCGGACGTCCGTCATGTCACCGATCTTTGGCGAGAGATGGCTGTCAAGGCCGGGTTGCCTGGATTGCATCTGGTTGGGACCTCGTTCGATCAAGCTTGGAAACCAAGTGAACTGGGCTTTGATGCCATCACCACTTTCCGTCTTCCCCCGCGAAGACCCTGGGTGTCAAGGCGCAAGCCCTTGCAGTGGTTACGACAGAAATACGCCGAGACGAAGGGCCTGCCGACGATTTATCGATATCAGGACGTCCTGAATTTTCTGTCTCCTGAAGCTGCCGCCGCAGCCGAGAACTATCCGTGTTTGATCCATGCGTGGGACAATACGCCCCGCAGTGGCAGGAATGGACTGGTATTTGATGGTTCGACCCCGGAGCTTTTCCGGACGGTTCTGCGTAAGACACTGGAAATCAGGCGCGACGTCAGAAGCGAAGAGAACATCATTTTTCTCAAGTCGTGGAATGAGTGGGCAGAGGGAAACCACCTAGAGCCGGATTTGAAGTTCGGATTGGGCTATCTGGAAGTCATAAAAGAAGAGATATCCCGGCAAGAGTGGGACAGAGAAAATCCGGCAGAGGGATAAAGCGATAGCCACGCATCGCTGGCGCTGCCTGAACTGCGGCTTACCTAAAATTCAGGGGATCTTGCCCCTTGGGCAGATTCGCATGGCTACGGTAAATCAGCCACGAAAAAGATGATGGGTCGCGATATGCCCGAAAACACTCCCCTTAAACGCTTGCCGGAGATTCGCAGCCTGACGGCTGTGCGGTTTTACGCCGCCCTGGCCGTCGTATTGTTTCATTACGGCCAGCACGCCTTCAAAGACGCGCCACAGTGGATGCGCAACATCGTGAGCGGGGGCAGCCACGGCGTTGCGCTCTTTTTCATCTTGTCAGGTTTCATTCTGGTTTACGTTACGCAGAGTGTCGACGTGACGACACCAAATCAGCGGCGTAGGTTTTATCTGCGCCGCTTTGCGCGTATCTATCCGGTTTATTTTCTGGCTTGGCTGATGGTGGGCACCTTTTTCGTAGAGGAATGGGTCAGGACCGGAACCAGCCTGCTGTTCGCGGCGAAAGTCGTCGCGACCTATGGCAGCCTCTCCGCGTTGCTCCTCCAAGGCTGGGTACCTACAGCCGCGTCGGTGTGGAACTGGCCGGGGTGGACGCTTTCTACCGAGGCATTCTTCTACGCAAGCTTTCCCTTTGCTTTGCCCGTGTTTTTGCGCATGCGCACTGCAACTCTGTTGCTATGGTTGTTGGCTTGCCTGACGGCGAACATCGTTGTAGTAGAGGGACTATCGCTAATGTCTTCTCACTCGAGGACCATTGCGGCGGGTACTAACTTCGAGGTCACCTGGTCGGAATTTCTTGGCACTGTGCCATTGCTGCATTTTCCACAATTCCTTGCGGGTGTGGTGCTAGGTGTTATTTTTACTCGGCGTAAGGCGCCGGTCTTTTTCGTGAGGCATCATTTAGCTATTTTGATCGTAACGGTGCTAGCTATCGGGGGGGGTGTTAGGCGGGCAAAACCAAGAATATTTTTTCCAGCCAGCCGGTATTCTGATGCCCTTGTTTATCGTATTGATCTGGACCTTGGCGACCTCCCCCGCCGGTGCACCGCATGACGGTTCTCTGCGTAGGCGATCAGCCGATATGGTTGTGTTACTAGGTCGCGTAAGTTACGCGACCTATATTCTGCAAGGTCCGATCGCACGGGGTTTCGCGCTTGCTACGGGACGCGCGCTCGCGCAGCTGGGCCCATGGGAATTGCTCGTCTACGTGCTGCTTTTGCTCGGGATTTCCGTAGTAATTTATTTTAATTTCGAGCTTCCACTTGAGCGTTGGATCAAGCGGCGCTTCAATGGAGAGAGCCGGGCCATCCAGCGCGAACCCGCCTGGGATGGTTCGGGGCGTGCAGATCACCTTTGACAGCGGGTATGGGATTTCAACGGAGAAAGCAGGGAAACGGGAGCACGTGTGAGTTTTGTCACGGCCGTAGCGGTAAGATTCGGACCACCAGGGCTACGAAGCGATGGCGCTTGGGGCATGTCCGGATAGAAATGGGAATACAGGAGCAGTGATGATTAAGACGATGGTCCAGAATTTTGCCCACAGCCTGGGTTATGACATTGTGCCCCGGTGGCGTATGGAGGATTTGCATTTCGCGGGGCATCTGCGCCAGTTGTTCGGCATGTTGAACATACAAGTGGTGCTTGATGTCGGCGCCAATGCCGGGCAGTACCGCGATTTTCTTCGCCATCACGTTGGATTCGATGGCTACATCGTCTCTTTCGAGCCGGTCCCGGAACTGGTCGCGACCTTGCGCGAGCGCGTCGCGGGAGATGCGAACTGGCGCGTCTATCCCTGGGCTCTTGGTCGCAGTACCACTGAAGCCATGATCAATGTCACGCGCGCGTCGCAATTCAGTTCTTTTCTCACGCCCGATACCTCGCAGCTTCCCCAGTACCAGGAAACGAATGCCGTGCAGCGACAAGAGCGGGTCGAAATCAGAAGGCTGGATAACGAGTTCGACAGGCTACTTGCCGGCCTGCCGTCGGAGGGTGTCTATCTCAAGATGGATACGCAGGGTTGCGATCTCGATGTCGTCGAGGGTGCCCGCGGTGTCTTGGACCACATTGCCGCCTTGCAAACTGAGGTGTCCTTCCTGCCCATTTATACCGGCATGCCCGATTATCATGCCTCCCTGTCGACATTGAGCGCCCGGGGTTTTGACGTCACTGGCATGTTTCCGGTATCGCAGGACAAGCATCTACGAGTCGTCGAGTTCGATTGCGTCATGATCAATCGGCATCGCTGCACGGCTTAGTGTGGGGACAGACTCAAGCCAATCCCTAGGCAAATCCGGGAAAATTTGGCATCCCATGGCCTTGCCTACGCGTACTATCACCACCTCCGCAGAAACGACTGTTGGCCCGGGTAGCGACCGCTGCCAATATGGTGCGATGGCAACCTGTAGCGATAGCGACGTGGACGCATCTGGCGGTGGCGCTTGCCGCCGGATTGAACGGGTTAGGGGGTTGTCAATTCCCGAGGCCACGTCATGGGGCCGACACCATTTCCATCAGGGTATCGATGCCGTCACGGCATCGGCGGAGCTGCAAACGCGTAACAGCGCAGACCGTGAGGTTTGCGTAGTTGCCACATTGACCTGCGGTGTGTTCAATCAATGACCAAACGACTCCTAGTTGTTTCATGCAACCTGCCCTACCCGCCCGAGACGCAAACACATGGCGTGTTTCAGCGTTTGGACATGTTCCAGAAAGCGGGATCGACCCTGGTTACACAAATCGATATGCTGTTTTTCGTGCCCCCTAAAGTCCCGAGAGAAGCGGGACTCCAGCATGGGCAGACTGCGCTAACCGCGAAAGGCTTCGGCTATCGCGACGGCTATGAAATTTGGTTGGTTGCGAGGGTGGAGACACTAGCGACCGCCTGCGTGCGGGATGAGGGGTTGCACGGCGAGATTGGCGAGGCCGCAGACGAAAGGTTTTTGCCGCTATGTGATGGTCGTCGTGTCATCGATAAGGTGAGACGATGGCCGGCAGAGTCTCTAGGAGCGACCGCATGAAGTCGGTGCGACGCTCAATCGCGCTCTCGTTCCTGCAGAACTATACGGCTCTGGCCATCAGCTTTGTGTCGTCAATCATCATCGCGCGTATCCTCACTCCCCACGATATCGGTATCTTCTCCATCGGCGTAGGCTTCGTCGGCATTGCGCACATGCTGCGGGATTTCGGCGTGGGACAGTACGTCATTCAACAGAAAAAACTGGCCGACGCGGATATTCAGGCGGCCTTCGGTCTGACTCTCATCATTGCGTGGGTATTGGCACTCGTAATTTTTTTAGTTGCCGGACCCGTGGCGCAACTCTACGACGCGCCGCAAATCCGCAACGTGATGTGGGTGTTGTCAGTGAATTTTCTGCTGATCCCTTTTGGCTCGGTGACTATGGCGGTGTTGCGTCGGCATATGGAATTTGGAAGCCTGTACTGGATACGCACATCGTCGGCATTCGCACATGCTGGTGTGGCCGTCAGCTGCGCTTGGCTGGGTTACGGCTACCTTAGCCTCGCGTTCGCATCTACGGGTGGCATCATCGTGACCGTCTTAGCTTGTGCCTTGGCGCGCCCGGCGGGCATGCCTTGGCGACCGGGCTTCAAGAACCTGAAGCGCGTACTACACTTCGGCAGCTACGTGACCGGCGGACGGTTAGCGGGTGAGTTAGGAAATGTTCTCCCGGAGCTGGCGATAGGCAAGGCGATAGATATTGCCGCCGTTGGCATATTCGGACGCGCCATGGGTTTGGTCGAGTTATTTAACCGGGCGTTCATTGACGCCATTTGGAACGTCATGTTGCCGCACTTTGCCACGGCAGTGCATGGGAAGGGTGACGTCAAGGACAGCTTCATCACGAGTGTGAAGTTGACCACGGCTATCGCCTGGCCGTTCTTTACGGTCATTGGTCTACTGGCATTTCCCATCGTGCGGGTCTTGTACGGCGACCAATGGGATGCATCAGTGCCTCTCGTGCGAATTCTCTGTTTTTCGGGCGCGGCCGGCACGATGTTTATAGGTTACAGCCAACTCGTTACTGCACTCGGCTACCCTAAGAAGCTGGCTCAAGTCGAAGTTCTGGGCACGGTAGTGAAGACGGCGCTCATCTTGACGACGGTATTTTTCGGCTTAATGTGGTTGGCCGTAGGCCTGATTTTGTGGCGACTGATCATGAACTACGTGCTGTTCCGAAGTCTCGCCCGGCTGGTGGCGTTGCGCGCGCCAGAAACATTTCAAGCGGTTGCAAAGAGCGCCGTGCTGTCGATGGCAACTGCGTTGGGGCCGGTGTTCGCGTTGCTGACTGTGGACTACAGCGTTTTGATCACTTTGGCCGTTGGGCTGCCGTTAGCGGTACTGGGTTGGCTCGCCGCTCTCTTTGCTCTGAAACATGAGCTCGCGGGAGAACTCAGCCGGATAATCGCCGGCCTAAGGAGCGCCTACCGGAATAGGCACCGCGATATCACATCAGATGACTGACCGCTAGATATGCGATTTGCATAACAAAACCATTTCGTCGCTTTACTAATATCGAGGTAGCGTTCTTGAATCAAATTTATGGAATCCAGCTTCTGCCTGAAGAGGCCGGTCATACCCATTTTTCATTGGATAGCGCCAGAGCTGTAGACCTTCCTGCAGCCAGCGATGGTGAAACCCCTCAGGTGCAAGTTTTCGCCGACCCCGGCACGACCTTGCAAATCACATTTTCATTGCAGCATAGATCTTGGATCTATATTTGGGGCCTCACCGCCCATGCGGAAATTCCAAAATCCGGGATCCCCGAGTGGTGTGCAAAGGTCGTCGCTGAAGAGCAATACGGACTCTTTAAGGAACTTCTTGGTTCCTTTGTTATATGGGTGGATGAACCAAACAAGAATCGCATCACCTTTGTCTCAGACATTTTGGGGGTTCGCCCCATGTTCTTGGGTAACAAAGAGGGGCGGATGGTTTTCGGTAGCAAAGTCTGGCCTATGTACCAAGCCGGGCTAATCTCGGGGAACGTCGATTACGATGCGGTTAGCGCCTGGATAAGTTATGGATATAACTGTACCAACGGGTCGCTATTTGCGGACATGGGGCGATTACCCCCTGGCGCAGTGGTTGTGTTAAAGGACGGTCATCGCAAGGAAATTCCTTACGCGAAGTTTCAAGGGGAATCTTCGCGGCTGCCTGCCGACAGGGTGGCAGAAGAACTTCATGAGATTGTTTCCTCGACGCTCAATGTGTTGTTACGTGATGTCCCTCAGGTAACGCTTGCGCTTTCTGGGGGGTATGACAGCCGATACTTGTTGGGGCTATCTCAGTCTTTGTCCGCAGCAGAAATTCATTGCGCCACAGTTGCCATCAGCCCGGAAGAAAATGACATTTCCCGCCAAGTGGCGGAGATACTGGGATTGCCGTTGGAGGTTTTTCCTTTAAACGGTTCGGAATGGGATATCTACGATGAGGTCTTTCATGTTGCGGCGGATGGATTTCCTCTGTCGAAGTTCGTCACTGACTGCATAGCGGAAAAGTATCCAGGAGTGCCCATGCTGAACGGGTACATGGGCGATTCTCTCATGCGGGGATCTCAGGATAAAATCCTAGGCAAGTATGAAACGGAATGGTCTGGCGACCTTGTTGAGGCTCTTCGGCGCAAGCATTTGTTCCTCAATTCCAGCTTCTTAAGGCCTGAGTTGGCAGACAAGATACGGGCGCGCTCTGTGGGACCATTGGAAGAGGCAGTGCAAAAAGGTGCTGAGATTGGCAAGGTATTCGCATGGGCGGATTTCTATTTGCGGCAACGATTCTATATTTCCAATAATTTCCTTCAGCACCTCGATGTCGCTGAGGCGCTACTTCCGTTCTATAGTTGGGCATTGTTATCTTATAAAATGAGCCATAGTCACAATGTGTTCAGTCCAAAAGTATACGAGCGAATATTCACTCAATATTTCCCTACGGTGTCGCAAATACCTCGCGCCGATACTTTACCGAACGCTAGGCCTCAACACACAAAGGTGGCGAGGTGTACCAAGCAATGGGCGCAAAAGCTGCTTCCCACGTTGTGTAGTAATAAGCGGCTCGTTCTTATAAAAAAAAGCTGGTGTATGTCCCGGGTTATTGCGGGATTGGCAGGCTTTCAACGCCACGAAGGCGTGATTCACAATTTGCATAGGCTATCTTTGTTAGAAGAACGAACGCGTGATGCTGGCTTAAATTTTGATTGGGAACAAATCTAGATTGGAGCGAAAGCGGTGGCCAAATTTCTGAACAATTTGTCCCCTGGTATTACTTGATTGATGCGAGACGATGACTAAACTGCCCATGACTGTGTCGGTAATCATTCCCGCCTTTAACGCGGCCATGTTCATCGTTGAGGCGCTGGATAGCGTTGTTTCGCAGACATTGCCGGTGCTTGAAATCGTAGTAGTAGATGATGGGTCAGCCGACGATACTCTGGAACTGGTCAGCGCCTGGAGCGAGGGGCAGCGGTTCCCGGTCAAGATCCATGCGCAGGCCAACGCAGGCGTGTCGGTAGCGCGTAACACCGCTATCAATCTCGCCTCGGGGGAGTGGGTTGCCTTGCTTGATGCGGACGATATCTGGCTGCCTAACCATGTGGCGGAATTGGTGGCGGCAGCGCGTAGCTATCCTCAGGCGATTACCGTCTTTGGTGATACGGTGCATTTCGACCAGACGGGCGCCGAATACCCGCCATTCTCGCGGGATAAAACGCTGAAATGCGCTGTGGCGCAGCAGGGAGATTACCATTTGCTGGATGCCGAGCAGTTTTTTGCAGGCACGGTGCCAGGCTTGTTTCTGTGCCCTTCCGCGACCATGGTCAGGCGCGACGTCGCATTGGCGATCGGCGGTTTCGATGCGACCATCCGCTACATTGAGGATAGAGATTTTTTCCTGCGCATGGCTTTGCGGGGGCCGGCGGCCTTCGCGGACTGCAGTATTTCCCGCAACCGGATTCATGACAGCAACATCACCCATCCGCGCAACGCGCAGCGCAACGCTTTCTACATGATTAAACTCTTGCGCAAAATGCGCGATGCCGACGAGGGCACCAGCACCAGCACCAGTACCATCACCAGTATTTCGCCTATGCAACGCCGGCTATTAGCGCAGACGCTGGAGCGGACCATACACGGCTATTTGTATGGCGCGTCGAGTAAGGGGCTGCGCCCTTACTGGAGCGCCTTGCTTGACCTGGGCAGGCTGGGTTTGCTGGGTGCTGCTGCCTTCAACCCGCGCAGCGCGGCGCGAGCGCTGATACGCTCTTTCCGATCCACTGATCTGGCCGACGCGTGAGCGGCCGGTGTAAAGGGCAGATTGCCCAACCCGGGAAGGACGACCCAGCTCGATGAGAGACATACTGCTCACTGCGATCATCTTTGGATCGGTGCCCTTCGTCTTCAAGCGCCCTTGGCTAGGTGTGCTGTTGTGGACCTGGATCGGCATGATGAGTCCGCACCGACTAACCTGGGGTTTTGCCTACTCCATGCCCTTCGCTGCCGTGGTGGGCGTGGTTACCCTGGCCGCCTTCCTTTTCTCGAAAGAACCCAAACGTTTTCCGTTCACGCCCGTAACGGTCACCCTGATTTTGCTCGTATTTTGGATGAGTTTGAGCTACCTCTTTGCCATCAATTCAACTGGCGAGCCCTATGCCCAGTGGGACAAGGTGATGAAGATTCAGCTGTTCCTCGCCGTGTCGCTGATGATCATGAACTCCGCGGAGCGCATACGCTGGCTGGTTTGGGTAGCGACCATGTCCATTGCGTTCTTTGGCATTAAGGGCGGTATTTTTACCCTGACTTCGGGTGGCGGCAGCATGGTGCTGGGGCCGGAAGGCAGTTTCATCGAGGGGAATACGGAAATATCATTGGCCATCACCATGGTGGTGCCGCTATTGCGTTATTTACAGATGCAGAGCGACAAGCGCTGGCTGCGCTGGGGTTTGGGAATAGGCATGGCCTTGTGCGCGGTGGCAGTGCTGGGTTCCTATTCGCGCGGCGGCTTGCTGTCCGTGGCGGCGATGGGCTTATTCTTGTGGCTGAAAAGCCGTAATAAGCTGGTTATAGGCATCGGCATATTTTTTCTCGTGCCGATCTTGCTCGCGTTCATGCCGGACCAATGGTTTACCAAGATGAACACGATCGGTACCTATCAGCAGGATGCTTCTGCCATGGGCCGCATCAACGCCTGGAACTTTGCCTTCAATCTGGCGAAAGACAGACCGCTCACCGGCGGGGGGTTCGGCGCTTTTACTGATGAGGCATTCGCGGTTTGGGCGCCTAACCCCACCGATGTGCACGACGCTCACAGCATCTGGTTTCAGATGATGGGAGAACAGGGTTTTGTAGGATTGGGCTTGTTCTTACTGCTGTGGATTCTTGCCTGGCGATTGGCCAGCGGACTGATCAAGTCATGCAAGGGGCGCGAAGATTTGCACTGGGCGTCGGATCTCGCCGCGATGATACAAGTCAGCTTTATCGGCTATTGGGTGGGGGGCAGTTTCCTTGGCTTAGCGTATTGGGACATGCCTTACGTGCTCGTGAGCATGCTCATCGTCACGCGCGTGTTTGTCGATCAACAACTAGGCCTTACTCGGAAACCGGTGCCGATTGCCGCGGGCGTGCGCTATGCAAAAATCCCATCCATTCCCCTGAACAAGGGCGAAGATGCTTAGCGGAGGACCCAGCCAGCGGCCCGATTTTGAAAATGCCTGGCGTAAGCGCTTTGAGGAATTCGCCACGGTACGCGATGATGACGCTGGTATTGCCGGGTGGAGCTCGTCTGGCCTGGACGTGCGTTTCCGGCATTTTCTTCGCGTCTGGCAGGGTTTGTCGCACGGCAAATCCTGGCTAGACGCGGGTTGTGGCGCAGGCACTTATGCCCGCTATCTGGCGAGTCAGGGCGCGGATGTTGTCGGGCTGGACTACTGCCTGCCGGCTGCGGCCAAGGCTAAAGCTCGCGATACCTGGAACTGCCGTTGGGCGGTGGCAGATGTCACGCGCTTGCCCTTGAAACCCGGCGGCTTCGATGGCGTGCTTTGTTTCGGCGTGATTCAAGCATTGGCGGATTCTCGGCCCGCAGCGCGCGAATTGGTCGCCCAGGTGGATCGAGGCGGCGAGGTTTGGGTGGATGTCTTGAACCGTGTTTGCATCGCTAATGTGTTGCAGCGGCTATCGCGATGGTTGCACGGCAAACCGGTGCACTTGCGTTACGAGTCGCCACGCCGCATGAAGCGACTACTAGAAGAAGCAGGGCTGACCGGCGTGCAGATACACTGGATTCCCATCATGCCGGCACGCCTCAAGGCCTTCCAGCCCCTGGCCGAGAGTGCCGGGGCCCGTGCGCTCTTACGGCATGTTCCCGCCCTGGGGGCGCTGCTGTGCCATTCGTGCCTTCTGGTCGGCACGAAGCCGGGGAAGTCAGGATCGACGGCGCTCGTTCCCTCCTTCACCCTAAAAGGGTAGCGCCAGATCGGGTCGCGCTTCCAGTAATACACGGCGGAAATCGGCCTGAATTCGGGCTATGGCAACGTCATTGTCCGCCTCGAAGCGCAGCACGACCACCGGCGTAGTGTTGGAGGCCCGGGCCAGGCCAAAGCCGTCAGCGTACTCAACCCGCAGACCGTCGATGGTGATGATGTCCTGCGCACCAATAAACTTT
>JBBRAI010000064.1:0-19890 GCA_038206915.1 Burkholderiales bacterium | reverse complement strand
ATCTACCTCTCCAACTGGTACACCATCGGCGGCGTGCTGTGGACCTGCATCATCGCGGTGGTGGCGATCCTGCCGTGGTATCAGTATGGCCTCGGCCAGGTATCGGTGTCCGGCTTTTACATGCACAACGCTGTCGGCATGTGGTTCACGCCGCTCGTGCTCGGCGTCTTCTATTACGCCTTACCCAAGCTCCTCAGCCGCCCGATCTATTCCTATGCTCTCGGCGTCTTCGCGTTCTGGACCAACCTGGTGTTCTACCCGATCATCGGCGCGCATCACTTTCTATTCAGCCCGCTGCCATGGTGGCTGCAAACCACCGCCATCGTGTTCAGCGTGGCCATGCTGGTGCCGGTCTGGGGCGGCAGCGCCAATTTCCTTTTGACCATGCACGGGCGGCTGCGCGATCTCGTTCATTCGTACCCGCTGATGTTCATCTTCGTCGGCGTGATCGGTTATCTGGTCGGCTCCACCCAGGGCACATTCGAAGCTTTTCGCTCGCTGCAAGAAATCTGGCACCTGACCGACTACACCGTCGGTCACTCGCACCTGACCATGTACGGCTTCGTCACCTTCGCGGCCTGGGGTGGCGTCTATGCCTTGCTGCCTTTGTCCACCGGCAGGGAGCCGGGCCAGTTTGGGCTGATGCTGCATTTCTGGACCGCGGTAGTCGGCAGTTTCATCTACGTCATCTCGCTCTCGATCGGCGGCACCATTCAGGGGCTCGACTGGATGCACGGACTGCCGTTCATACAGTCGGTGATAGACATGCAGTCGTACTACGTTTGGCGCGGCGTCGGCGGTTTGCTGATGTTCCTGAGCCACGTCGTATTTGCCTGGAACGTCTGGCGCATGACCTATGGCGGGACCGGCAAAACCGCGCCGCTTGCTTCCATCCCCGCCGGGGAGATCGCGGCGTGAACAAGCTGGTCCTGATAGCGGGTGGCTCGATGCTGGTCTACGCGATCCTCGCCGTCGTGATGGGTGTCTTGCCCGGCATAATGCTTTCGGGCACGCCTCCCGGCCCCGGAGTCGAGCCGCTTACCCCGCTACAGGCCGAAGGTCGCGAGGTCTATGTCGCTAACGGATGCAGCTATTGCCACACCCAGCAGGTACGCCCATTGCCGCAGGACAAAGTGTTTGGCCGCCCGTCCGCGCCGGGAGACTTCGCTTACCAGACGCCGGAACTTCTCGGTTCGGAACGGACGGGACCGGACCTGACCAACATCGGCATGCGCCAGCCCAGCCCGGTGTGGCAGTACATCCACCTGTACAACCCGCGCGCGGTCGTACCGGAATCGATCATGCCGGCGTTCGACTGGATGTTCCAGGTGGTCGATCAGGTGCCACCCGGGGTGACGCCGGTAGCCTTGCCCCAGGCCTATGCGCCGGCGCGCGGCGTAGTCGTGCCAACCCGCAAGGCGCAAGCGCTGCTTGCCTATTTGCTGTCACTGAAGCAGCCTGCGTTGCCCGACAGTGCCGGCGCGAACGGCGACGCCATGCCGGAGATCAGCAGCATGAGCCCCGCCCACCCAGCCACCGCCGCCAACTCCGTCGCTCCTGCCAGTGCGCCGGCATCTTTAGCCGCGGCCGCCGGTGGAACTTACGACGCGGCGAAGGGGAAGGCGCTATTCACCGCCAATTGCGCGGCCTGTCACCAGGCGACCGGAGAGGGTCTCCCAGGGGCGTTCCCCGCGCTCAAGGGCAACGCCGTGGTCAATGATGCCGATGCAACGGCACATATCCGCGTCGTGCTGCATGGGCTGCAAGGCAGTAAGATTGGTGGCGTGACCTACTCCAGCCCGATGCCGCCTTTCGCCAACACACTGAACGATGCCGACATCGCCAGCATCATTGATTACGAGCGCGGTTCCTGGGGCAACCATGGCGTGCCGGTGACGGCGCAGCAGGTGGCTGCCGAACGCGCCAAGGGCAAATGAGAAGGAGGTCGCTGTGGATCACCATCTAATCGGACCGCTTTGGGGCAACGTCATCATTATCGCCGTGGCCGGTGCCATCACCCTGGCCTGCTTCGTGGCAATGATCTGGATGCTGTTCCGTCCGGGCGAGTCCGATCGCAGCCATCCCAAGTACGATGTTTTGCGCGACGATCGTTGACATGAGGCGGAATCATGGATAAGCCGCGCGTTCGTGTATATCTGGATGACGCGCCGCAGCCGATCATCGACAGGGAATTGCCTGCCGACGTAATACTCGATACTTTGGACATCGAGGATGGGCCGCACCGGCTGACAATTCGCGCGCAGGATCAGAGCGGCCGAGAGGGCATCGAGGAGATTCCATTTCAGGTCCACAATGGGCCGGGCATCATCGTTTCCGGTTTGCGCCCCCACTCGACGCGGCGCGGCAAGGTGCACTTTGCGGTGGACGCGTTCAGCACTGACGACCCGTTCGATCCGCGCCGGGCCGAGGCGCGATCATCGATTCCGGTCTGGGTGTGGGTGATGTCGCTGTTCGTCGTGGCGTGGGCAGTGTGGTATGCGGCACGCATGTGGGATGTGCCGGAGCAGTTTGCGCAGACGCCGACTTACAGCAGCCAGCCGGCCACACCCGCAAAGTGACGCGTGCGGCATCGGACCCTTGCGACGTGTGACAGATCGTTGGCGGATTGCATCTGATATGATCGAAGTTCTGCGGCTTTGGCGCCAATCATCACTTGCGCCAGACGCTGAGCTATCTCGACATGCCCGCGCTGCGGCAACCGGAGTTCTGTACGGATTGAGCACTGTGAGCGGACAGTGAACGAATCGGTTAGAGCAGCATATGCCCCCGGCTGGCCCGGCAGCGAGCCGCGCTGGACCTCGAGCGCCAAGACCGGAGTGGGTACGTCGCTCGGCGCGGCCAGTCACGTCTGGTTCACGCTGAGCCACGGTATCCTGAACGAAATCTACTATCCGCGCCTCGACTCGCCGTGCACGCGCGACATTGGCCTCGTCATCACCGACGGCCGCGATTTCTTCTCCGAGGAGAAGCGTCACGCACGCTCGCAGGTGAGCTACCCTTTCGAAGGCGTGCCGCTTTACCGACTGAACAATACCTGTCGCGCCGGGCGCTACCGCATCGAAAAGGAAATACTTGCCGATCCGGCGCGTGATGCGCTGCTGCAGCGTACGTGCTTCGTCCCGCTCACGGGCGAGCTCGACGACTATCGACTCTACGTCCTCGCCGCGCCGCACTTGGGCAATCGCGGCTGGGACAACAGCGCCTGGCTCGACGACTACAAAGGTGTGCCGATGTTGTTCGCGCAGCGCGCGAGCTTCGCATTGGCGATCGCCTGCTCCGCGCCGTGGCGCCGGCGCTCCGCGGGCTTCGTCGGGCGCAGCGACGGCTGGCAGGATCTTTCGCGCCATCGGCAGATGCGGTGGGAGTACGCACGTGCCGAGAACGGCAATGTCGCGCTTATCGGCGAAGTCGACCTGCGGGCATGCGACGGCAGCTTCGTGCTGACCATAGGCTTCGGCAACACGTCTGCCGAGGCCGGCCATCGCGCGCTGGCGAGTCTCAGCCAGGGTTTCGAGGCCGCGCAGGCGGTCTACGTGCGCGAGTGGCAGGACTGGCAGCGAGACTGCCTGCGTATTGGCGATGACGACCCGGCAGCCGGATACGACGCCTACCGTACCAGCGTGATGGTGCTGCGCGCGCATGAGTCGAAGCGCATTCCCGGCGGGCTGATTGCCAGTCTTTCCTTTCCCTGGGGCTTCACCAAGAGCGACGACGACCTGGGCGGCTACCATCTCGCCTGGCCGCGCGATCTGGTGGAGTCGGCCGGTGCGCTGCTCGCCGCGGGCGCGCATGGCGACGTGCGCAGCGTGTTGCGCTATCTGCAGACCACGCAGGAAGCCGACGGGCGCTGGCCGCAGAACATGTGGCTCGACGGCACTCCGTACTGGAACGGCATCCAGATGGACGAAGCCGCGTTTCCGATCCTTCTGGTCGATCTGGCGCGCCGCGAAGGCGCGCTCTCCGAGCAGGATTGGCATGGCTTGTGGCCGATGGCACGTCGCGCGGCGGGCTTTTTGCTGCGCAACGGACCCGTAACGCAGCAGGACCGCTGGGAAGAAGACGCCGGCTACTCGCCATTCACTCTGGCGGTCGTCATCGCGGCGCTGCTGGTCGCGGCCGAGATGGCCGACGCCTGCAGCGAGCCGGATGCCGCCGCCTATCTGCGCGACACGGCCGATATCTGGAACGATTACGTCGAGCGTTGGACTTACGTCACCGGGACCGAGCTCGCGCGCCAGACCGGCGTGGAAGGTTACTATGTGCGCATCGCTCCGCCCGAAGTCTGCACGGTGGCGTCGCCCACTCAGGGCTTCGTTCCCATCAAGAATCGCCCTCCGGGAGAGACGGCGATGCCGACCGAACAGATCGTCAGCCCCGATGCGCTGGCGCTGGTGCGTTTCGGTCTGCGCGCTGCCGGCGATCCGCGCATCGTCAATACCGTCAAAGTGATCGACGCGCTGCTCAAGGTGGACACGCCGCGTGGCGCGGCGTGGCACCGCTACAACGGCGATGGCTACGGCGAGCACGAGGACGGTGCTCCGTTCGACGGTACCGGCCGTGGACGCGCGTGGCCGCTGCTCACCGGCGAGCGCGCGCACTACGAGCTCGCCGCCGGCCGCGCGGACGCGGCACGCGAGTTGATGCGCGCGATGGCGGCGTTTGCCAACGACGGTGGCATGCTGCCGGAGCAGATCTGGGATGCGCCCGATATCGCACGCAAGGAACTGTTTCTCGGCCGGCCGTCGGGCTCGGCGATGCCGCTGGTGTGGGCGCACGCCGAATATGTCAAGCTGCTGCGCTCGCTGCGCGAGGAACGTGTGTTCGACATGCCGCCGCAGACGTTCGAGCGCTACGCCAGGGGCAAGCCGCCGTGTGCTCATGGTTTCTGGCGCTTCAACCACAAGACGCGTTCGTTCGCGGCCGGCCGCGTGCTGCGCATCGAGGTGCTGGCGCAAGCGACCGTGCATTGGAGCAACGATGGCTGGCGCACCGTGCACGACATCCAGACGCAGGACACCGGCTTCGGCGTGCACAAGGCTGATCTGCTTACCGAACGACTGGCGCACGGCGCGATCGTGAATTTCACTTTTTTCTGGCATCAGGTCGCGCGCTGGGAAGGCGCCGATTTCGCAATCCTGGCAGGCTAAGTCGGAGGCAATCCATATGGCCCGCTTATCCGATCAGGCTGACCCCGACTTGTGTCGGGCACTGGTGGAGTACGCGGCGGACGCAATCATCTTCGCCGACCGGGAAGGACTGATACGGTTGTGGAATCCGGGTTCGGAGGCGCTGTTCGGCTACGCCGCGAACGAGGTCATCGGCCAGAGCCTCGATATCATCATTCCGGAAAGATTGCGGCGCGCGCATTGGGACGGCTATCAGCGGGCGCTCGCGGCGGGGCAGACGCTGCACGGGCGCCGGGCGCTGCCGACGCGTTCGATGCATAAGAATGGCGGCAAGCTCTACGTCGAGCTGAGCTTCAGCGTGGTAAAGGATGGCCAAGGCGCGATTATCGGCGCCATGGCGATCGGTCGCGACGTCACCGCCAGTTACCTGAAAGACAAGGGCCAAGCGCCCAGCCACGACGCGCCGGGCGCTACTTGACCATGCTGATCTATGACGCGAAGAGTCCGGCACCGCGCTGCTTGCGCATGTTTCTGCTGGAAAAGCAGCTGGTGCTGCCGGCAGTAACGGTCGATGTATTTGCCGGTGAGAACCGCCAGCCGGCGTTTCTTGCCATCAACCCGGCAGGGCAGACGCCGGCCTTGCGTTGCGATGATGGCAGCACACTCGGCGAGGCGGTGGCCATTGCCGAGTATCTGGAAGAGTTGCATCCCGCGCCGGCGCTGATAGGCAACACACCGGAGGCGCGCGCGCAGACGCGGCAGTGGTGGCGTCGAGTGGAACTCAACGTCACCGAGTTTATCCACAACGCCTATCACTATGACGAAGGGCTGGCACGATTCGAGTCGCGCATTCCAGTGTTGCCGCAGGCGGCCGCCGGCCTGAAGGCCATCGCGCAGGATCGCCTGCGCTGGCTGGACGGCATGCTTGGCGCCGGCCCGTATCTGTGCGGCGAGCGCTTCAGCGTGGCCGATATCTGGCTGTATGTGTGGCTGGATTTTGCGCTGACGGTAAACCAGCCGTTCGATCGTGCATTGCCGCGCGTGGGACCGTGGTTTGCGCGCGTGGCGGCGCGACCCAGTGCCGCGCGCAGCCGGCAACTGCTGCAGCCAGGCAAAGCAGATGGGGCGAGTTGCTGACTGTCAGCGTGTCGTACGATCCAACGGCAACGTGCGCGGATCGTTGAAGCAATCCAACGAGGCGCTTGCCGATCTGCACGAAGGCAGGCCGCAGGGGCGGCAGTGCCGCGCCCCGGAGCGAGTCCGGGCCGTTCACTGTTCTTGGAGACGGCCTCTTGGCACGGAGCGCTCGCTCGGTGCGTTCTCGGAACGAAGCTGGGACCGCGCCCCGGGCAGCATCCGCGCCAGCGTATCGTCCCGCATGATGTAATGATGGATGAGCGCCGCCAGCGCGTGCAGCCCGATGAGGTAGTAGCCGATGGTGCCGATTGTTTCATGCACCTCTTTGAACGTGCTCGCCATGCCTTTACTCGGCCCGATCAGGGCAGGTAATTCGAGCCCGAAAAACGGAATCGGCTTGCCGCCCGCGCTCAGCGCGAGCCAGCCGAGGAGGGGCATGGCGATCATGAACGCGTAAAGGACGAGATGCATCGCGCGGGCTGCTGCCAGTTGCCGGCGGCCGGCAGGCGGCTCGATGCGAGGCGCGGGGCCTGACAGGAAGCGGATGGCAAGGCGCGCGCCGAGCAGCAAAAATACGGAAAGTCCGAGCATGAAGTGCCAGGTCTTGAAGGCGGCGCGAAGCTCGCTTCCCTTCGGCGCGAGGTCGTGCAGGTTGATGGAGACGTATACTGAGACCAGCAACAGGAGCATCAGCCAGTGCATGGTGATCGACAGGGATCCGTAGCGGCTGCCGGTGTTCTTCCAATTCCAATTCCAGTTCATGACATTTCTCCAATGAGGTAATGACGCGATTCTGGCGCAGCGAGGCTGAATCGACGCTGAATGTGCGCTCTCGTTGGAAAAAAGCGCCATTCAGCCTCGGTTCAGTATCGGGTTGCGATACTCCGCCTGACCGCATGTGTGCGGCAATATGTGCGGCAATTCGTAAACCCCTCAATCCACAAGGAACCTCAACATGAAAGCGATCCGAACCAGTCCGATTATCGCCAGCGCCGCGGCCACCGCCATGGCCGTAAGCCTGCTTTTCTCCACCGGCGTGGCGAGCGCCGACAGCCGCTTGCGCCAGAACGAAGTGCGCCAGTTGCGTGAAAGTGGCAAGATTCTGCCGATGGAGGATATCCTCACGCGGGTGCGCAACATCCAGTCCGGCCAGGTGGTCGAGATCGAGCTGGAACGAGAGCAAGACGCGTATGTGTATAAGATCAAAGTGATCGACGAGAAAGACAAGATCCACAAGCTGGAGCTCGATGCAGGCAACGGCAAAGTGTTGCGTCGCAAGGACAAGTAAGGCGTGCGCTTGCTGATCGTCGAAGACGACGCGGAGCTCGGCAAGCGGCTTCGCGAGCGGCTGGTCCTGGAAGGCTATGCCGTCGACCTCGCAGGCAACGGCATGGACGGTGGGCACCTCGGGGCAAGCGAACCCTACGACCTTGTCGTTCTCGATCTCGGCCTTCCCGACCGGTCTGGGCTTGCCGTGCTGCGTGAGTGGCGCGACGCTGGCAACCTGGTGCCGGTCCTCATCCTGACGGCGCGGAACGGCTGGAACGAGCGCGTGGAAGGCTTGCGCGCCGGTGCCGACGACTACCTCGGCAAACCGTTCCATCCCGAGGAACTGCTGGCGCGCATTCAGGCGCTGTCGCGCCGTGCGGCAACGGCGCGCGCGCCGCAGCTTCACGTCGGACCGTGGCGCCTCGACGAGGCGCGCCAGCGCCTCATCGCCGATGATGCAACGCCGCAGGGACAGATCCGCGAACACGCACTTACCGCCACCGAGTTCCGGCTGCTGCGCTATTTCATGCGCCATCCGGATCAGCTCCTCTCCAAGACCCGCTTGGCCGAGCATGTCTACGATTACGACGGCGAGCGCGACAGCAATGTGATCGAGGTCTATGTCGGGCGGCTGCGCGCGATGCTCGGCGCCGACCGCATCCTGACCCGGCGCGGGCAAGGCTATCTGTTCCGGGGCGGCGATTGAGCTCGCTTCGAAACCGCTTGTCGCTCGCCGTGTCGCTGGTGCTGCTCGTCGCCGGCGTGTTGCTCGCCGTCGGCTTGCAGGAGTTCCCCCGCCGGCTGGTCGAGAACTACGTACTGTCGCGACTGCAGCGCGATACTGACTTGCTCTATGTGCATGTTCACGACGCGGCCGATCCGACCGAGGCGGCACGCGGCGCTGCCGGCACAGTCTACGAGCTGCCGCTGTCCGGGCACTACTTCCGCATCAGCCGCGGCGACGTGCTGATCCGTTCGCGCTCGCTGTGGGACGAAGAGCTGCCGACGGTCGCGCTCGCCCCGTCGTCGGAGCGCGTGCTGCGCCTGCCGGGGCCTGCGCATCAGTCGCTGCTGATATTGGCGAAACGCTTTTCGGCCAGCGACGGCGGCTGGCTGGTTGTCGTTGCGGAAGACGTGTCCGGGCTCGACGCGGCGATCGCCGCCTTTCGCCGCTGGTTGCTCGGTGGTGCGGCGCTCGCTCTCGTGCTCCTGCTGTTGCTGCAACGCCGCCTCATCGTTCGCGGCCTGGCGCCTTTAGACGACGCGATCGATGCCTGCCGTCGCCTGGAACGCGGCGAGATCGCGCCGGTCGTCGCGTCGGCGCCGGCCGAGGTTCGCCCGATGCTCGACGCGGTCAATCGACTTGTGCGCTACCAGGCGCAGCGCCTGGCTCGCGTGCGCCATGCGGTGGGCAACCTCTCGCATGCCTTGAAAACTCCGCTCACGGTGCTCGCGCAGGCGGCCGAGGATATCCGGACAGCGGGCAACACGGCTCTCGCGGCGACGCTGCAAGTGCAGCTGGACGTGATGCGTGCAGTGATCGAACGCGAGCTGCACCGCGCCCGCCTGGCCGGCGGCGGCCCCTCCGCAAGCGGATTCGAGGCGCTTGCGCAACTCGAGAACCTGGCCGGCGCGCTCGAGCGGCTTCACCGGGAGCGCGATATCGCGATCGAGATCGTCGTGCCCGAACAGCGCTATCCCCTGGACCGGGAGGACATGCTCGAGTTGTTCGGCAACCTGCTCGACAACGCATGCAAGTGGGCACGCAGCCGAGTCAGAATCGAGATTCGGCCGGACGTTGCCGACGAGCTCGCCTTTATAATCGAAGATGACGGTGTGGGCGCGACGCCGGAAGTGCTTGGACAAATGGGCGCCGCCGGCATGCGCGCCGACGAGCGACAGCCGGGCCATGGGCTGGGACTGGCGATCGTCGGTGACATCGTTGCTCAATACGGAGGGTCGATTCGCTACGGGCGCTCGGATTCTCTGGGCGGATTGCGGGTGGAGGGACGCTTGCCGTTCGGGGTGGTCGAATCGATCTGATCCCGCTTGCATGTCCCGGCTTGGGGCTCGCAATTCATGGTAGCCGACAACCTGATGCCGGGTTAGCGCATCGCGCGTCAGGCGAATATCGCGAAAGTGCGTGGTCACGAGTATCCACAGAATATCCTATGTCGTAGTGCGCTAAAACTCAGCCGCGTGTTCAAAGACTCCGGCTTGACGGGATAACGATTGACGTAGGAAGGCCAAGCCATCAACATCGACACTGAGACTATGCCTCAGTTGCCATCATTGAGCTAACCACCACTTCGCTGCAATTGGGTCTGGGAGCCTCGTCGCCGATTCGCGAAGTACTTCGCAGCCTGAGATGCACGCCCGAGCGTGATGGTGGGAGCCATGAAACCGACGCCCATTAGGAACAGCGTTTGCACGACCTCCCTGACCAGGGGCCAGCTCAACGGGAGGAGCCATACGGCGAGAGATCCCAG
This sequence comes from Burkholderiales bacterium, assembly GCA_038206915.1. Classification (GTDB taxonomy): domain Bacteria; phylum Pseudomonadota; class Gammaproteobacteria; order Burkholderiales; family SG8-39; genus 2-12-FULL-64-23. Next base: position 9,848 of record JBBRAI010000064.1, on the reverse strand, counting down.
GAGCAAACTCGCGACGGCTTGCAGTAGCCAATGATCGCGGCGGCGGCTGAGCGCATTTTCGCCGAAACGATCCGGGTGAAGTGCTGCCATGCGGTCCATGAGTACACCGAACGCCTCCCTGCTCGTGTTCGAAAGGGGGATGTAACGTGGGAAAAGTAGGCGGTCCAGAAAATGGATCCCGTGGGAATCCTGGGTGCGAGCGCGCATGAGCAGAATCCACAGATCGGACAACTCTCGGGCTTCCTGGCGATTCAGCGCGTGCATATTGACCGTCAAAACCCAGCCAACAGCATTTACGTAGAACCCGTTCATCGCGCTCGTCGATGCGCTTGCTGCGCGTAGCTCATCATTTAATGAAATCGGCGCGTACCGCATTCAAGAGATTTCTCGGCGCTTTCGTGCCCGCGGCAAATAGGCCATTGTCCTGCAGAGCGCCTGCCACGACGCGCACCGGGACCACGCCTGCCCAGATTGGCAGCGCATAGTCGGCCGCGTCGTCCTGTGGCGGGCCGCTGCGGATCTTGGCCGAGGCCTCTTCGATCTGCATACCGAGCACGGTGGTGAGCTTCAGCTCCTGCCTGTGCACCGGCCGCAACTCGTCCCAGCGCCCCGGGTACAGCCGATTCATAAACGCCTTGAGCTTGGCGAGCTTCGCCTCGGGGTCTTCGATCTTGCGGGCCTTGCCGAACAGCATCGCCGAGTGGTAGTTGATCGAGTGGTGAAAGCTCGAGCGCGCGATCACCAGGTCATCCAGATGCGTCACTGCCAGGCAACAGTCGGCGCCCTTTTCCAGCGTCGTCAGCACGCGGCTCTTGGGCGAGCCATGCCAGTACACTGCATCGCCCTCCCGCCAGTAGGCGTTCGGTGTAACGTAGGGCTTGCCGTCGATCACGTAACCGACATGGCAGACGAACCCAGAGTCGAGGATCGCGTACACCGTGTCCTGATCGTAGTGACCGCGTTTGGGCATGCGCTTGACTTTCGAGCGCGGACTTGGAACAAAGGCTTTGATCATATGGCATCCAATTCAATTGCGTACCCTAGGCGATCGCGATCTTATGGCCTGGCTCGACGAACCCTTTGTCACTCGGTCCGATCCACAAGACGACCTCCAAGACACTTCATCGCGGCGCAACGACAGGTCGAGCCCAGGTAAAGCCCCCTCAACCTATGCTCAGGATTTGCGCTTGAGATGGTTGGCGTCGGTGTGGTGGAGGAGTCCCCGGCCCTTGATCTCAAGCTGGGTGTCCTGCTCGTAATCGAAGCTCCCATCGCCGTTCAGCTTGAGCTTGAGGATGTAGCGTACGACCTTGAAGTTTTCAATCAGGTAGGGATTCTGACAAATGCCGTAGATCTCCGATCCCGCTTCCGCTATAAGCTCAAAACTTGTCGCATCCGGTTCCACCGTGCCGCCGGCGTTGATTACGATACCGCGAGGCACAGCAAACGAGTTCAGTACCATCTTGGTGGCGGCGTCCCAAACCCAGTAACCCCTTTGCGCGTGGAACGCCTCTCCAGCCTTCTTGCGCGCCGTGGATGGAGTTCCCCGCCAGGCATTGGTATCGCAGACCAGCTGGCGGAGCTTTTGATCATGGTTTTCTACCGCCGGGCTTATCAGTTCAAAAACCCATCGCTCTCGATAGCTCTTTTCGGTGTCCGTCGTTATCCGGTCAGGTTTACCCGGTGAGATGTCCGTGCCGCCGGTGCCTTCCCAAATACCTATCAAACCGGTCAAAGGACCAAGGCCAACCAGGGTGGCGTCGCTTGCTTGATTATTACCCATATTACTTCCTCTCGTGTGATGAGACGTCTCGGAAAGCTGCAACAGATTCTTACACTGCCGGCAACCGATAGAGTGATGACCTTGAAACGTACGCGCCACGCATGCCTTGATGCAGGCGATTAAAAGCCATCATCGACGACCTCAGTCTAGCTTCATCGATCGTCGTTTCGCTGTAAGGCTTTCATGACAGTTTGTGTCGGATTATCTGGGGAATTTCACTGTGGCGCGCAAAGCTTTGCTTCCGGCTGGCGAGATCCCGGCCATCGAGTTGGAAATGGTCCAGTCGCACTCGCTTGATCACCACGTTAGTTGCAGAACCGTCGGGCGCGCGCGAACGCACGCAAGCGCCGTTATCAGCAACGCCCGATATGAATCATCGAGTTTTCCCGATAGTCTCAGACCTGATTTGGCCGTAGACTGCAAGATCATACGAATCTCTGGCCGACAGGAAAACGCGAACCGTGACGAGGTAGGCCGTGTCCCGAACTTACCGGCATGTGCTTATCGCGAGCGACTTGTCCGAGGTCGCCGCAACGGGCGCGTTTCGTCCCGCGCGAGATAAGCAGGTAGGTGCATGGCCGACGCGAAAGAAGGGGCGATGAGGGCGGTGTCGGAACGCGCGCACGTTGAGTGGGCGAATTTCGGCCTGGCATTGCTGTCCATGGCCGCCGGCTGCACCGACGTGCTGAGCTTTCTCGGACTCGGCGACGTGTTTACTTCCGCAATGACCGGCAATACCGTGTTGCTCGGCATCGCGATCGGCCAGGGCAACATGCTCGCCGCCTCGCATTCGGCGACCGCGCTGTTTGGATTCGTGCTCGGCGCCGCCCTGGCCACGACGGTCTATGATTTCGCCGGCGCCCGGCTGGGCACGCGGTCCGGTCTAAGGCTCCTATTCGTACTCGAGATTCTCTGCGTCGGCGGCTTCGCCGCGGCGTGGAGCGCGGGCGGCGAACCCGTCCCGGAGAGCGCCCGCCTCGGCATCATCCTGCTATCCGCGATCGGCATGGGCGTTCAAGGCGTCGGCGCACGCAAAATCAATTCCTCCGGCATCAGCACCATCGTCTTCACCAGCGCGCTGATCAGCATCGTGATGTCGGCGACCAATAGCGTCATTCGCCCCGTCGCTGGTGCGCCGTCGCGAGGGAGCGCGAGGATCCACATCGGTACCTTCGCCGCGTACGTCTGCAGCGCGGTCCTCGTCGGTATCCTGGCCGGACATTATGTCGCCTGGCTGGTGTGGATTCCGATGGTTGCCGTGCTCCTCGCTCTCGGTTTCCTGGATCTCGCCCACAGAATGGAGCGGAGCGCGACATGAAGCGCGTCGGTGCGCTTCTGGACGCACGCGCGCAGGAGTGCTGGTCGAAGTTCGCGGTGATGGCTCTCCATGTTGGCGAAGTAAGGCACGCGTCTTGAACGTCGGTAACATCGCAAGCAAGCTGTGACATCACCTGAGAAGGAGCAAGATCATGAACGAAGACAACTTTAATATGAGCATCCGCAAATTTCTCAAAATGGTAGGCATTCGCTCACAGAGCGAGATAGAGCACGCCGTAGCCGGCGCGATTACGGGCGGCAAACTCAAAGGCAACGAGGCTTTCCCGGCGCGCATGCAGCTCACCATCGACGAGATCGGACTGAGCGTCACGCTGGATGGTGAAATCAGATTGGAGTGAATACCGGAGGGCGGCCGAGGTGTCGCCGCGCCGTGACTGCCGGCGTACGAGTCCACTGGCGGTCGCGGCACCAGGCGTCGGTGAAAACGATCCGCGCTATAGGACGCATTGAAAAGCGGCGACTTATGGATGCGCGCGAAAAGTCATGCCGCCTGCACGGCATTCGACTTATAGCTTCCCGTCTCTGCGCGGAACGGGACCGCGAGGCGGTTCCAGCCGTTGATCGCGATGATCGCAAGCGTCAGGTCGACAAGGGCCTTCTCATCGAAATGCCGCCTGACTTCGGCGTAAAGTTCGTCCGACACCGCGCTGACGGAGATCTGCGTGACCGCCTCGGCCCAGGCGAGTGCAGCGCGCTCGCGCTCCGAATAGAACGGCGCCTCGCGCCACGCTGCCAGCACATACAGGCGTTGCTCCGTTTCGCCCGCCGCCCGGGCATTCTTGGTGTGCATGTCGAGGCAATGCGCGCAACCATTGATTTGCGAGACCCGCGTCTTCACCAGTTCGAGCAGCGAGTGCTCCAGCCCTGAGCTTCGCACGTAGGTTTCGAGCCCCAGCATCGCTTTGTACGCGCCGGGTGCCGCTGTCTTGTAGTCGATGCGCTCGTTCATCATCTGCTTCCTTTCAAGAATGGTCGATATCGATGCCCTCAGGCGCCGTCGAAAAACCGCTGCACATCCGGGTGGGTCAGCGTAGTTTCCAAACAATCGAATCCGCCGCTGGCGCGGAGTTCCTTCGCCGCGCGCTCCACCGCCGACAAAGCGAGGGTCGCGAAGCGGGTCGCCGTGCTCACGCGCGCGACCCCAAGGCGCGCAAGTTCGGCCAAGTTGGGGATGCCGGGCCGCGCCGCGACGTTGATTGGCGCATCCAGCGCGTTCACCAGCGCCTGCAGCGTGGCGGCATCGCCGAGGCCGATGGGATAGATGCAGTCCGCGCCCGCTGCAAGGTAGGCGCGCGCGCGTCGGACAGTCTCATCGAAGCGTTCGCTGTCGCTGGCGCCATACTTCAGCAGATAGGTGTCGGTGCGCGCATTGATCAGCAGCGGCACGCCCGCCGCGGCCGCGGCCTCGCGCGCGGCACGAATTCGATCCGCGGCCGCATCGAGCGCGCGCAGCGCGCCGGGGGCATGCAGGCCATCCTCGATGTTGATGCCCACGGCGCCCGCCTCGATGATGGCGCGCACCGCGCCGGCGACGGCCTCGGGCGTAGTGCCGTAACCGGCCTCCATGTCCACGCTCACCGGCAGATCGACTGCGTGCGCGATTCGCGCGCTGGCGGCGACAACCTCGTCCAGCGGTGCATGCTCGCCGTCCGCGTAGCCGAGTGACCAGGCAACGCCGCCGCTCGTGGTGGCAACAGCGACGAATCCCAATCGGGCGAACAGCCGCGCGGTGATCGCGTCCCAGGCGTTAGGCAGCACCAGAATCTTGGCGCAATCGTGCATTCTTCTGAAAGCCTGCGCCTTATGGATTTGCGCTTGGATGTTCATGTCCTTGCCTGGGGAGAATGCGAGCTTCGTAGAAGATAGCCGCTGCCGGCGCGGGCGCCTAGCAGGAACACTGGATGATTCGTGTAGGGAGGCTTTGATTATCCACCCTTATCCACGGGGCTGATCTGTCCGGGTATATCGGTCGGCGGTGGGTAGGTGATTTGCCTGCCGTCAACGCGGGCGAACGCGGTAAGAACATGCGGTTTGCGTCCTTTCGGTCCAATAATGTCCTCGACCTGAATGCCTCGAATAAGTAGTGCGTCGCCAATCATCGATCGATGACAACGCCAGGGAACAGCCTCGGCGCACATCAAGACACAGCGCTCGGTGCCGGCGAGTTTCGCGACCCGTTCGACATTCTCGGCAAACTCCGGCGTTTGCATGTAATCCGCATAGCCTCGAAACGAGAGATTGCGCCAGCCCAGGTTGGGTGAATCGGCGCGCGTGTGGCGCAGACCTCCAAGACCCGGAACGTGGGTATAAGCGATGCCGGCTGCGTCTAACGATGCGGGCAGCGCATCCAGGTTGAACTGCGGATTGTGACGCGACCGCGGCACCGTTCGCACGTCGAGCACCCGCACGATATCGTTGCGTCTAAGCAAATCGATAAATGCGTCTAGCGGCCGGGTTGAATGGCCAATCGTGCAGATAAGGGGCTTGTTCAATGCGATGACGCGAGAATGCCCAGTCAAACCAGACTGCGACACCGACCGTTTAGCGATGTGTCGCAGCGCGCCGGCCCAGAACGAGCTGTCTCAGCACCACCGCATCGTTATGCGCTTCGTCGCGGGCGGAATACACCAGCGTGATCCGGCGCTTGCGCGCCAGGACGCGCAATTGTTTGAGCTGATCGGAATGCTGATGCACTTCATCCGCATAGCGGCGGCGAAACTCCTGCCAGCGTGCCGGATCGTGCCCAAACCACTTTCTCAACGCGGTACTGGGTGCGAGATCTTTCACCCATTGATCCAATGCCGCATCCGCCTTCCTGACCCCGCGCGGCCACAACCGGTCGATCAGTATGCGCATGCCGTCGTCGCGGGCGGGCTTCTCATATGCCCGCTTCAACCTGACATTGCCCGCTGCGATTGCCTGGCTCATCGGCTTTGCTGCGCGCTGATGCCTGCACTTTCGATCATGTCGAACAACATGTGAGACTCCTTGATGACGAATCTGTCGGGTGCGTGCGGGCTGCCGACATCCGGCCACCGTCGCACCGTAGCGCGCACCACCCAGTGTGGTCGATGGTAGCGGTGATCGGCTTGGATTGCCAGCGGGGATACCTGACGATTCCTGTAGGGAGATTTTGATTCGACGCGACATGTGTGCGCTGACTAGTCGGTGCTTTTGCCGCCGGCACCCGACGGTTGTTCGCCATCGCCTGGTGCTCCTCCTGCGAGTGCGGCGTTGGCGTGTCAAGAGTCTCCTACAAGAAGTGTCAGAGTCTCCCGATATCGCTGCGACCGGTGAACAAGCACACTGAATTAAGTACCAAGTACCAAGTACCAAGTACCAAGTACCAAGGACCCAAGGACCCAAGGATCCAAGGATCCAAGGCGCAAGCGCCTGGACACGGATTGTATTGATCGTGACAAATGTTGCATCACCCAAGGAAGCGGGGATAGCCAGAATGGACCTAGCGCATTCGACGTTGCGACCGAACTCGGCGCTGGATGATTTGTGCATCAATACCCTGCGCTTCCTTTCGATCGATGCGGTGCAGAAGGCAAATAGCGGCCACCCGGGTCTGCCGATGGGCGCCGCACCCATGGCCTACGTCCTGTGGACGCATTTCCTCAAGCATAATCCGGTCAACCCCGGCTGGTTCGACCGTGACCGCTTTGTCCTCTCGGCGGGGCATGGATCGATGCTGCTGTACAGCCTGCTTCACCTGACCGGTTATGCCGTGTCGCTTGAACAAATCAAGCGCTTTCGCCAGTGGGGCAGCATCACGCCCGGGCACCCTGAGCGCGGCCTCACGCCCGGCGTGGAGGTAACGACCGGACCACTCGGTCAGGGTTTCGGCAATGGCGTGGGCATGGCGATGGCCGAGACGCACCTCGCCGCGCGTTACAACCGCGCCGGATTCGATATCATCAATCATTTCACCTATGAGATCGTCAGCGACGGCGATCTGATGGAAGGCGTTGCGTCGGAGGCCGCGTCGCTGGCCGGCCATTTGAAGCTCGGAAAGCTGATCTATCTGTACGACGACAATCACATCACGCTTTCCGCCGGCACCGACATAAGCTTCACCGAGGATCGCGCCCGGCGGTTTGAGGCCTATGGCTGGCATATCCAATCGGTTGGCGACGGCAATGACTTGGGTGCGATCGAACAGGCACTGCATGTCGCGCGCGCGGAAACGGCGCGCCCGTCGTTGATTCTGGTGCGTACTCATCTCGGCTACGGTTCGCCGAACAAGCAGGACACGTTCGCAGCGCACGGTTCGCCGCTGGGCAAGGAAGAGGTACGCTTGACCAAACGCAACCTGGGTTGGCCGGCGGAACCCGCGTTTTTCATCCCGGACCAGGCGCTCGCGCACTTTGGTGAAGCGCTCGCGCGCGGAATGCAGGCGGAAAGCGCTTGGGACGACAGCTTCGCTGCTTATGCGCGGGCATTTCCCGATCTCGCCCGGGAGTTCGAGCAGATTATTCACGGCGGTATGCCGCCGAACTGGGATGCAGACATTCCCGTGTTTCCTCCGGACCCCGAAGGTATGGCCACCCGCGTCGCTTCGGGCAAGGTGATGAACGCCATTGCGCCGCGCGTGCCGGCGTTCATAGGCGGCTCGGCGGATCTGGATCCATCGACCCATACCGCACTGGCAGGGCTGGGGGATTTCGAGCCGCCCGGCGCGGGCGCACGCGATCGACAAGGCTCGGAGGGCGGCGGCTGGAGTTGCGCCGGACGCAATCTGCATTTCGGCGTGCGCGAACATGCCATGGGCGCGATCCTGAATGGCCTGGCCGCGCATGGGGGTACGGTACCGTTCGGCGCGACATTTCTGGTGTTCTCCGATTACATGCGGCCGCCGATTCGCCTCGCCGCACTGATGGGACTGCGCGTCGTCCATGTATTTACACACGACAGCATTGCCTTGGGCGAGGACGGTTCCACGCACCAGCCGATCGAACAACTCGCCGGGCTGCGTTCGGTTCCGCACCTCATTGTCATTCGGCCCTGTGACGCCAACGAGACCGCGGTCGCCTGGCGCGTCGCGCTGGAAACGCGAGACCGGCCGGTTGCGCTGATATTGACGCGGCAAAATGTCCCAACGCTCGACCGTTCCAGGTATGCTGCGGCAGACGGCCTGCGGCGCGGCGCCTACGTGTTGGCGGAGGCGCCGGACGGTGTGCCCGACTTGATCCTGATCGCGACCGGCTCGGAAGTTGCATTGATCGTCGCGGCGGCGCAGAAGCTGCTGACGCAGGGGATCCAGGCGCGCATCGTCTCGATGCCGAGTTGGGAGCTGTTCGACGCGCAGCCGCAGGAATATCGCGACGCGGTGCTGCCGCCTTTGGTCGGCGCACGCCTCGCGGTGGAAGCAGGCGTGTCGCAGGGATGGCATCGCTACGTCGGCGACCGCGGCGACGTACTGAGTGTCGATCGCTTCGGCGCCTCGGCACCCGGCGATGTCGTACTGCGCGCGTATGGCTTTAGCGTAGACAACGTATGTAAGCGCGCCGCCGCCGTATGCGCTAATGGGCCGGGTCGGAACGCCGACATCAAACCATAGTCGGGAGCATCATGAACACCAAAACGAACGTGGCAATACTGATCGGCAGTCTGCGCAAGGACTCGCTCAATCGCAAACTGGCGCAGGCGCTGATCGCCATCGCGCCGGCGGAGCTTAAGCTCGAGATCGTGGAGATCGGCGATCTGCCGCTTTTCAACCAGGATTTCGAAGTCGATCCGCCTCAAGCAGTGCACGAGTTCAAGCGGCGAATCCGGGCGGCCGACGCGGTATTGTTCGTTACGCCAGAGTACAACCGCTCGGTTCCCGGTGTGTTGAAGAACGCGATCGACATCGGCTCGCGTCCTTCCGGGAAGAGCGCGTGGAACGGCAAGCCTGGCGCCGTCATCAGCGTGTCACCGAGTGGGATCGGCGCGTTCGGCGCCAATCACCATCTGCGTCAGTCGCTGGTGTTCCTCAATGTCCCGACGATGGCACAGCCGGAAGCCTATATTGGAAACGCCGCGAGCCTGTTCAACGACAAGGGGGACCTTGTCAACGGCTCGACCTGCGATTTTTTGGGGAAATTCCTGCAGGCGTTCAGTCGTTGGATCGGTCAACATGCGGCGACGTAGGTATTACCCGACGCATGGGTGGCGCGCGCGGACAAGGCCGGCGTGGTCCGGCGTGCCAGGGCATGACGGCGTCAGGGACACACGCTGCTGAAACGCAACAGAACCTCAATCAACACGGAGCTTGCACCATGGACCAGTCGATGTATCCCCATACATCCCGAGAGATGCACCAGAAGCGCAAGGAGCTTGCACCCGACACCTATGCCGCCTTTCGCGCGTTCAGTGAACACGTGTTCGCCGATGGCGCCCTTCCTGAAAAAACCAAACAGCTGATCGCGGTCGCCGTGGCACACGTCACCCAGTGTCCCTATTGCATTCGCGGTCATACCGCGCTGGCGCTGCAGAAGGGCGCCAGCCAGCAGGAAGTGATGGAAGCGATCTGGGTCGCTGCCGAAATGCGGGCCGGCGGAGCTGTCGCCCATTCGAATCTCACAATTGATGTCATGAATCAGTAGTGTCCGGTTAACTTGTGATTCGTGTTCTGTAACATATTGATCGATTGAGGCAATGAAGCATTTTTTGCATGTCTCCGATTTGAACGCAGAAATGCGCGATTCTCTCGTTTTTTCGAGCGGGAGCGGCGCGCATG
>JBBRAI010000063.1:0-19939 GCA_038206915.1 Burkholderiales bacterium | reverse complement strand
GTGATGCCCGGGGACAACGTGAAGATGGTGGTGACGCTGATCGCGCCGATCGCGATGGAGCAGGGCTTGCGCTTTGCGATCCGCGAGGGCGGACGCACCGTGGGCGCGGGCGTCGTCGCCAAAGTGATCGAGTAAGGATTAGAGACGGCTTCAGGGGTCGGCGCAATCCGCGCGGACGGCTGAACTCCTCAAAGGAAAAACATGCAAAGCACGAAAATCAGGATTCGTCTCAAGGCGTTCGACTACCGTCTGATCGATCAGTCGGCGCTCGAGATCGTTGATACCGCGAAGCGTACCGGCGCCGTTGTCAAGGGACCAGTGCCTCTGCCCACGCGCATCGAGCGTTTCGACGTGCTGCGCTCGCCGCATGTGAACAAAACCTCGCGCGATCAGTTCGAAATCCGCACGCACCTGCGACTGATGGACATCATCGACCCCACCGACAAGACCGTGGATGCGCTGATGAAACTGGACCTGCCGGCCGGGGTCGACGTGGAGATCAAGCTGTAGGATGTTTTCGCAGTACCGCGCGCACCGGCGGCCAAACGCCGGGCGTGACGGATAATTGCCGGCCAATTGTAGTCGGCACCTTTTGACGAAGGGAAAGAAGATGAGCTTAGGATTAGTTGGTCGCAAAGTCGGCATGACCCGCGTATTCACGGACGAAGGCGACTCCGTTCCGGTGACCGTGGTGGACGTGTCCGACAACCGCGTGACCCAGATCAAGACCGCCAAGACCGACGGCTATGCCGCGGTACAGGTCGCGTTCGGCAAGCGCCGGCCCTCGCGCGTCAACAAGTCGGCTGCCGGGCATTTTGCCAAGGCCGCGGTCGAGGCCGGCCATACGCTGAAGGAATTCCGCGTCACTGAAGAGCAGCTTGCCAACTTCAAGGTCGGCGGCAAGGTTGGCGTGGACGTGTTCCAGGTAGGGCAAATGGTGGACGTCACCGGCACCTCCCAGGGCAAGGGTTTCGCCGGGGCCATCAAACGCCATCATTTTTCCTCCCAACGTGCGAGCCACGGCAATTCCAGGTCGCATAACGCCCCGGGTTCGACCGGCATGGCGCAGGATCCCGGGCGCGTGTTCCCGGGCAAGCGCATGGCGGGCCAGCTTGGCAATGTGAAGCGCACCACCCAGGGCCTGGTTATCGTGCGCATCGATGCCGAACGCCAGCTGCTGCTGATCAGGGGTTCGGTGCCGGGCAGCAAGGGCGGCGATCTGCTGGTGCATCCGGCCGTCAGGGCGCGGGTGAAGAAAGTCGCCGCTGCGCCGGCCAAGGGAGGCAAGAAATAATGGATCTGAAACTCATCGACGCGAAGGGGCAGCCGGCTTCGACCATGGCCGCTTCCGATGCGCTGTTCGGGCGCGACTACAACGAACCGCTGATTCACCAGGTGGTAACGGCTTATCAGGCCAACGCGCGCCAGGGCACGCGCGCCCAGAAGGGGCGCACAGACATCGCCAAGTCCACGCGCAAGCCATGGCGCCAGAAGGGCACCGGCCGCGCGCGCGCCGGCATGGCGTCGAGCCCGCTGTGGCGCGGCGGCGGCAGGATATTCCCATCGAGCCCGGACGAGAATTTCACGCAGAAGCTGAACAAGAAAATGTATCGCGCCGGCGTCGCGTCGATCCTGTCGCAACTGGCGCGCGAAGACCGTCTGAAAGTGGTCGAAAGTTTCGTGCTGGAGGCGCCGAAGACCAAGCTGTTCCTGCAGAAAGTGAAGGACATGGGCGTCGCCGATTCGCTGCTGCTCATCACCGATGAACTCGACGACAACCTGCTGCTGTCTTCGCGCAATCTGCCCAATGTGCTGGTGCTAGAAGTGAGCGAGGCCGATCCGGTCTCGCTGATCCGCTACCAGAACGTGATCCTGACCCGCAAGGCGGTCGGAAAATTCGAGGAGATGCTGGGATGAGCGCGCTACAAACATCAGGCAAGACCCCGGCCAAACCCGCGGCGAAGAACGCGCAGCGGCTGATGCAGGTGCTGCTTGCGCCGCAGGTATCCGAGAAGAGCACCTACGTCGCTGAGAAGAACGAGCAGGTGGTGTTCCGCGTCGTCGGGAACGCGACCAAGCCGGAGATCAAGGCCGCGGTCGAAATGCTGTTCAAGGTCGAGGTCGAGAGCGTGCAGGTCGCCAACGTCAAGGGCAAGAACAAGCGCTTCGGCAAGCTCAGCGGCCGGCGCAAGGACTGGAAGAAGGCGTACGTGTGCCTCAAGCCGGGCCAGGAAATCAACTTTCACGCGGCGGAGTAGAACATGGCACTCGTCAAAGTCAAACCCACTTCACCCGGGCGCCGCTCGCTGGTCAAGGTCGTCAATCCCGATCTGCACAAGGGCAAGCCGCACGCGCCGCTGCTCGAGCCGCAGTCGCGGCGCGCCGGACGCAATAACAGCGGCCACATCACCATGCGCCACCAGGGCGGCGGCCACAAGCAGCACTACCGCGTTGTCGATTTCAAGCGCGCCAAGGACGGCGTCGCAGCCAAGGTGGAGCGCCTGGAATACGATCCGAACCGCAGCGCCAACCTTGCGCTGCTTTGCTACATGGACGGCGAGCGCCGCTACATCATTGCGCCCAAGGGCGTCGCGGTAGGCGCGCAATTGATGTCCGGCGCGGAGGCGCCGATCAAGCCGGGCAATACGCTGCCGCTGCGCAACATCCCGGTCGGCACCACGGTGCATTGCGTCGAGATGCTGCCGGGCAAGGGCGCGCAGATTGCGCGCGCGGCCGGCACCTCGGTGCAGCTGCTGGCGCGCGAAGGCAGCTACGCCCAGCTGCGCCTGCGCTCGGGCGAGGTGCGCAAGGTGCACATCGAGTGCCGCGCCACCATCGGCGAAGTCGGCAACGAGGAGCATTCACTGGAGTCGGTGGGCAAGGCCGGCCGCATGCGCTGGCGCGGCGTGCGCCCGACCGTGCGCGGCGTGGCGATGAACCCGGTTGATCACCCGCATGGCGGCGGTGAAGGCAAGACCGCCGCCGGCCGGCATCCGGTCAGCCCCTGGGGCACGCTAACCAAGGGTTACCGCACGCGCAAGAACAAGCGCACCAACGGCATGATCGTCAACCGCCGTAACAAGAAATAGAGGATAGGACATGGGACGTTCAGTCAAGAAGGGCCCGTTCGTCGACCACCACCTGGTCGGCAAGGTTGACAAGGTGCGCGGCAGCGGCGACAAACGCCCGATCAAGACCTGGTCGCGCCGCTCAACCATCCTGCCGGACTTTGTTGGCCTGACGATAGCGGTGCATAACGGCAAGCAGCATATCCCGGTCTACATATCCGAGAACATGGTCGGTCACAAGCTGGGTGAGTTCGCGCTTACCCGCACGTTCAAGGGCCATTCGGCCGACAGAAAGGTCGCAGCGCCCGGCGGCGGGACTCCCGCGCCGGCTGCGGCGAAGAAATAGGAGTGACAACCATGCAAACCAAAGCCAGCTTGCGCGGTGTCCGCCTGTCGGCGCAGAAAGGCCGGCTCGTCGCCGACCAGATCCGCGGCCTGGCGGTGGACAAGGCGCTCAACGTGCTAGCGTTCAGCCCGAAGAAGGGCGCCAAGATCATCAAGAAGGTGCTCGAGTCCGCCATCGCCAACGCTGAGCACAACGACGGCGCCGACATCGACGAGCTGAAGGTGCAGACGATATACGTCGAACAGGGCTCTCCGCTAAAACGCTTTCATGCGCGGGCCAAAGGGCGCGGCAACCGCGTTGTCAAACACTCCTGCCACGTATTCATCACGGTGGGCGACGAGGTCAAAGCAAAACGCAGCGTGGCCAAACCCGCAGCCAAGGCACGTGCCGCGGCCGGCACAGCCAAAAATTAAGGGACAGTCATGGGACAGAAAATCCACCCGATCGGGTTCCGCCTCGCAGTCAACAAGAACTGGGGTTCGCGCTGGTTCGCCAACAGCAAGAATTTCGGCGGCATGCTCAACGAAGACCTTAAGGTGCGCGACTACCTGAAGAAGAAGCTTGCGCACGCCTCGGTCGGCCGCGTGGTGATCGAGCGTCCGGCCAAGGACGCGCGCATTACCATCCACAGCGCCCGCCCCGGCGTGGTCATCGGCAAGAAGGGCGAGGACATCGAGGTGCTGAAGGCCGAACTTCGCAAAATGCTGGGCGTGCAGATGGTGCATGTCAACATCGAGGAGATCAGGAAGCCCGAGATCGACGCGCAACTCATCGCCGATTCCATTGCGCAGCAGCTGGAAAAGCGCATCATGTTCCGCCGCGCGATGAAGCGCGCCATGCAGAACGCGATGCGCCTGGGCGCGCAGGGCATCAAGATTGCGAGTTCGGGCAGGCTGAACGGCATCGAAATCGCGCGCAACGAGTGGTACCGCGAGGGCCGCGTGCCCCTGCATACGCTGCGCGCGGACATCGACTACGGCTTCGGCGAAGCCAAGACCACCTACGGCGTCATCGGTATCAAGGTATGGGTGTACAAGGGCGAGACCGTGGGCAAGAACGAGCAGCCCATAGCCGTGCCCGGCGCCGTGCCCGATGAAGCGCCAGCGCCGAGAAAGGCCCGAAAAGCCCCGGCGCCGGCGGCCAGAACCGAAGCCGCGGCAGCCAAGCCTGACGGCGAGACAAAGCCCAAAACAACGACGCGCGCGCGCAAGAAGCCCGCCGCGGCCGACGCTGCCAAGGGTGCGGATGCGCCCAAGGCCGAAGGCGCAGCCGAGGCATCGACCGGCGAAACCGCCAAACCCGCAGCCAAGGCCAAGACCACGGTCCGGCGCGTCACGAAGAAGACAGGAGCGTAAGATGCTTCAACCAGCCAGGACTAAATACCGCAAGCAGCAGAAGGGCCGCAACAAGGGCATTGCTACGCGCGGCAACAAGGTGTCGTTCGGCGAGTTTGGCCTCAAGGCATTAGCTCGCGGGCGATTGACCGCGCGCCAGATCGAGGCCGCACGCCGCGCCATGACCCGCCACATCAAGCGCGGCGGCCGCATCTGGATCCGTATATTTCCGGACAAGCCGATTTCGCAGAAGCCGGCCGAGGTGCGCATGGGCAACGGCAAGGGCAACCCGGAATATTTCGTCGCCGAAATAGTGCCGGGCAAAGTGCTGTATGAGATGGACGGCGTGGACGAGGTGCTGGCGCGGCAGGCGTTCCGCCTGGCGGCGGCCAAGCTGCCGATCGCCACGGCCTTTGTCCACCGTTTACTGGGGTAGACCGATGAAACCGAGCGAACTGCGCGCCAAGGACATGGCGCAGCTGAACCAGGAACTGAACGATCTGCTGAAGGCGCAATTCAGCCTTCGCATGCAGGTTGCGACCCAGCAGCTGAGCAACAACAGCCAGTTGAAGAAGACCCGCCGCGATATCGCGCGGGTGCGCACCATAATTGCACAGAAGGCGGTAAGCAAATGAGCGAAACCCAGATAGCCAAGGCCGGCAAAGTGGCACGCGCCCTGACCGGCCGCGTGGTCAGCGACAAGATGAACAAGACGGTAACGGTTCTTATCGAGCGCCGCGTGCGCCACCCGCTGGTGGGCAAGATCGTGACCCGCTCGCGCAAGTATCACGCGCACTCGGAGAACAACGAGTACAAGGTCGGCGACCTGGTGACGATCGAAGAGACGCGTCCGATCTCGAAGACGAAAACCTGGAAAGTCATCAAACTGGTCGAGAAGGGCAAAGATATCTAGCCAATCAGCCGGAAACAATTCTTGCTCCTGCAGCAGGGCTCGGATATAATCTAACGCTTTTCGCATTAGCGCTTCGCCTCTGGCTGGAGCGTTCAACCCGGACGGGTTCCAAGACTGGCCGCCAGGCGCACCCCGAACACGTGGGCGCACCAGATTGCGGTTCAAGTTGGAGAGGAAACAAAAATGATTCAGATGCAGAGTGTATTGGACGTCGCCGACAACACCGGCGCGCGCGCGGTGATGTGCATCAAGGTATTGGGCGGCTCGAAACGGCGCTATGCCGGCATCGGCGACGTGATCAAGGTCAGCATCAAGGACTGCGCACCGCGCGGCCGCGTGAAGAAGGGCGAGATTTACAGCGCCGTGGTGGTGCGCACCGCCAAGGGCGTGCGCCGCGCCGACGGCTCGCTGATCAAGTTCGACACCAACGCGGCGGTACTGCTCAACGCCAAGCTGGAGCCGATCGGCACGCGCATTTTTGGACCGGTGACGCGTGAACTGCGCAATGAGCGCTTCATGAAGATTGTTTCGCTTGCACCAGAAGTTCTGTAGTCGGCGGGTTGACGCAGGCAAGGGACATTCCCTCGCAGCTCCCCAAGTTAGAAATATAGGAATCGAAGGCCATGCAAAAGATCCGCAAGGGTGACGATGTGATCGTCACCACCGGCAAGGACAAGGGCAAGCGCGGCACGGTGCTGCGCCGCGTCGACGGCACGCACCTGCTGGTCGAGGGCGTCAACCGCGCGAAGAAGCATCAGAAGCCGAACCCGATGAAGAACCAGACCGGCGGCATCGTGGAAATGGACATGCCGATCGACATTTCCAACGTCGCGCTGTTCAACCCGCAGACCCAGAAGGGCGACCGCGTCGGCTTCAAGACGCTGGAGGATGGTCGCAAGGTGCGCATATTCAAGTCCAACGGCGAAGTCGTGGACGCCTGAGAGAGAAAACGCTATGGCACGCTTATACAGCTATTACAAAGAGACCGTGGTGCCCGACATGGTCAAGAAGTTCGGGTACAAGACGACGATGCAGGTCCCGCGCATCGAGAAGATCACGCTCAACATGGGCGTGGGCGAAGCGGTCAACGACAAGAAGATCATGGACAACGCGGTCAGCGACATGACCAAGATCGCCGGGCAGAAACCGGTGGTCACCTTGTCGAAGAAGCCTATCGCCGGCTTCAAGATCCGCAAGGACCTGCCGATTGGCTGCATGGTGACGCTGCGCGGCGTGCGCATGTACGAATTCCTCGACCGCCTGGTCAGCATCGCGATACCACGTATCCGCGATTTCCGCGGGCTGTCGCAGCGCGCCTTCGACGGCCGCGGCAACTACAACCTGGGCGTCAAAGAGCAGATCATTTTTCCCGAAGTCGAGTACGACAAGATCGATGCCCTGCGCGGCATGAACATCAGCATCACCACCACTGCGAAGACCGACGAGGAAGCCAAAGCGCTGCTCTCGGCCTTCAAATTTCCGTTCAAGACCTGAAGGATTGCGCCATGGCAAAAACCGCAGTCATCAACCGCAACGAGAAGCGCCGCAAAATCGTGAAGAAGTTCGAGGCGAAGCGCTCCGCGCTGCTGGCGATCATCAACGATTTCAAGCAGCCCGAGGAAGAGCGCATGACGGCGCGGCTGCAGTTGCAGCGGCTGCCGCGCGATGCGAGCCCTACGCGGGTGCGCAACCGCTGCAAGCTGACGGGCCGCCCACGCGGCGTGTACCGCAAGTTCGGCCTGGGGCGCAACAAGCTGCGCGACATCGCCATGCGCGGGGAAATCCCCGGCATGACCAAAGCCAGCTGGTGAGAGGAGACAAAGCATGAGCATGAGTGATCCTATCGCCGATATGCTGACCCGCATCCGTAATGCGCAACTTGCGGAAAAGCTGTCGGTGGCGATGCCGTCGTCGCGCGTGAAGGCGTCCATCGCCCAGGTGCTGAAAGACGAGGGCTACATCGAGGAATTCAAGGTGAGTGACGAGGCGGGCAAACCCGTGCTCGAAATCGCGCTGAAGTACTACGCCGGCGCGCCGGTGATCGAGAAGATCGAGCGCGTCAGCCGCCCCGGACTGCGCATCTACAAGGGCCGCGACGACATCCCGAAGATCATGAACGGGCTGGGCATCGCCATCGTCTCGACCTCCAAGGGTGTGATGACCGACAGAAAAGCGCGCGCTACCGGAATTGGCGGCGAAGTGCTGTGCATCGTGGCTTAAGGGAACGCAATCATGTCACGAATCGGAAAATTCCCCATTGCCGTGCCTAAGGGCGTCGAAGTGACGGTCTCGGCCGGCCAGGTCGCGGTCAAAGGCCCGCTGGGTACGCTCACGCAGAGCCTGTCCAGCGATATCAGCATCGAGCGCGAAGGCGACAATCTACTGTGCGCGGTGAAAAACGACTCGACGCGGGCCAACGCGATGTCGGGCACCGTGCGCGCGCTGGTGGCCAACATGGTGCAGGGAGTGACCAAGGGCTTCGAACGCAAGCTGATTCTGGTCGGCGTCGGCTACCGCGCGCAGGCGCAGGGCGACAAGCTCAACCTTGCGCTTGGATACTCGCATCCGGTGGTGCACCAGATGCCCAAGGGCGTCAAGGTCGAGACCCCGACTCAGACGGAGATCATTCTGCGCAGCAACGACAAGCAGCAGGTCGGCCAGGTGGCCGCCGAGGTGCGTGCCTATCGCAGCCCCGAGCCCTACAAGGGCAAGGGCGTGCGGTACGCGGACGAGAAAGTGGTCTTGAAAGAGACCAAGAAGAAGTAAGCGGAGCCATAGCCATGATAGATAAAAAAGAGGCGCGACTGCGCCGCGCACGTAGATCCCGCGCCAAAATCGCGCAGCTCAAAGCCGTGCGGCTTGCGGTGCATCGCACTAACAGCCACATCTATGCGCAGGTGATTTCCGCCTGCGGCACCAAGGTCCTGACAGCCGCCTCCACGCTGGAAAAGGAAGTGCGCGCGAGCGTCGCCAACGGCGGCAACGTCAAGGCGGCCGAGGCGGTCGGCAAACGCATCGCCGCGAAGGCGAAGCAGCTGGGAATCGAAAAAGTGGCGTTCGACCGCGGCGGACTGCAGTACCACGGTCGCGTCAAGGCGCTCGCTGAAGCAGCGCGCGAAGCCGGACTCAAGTTTTAGGAGCGGCTGACGGAAAAATCGTCAGGCGTTTGAATTAGGGAGCACGAGGGGCTAAGAAAGGGGAGGGACCCTTCCTTTCCCTCCCGGTTCCCCTCGTAACAGTTAGACCTCGAATCGGGGAAGAATATGGCGAAGATGCAAGGCAGGATGCAAGGCAAGATGGGCGGCGACGACCGCGGCGACGGCCTGCGCGAAAAAATGGTCGCGATCAACCGCGTCACGAAAGTTGTCAAAGGCGGCCGCATACTGAGCTTTGCGGCGCTAACCGTCGTGGGCGACGGTGACGGCGGCGTCGGCATGGGCAAGGGCAAATCGCGCGAGGTTCCGGTGGCCGTGCAAAAGGCGATGGAAGAGGCGCGGCGCAAGATGTTCCGCGTCAGCCTGAAGAACGGCACGCTGCACCATGCGGTGATGGGTCGCCACGGCGCGGCCAAGGTTTACATGCAGCCGGCGTCCGAGGGCACGGGCATCATCGCCGGCGGTGCGATGCGCGCGGTATTCGAAGTCATGGGCGTGACCAATGTGCTCGCCAAGTGCATCGGCTCAGGCAGCCCTTATAACGTGGTGCGCGCCACCCTGCAGGGTTTGAAAGCCATGAACACGCCGTCTGAAATCGCCGCCAAGCGCGGCAAGACGGTCGAAGAAATTACCGGTTGAGGGCAATCATGGCGGACAAGAAACTAAAGGTCACCCTGGTAAAAAGCGTGATCGGCTGCAAGGCCGCACACCGCGCCACTGTGCGCGGGCTCGGCCTGAAGCGCATCAATCACACCGTGGAATTGCAGGATACCCCCGAGATCCGCGGCATGATCAACAAGGTCTACTACCTAGTGAAGTGCGAGGCATAAATGCAGCTCAATACGATCAAGCCTGCGGCAGGCGCTAAACGCGAGCGCCGTCGCGTCGGGCGCGGCATCGGTTCCGGCCTGGGCAAGACGGCTGGGCGCGGCCACAAGGGCCAGAAGTCGCGTGCTGGTGGCTTTCACAAGGTCGGTTTCGAGGGCGGCCAGATGCCGCTGCAGCGGCGTCTGCCCAAGCGCGGCTTCAATTCCATGGCGCGCGGGCTGACCGCCGAGGTGCGTCTGTCCGACCTGCAGAAAATGAAGATTGACGACATCGATCTGAACGCGCTCAAGGGCGCCGGCGTGGTTCCCGAGGCAACCGAAGCCGCCAAGGTGATTCTTTCGGGCAAGATCGAGCGCAAAGTCAGCCTGAGCGGACTGCGCGTCACCAAGGGCGCCAGGGCGGCGATCGAAGCGGCCGGCGGCAGCATTGCCCTGCCGGCTGAAAAAGCGCCCGCGGAAGGCAGCAAGAAAGCGAAGGCCATGGCGGCAGCGGTTGCCAAGCGCAAGGCGCGCGCCGAGGCGCCCAAGGAGGCTGCAGCAGATGCCAAGGCCAAGGTCAAGGCCAAGCCTAAGGCGGCGAAGCCGGCCAAGGGTGCAGCCGAACCCGCCGGCCAGGCCAAACCCAAGGACAAGACAAAAGCGAAAGGCGAAAAGGCTTAATTGCCAGGATCGGAAATGGCTACCCAGGCTCAAAATATCGGCAAGAGCGGCAAGTTCGGCGACTTGAAAAAGCGCCTGTTCTTCCTGCTCGGCGCGTTGGTCGTGTTCCGCATCGGTGCGCACATCCCGGTGCCGGGCATCGACCCGATTGTGCTCGCCGATCTGTTCAAATCGCAGCAGGGTGGGATTCTGGGGATGTTCAATATGTTCTCCGGCGGCGCGCTGTCGCGCTTCACCATATTCGCCCTGGGGATCATGCCCTACATATCGTCCTCGATCATCATGCAGTTGATGACGACGGTTTCGCCGCAGCTCGAGCAACTGAAGAAAGAAGGCCAGGCGGGGCAGCGCAAGATCACGCAGTACACGCGCTATGGCACGGTATTCCTGGCGCTGTTTCAGGCGATCGGGATTTCCATCGCGCTGGAATCGCAGCCCGGGCTGGTGCTCGAACCGGGGCTCATGTTCCGCTTCGTTACGGTGAGCACGCTGGTGACCGGCACCATGTTCCTGATGTGGCTGGGCGAGCAGATCACCGAACGCGGCCTGGGGAACGGCATTTCGATCATCATTTTTGCGGGTATCGCGGCCGGACTGCCCAATGCCGTAGGCGGCACGCTGGAACTGGTGCGCACCGGAGCCATGCACCCGCTGACTGCGCTGCTGGTGGCTGCTGCCGTGGTGCTGGTGACCTGGGCGGTGTGTTTTGTCGAACGCGGCCAGCGCAAGATACTGGTGAACTACGCCAAACGCCAGGTTGGCAACAAGGTCTATGGCGGGCAGGCCTCGCACCTACCGTTCAAACTCAACATGGCCGGCGTGATCCCGCCGATTTTTGCTTCGAGCATCATCCTGTTCCCGGCGACCCTGGCCGGCTGGTTCGGTCGCAGCGAGGGCATGGGCTGGCTGAGCGACGTCTCCGGCACGCTTTCGCCGGGTCAGCCTATCTACGTCATGTTGTATTCCAGTGCGATCATATTTTTCTGTTTCTTCTACACCGCGCTGCAATATAACCCCAAGGAGACGGCGGACAACCTGAAAAAGAGCGGCGCCTTCGTTCCCGGAATCCGTCCCGGCGACCAGACGGCGCGCTATCTGGAGAAGATCCTGACGCGGCTCACCATGGCCGGCGCGGTGTACGTGACGCTGGTGTGCCTGCTGCCCGAATTCCTAATCCTGAAGTGGAACGTGCCGTTCTACTTCGGCGGTACCTCGCTGCTGATCATCGTCGTGGTGACCATGGACTTTATGGCGCAGGTGCAGGCCTACATCATGTCGCACCAGTACGAAAGCCTGTTGAAAAAGGCCAATTTCAAGGGCGCGGGCTTTCCCACACGCTGATGGCGAAAGAGGACGTAATCGAAATGCAGGGGGAGATTGTGGAGAATCTCCCGAACGCGACCTTCAGGGTGAAGCTGGAAAATGGCCACATAGTTCTGGGGCATATCTCCGGCAAGATGCGCATGCACTATATCCGCATCCTGCCGGGCGACAAGGTGACGGTGGAATTGACGCCGTACGATTTGACACGGGCGCGGATCGTTTTCCGCGCAAAGTAGTCCGGGTGTAACAGCGCGGACCGGGGCGCAGCAGGAGAGCACGATGAAAGTACAGGCATCGGTAAAAAAGATGTGCCGCAACTGCAAAGTTATTCGCAGGAAGAGAGTGGTGCGCGTCATTTGCACCAACCCGCGCCACAAGCAGCGTCAAGGTTAATCGGCTGGCAATGAGCATGATATCAAGCTATAATTATCGGTTTCGCATTCTTGGGGTGAACTAATGGCCCGTATTGCAGGCGTCAACATTCCAAACCACCAGCACGCCGAGATTGCGCTGACGGCAATCTATGGCATCGGGCGGGCGCGCGCGCAGGCGATCTGCGTCGCCGCCAAGGTCGGAAACTCGGCCAAAGTCAAGGACCTGTCGGATTCCGACATGGAACGCCTGCGCGAAGAGGTGGCCAAATTCATAGTCGAGGGCGACCTGCGGCGCGAGGTATCGATGTCGATCAAGCGCCTGATGGATCTGGGCTGCTATCGCGGTTCGCGCCATCGCAAGGGCCTGCCTGTGCGCGGGCAGCGTACGCGCACCAACGCGCGCACGCGCAAGGGCCCGCGCAAGGCCGCGATCAAGATGAAATCCGCGGCGACCAAGACATAGGCCCCGGATCAACGGATACGTAGAGGAAAACATCAATGGCCAAACCCCCGAGCGCCGGCGCCACAGCAGCGGCGCGCGTACGCAAGAAGGTGAAGAAGAACGTTGCCGAAGGCATCGCGCACATTCACGCCTCGTTCAATAACACCATCATCACCATCACCGACCGCCAGGGCAACGCGCTTTCGTGGGCGACCTCCGGCGCCGCCGGGTTCAAGGGTTCGCGCAAGTCGACGCCGTTCGCGGCGCAGATCGCGGCCGAGCAGGCGGGCAAGGCGGCGCAGGAATGCGGCGTGAAAAACGTCGAAGTCCGCATCAAGGGCCCCGGGCCCGGACGCGAGTCCGCCGTGCGCGCCCTGAACGCGATCGGCCTGAAGATCACCAGCATCAGCGACGTGACGCCGGTGCCGCACAACGGCTGCCGCCCGCCCAAGCGTCGGCGCATCTAAGGAGACTGGAAACGTGGCCCGCAACCTAGACCCCAAATGCCGCCAGTGCCGCCGCGAGGGCGAGAAATTGTTCCTCAAGGGCGAGAAGTGCTTTACCGACAAGTGCGCCGTCGAGCGCCGCGCCTATGCGCCCGGCCAGCACGGCCAGAAGAGCGGCCAGCGCCTCTCCGACTACGGCAAGCAGCTACGCGAGAAACAGAAGATCCGCCGTATCTACGGCATCCTCGAGCGCCAGTTCCGCGGCATCTACGCCGCCGCGGCACGCAGCAAAGGCATCACCGGCGAGGCCCTGCTGCAGATGCTCGAATCGCGCCTGGATACGGTGTGCTTTCGCATGGGTTTCGGCGCCTCGCGCAATGAGGCGCGCCAGCTGGTGCGCCACAACGGCATCACGGTGAACGGCAAGCGCGTCAACATCCCGTCCTATCACGTGCGCACCGGCGACACCATCGAAGTGGCGGTGGCCGCCAAGGAGCAGCTGCGCGTCAAGGGCGCGTCTGCGGCGGCGGCTTCGCGCGGCGTTCCCGAATGGCTCGAGGTGGATGCCACGGCCCTGAAGGGAATGTTCAAGGCGATGCCGCAGCGCAGCGAGCTGCCCTCGACGATCAACGAAAGCCTGGTCGTCGAACTGTATTCCAAGTAATAGTTAAAGTTTCCCAGAGGAACCTCCATGCAAAGCAGTGGATTTCTGAAACCGCGCATTATCGACGTGCAGAGCATCGCGCCGAATCACGCCAAAGTGGTGATGGAGCCGTTCGAGCGGGGCTACGGCCACACGCTGGGCAACGCGCTGCGGCGCGTACTCCTGTCCTCGATGCCGGGCTTCGCGCCGACCGAGGTGCAGATCTCCGGCGTGCTGCACGAGTATTCGACCATCGACGGCGTGCAGGAAGACGTGGTCGACATCCTGCTCAACCTCAAGGGCGTGGTGCTCAAGGTGCATAACCGCACCGAGGCCCTGCTGACGCTGAAGAAGAAAGGCGAAGGCGCCGTGACCGCAGCCGACATCGAGGTCTCGCACGACGTTGAAATCGTCAACCCGGAACACGTCATTGCGCACCTATCCCCCGGCGGCAAGCTGGAGATGCAGATCAAGGTCGAGCGCGGCCGCGGCTACCAGCCCGGCAACCTGCGGGCGACGCCGGAAGAGACCAAGGGCATCGGCAAGATCATCCTGGACGCCTCGTTCTCGCCGGTGCGCCGCGTCAGCTACGCGGTGGAATCGGCGCGGGTGGAGCAGCGCACCGACCTCGACAAGCTGATCCTCGACATCGAGACCAACGGCGTGGTCGAGCCGGAAGAGGCGATACGTTATGCAGCGCGCGTACTGGTGGAGCAGCTGTCGGTGTTTGCCGCGCTGGAGGGCACGCCGATCGCAAGCGAGCCGGTGAAGGCGCCGCAGGTTGACCCCATTCTGCTGCGCCCGGTGGACGACCTGGAACTCACGGTGCGCTCGGCCAATTGCCTGAAGGCGGAAAACATCTATTACATCGGCGACCTGATCCAGCGCACCGAGACCGAACTGCTGAAGACGCCGAATCTGGGCCGCAAGTCGCTCAACGAGATCAAGGAAGTGCTCGCCTCGCGCGGATTGACGCTGGGAATGAAACTGGAGAACTGGCCGCCCGCGGGACTGGAAGTCGCGCGCGTCTGAGAAAAGCCCGCCTGCAGCTGACCGCGCAGTCGAGAATCATGGCCCTCGGGACGAGGGCGGAACAGAAGAGGCAAGAACATGCGTCACCGCTTAGGACTGAGAAAGCTCAATCGCACCAGCAGCCACCGGCTGGCGATGCTGCGCAACATGACCAATTCGCTGCTCAAGCACGAGGTCATCACAACCACGCTGCCCAAGGCGAAGGAGTTGCGCCGCGTGGTCGAGCCGATGATCACGCTGGGCAAGATCGCCACCGTCGCCAACCGCCGCCTGGCGTTCAACCGACTGCGCGACCGCGACATGGTGACCAAGCTCTTCAACGAGCTCGGGCCGCGCTACGCCAAACGCAACGGCGGCTATCTACGCATCCTCAAGAACGGCTTCCGCCAGGGGGACAACGCGCCGATGGCCCTGGTCGAGCTGATGGACCGCCCCGAGGCGGCTGACGACGCCAACGCGGCTGAAGCCAAGTCCTGACGCGGTTTCCGACGCGATGAAGAAGCCGGCCAGCGTGCCGGCTTTTTTTATTTCCGGGACCGCGGGGCGCGCACCGCGCAGCACCGGGTGCCGGGAATGCGGATGTGGAACGGCGCTACAATACGCCGATGGCAATCGTGCTGTTTACCGATTTCGGCGCAGGCGACATCTATGTTGGTCAGGTCAAAGCCGTGCTTGCGCGGCATGCGCCGGTGGTCCCGGTCATCGACCTGCTGCACGAAGCGCCGGCGTTCAATGTGCGCGCCAGCGCGCATCTGCTCGCCGCCATGGTCGGTAGTTTCGACGCGGACAATGTGTTTCTGGCCGTAGTCGATCCCGGCGTCGGCGGACCGCGCGACGTTCTGGTGATGCAAGCCGACGAGCGCTGGTACGTCGGGCCGGACAATGGCCTGCTTTCCGTCATCGGCGCACGCGCGCAAAAGGGCGACAGTTGGCGCATCGTGTGGCGGCCGGAGCGGCTGTCGGCCTCGTTCCATGGGCGTGACTTGTTTGCACCTGTAGCCGCGGCGCTGGCGATGCAGAACGGACTGCCCAGAGGATGGTACGAGCATGCCGACAGCCCGGGCATCGAATTCGGCGGCGACGACCTGCCGGAGATCATCTACCTCGACCATTACGGCAACGCCCATACCGGCATCCGCGCGAGCGGGATTCCCCGCGAAGCGCTGCTTGCGGTCGGCGCAGCGCAGCTGCCGTTCGCGCGCGTCTTCGCCGAGGCGGCTAAAGGCTCGTTATTTTGGTACGAAAACGGCCAGGGATTGGTCGAGGTAGCGGCCAACCGCGCCAGCGCCGCCAGCCTGCTCGGTCTGGCAATCGGCGATGAAGTTGCATGGTCGTGAGAGCTGAAGCGATCTTTTCAAATACGATTCGATCGAAGCTCACAGCAACAGTATCGCCCGGTAGTCATTGACATTGGTCCGCGTCGGACCGGTTACGATCAAGTCGCCCAAACCCTCGAAAAAACCGTACGCGTCGTTATTCGCCAACAGTTTCTTCGCCGAAACGCCGGCCGCAGTCGCGCGCGCAAGCGAGTCCGGCGCAAGGACGGCGCCGGCATTGTCTTCCGAGCCGTCGATGCCATCGGTATCACAGGCAAGCGCATGGGCATCGGGCATTCCGCCCAGTTCCAGCGCCAGCGAGAGCAGGAATTCGGCGCAGCGGCCGCCGCGGCCCTTGCCGCGCACGGTGACCGTGCACTCGCCGCCCGAGATCAGCGCCAGCGGCGGTTTGAACGGTTCGCCGTGCTCGCGGATCTGGCGCGCCAGCGCTGCATAGACCTTGGCGACTTCGCTGGCTTCGCCGGTCACGCTGTCCCCCAGCACAATTGGCGCAATGTCCTTCGCGCGGAAAAAGGCGGCGGCAGCCTGCAGCGAGCCCTGCGCAGTTGCGATGACGCGATTTTCGACGCGCTGGAACAGCCTGTCGCCGGGCTTGGGCGTTTCGGCGATTTCGCCGCGCGCCCCGCGCTGCAGATGCGCGGTCACCGCAGCCGGCGCCTGCACCGCGTAGCGCGCGATGATGTCGAGCGCCTCCTGATAGGTGCTCGGGTCCGGTGCGCAGGGTCCGGAACCGATATGCGTGGGATCGTCGCCGGTTACGTCCGAGACGATCAGCGCCAGCACCCGGGCCTTGCATGCGGCGGCCAGCCTGCCGCCCTGGATGCCGGAAATGTGCTTGCGCACGGTATTCATATCCTGGATCGGCGCGCCACAGCGCAACAGCTCCTTGGTCGTGGCTTTCAGCTCCTCCATGCCTATGCCCTCGACCGGCAGGCTGAGCAGGCTGGAGCCCCCGCCCGACACCAGCACGAGCAGCAGGTCGTTTGCGCCCAGGGTCTTCGCGCGACGCAGTATCTCCTGCGCCGCTTTTTCGCCGCTTTCGTCCGGCACCGGATGGCCGGCCTCGATGACCTTGATCCTGTTTGTGAGGAGGCCGTGGCGGTAGCGTGTGATCGCGAGGCCGTCCAGCGGTGCGGCGGAGGGCCAGTGCTGTTCGACCGCGAGCGCCATGGCCGCTGCGGCTTTCCCTGCGCCGACCACCAGGGTCTTTCCGGCGGGCGGCTGCGGCAGGTGTTGCGGCAGGACCTTCAGCGGATCAGCGGCGCCCACCGCGGCATGAAAGCTATCGACGAGCAGCGTGCGCGGATCCATGGCCGGCCAAAGATAGCAGCTTTCCGCGCTGCCCGCCAAGCCGGGGAGGCCTCAGCGCCGCATCATATCCATCGCGCCCAGGAACAGGGCGCTGGCCGGATCGGCGAGCTGCTCGAGCACGGTAAGGTGGTTGCAGCCGGGCATCGGAATGTCCCGCGCGAAAGCGTAGCGCCAGGTCCTCGCGATGAGCGCATTTTGGCGCTTGAACTCCTCGCTCTCCTCGCCGCCGACTGCGGTATACAACGGCGCGGTCGTCGCCGGCGGGATGTACACCGGACTCAGCCGGCGCGCGAGCGCCTGGTCAAGCTTCAGATCCACGTTCACGAATGGCGCGTGCACCAGCGGTTCCAGATCGTAGATGCCGCTGATCGCGAGGCCGCCCTTGACGAGGTTGTAGGGCAATTCTGGCATGTAGGTGTTCCAGCGCGCCGCCAGCATCATCGCCGTGAGGTGGCCGCCCGCCGAATGTCCGGCGACGTACAGCCGGCCCGGATTGACGCCATAGCGCGTGCCGTAGTGCCAGAGCCAGGCGATCGCGAGCAGGTTTTGCTTGACGATATCTTCGATCCCGATTCGCGGGCACAGGCCATAGTTGGGCACGGCGACGGTCACGCCGCCGCGCGTGAATGCGGGGGCAAGATAGGAAAAGTCGCTTTTGTCGCGTGACCGCCAATAGCCGCCGTGGATGAACACCAGCAAGGCCTCGCTCTTGCCTTCGGCCGGAAAAATATCGAATTTTTCCGCCGGGCCGGGACCATAGGCGACATCGAGCCGGCAGGGCAGGTTGGAGCGCACTTCCGCCGAACGCCGCGCGCCGCGTTCGAAGATCTCCTGGTGATCGGGGATCATCGCGCGGGCATTGTACTGCCTGTCGTAAAGGGCGCTGCGGGCGTTTGGCATGCTTGGCTCCGGTTCGACTGCGTTGACTCGGATTCGGCTCTGGGTCCGCAAGGCCCGCGGCGGAATTTGCTGGTCAGCTATTCAAGCCTTTCGGCTTCAGGTCCCTGAGCTGCTCCCACAGTTCGACCGCCTGTCCGCGCGCGAGGTGATTGCGCACATATTGGGCGACGCGCTCGTCCTCGATGAAACTCGCGGAAGAGCGCGCACGCAGGATGCTTGCCGGCAGCTGCGGCCTGGCGATGACGAAGCCCTGTACGTAGTCCACCCCCACCTCCGCCAGCGACTCGAGCGTGGCAAGGTCTTCGGCCCATTCCGCCACGCTCTTCATGCCGAGGTTGTGCGCAAGTTCTACGATCGCCTCGACGATGGCGAGATTCGCCGGATGTGTGTTAACGCCGAGGACGAAGCTGCCGTCGATCTTCAGCGTATCGGCGCGCAATTCCTTCAGATAGGAGAACGAGGTGTATCCGGCGCCGAAATCGTCGAGCGCCACCTTGGCGCCGAAATCCCGCACTTTGTCGATAAAGCGCCGCGTGTTGTCCAGATCGTGCAGCGCCACGCTTTCGGTTATCTCTATGCACAGCTTGCCTACCGCGCGTCCGTGCTGCGCCAGCATGGAAAACGCGTCGTGAATGAAGCGCTCGTCATTGAGGGAAGCGCCGCTCAGGTTCAGGCACGCGAAGCGCGTGCGGTCCAGGCTGTCGTAGTGCTCGTCCAGCCATTCCAGGGCATTGGACATGACCCAGCGGTCGATCACGGCGCTGCGCCCGTTGTTTTCGCCGGCGGAAATGATCTTTCCCGCCGACGTGATGGTGTTGTCGGGCTGGCGCATGCGCAGCAGTATCTCGAAATTCAGCGACTCGTAGGGCGAGCGCAGGGACATGATGGGCTGCATCACCAGGAACAGGCCCTCCGGCACCACGCCGGTACCCAGGCGCTCGATGATCCGCAATTCCTCTTCGCGTTCCCTGAATACCGACTCGTTCTTCTCGTAGACCACCAGATTGGCGTGCAGCCCCTTCTTGGCCTCGCGGCAGGCGCGGTCCGCCGCGGACATCGCGTCCTTCACGTTGGTGCCGTCGGCCACTTCGATCAGCCCGATCGAACCCCTGACCTGGAACGCCTTGTCGCCGATCTGATACGGCGTGGAACCGATCCAGTCGACGATGCCGCGACAGATCGCAGTCGCGGTACGAATCGGCGTATTGCGGAACACAATGACGAATTCGTCGCCTCCGACCCGCCCGATATTGTGTCCGTCAGCGAGCATTTCGCGCACGCGTAGACATACCTGCTTGAGGACTTCGTCCCCGGCCAGGTGACCGAACAGGTCGTTGATCAGCTTGAACCGGTCAAGGTCGAGATACGCAAGCGCCAGCGGCTGACCTTTTACGAGGCTATGCAGAGCGGCCGCAAAAGCCTCCTCGATGCCGTGCCGGTTCAGCACGCCGGTAAGTGGATCGTTCTCGGCCAGGAAAAGCAGCCTGGCAGTCGCCTTGGAGCGCTGGGTGATGTCCTGCAGCGAGCCCTCAATCATGTTCCCGGCCAGTGTTGCCCGCACCAGGTAGCGCCTGGATTTCTCCTCATCACCGACGTGGTCGCGCACTTCCAGTTCTTCGGCAGTCCTGTGCCAGATCATGTCCCGCAGCCTGACCCACGCGCCGGGCTCAAAATGCCCGGCCCAGGATTCCCTTCTGGCGCGCGACGGGTCTACCTTCAGCATCTTGTGCAGCGCCGGATTGCCGCGTACGAAGTTCCCGTCTGCGTCCAGCGTAAACAGGCCGATCGGGATAGCTTCGTAGGTGCTGCGCAACTCGGTTTCCGCCTT
>JBBRAI010000062.1:0-20287 GCA_038206915.1 Burkholderiales bacterium | reverse complement strand
TGCTTGCGCAGGAACGAGGCATCTCCCTCTTCGTGAATGCCGAGCGATTGATAGGTGGCGATGTGGATGCGCGCGTTCTTGGCTTCGTTTCCGCCGTCCGCGGCCTCGCGCACGATCTTGGCATCCGACCCGAAAACGTTGTGGAACCTGGTGTGCGCCTGTTCGCGCAGTTCGTCGCGATCGACCAGGAACAGTGCTCGCTTCAACTGGCCGCCGTCGGAAAGGCGCTGCAGAATTCCCACCGCGATGCTGGTCTTGCCGGCCCCGGTGGCAAGCGACAGCAGGGCGCGTTTCTTGTCCGCGCCGTTCGCGGCGCGTGCAGCGCGTTCGAGGACGGCGCGCACCGCCGCGTCCTGGTAGTAGCGCGGTTTGTCGCCGGCCACGCTGTAAGCGGTAAGCAGCGGGCCGACCTCCGGCGCGGACGGGTCGAGTCCGGTGGCCGCGAACCAGCGTTGGCGCAACTCGGGCAGCGTCGGGAACTCGGACATCGGGCGCGGATCGGTGGTCTTGCCGGTAGTGGTGTCGTATTCGACAAAGAGATGGCCGTTGGTCGAATACACGAACTTCACCGTATGGCGCCGGGCGTATTCCTTGACTTGCTCCAGGCCTTGCGTTGGCGGGAGTCTTTGTTTCTTTGCCTCGACGAACGCCAAGGTCAACGGTTGCTCATGCTCCCCGATGTAAGCGCGCAGCAGGTAATCCACGCGGCCACGGCCGCGCTTGATCGGCTTGCCATCGAGAATCTCGACGCGCACCGCGCTCTGCTCGCGATGAATTTCGCCGTGAGTGGCGCGCTGATCGTCCTTGACCAGTTCGATCCACTGGCGCTCATGCAGCGCCGGGTCGATCAGCTTGGCGCGGGTGTCGGCTTCGTTGTAGCCAATGATTGCCATTTTTGGCTACGCAGCCCTCTTGCTGTGTGCATGTCGCTCGGTCAGCAGATACAGCACATACTGGTTCAAGCTCACGCCCTGGTTTTTGGCAGACTTGGCCATGTCCGCATGCAGCCTCTTGGGGACCCGCATGAGGAATTTGCCGCTGTACGCCATTTCGTCGGCAGGATTGGAAGGTGACGGAATCGCGCGCTTCATGTTCTTTGCGGATTTGATCCAGGCGGCAATGGCATCGCGGGTCTCGCGTATCGCCTCGACTTCGGTCTTGCCCCAGGCGTTGCAGCCGGGCAGGTCGGGCACGATGGCGATATAGCCTTCGTCCTCGTCGCTCCAGAAA
The DNA here is from genome assembly GCA_038206915.1 of Burkholderiales bacterium. Lineage (GTDB taxonomy): Bacteria > Pseudomonadota > Gammaproteobacteria > Burkholderiales > SG8-39 > 2-12-FULL-64-23. The sequence continues at coordinate 19,057 of JBBRAI010000062.1, read as the reverse complement.
ACCTCAATCGGATACTTAGTCATTTTCGTCTCCATACTTGTCCATCATCTTGATCAACTGCCGTGCCTGGTAGGGCGGAACATGGCCGTCACGATTCTGAAAATTCAGCAGATCTGGCTCTTCCGGCCTTCCGAACGCGCGATGCGAGCCCTGCCCGCCTTTGTGCGTAAAGCCGAGGTGTTCTGCGATCTTGCAGGCGTCTTCGAAGCGCACCGCTTTGGGGTTGGCTCGAATTGCCGCCAGCAGTTTCGCCAGTCTGGTCATGGCTGAATCATACTATATACGGTATCAGATCGGGGCGGTGGCAGGATGCGGCCGAGGTGTAGGGTATGAGGTAGGGGCGCGCCCCAGCCGGCGCCGCTTGCGGTGCCGCAGCCGGGCGCCGCATAATCGCCGCATGTGCGGCCGCTACCAGATCGTCACCGACGCCAAGGCGCTCTACGATGCGTTTCAAGTCGAAGCCGAACTCGATGCGGGCCCGCTTGCGCGCTACAACGTCGCCCCGGCCACGGAGCAGTTGGTGATCCTAGAGGAGGGCGGGCGCAGGGTGGCGCGCTGGCACCACTGGGGACTGATTCCGCACTGGGTCAGGGACAAGGCCATCGGCTACAAGACCATCAACGCGCGCGGCGAGAGCGTCGCCGCGAAGCCGGCCTTCCGCGCCGCGTTCCGCCAGCGCCGCTGCCTGGTTCCGGCGACCGGCTTCTACGAATGGAAGGCGCTTGCGGGCCGCAAGCAGCCTTATCTGATCCGGCTCAAGGACGACGGCCTGTTCGCGTTTGCGGGCCTGTGGGAAAGCTGGACCGGGCCAGGGGGTGAACTGCGCTCGTTCAGCATCATCACCACCGCGCCGAACGAACTCATGGCGCGCATCCACGACCGCATGCCGGTGATCGTCCCGCGCGAAAACTACGCGCGCTGGCTCGACCCGGCGCTGCGCGACCCGGCCGAAGTGCAGACTATGATCGCCGCCTATCCGGCCGGCGAGATGCAGGCGATTCCGCTGGGCACTGCCGTCAACAACGCGCGCAACCAGGGAGCGGAACTGATTGAGCCGGCCGGTGCGCCGCTAACCTGGGGCCGGGCCGGGTCCACCCGGTAGCGCTGCGTTCGTGTTATGAATTCGTGCCTATGCCAATCGGCGATGGCAAAGGTTAGAATGACGCCGTAATGCAGGGAAGCGCAGTCGCAGGCGCCGCCGCCGCGCGGCGGCGCAAGTCGCGGCTGCAATGAGCGAAAACGCAAAATGCAGGGAACCTAGGCCAGTGGACCAACCCTTCGAAATGGATCTGAGCCTGCAGATCGGCAAGTACGATATCCGCAGGCAGCTAGGCAAGGGCGCGACCGGGACCGTCTATCTGGCCGTGGATACCTTTTCCGGCAAGGAAGTCGCGCTCAAGGTGATTGAGCCGGAAGTGTTCAAGGACCCCGAGTTCGGCGCCGTTTACCGCTCGCAGTTCCTCAACGAAGCCTCGCTCGCCGGCAAGCTCAAGCACCCGCATATCGTCAGCATCCTCGACGCGGTAGTGCAGGAAGACGCCGGGCACATCGCGATGGAGGTGGTCGGCGGCGGCGACCTGTCGCAGCACGTCAGCGCCGAAACGCTGCTCCCGGTCGCGGACGTGCTGCAGATCGTGTTCAAGTGCTGCGGCGCGCTTGCCTATGCGTTCAACGAGGGCATCGTCCACCGCGACATCAAGCCGGCGAACATCATGATCGCGCAGGGCACCGAGGTGAAGATCGCCGACTTCGGCGCCGCGCTGCTGCGCAAGGCGCAGTCGGTGCAGACCGCCAGCATCGGCTCGCCCTACTACATGTCGCCGGAGCAGCTCGAGGAGGCGCCGCTCACCCACCACAGCGACATGTACTGCCTCGGCGTGGTGCTGTACGAACTGCTCACCGGCCAGCGGCCGTTCACGGCGGACAGCCTGGAAATGCTGGTGCAGAGGATCCTGAACCAGCAGCCGGCGCCGCCGAGCAGCCTGCGACCGACGCTGCCGAAGGAGATCGACCGCGTGGTGCTGCGCGCGCTGGGCAAGAAGCCCGAGTTCCGCTATGAAACCTGGGCCGAATTCGCGCTCGCGCTGTCCGACGTGGGCAAGCTCGTGCTGCCGCCGGACGCGATCATGGACAGCGAGAAATACGTTGCGCTCAAGCGCGTGGAGATGCTGTCGAACCTCTCCGACGCGGAGCTGTGGGAGTTGATCAACGCGGGGCGCTGGACGCGCGTCGCGGCCAAGCAGGCGATCGTGCGCGAGAACGAGCCGGGCAAGAGCTTTTTCTTCCTCGCGCAGGGTCAGGTCAAGGTCACGCTGGATGGCCATCTGCTCAACACAATCGGTGAGGGCGAGAGCTTCGGCGAAATGGCCTACATCCGCGGTGGCGTGATGCCGCGCCACGCGACAGTGGAGGCGATGACCGGAATTCTGCTGGCGGAATTCGAACCCGAAGCCCTGGATCAGATGAGCCTCGGCGCACAGTTGCAGCTCACCCGCGCGCTGGTGCGCAACCTCGTGGACCGGCTCGAGCTGGCCAATTCGAGGCTTGCCAAGTGAAGCGCCGCGCAAGCCGCGCGCGCCGGTGTCCGGCGGCGAAGACGACTCCGCCGTGATTAAGAATTTCGCTGGCTTAGAGTTGCCGAAGAAGAAAAAGGACTGAGCCGTGCTGCTCGGCTGCATCGCCGACGATTTCACCGGGGCCACCGACCTCGCCAACAACCTGGTGCGCAGCGGCATGCGCACGCTGCAGACCATAGGCGTGCCGGCCGCGCCGCTCGCCGCCGAGGTCGATGCGGTGGTGGTCGCGCTGAAATCGCGCACCATCGCGGCGGCGGAAGCGGTGGCGCAATCGCTGGCGGCGCTCGAATGGCTCAGGCGCGCCGGCTGCCGCCAGTTTTATTTCAAGTATTGCTCGACTTTCGATTCGACGCCGCAGGGCAACATCGGGCCGGTGGCCGAGGCGCTGCTCGACGCGCTCGGCGCGAAGCTGGCCATCGCCTGTCCTGCGTTTCCGACCACCGGGCGCACCATCTACATGGGCAACCTGTTCGTCGGCGAGGTGCCGCTGTCCGAGTCGGGCATGCGCGATCATCCGCTCACGCCCATGACCGACGCCAGCCTGGTGCGCGTGCTGCAGGCGCAGTCGCACGCCAAGGTGGGTCTGGTCGCCTGGAGCAGCGTCGCCGCCGGCGAGGCAGCGATACGCACGCGATTCGCTGCCCTTGAGGACGAAGGGGTGCGCCTCGCGGTGGTCGACGCGATCACCGACGCGGATCTGCACGCGATCGCCGCGGCCTGCGCCGGGCATGCGCTGATTACCGCCGGCTCCGGCGTCGCAATCGGTCTGCCGGGGAATTTCCGCCGTGCCGGACTGCTGCCGACGCGCGCGGATGCGGCCGAGTTGCCGCAGGTGGCCGGGCTGGAAGCGGTGGTCTCGGGCTCGTGCTCGCAGGCGACCAACGCGCAGGTCGCGCACTGGATCGAATCCGGCCGCCCGGCGATCCGCATCGATCCCAGGGAGATCGCCCGCGGCGCCGATGTCGCCACGGCGGCATTGCAACAGGCCGACGCGCTGCTCGCCGCGGGGCCGGTGCTGTTCTACGCCACTGCCGCGCCCGAAGCGGTCAAAGCGGTGCAGACCGAACTCGGCGTGGAAGCGGCCGGCGCGATGGTGGAGCAGGCGCTGGCGCGCATCGCGCAAGGTCTGATCGAACGCGGCGTGCGGCGCCTGGTGGTGGCGGGCGGCGAGACTTCGGGCGCGGTGGTGCAGGCTCTCGACATCACGGCGCTGAAAATCGGGCCGCAGATCGATCCCGGCGTGCCCTGGACCGCGACGCAGGGGGCGCATCCCATACTGCTCGCGCTCAAGTCGGGCAATTTCGGCAGCGTCGATTTCTTTGCTAAGTCGCTTTTGCAGCTGGACGCATGAGCATGTTAGGCGCCTTAGGTTACTCATTGCGCCAGTGCAGAGCCGCGATATTGCGCGGACAAGAAGCCGTCCGCGCGGATCGTCGATTGCGCACGGATATGAAGCCATCCGTGCGCAATCGACGATCTTGGGTGAAACCCGAAACCGCTTTCGCTTTTATCCAAAACCGGGTTTTTCGGACGGATGCGCTGTTCATCCGTCCGAAAAACCCGGTTGGCGCGCGCAGCGCGCAAGGGTTTTTGATGACATGCCACGGTGGCGGAACGCCGGAATCGACCCTGCAATGAACGAAAACACCCTGCGCGACGAGATCTGCGAACTTGGGCGCTCGATCTACGCGCGCGGACTCACGCACGGCAGCACCGGCAACATCAGCGCGCGCTGCGACGACGGCTGGCTGCTTACGCCCACCGGGTCGAACCTGGGCCGGCTCGATCCAGCGCGCCTGTCGAAGCTCGACTGGCGGGGCAAGCTGGTCTCGGGCGATGCGCCGTCGAAGGAGAATTTCCTGCACCTCGCGATGTACCAGGAACGCGAGCGCAACCAGGCCGTAGTCCATCTGCATTCCACCCACTCGGTCGCGGTGTCCGTGCTCGAGGACGTCGATCCCGCCGACGTGCTGCCGCCGCTCACCGCCTACTACGTGATGCGCATCGGCAGCCTGCCACTGGTGCCCTACTACGCGCCCGGTGACATGCAGCTTGCGCAGGCCGTGCGCGGCTTTGCCGGCAGGCACCACGCGCTTCTGCTCGCCAATCACGGCCCGGTGGTCGCGGGCGTGAGCCTGGCCGCCGCCGCCGATGCAGTGGAGGAACTCGAAGCCACGGCACGACTGTACCTGCTGCTGCAAGGCCGGCGCATGCGCGCGCTCACGCCGGAGCAGGCCGCCGATATCCGCCGCCGCTATCCAGCCGGCTGAAACTGCGCCAAAGGAAAGACGCCATGCCCAGATTCGCCGCCAATCTGTCGATGATGTACCAGGAACACGAATTCATGGATCGTTTCGGCGTCGCCGCGAAAGACGGCTTCAAGGGCATCGAGTTCCTGTTTCCCTATGCGTATCCGGCAGCGGAGCTGCGCGCGCGCCTCGCCGAACACGGCCTGACTCAGGCCCTGTTCAACGGGCCGCCGGGCGACTGGGACGCGGGCGAGCGCGGCCTGGCCTCGTTGCCCGGGCGCGAAACCGAATTCGAAAAAAGTTTGGACACGGCGCTGGCGTACGCGCGCGTGCTCGGCAACGAACGCGTGCACCTGATGGCCGGACTGATCCGCGCCGGGGAGGAGCGTGCGCGCCACCGCGCGACCTACGTGCGCAACCTGGCCCATGCCGCGAAACAGGCTGCGTCGGCCGGCATCACCGTGGTGATCGAGCCGATCAACACGCGCGACATCCCGGGATTCTTCCTCAACCGGCAGGATGAAGCCCATGCGGTCTGCGCCGAAGTCGGCGCGGCCAATCTCAAAGTGCAGATGGATTTCTACCACTGCCAGATCGTCGAGGGCGACCTCGCGATGAAGCTCAGGAAATACATTGCCGGCGTCGGCCATATCCAGATCGCGGGCGTGCCCGAACGTCACGAGCCCGACTCGGGCGAGATCAACTACCCCTACCTGTTCCGGCTGATGGACGAACTCGGTTACGCCGGCTGGGTCGGCTGCGAATACCGGCCCAAGGCGGGGACCAGCGCAGGACTCGGCTGGCTCAGGCCGTGGCTGTGAGCCCGCGACCATGAGTTCGATCGTGCCGGACGCCGAAGGCGGATACGACAGCGCCGTCCTGCTGCGCCTGATTGCCGACAGCGTGCCGGCGTTGATCGCGTATTACGAGAAGGAGGCCATGCGCTGCTTGTTCGCCAACAAGGCCTATGCCGAGGCGAACGGCTGGACCGTGGACTCCATCGTCGGCAAGACCGTGCGCGAGGCCATCGGCGAAGACGCCTGGCGCCTGATCGAGCCGCAGGTCGAGCGCGTCCTCACCGGGCAGAAAGTCGAGTACGTGCGCCCCTTGGTCCTGCCCAACGGCGAGCAGCGCTACATCGAGGTCCATCTGGTTCCGCATATCGACGTGCAGGCGCAGATGCGCGGCGCCTTCGTGCTGATTACCGACATCACACGCCACCGGGAAGCCCAACGCGCGATCCGCGACAGCGAGGAGCGCATGCGCAAGTTCGCCGACGCGAGCAATGAGGGCATATTCGTCCACAAGAACGGCATCCTGACTGACGTCAACGAGCCGCTGCTCGCGATGATCGGCTACACGCGCGAGGAGATCATCGGACGCGAGGCGCTGAGTTTCATCGCGCCCGAATGGCTCGAGGCCGCCACCGACTACCAGCGCGCCGGGCGCGAGGATCCGTACGAGGCGGAGCTGGTGCACAAGAGCGGGCGCCATATCCCGGTCGAGATCGTGGGCAAGACGGTGCGCATCAACGACGAGGAGTCGCGCCTGGGGGTGGTGCGCGACCTGACCGCGCGCAAGCACGCCGAAGCGCGCATCCAGTATCTCGCGCACCACGATATGCTCACCGGCCTGCCCAACCGCGCCTATCTGACCGAGCGGCTGGGCACTATCCTCGCTCTGGCGCGCCGCCACGCGACGCTGGTCGCGATCATGTTCATCGACCTGGACAACTTCAAGAACGTCAACGATTCGCTCGGCCACCATGTGGGCGACGTGATGCTCAAGCAGGTGGCGCTGCGCATCAAGGAAGTGCTGCGCGAGGCCGACATGGTGTCGCGCCTGGGGGGCGACGAGTTTCTTGTGATCCTTTCCGATTTTGCCGCACCCGACGATGCGGCCAAGGTGGCGCAAAAGCTGCTGCAGGTCATTTCCGCCCCGATCACGCTCGAAGGCCGCGAGGTCTGCGCCGGGGCGAGCATAGGTGTCAGCGTGTTTCCGCGCGACGGCGACAGCGCCGACGATTTGATCCGCCACGCGGACGCGGCCATGTACAGCGCCAAGGAGCATGGCCGCGGCCACAGCCGTTTCTACACGCCGGGACTGTCGGATGCGGCGGCCGAGACGCTGGCGCGCGAGGCGAAGCTGCGCGACGCGCTGCGACGCGGCGAATTCGTGCTGCACTATCAGCCGCAGTTGCGCGTTGCTGACCTCGCCCTGGCGGGGGTCGAAGCGCTGGTGCGCTGGCGCCACCCGCAGCGCGGCCTGACCGACCCGTCGGAATTCATCGAATTCGCCGAGGCCCACGGACTGATCGACGACATCGGGCAGTACGTGCTGCGCGAAGCCTGCCGCCAGAACAAGGCGTGGCAGGACGCGGGTTTCCCCGCGCTGCCGATTTCGGTCAACGTGTCGGCGGCGCAGTTTCTGCGCGGCGAGCTGGTTGCGAACGTGAAGCGGGTGCTGGAGGAGACCGGGCTCGAGGGCCGTTACCTGGAACTCGAGCTCACCGAGAGCCTGCTGATGGATCGGGAAATCGTCGGCGGCGCGCTCGCCGGGCTGCGCGCACTCGGCGTCAAAATCATCATCGACGATTTCGGCACCGGCTATTCGTCGCTGTCCTACCTGAAGCGCTATCCGATCGACAAGCTCAAGATCGACCGCTCCTTCATCGACGACCTGGGCACCGACGCGGACGACCGCGCCATCGCCATCGCCATCATCAACCTGGCGAAAACCCTCAAATTAGTGGCGGTCGCCGAAGGCGTGGAGCGGCAGGAGCAGCTCGATTTCCTGCGTGAGCACGGCTGCGACCAGTTCCAGGGCTATCTGGCTGGGAGCCCGGTTCCGGCCGGGGAGTTCAGCGCGTTCAACCGCAGCTGAACTTTCGCGGTTTCATTTTCCTTTGAATACCGGTTTGCGCTTTTCGTTGAACGCCTTGATGCCCTCGTAGCGGTCTTCGGTTTCCACCAGGTGATTGTAGGCCTCGACTTCGAAGCGGTAGGCGGTCCTGAGTTCCATCTGCATGCCATAGCGCACCGATTTCTTCACCTGGCGGATCGACAGCGGCGCGTTGCCGGCGATGGTGCGCGCGGTGTCAAGCGCTTTGGGCAGGAGTTCGCCCGGCTCGCAAATGTCGTTGACCACGCCCCAGTCCAGCGCCTGCTGCGCGCTGAACGGCCGCGCCGTCATGATGATCTCCTTGGCGCGGCGCTCGCCCACCGCGCGCGGCAGGTTCTGCGTGCCGCCGGCGCCGGGCATGATCCCCAGCGTGACTTCGGTCAGCGCGAAGCGCGCGGACTTCACGGCGTAGGCGAAATCGCAGGACAGCACCGCTTCGAAGCCGCCGGCGTAGGCATGGCCGTTGACCGCCGCAATCACCGGCACGGGCAGGTCGGCCAATGCCCAGTAATGTCGCTCGAACAATTCGTGCTGGCGCCGCCACTGCTCGCGCGTCATGCCGTTGCGCTCCTTCAGGTCGGCGCCGGCGCAAAACACCTTGTCGCCGGCGCCGGTGAGCACCACGCAACGCACCTCGCCCGCGTCCTCGGTGAGGCGCGTCCACAGGTCGACAAAATCGCGCCCCATCTGGGTGTTGAGCGCGTTGGCGATCTCCGGCCGGTTGAGCGTAACTAGCAGCACATGCGGCGCGGCAATCTCGGTCTTGAGGGTTGCGTAGCTGGGAAGATCCATGGTCGTCTCGCTTACAGGTAGTGGACACTGACCGGCCCGGACGCCCGGACGCAGCCGGCGGCCGTGTTATTTTTTCGCGCCGAGGAAGTCTTCGCTCCAGCGCGCGTAATCGGCGTCGCGGCTCAACTGCTGCATCAGCTGCGCCGATGCGATATTCGCGAGCTTGCCCGGCGGCGTGCCCGCGCGCAGCGCTTTCAGGGTTTCGTGGACCGCGGCGACCGCTGCCATGAACGGCTGGTGGCCCTGCAGGCTGATGCGCACGCCTTTTGCGCCGAGGTAATCGCGATCGTTGAGTTCGGCACCGGCGCCGCCGAGCACGATCGGCAGCCTGCAGCCCGCGGCGAGCGCGTCGAGTTGCTCGCGCGTGCGCACGCCGAGGAAAAACAGCGCATCGACGCCCGCCGCCGAGTAGGCCTTGGCGCGCGCGAGCGCATCTTCCATGCCGTTGAGCGCCAGGGCGCTGGTGCGTCCTACGATCGCGAGGCCCGAGTCGCGCCGCGCGGCGACGGCGGCCTTCATCTTGCCCGTGCCTTCTTCGAGCGAAATCAGCTGCGCCGCTGCGCCGGTGCCGTAGGCCTGGGGCAGGGCGGTGTCTTCGATCGTGAGGGCCGCGATGCCCGCGGTCTCCAGTTCCTGCACCGTGCGCATCACGTTGAGGGCGTTGCCGTAGCCGTGGTCCGCGTCCACCAGCAGCGGCAGTTTGCCGGCGCGGCAGATGCGCTGCGCCTGCGCGGCGAATTCGCTGAGCGTGATCAGCGTCAGGTCGGGCGCGCCCAGCACCGTGAGCGATGCGATAGACCCGGCGAACATGCCGAGTTCGAAGCCGAGGTCCTCGGCGATGCGCGCGGAGATCGGGTCGAACACCGAGGCCGGGTGCACGCAGGTCTTGCCCTCGAGGATCGCGCGCAGGCGCTCGCGCTGTTCAGTTGATCGCATGGTTCGATTCGCCTTTCCGGTTCGAATACTTGCTAATAAAACGAGCGCTCGTCGAGCGCGAGAAGCGGGAAAGCGCCCAGCGTTTCGCCCGTGCCTACGGCGGGCGCTGGATGCAGATAGCTGTGGTCGAGTTCAGCCCAGGCCTTGACCCCGAGCAGGCCGAGACAGACGTGGATTTCCTGTTCGAGAATTTCGAGCATGCGCACCAGGCCTGCCTGTCCGCCGGCGGCCAGGCCGATGCATTGCATGCGGCCCAGCCCGACCATGTCCGCGCCCGCAGCGAGCGCCTTGACGATGTCGGTGCCGCGGCAGAACCCGCCGTCGATGATGATCTGCGCGCGCGCGCCGACCGCCGCGGCGATCTCGGGCAGCATTTCCATCGCGCCGCGGCCGTGGTCCAGCTGGCGCCCGCCGTGGTTCGACACGTAGATCATGTCTACGCCGTGCTCCAGCGCCAGGCTGGCGTCCTCGGCAGTCGCGATGCCCTTCAGGATCAGCGGCAGCGCGATCTTCGACTTGATCCGCGCGATGTCGTCCCAGGTGAGCCGGGCCTGAAACTCGCGCTCGGGCATCGGGCCGCTGCGGCTGTGGCGCTTGGCGATGTCGCGCTCGCGCCGGCTGTAATAGGCGGTGTCCACGGTAAGGCAGAACGCGCCGCAGCCGGCGGCGACTGCGCGTTCGGCCATCGCATCGGCCCAAGCCGTGTCGCCGCGCACGTACAGCTGAAACAGGCGCAGCGCTTCGGGCGCCGCCAGGGCTGCCGCTTCCAGGCCAGGCTCGCATACCGAACTCAGCATGTGGGCGACGCCGAACTGCTGCGCCGCGAGCGCCGCGGCGGCACCGCCCTCTGGCGCGAACAGCTCGAGCCCGCCGATCGGCGCAAGCAGCAGCGGCAGGCGCAGTCTGCGCCCGAGAAAGTTCGCCGAAGCGTCGATATGGCTGACGTCGCGCAGCACCCGCGGCCGAAATGCGATGGAATCGAGCGCGAGCCGGTTGCGCCTGACCGTGGTCTCGGTTTCGGCGCCGCCGACGATATAGTCCCAGCTTTCGTGGCTGAGCTTCTGCCGCGCCTTCTTTACCAGCTCGTGCAGCGTGAGGAAGTTTGGTGCACTCATTCTTTTCGCTTGAGCCGGCCGCGCCAGTGGTCAAATCCGCGGGGCGGGAAAATGGCTTGCGGCCCTGGCTCCGAAGTGTAGCGCAAAGCCGGACTGCCGCACGCGGCTAGCGCTCGGCGCCGCGCGAGAACGGCTGCGGCGAGGCGATGCCGAATCCCTGCGCGTAATCGACGCCGACGCCGCGCAGCCGTGCGAGGCTGTCGTCGCTTTCGACCATTTCCGCGATGGTGCGTATTCCCAGTACCTTGCACACGCGCTGGATCGCACGCACCTTGGCCAGCGCTTCGGGCACGCGCAGAATCTGCAGAATGATGCTGCCGTCGATCTTGAGGAAATCCAGCGGCAGTGCCTTGACGTGTTCGAATCCGACGCCGCCGTGTCCGAAACCGTCGAGGGTGAAGCGGCATCCCAGCGGCTTGAGCGCCTCGGCAAGGCGCGCGGAATCGGCACTGCAGGCTATCGCGTCGCTGTCGGCAATCTCGAAACACAGCAGCCTGCCGGGCAGGCCGCTTTGCTTGAGTGCGCGCGCGACAAATTCCGCGAAGCTGCGATCCTCGATGCTTGCGCGCGACAGGTTGATGCATAGAGCCGGGACCGCAGGGTCGGCGCCGCCGGCGGCTTTGCGCGCGGCCAGGGCCTTGCGCACCACCAGCCGGTCGATGTCGGGCATCATGTCGTAGCGCTCGGCGATCGGCAAAAATGTGCCCGGCGGCACCATGTTCTGCTCCTCGTCGCGCATGCGGATGAGCAACTCCCGCATGGACACGGAGCGGGCGTCCGCGCCCAACGCGATGATGTCCTGCGCGTACAGGTCAAAGCCGTCGTTCTGAATCGCATGCAGGATACGGTCGCGCGGATTGCCCCATCCGGCCAGTTCCTCGGTGAGGGACTTGAGGTACACCGCATTTCCGCTCGCGTCGGAAATCATCAGCTTGATGTCGGCCTGCTCGGAGGCTTGCGTCGCCGCGTGATCGGCGGGCGCCTGCGGAGGCGGCACTGCCCCTTGCGGTTCCCGGACAAGCAGCAGCGTCCCGCGCACTTCGCCTGCGGCGTTGCGCTGCGGCAGAAAGTCCACCACCACGTTCTGCGGCGCGGCTGCATGCCGCGTGAGCGGCAGTTCGATGCGCCCGGCGCGCCCGTCCAGCGCATCCAGCAGCGGCGCGCGCAGCGCCTCGGCATCGTGCGGCGACAGCGCTTCGTCCAGCGCCAGTCCGTCTATGCGACCGGAGGGCATTCCGGCCCAGGCGGCAAAACGCCGCGTATGGAAGCCGCAGCACCGGTCATTGTCGACGAAGACGGCGATTTCCTCCAGATGGTGCTTGAGCATCGCGAGCCGGCTTTCGGCGGCTTCCTTGCTGGCGATGAGCACACGATGGGCCTCGGTTTCCTTCGTCAGGCGCAGCCGGTCCTGCTGGTGCAGCGCGAGCTCGCGCTCGAGCTGCGCGCGCGTATCGCGGTGCTCCTGGACTTCGGCGGCGAGGCGCTGCCTGAAACGCGCGGCCTCCGCAGTGCGTCGCGCCATGCGCCAGCCGCTTTTCCAGGTGGCGCTGACCAGCGACAGCACCGAAGCGAACAGGATACCGCCGAGGAAGGTGACCCATTGCCAGTCGAAGTCGGTGAAGAACATCGTAAAGATGAGCAGCACGATCAGGACCAGCGTGAATACCGAGGGCAGCAGAACGCGCAGCAACGGGCCCGGCTTGGGCCACGCGCGCTTGCGCCGCTTTGTCGGTAGTTCGCTCATAACCCCAATCGTACCTGTATCTCCGCACGCCGGGAAAAATGCGTGGACATTTCGCGCAGGCGCTCGAGGCGAACGCAGGCAATCGCCTGGAAATGCCCGTCTTTGCTGCGTTTCAGGGCGATTCGACGTTCAGGCCCAGGCGCCGCGCCAGCGCCGCGGCTTCGGGCGCGCCGGCGCTGCGCTCGGTGTCGATCGACAGCGTGTAAGCGGTTTCTTCCGGGGTGAGCGCTTCGTCGCGCGCCAGCTGCCGCTCGAGCACGGCGAGCCCGGCCTCCGATGCGTCTACGGCTTGCCGCTCGCGCTCGGCGACGCGCTCGCGCAGCGTCGGCGCCGAAGCCGTGCAGGCGACGATGGCGAACGCGGCGCCGCGCTCGTGCGCCAGCGCTTCGAACTGCGTGCGCTGCGCGCGCCTGAGGAAGGCCGCGTCGACAATGACCGGGTAGCGCGCGGCGAGCAGCTCGCGCGCCAGTTCGGCCAGGCGCGCATAGGTGCGCTCATTCGCTTCGGGCGTGTACAGGCCCGCGTCCGGCGCGGAGGCCGAGCGCGCCTGCGCATCCAGCCGGTGCAGGCGCTTGCGCTCCACGTCCGAGCGCAGGCGCACCGCGCCGAGCGCTTCGGCGAGCTGCTGCGCGAGCGTGGACTTGCCCGAGCCCGACGGCCCGTGCATGAGCGCGAGCGCCGGATGGTCCGCCGCGGCGAGGCGCTCGGCGAGCAGCAGGTGGCGGCGGTATGCGTCGCCGGCCGCGCTTTTCTCCGGCGCCGCGGTGCCTGCTTGCCGCGCGCGCAGGCAGGCGATCTTGGCACGCACCAGCGCGCGGTAGACGAGGTAGAAGCGCAGCACGCGCACGCCGGCGTAGTCGCCTGTGGTCTCGAGGTAGGCGTTGAGCAGGCGAAACGCGAGGCGCGGCAGTCGGTGGTAGAGCAGGTCCATCATCAGGAACGCGATCTCGTTCATTACGTCGATCCAGCGCAGGTCCGCATCGAACTCGATCGCGTCGAACGGCGTCGGCACGCCATCGAGCAGCGCGATGTTGCCCAGGTGCAGGTCGCCGTGGCACTCGCGCACCCAGCTGCCGCGCTTACGCGCCTCGAAGACCGGCGCGAGCTCGGCGTGTTCGCGCGCGCTCCAGTCGCGCAGGCGCGCGAGCAGCGCTGCATCGGCCTTCGCGTCCGCGAGGGGCAGCATCTGCTCGAAGTTCTGCTGCGCCGGCGCGAGGATGTGCCCCGGGCTGCCGAACGCATCGCCGGCGCCGGCGCGCGCCACGCGCGCATGGAACGCGGCCAGGCCGCGCGCGAGCGTGTCGATGTGCTGCGGCAGGAGCGCGCCGCAGCGCGCCATGCGGTCGAGCAGGGCGTCCTGTGGGAAGCGCCGCATCCTTAGCGCATACTCGAACGGCACTCCGTCGCCGCCTAGCACGGGTGCCGTTTCGCTACCGCCGATCGCGATTACGTCGAGATACAGCGCTGGCGCGGTGCGCCGGTTCAGCCGCAGTTCCTCTGCGCAATAGTGGCGGCGCGCGGCAAGCGTGCTGAAATCGAGAAAGCCGAGATTCACCGGCTTCTTGATCTTGTAGGCGTAGTCGCCGGCGAGGAGCACGCAGGAAATGTGAGTCTGCAGCAATTCAACCCGCCCGACCGCATGCGGGTAGCGTGCTGGATCGCGCAGCGCTGCGGTCAGGCGGTCCAGTTCCGCGGCGCCGGTGCGCTGCGCTGTGTCCGGGCTGTAGTTGCTGTGCACGGCGGCCTCCCTTCGTTGGAGCGGCGCCCTCGCCGCGATCGGTGGCAAATTGGAGTTCGATCGGCCCGGGGGCGGGCCTCCTGCAACCGCGTCAACAATCAACTTACTCCGCCGGAGGAACGCCCGATTGAGCAATGTCAAGCCTGCCCCACCACAGCGCCGCCGTATGTGGCATATTGCGCCCTGCGGCAGCGATAAGACCTAAAAAAACGGAGTGGGACAATACGCATGAATGTGAAAGCCGAGACGGAGCAACTCGAACCGCTGCGGGCGCAGGCGGTTCCTGCCTACCTGCAGGATACCTACTGGTGGGCCTACGTGCACCCCAACGCAGTCAGCTTCTTCGAGCGCCAGTGGCTGGTCAATCTCATCCTGTGGGGCAACTTCGCGCGCCTGCGCGATGCCGCGCTGGCCGAGCTCGGGAGCGAGGTGCCGGGACGAACGCTGCAGGTCGCCTGCGTCTACGGCAATTTTTCCGAGCATCTCGCCGCGCGGATCGCGCCGGGTGGTTCGCTCGACGTGGTCGATGTGCTGCCGATCCAGCTGCGCAACCTGCGCGAAAAACTCCCCGCCTCGGCGCCGGTGGCGCTGCATCAGCGCGATTCGACCGCGCTCGGTTTCGAGGATGCGAGCTACGACCAGGCCATCATCTTTTTCCTGCTGCACGAGCAGCCCGCGGCGGCGCGCGCGCAGACCCTGCGCGAAGCGCTGCGCGTGGTGAAACCCGGCGGCAAGCTGGTGCTGGTCGACTATCATCTGCCGCGCCGCCTGCATCCCCTGCGCTATTTGTTCCGTCCGGTGCTGCGCGCGCTCGAGCCGTTCGCACTCGACCTGTGGCAGCATGAAATTTCGCAATGGCTGCCGCCAGGCGTGCGCGCGGCGCAGGTGCGCAAAGAGACCTATTACGGCGGCCTGTATCAGAAGCTGGTGATTTCGGTATAGGCGCAAGCGCGCGCGCCGCGCGGCTGAATAAATGCGACCGAAATTTGACCTTGATCAAATGTCGCCGTGCGAGCCGCGGAGCGGTTTATAGTATGATCTGCAACTGAGGGCTGTGTCGCCGGAGCGCGACCTGGCCCAGGACCCGCCCGCTGGGCTTTTGCCAGCGAGACAGGCGAGGTTGGCGAGCATCGGCTCGCGCCTCGAGCGGAGTCCTGAAGCGGCATTGCGCCGCACACGGCGCGGCCCGAGCCGCGCGCCGCAAGCAGGCACCGGGTGCCACCGCAGCGTTTGAGCGCGTTCCCCAGGGAAAAACGGAGAGCTATTGGCATGAGCACACGAATGGCCAGCGACGAAGTCACCGACGACATCGCCGCGATAGAAATGCACCGGCAGGGGACCGAGCAGGAATCGGGGCTGGCGGTGGCGTGCGCCGAAGCGCTGCGCAAGCTCCAGGCGCTGCACGAGCAGGAAAGGGAAGCGCTGCAACTGCACGGCCCGGATTCCGTGCACGCGATCAATGTCGAAGTGGTGGCGCACGAAATCCAGCGCGTGCAGTCCATGGGCGGCGGCAAGAGCCGTGGCGCGGCGCCGCGCAGTGTGCGGCCGAGAGGGCAGCCTCCCGCGCGGCCGGAAAAATCCCGCGGCAATGTGCCGCGCAATCGCGGGCGCAGGCCGCTGGGACGCAGCGGACGCGGTGGCGGGCGCGGCGGCGGTGCCGGTGGCGGACGCGGCGGCGACGGTGGTGGCGGTGCTGGCGGGGGCAGCGGACCAGGTCCCGGCATGGCATAGGCGATTTGCAGGCCCGGACCGATATCGCGTGGGAGGCAGAATGTCTGAATCGATCGTCCTGTGGCACGCCGAGCACAGGCATTTCTCGAGGCTGCTGGATCTGCTGGAACGCCAGGTTGCTGCTTTCCATGCGGACAACGAGCCGAATTTCGAGCTGATGCTCGACCTGGTCAGCTACCTGCGCTACTTTCCCGACCGCTATCACCATGCACGCGAGGACGTGGCGTTTGCCCGACTGGCCGAACGCGATCCGTCGATGAAGCCGGTGGTCGATCGACTGCTGCAGGAGCACCGCGTGATCGCCGCTGCCGGCGCCGAGCTGCTCGGGTATCTGCAGCGAGTGGTCGACGATGTCGTGGTCGAGCGCGCGAAAGTGGAGGCCGCGGCGGCAACCTACCTGGTGTACTACCGCCGTCACCTCGCCCTCGAAGACCGCGACGTCGCGCCGCGCGCCGAAGAAGTGCTCACCCCCGAGGACTGGCAGGCAATCGTCGCCGCGGTCCCGCATGGCCCGGATCCGCTGTTTGGCGAAGATCCGGATGAGCGCTATCGCCAGCTACGCCGGCAGATCGCGGCCGAATCCAAGGACGCCTGATCGCATTGGTTTTCGGGCTGGACAAGATCATGGGCGATGCGTTCGATGCCCTGTGGGACGCGGCGCAACAGGCGCCGTCACTTTGCGCACCGCCGCGTTCACGCTGGCCTGCCGTCGCATCCTCGAAGCGCGGCATTTGCGCGGGCTTTATCCTTAGGGATGGTTTAAGAAGATTGCGCCAGTTCTTCTTGAGAGATTAGGGAAGGAATAGGGTGCGCGATTGTGTTTGTGCCAACATCGAATGGCATGTGACAAGCTGAGCTAGAAAAAGGGAAATCTGATAGGGTAATGGCGTGAAGGCTACGCTCTACTTCGCGGCAATCCGTAAACGGCCGGATCGGGCTGTCATCCGAGACGAATAGATCGAAAAGGCCATCCGGGCGCCCATTCGGGAAACGGTCCAGGCCGATGGCCGTATCAGGCGTTGGGTGCAGGTGCCGGAAATGGACAACCGGTTTCTCCGCGTAGTGCTCTTACCCGATGGTGAGACGGTGCATAATGCTTTCTTTGATAGAAGGTTCATGCCATGAAAGTTCGTTACTTCGCCGACACTGACACTCTGCTTATTGAGTTTCGCGATTCGCCGGTTGTCGAGACCCGAGACCTTGATGAGGACACCGTCCTTGATGTAGATGGCCAAGGCAATATTTGCACCATTACAGTCGAGCATGCGTCTCAGCGCGCCGGTGCGCCAGAGTTCTCCTACGAGGAAGTTGCCGCATAACCTGAACGGTAGTTCCAACGACGTTCTCGTTCCCCGGTTTCGGGCTATTGAGCGGCCGCCGAGGCTTGCGTCGCTTTGCGCACCGCCGCCTTCACGCTGGCCTGCCGGCGCATCCTCGAAGCGCGGCATTTGCGCGGGCTTTATCCCTGAGCAGGCGCTAGTGATAAAATGGGCGCGTCTATGGCTTGCTGGATCGGACCGCCATGCTGGAAGTGAAGCTCACCCCGGAACTTGAAACCGCCTTGTCGCGGGAAGCCCGGCGCGCGCGCAAGTCCAAGGCCACGCTGGTGCTCGACGCCGTGGCGCAGTACCTGCAAGATGCCGATGACTATCGGGCTGTGCTCGCGTCGCGTAAGCGCCGCGGCCGCACCAGCACGCTCGACCAGGTAAGACAGCGTCTTGGCCTGGGCGCTTAGGTTCACCGCGTCTGCGGAGAGGCAGCTTTCCAAGCTCGACCGGCCGGTACAGCGTCGGATACTCAAATTTCTCGAAGAACTCGCCCAAGGCGACCCGCGTGGCAAGGGCAAAGCCATGCAAGGCGACGCGCACGCCTGGCGGTATCGCGTGGGCGATTACCGCATTATCTGCGACCTGATCGATCGCGAACTGATGGTGTATGTCATCCGCGCCGGCCATCGCGGCGAGGTGTACCGCTAGGAGTCGCGCAAGGCCCCAATGGCTGCTCCATGTCTTGCGCGTGTCGTCACGCCTTGGACTCCGCAGCCACCTTCGCCCCCGCCCACGGCTTGATCTTCGCCAATTAGCGCTTCGAGCCGGTTACCCGGGGGCACCCTCAAGTCCTCCAGCCGGCCCGCGATCTGCAACTGCTGCAGCTTGCGTCGCTTTGCGCACCGCCGCGTTCACGCTGGCCTGCCGGCGCATCCTCGAAGCGCGGCGTTTGCGCGGGCATTATCCGTAGCGCGCTCCACCGGCGCGCGGCCGCGCGAGTTTGCTTGCGTCAATTTTCCGCAGGCGGTTCCGGCTTTTCCGCCCAGTGCGGTCAGCAATCGGATAGGTGCGGTGACGCGGCACTAAAGTTCACCGCAGAAGATGCAAAACTTCAATTGATTTGATCTACATCAAACCTGCTCCTGGATGCGCCGGGTAACCTGCATCGTATATTTTTGGGCCGGAATCAAGCCCAGTACGGTTGGAAGCGCAGATAGGGGTTATGAAAATCGAGGTGGAATCAGCGCGGCAAATGATCAAGGGTGCGGTGCCTGTCGGTGCCGCTCTGGCAATTTTGCAAATGAGGGAGAAGTATATGAAGACGAAGTTTGTTCGTTGGGGACTTACGGCCTTGATGGTCGGAACCTTGGCCGCTTGCGGTGGTAGCGGCGGTAGCAGCGCCCCTGAGCCTGGGACGACCGGCACGACCGGCACGACCGCTGGGACTGCACCCGCAGTAGCCGTGCCCACCGGCACCGCGCCGGTAACCCTGACTGCAACGACGTCCGCAGCGACGTTCGCCGCGCTGGCGCCTACCGTCGCGGTCGGCGGCGTAACCATCGCTAGTCCGCCCTGCGTGAGCTTCTCCATGGCCGATGCGAACGGCAACGGCATCATCGGCTTCGGCAGCAGCATGAAGCGCTCGACCGACGCGGTTGCAAGCTATCCCAACCTGGCTTTCTCCCTGGCCAAGCTGGTTCCCGGCACCAGCGGTTCCCCAAGCAAATGGGTCAGCTATATTGTGACCGGCAACCCGACGCTCGCCGCCGACAAGTCGATAGTTGCAGGCGTTCCCAGCCGGCCGTCCTCCGACAATATCGGTACTCTGACCGACAACAAGAACGGCACCTACGCCTATTGCTTCTATCGCGACGTGAAAAAGGTGAAGGACGACGTTGCCGCGGCCACGCTGACCGCGCCCAATGTCGCCGCCGACCTGGGCGATCTGACCTATGACGCGACGCTGGTGCACCGCCTGACGATCCAGATTTCCGGCAGCGCTCCGGG
>JBBRAI010000061.1:0-20352 GCA_038206915.1 Burkholderiales bacterium | reverse complement strand
ATCCGCGGAATCGGCCTCGCCGGGACGGCCAATGCACACGGCATCAGTCTGATCAACAGCGCCTCGGTAACGAGCACCTCGGGCAATGTCACGCTGTTGGGAACCGGAGGTTCTGGAACCGGCGGCAGCCGCGGCATCTATTTGAGTAATGGCGCGAGCGTCAACTCGGGCAGCGGTGTCATCACTCTAACTGGCACCGGCGCCGGTAGCGGGTCGAACGTCGGGGTCGAGTTATCCAATTCCAGCATCGTGTCTACGGGATCCGCGATTATCCAGGTAACGGGTACAGGCACCGCCGGCAGCAATGACATCAAGCTCTCGAGCGGCACGAGCAGCATCGGCGGTTCAAGCGCCGCGGGCGATATCCTGCTGAACGGCACCACGGGCGGCGGCATGGTGCTGGGCGCGGGCGGCGACACGGCGACGTTGCGGACCTCGGGCAACATTACGCTCAATCAGACCGGCGGCGGCATATCGCAGGGCAGCGGTCAGTTGCTTGCCAACGGCCTGCGCCTGATTGGTTCGGGCGCGTTCAGCCTGAATCAGGCTAGCAACAACATCAACGTGCTCGTGGCTGATCTCACGGGCGGCACGACCACGCTGTCCTACCGCGATGCCGACGGCTTCTCGATCGGTACCGGCGCAGGCGGACTGACCACGGTGAAGACCGCTGGTGGGGCCTCGGATACCACCAAAGGCATCACCGTGGGTACGGCGGCGACTGCGGCCAACACCCTGACGCTCAATGCTTACGGCGCGGTGACTCAGGCGACCGCGGCCGACAGCGTCATCGCAGGTGGGCTGCAGTTGCTCGGCAGCGGTCCATTCACCCTTACTAATGCCGGCAACGATGTGACGACGCTTGCGCTGAACGTGGCGGGGAACGTCAGCTATCGTGATGCAAATTCATTCGCCGTTGGCGTCGTCGGCGATGCACCGTCCGGGGTCAGTACCACAGGAATCACGACCACGGCCGGCGGCGCGGTGCAGCTCGACGTGCCGAATACGCTGACGATCAACAACGACATCAGCACCGACGGCGCGTTTGCGCAGATCAGTTCGACCGGAACAGGCTCCGTGTCGATCACCAGTCCGCGCGCGATCAGAACCACGGGCGACGCGGTCAGCTTCGCCAGTCCGGTCGTTTTGAACGGGGCGGGCACCACGACCATCGATACAACCGCAAGCGGCAGCACGGCCGGCGGCAATGTCACTTTCAGCAACACGCTTAGCGGTACTGGCAACAGCGCTGAGAGCCTGAGCATAATCGCCGGCAGCGGCGGCGCCGTCGCGTTCAATGGTGGCGTCGGCGCTACCCGATTGGGCGACGTGAACATCTCGCAGGCCCGGGATCTGACGATACAGGCTGCTTTCAACGCCAGGACGCTGACCCAGTCCCAGGGCGCCACTGGCGCGCCGACGACAACGCCTTCGGCCGGCACGACGACGATCAACGGCGCGGTCGATACCACGGGCAATACCAGCCTGACGACCAGCGGCGCACTGAACGTGTCCGGCTCGGGTTCGATCAGCGCGGGTGCAGGCGCAACGGTAAACCTGACGACCGGCAACGACATGACCCTCAGCGGCAACGTGACTGCTCCGGCAGGCGCGACGCTGAACGTGATCGGCACCGACCGAATACTTACGCAGAATGGCGGCACGCTGGCCACCAGCAACAGCGCAATCGCGTTGATCTCGGATGAAATGGTGCTCAGCAGCGCGATTAAATCGGGCGGCGGCGCAGTCACGCTGAAACCGAACAACACGGCCGATGCGATCGCGCTCGGCGTAGCGACGGCAAGCACCAACAATGCGGCGGTGACGCTGGAACTTTCCGACAGCGAACTCAATACCATCAGCACCACAGGCGGTCTGACGATTGGTGCTGCGAACAATACTGGCGCGATCACCGTGCTGGGTGCGCTTGCACCGACGACGGCGCAGAACGGATTCACGCTGCTCAACAATACTGGCGGCATCGCCATCAACGCGCCGATCACCTTCGCCGCGGGAAATGGCAACCTGAACCTGATCGCCAATGGGAATGGCGCGGCAGCAGGCGCGATCACCACCAATGGCGGTGCGCTCGACGCGAGCGGCACGCTCACGATGAACGCCGCGACGGGCGTCGGCACGCTAGCCGCGCCGATGGTGCTGTCGCATGCTGCCGGTACTACCCTGGCCGTAGTCAATACGACCAGTGGAGGAGTATTCGAACGTGCGGACCTGGGTGACCTGAACGTGAATTCGATCAGCAACGGCGCAGCCGCGAACGGCGGTATCGAGCTAAACGTGGGCAGCAATCTCAATATCAACGGCAAGGTACAGAACAGCGCAGGCAACATCCAGTTCGTGACCGGCAATGATGCAGCCTACGCGGGCGCCGGCGGGTTCGGTCTGTCGCCCGCATCGGTGGCCGTTGGCACGCTGGGTGGGGTGAACTTGAACAGTCAGGTGATCGCCGGCAACGGCGGTGGCATTTCGATCTTCGCCACCGGCGGCGTCAAACAGAGCGCGACCGCGGTCGCCGGGCTGCAAAGCCTTGCAGTCAAGGGCGGAGCGGAGGCGGGCGCGCTGAACGTGAGGACATTCAATAACGGCTCGCAAGTCGGAGTCATCGATTTGCGCAACAACCTTTCGGGTACCGGCAATAGCATGGGGCCGATCACGCTGGAAGCACGGCTGGCCGGCTCGGTCAAGCCGCCGCCCTACGCTGAAAGCAATATCGAGTACAAGAGCATCAACGGCACCGCCATTTCCGGCATTGGCACGGCGGCGGAATTCTCGCTGGTTGCGCCCAGCCAGACGATCAACCTGGCACCGGGGGCCAGCCTTTCGGGCAGCAACATCAATTTGATTGCGACCGCGGGCGACGTAACCATTAAGTCGGCCATTACCAACGCCCAGATCAACGGCGGGCAGTCTGGCGGCTCGCTCAATCTGTATGCCACTGGCAATATCATATTGAGCGACCCCGGTGTCGACAGTGCCGGCGTTGTGATCGGCAAGGACTTGGGCACTCTGGACAAGCTGGGCAACCGCGAATTCGAGAAATTCGACCATACCCTGACGCTGGTCGCGACCGGCGACGTGCGGATCTATGGCACGGTGCAGGTGAAAGGCGACCTGGCCTTGCGCGCCAATGCGAGCGCATCCGAAGCATCCGGTCCCGGCGGCGTCGCCGGCTATGGTGCGGGCACCGGCAGCGTGATCATCGCCGGCTCGGCGGGCAATCCGGTGGAAGTGCGCGCGCAGAACATCATGGTCGGCCAGAAAGACGCGAGCGGCAACCCTCTGCCGGTGCAGAACCTGATCATCGACAACAGCGCGAATGCCGCCGACAGCGGCAAGTTCATCGATACGACCCTGCGTGCCGACAACAAGCTCAGTATCTATCTCAACGGCGATCAGAACGGCGCCGGAACTTCGGGCAACGTCGAAATTATCGGTGGAAGCTCTACGGCAATATCGGCGGGCATCGCCGGTAACGCAAGCAAGAGTTCGGCGCTGGCGGCGATCCGCGGCGAATTCATCACCATCCTCGGGGTCAAGGGCGGGACGCAGCTGCCGGTGCGGGACCCGGATGACCAGGCTGTCAATCCGTTGCTGCCCTACACGACAAACAGCAGTAACATCACATTGACCGGAGGTACCGCCACCAGCGACACCGCTGCCGGCGGCGGTGCGTTTGCCGCCGCCGATGCGCTGATGCTAGGTACGACAAGAAAGTCCATAGACATAGGCGGCAACCTCGTATTAAACGGCGGCACGGCGGATTCGACCAAAGGCGGCCAAAGTTCCGCTTCGGCCACGATCGACCCCGCGACCCTGTTCATCAATACCGGCGGATACATCCAGCTCATCGGCGGCAAGGGCGCGGGTGCGCCCGCCGCCATCGTCAACAGCGGCGACATGGAGATCACGATCGGCGGCAAGTTCGACTACACTTATACCGACGCGGCCGGGGTTACGCATACGGTGCCTGATGTAGGCCTGCTGCTCGTAGGGGGACGCGGTTCCGGCATATTCGATCGCGAAGATCAGCCGATCAAAATCTATTGGGACATAGCTTCTCAGGTTCGCTTGCTGTTCCCAGGCATAACCGGTGGCTCGTTCGGGGCCGGCTATTTCATGAATCTGGATAAGACCAAGGCGTCGTCCTTCGTGCAGTCGCAGTCCAAGCGCGGCTTTGACGATTCGCTGTTGGCGTATATCATCTTCGCTGCGAACGAGGAAACCCGGGCCGGTCGCATTGTTACCGGGGTCTCGAACACTGACGACTCGAACAAGCCTTCCTGCAATTGAGCCCGCTGCGCGGGCGTTCACCGTTCGCAGGTGGCTTGCGTAAGGCGAGGAAAGCGCCTTTCCATGGGCTGATCAGAGCCGGTGACGCAGGCGCGGGCGCTTGGAACGCATTGGAAATCGGACATGTCACAGCCGACAAAAGTATCGATCACGCTACTACGAAATGTCCCGTTGTTTGCGGGCCTGGACGAGCAGCAGCTGGGCTTCCTTGCAAACGCGATAGTACGCAAGAGCGTAGGACGCAACGCCAGGATCATTGGCGCGGGCGACCCCACCGATTCCCTCTACATCATTATCAGCGGCCGCCTCAAGGTATTGATGGGCGACGAGCAGGGGCGGGAAGTCATTCTGTCCATCCTCGGCCCCGGCGAGTTCTTCGGCGAAATGGGCCTTCTCGATGACAGCCCGCGTTCGGCCAGTGTGGTGACGCAAGAGGCCTGCGAGCTGCTCACGATTTCCAAGGTCGACTTTAAACGCAGCCTGGCGGAGAACTTCGAATTATCGCTGACGGTAATGCGCGGCTTGGTCAGGCGGCTGCGCGAGGCCGATCAGAAGATCGGCAGCCTCGCGCTGATGGATGTATATGGACGCGTGGCGCGGCTGCTGCTGGAAATGGCCGAGGACGTCGATGGTGAGAAGATTGTTGTCAAGAAGATATCCAAGCAGGACATCGCGAAAATGATCGGCGCTTCGCGCGAGATGGTCAGCCGCGTGATGAAAGACCTGCAGCTCGGCGGCTATATCGAAGTGCGCGGCCGCTCCATCGTCCTGCGCGACAATATCCTGGTCGCCGACTAGGCGCCGCCGGATCGCGGCAAGGCGCCCCGCAGGCGTTTCGGCCCGCGCCGGCTGATTGGGAATCTGATAGCATTGACGCAGGCAAATGCCCGGTGTGGGTGGTTGCGTGCCGCACCGCTCATGCCGGTCAACGTATCGATTGTCTGGATTTTGTTCGAAGCCGGGCGGCGCCGACCAAATCGACGACAAGCACAACGCGTAACTTGAGGGATGAGCATGTCAGGCGTACCCCCGGTTTCCACAGCGCTGCTGCGCAATGTTCCTTTGCTTTCCCTGCTCAGCGACAACGAACTCGCGTTGCTGGCGCGCGTTGTCGCGCGCAAATCATACGCGCGCGGCGGCCAGATCCTGGCCGCCGGCGATCCGACCGATTCGCTGTACATTCTGATAAGCGGCCGCATCAAGGTGTTCATGAGCGACCTCGACGGGAAGGAGGTCATCCTCTCGATCCTCGGACCGAACGAATTTTTTGGCGAGATGGGTCTAATCGACAACAGCCCGCGCTCGGCGAGCGTGGTGGCGTTGGAGCCGTGCGAACTGATCTGCATTTCCAAGCCCGAGTTCAAGCGCTGTCTGGCCGACAACTTCGACATGGCCATGACGGTGATGCGCGGCCTGGTGAAGCGTTTGCGCGAGGCGGACAAGCAAATCGGCAGCCTGGCGCTGATGGATGTATTCGGGCGCGTGGCTCGCCTGCTGTTGGAAACCGCCGAGGTCGTCGGCAGCGAAAAGGTGGTGACCAAGAAACTGTCCAAACAGGATATCGCGCGCATGATCGGCGCTTCGCGCGAAATGGTCAGCCGCGTGATGAAGCATCTGCAGGAGGCCGGCTATATCGAAGTGCGCGGCGATACCATCGTCATTCGCGACAGCATCATGCTGCCGGATTAGCCGGCGTTGCCATATTTCACGCCAGTAGTATCGTAAGTTGCTGTTCTGTAACAGTATGTCAGCCTTTGCGGCAGCGCTGAAATCTGCCCGCAACCGTGAACTTGTTCCTCGATGATTGCCATTGAAATCGAATAGACTACGAGAGTAAGAATGGATTTCGCCGGTGTGTCTGCCGGCAAGCGTGAACTTGGGAGCAACAAAATGAAAAACTATCGTCCAAGCTTGCAATGCTTGGCCTTTGTGGCGCTCGGATTGGTTTCCGGAGCTGCGCTGGCGAATACCGGCACGGTGACGCAACTTTCTGGCACGCTGTCGGTCGTCAAGCCTGACGGCTCGGTGCGCATTCTGTCGCAGAAATCAGAGGTCGTCAGCGGCGATACCGTCAATACGCAGAAAGACAGCTACGCCCAGATCAAGTTCTCCGATGGTGGCCTGGTTACACTCAAACCCAACACCAGCCTCAAGATCCAGTCGTTCCACTTCAAGCAGGAAGAGCCGGAGAAGGACAGTTTCGTGTTCGGACTGGTCAAGGGCGGCCTGCGCGCGGTCACCGGCCTGGTAGGCAAGCGCGGCGACAAGGACGCGTACAGCCTGGGCACGGCCACGGCAACGATAGGCATACGCGGCACCAGCTACGGCGCCGACGACTGCGTTACCACGCCTTGTCCGAAGCCGGGCTCGAACGAGAACCTGGAGCCCAGCGTGTACGTGAGCGTGACCGACGGCGAGATCGTGGCAACCAACAATGCCGGCTCGCAGAATTTTCTTGCCGGCCAGTTCGGTGCGATTTCCGACCGCTCCAGCCGGCCGCGCTTCCTGTCGACGGACCCGGGACTGCAGTTCACGCCGCCGGCGACGTTCATCCAAAGTATCATGACCGGCGCGGCGGTGAACGCGGGCAAGAGCCAGGAGTGCGTGGTCCGGCGCTGATCACACAGCATTTCCCCGTCAATCGAAATCCCCGCCTTGCGCGGGGATTTTTATTTCCGCCCGGCGTGTCGTGCTTTGGTGGGCGGGCGGCCGAGCGGGTAAAATGACGGCTTAGATGCCTGACCATGCGCACACTTAACCGCACCGAAGCCCCGCCCCTGCCGGGGAAAATCGCCGCCCTGCTGCGCGAGTCGAAGTGGTTCGCATTGCTGGCGCTGGCGCTCTATCTGCTGCTGATCCTGGTGACATTCGACAAGTCCGATGCCGGCTGGTTTCACAGCACCGGGACAGCGATGATGAGGAATGCTGGCGGACGCGCCGGCGCCTGGCTTTCCGAGCTGTTGCTCTACCTGTTCGGCGTATCTGCGTATTGGCTCGTGGCACTGCTCGGCTATATTGTCGTCGCAGGTTACCGGCGTCTGGACGGCAGCAGCCTGCTGGACAAGCGCTCGCTGATGGTCGCGCTGGCGGGCTTTGCCGTGCTGCTGATCGCGAGTTCCGGCCTGGAAGCGCTGCGCTTCTACACGCTCAAGGCGACATTGCCGCTGGCGCCGGGCGGCATGCTGGGCGCGGTGGTCAGCGGCAGCCTATCGGCTGCGTTCGGCTTTACCGGAGCGACATTGATCGTGCTGACGCTGCTCGCGATCGGCGCCAGCCTGTTCACCGGCGTTTCCTGGCTGACGGCCATCGAAGTGACCGGCGCCGCGCTCGAAGCGGGCTACGGTTTCGTGCTCTACAGCTGGCAGCGCCGCCAGGACCGCAAGGCGGGCGAAATAGCCACGCACGAACGCGAAGCGGTCGTAGAGGAGGACAAGAAGCGCATCATCGACGACCATGAACCGATACGCATCGAGCAACCGGTAGTCGAGATCCAGAAGTCCGAGCGCGTAATCAAGGAAAAGCAGGTGCCCCTGTTCCAGGACTTGCCCGACACGCCGCTGCCGCCCCTGGCCCTGCTCGACGAGGCGCAGCAGGACATCGAATCCATGAGCGACGAGACTCTGGAGTACACCTCGCGCCTGATCGAAAAGAAGCTCTCCGATTTTGGCGTGCAGGTTAAGGTGCTTGCCGCCTACCCTGGGCCGGTGATTACCCGCTACGAGATCGAACCGGCGGTGGGCGTCAAGGGCAGCCAGATCATGAGCCTGGTGAAGGATCTGGCCAGGGCGCTGTCGGTGGTGAGCATCCGCGTGGTGGAGACGATCCCCGGAAAGTCATGCATGGGACTGGAGATTCCCAATCCCAAGCGCCAAATCGTGCGGCTATCGGAAATCCTCAGTTCCGAGGTCTACCACGAGATGGGTTCGCCGCTGGTACTGACCCTGGGCAAGGACATCGCGGGCAAGCCCCTGGTCGCCGACCTCGCGAAAATGCCCCACCTGCTGGTGGCGGGGACCACCGGATCGGGCAAGTCCGTAGCCATCAACGCCATGATCCTGTCGCTGCTGTACAAGTCCGAACCGCGCCAGATTCGCCTGATCCTGATCGATCCGAAGATGCTCGAATTGTCGGTCTACCAGGACATCCCGCACCTGCTGGCGCCGGTGGTGACCGATATGAAGCAGGCGGCGAGCGCGCTCAACTGGTGTGTGGCCGAAATGGAGCGGCGCTACAAGCTCATGTCCTGGCTGGGGGTGCGCCAGCTCTCGGGCTACAACGCCAAGGTGGCCGAAGCGGAGAAAGCGGGGCGGCCGCTGGAGGACCCGACTACGCTGGAAACTGGCGAGCCGCAGTTCCTTGGGCCCATGCCCTATATCGTGGTGGTGATCGACGAACTCGCCGACCTGATGATGGTGGTGGGCAAGAAGGTCGAAGAGCTCATTGCGCGTCTGGCGCAGAAGGCGCGCGCCGCGGGCATACACCTGATCCTCGCGACGCAGCGCCCCTCGGTGGACGTGATCACCGGCCTGATCAAGGCCAACATCCCGACGCGCATTTCGTTTCAGGTGTCGAGCAAGGTCGATTCGCGCACTATTCTCGACCAAATGGGCGCCGAGACCCTGCTCGGCCAGGGCGACATGCTCTATCTGCGTCCCGGAACCGGCTTGCCGCAGCGCGTGCATGGCGCGTTTGTCGCCGATCACGAAGTACACCGGGTGGTGGCTTATCTGAAGAAGATGGGCCAGCCCGATTACATCGACGGACTGCTGGATGCGGGCGAGCCCGGCGGCGAACTCAATGGCATGGGCGAAGCCGGCGGCGGCGAGGCTGATCCGCTTTACGACCAGGCGGTGGAGATCGTGCTGCGCACGCGCCGCGCCTCGATTTCGCTGGTTCAGCGCCACCTGCGCATCGGCTACAACCGTGCTGCGCGCCTGATCGAGCAGATGGAGCAGGCAGGCATGGTTTCGGCGATGCAGCCCAATGGCAATCGCGAAGTGCTGGTGCCGAACCGGGCCGAGGGTTAAGCGGTGTTGCGGCTGCTTTTATTGGTTGCGCTGCTGCTTCCGCTCGGCGGCGCAAGCGCATCCGGCCTGGACGCGCTGCGCAGCTTCATTGCCGGCACCGCCTCTGCGCAAGGTGAATTCGTGCAGAAGGTTTTCGACCGCAAGCATAAGATCGTCCAGGAAGCGAGCGGGACGCTGGCGTTCATGCGCCCCGGGCGCTTTCGCTGGACCTACGCCAAGCCCTACGCTCAACTAATCGTGGGCGACGGCAGCAGGGTATGGGTTTACGACGAAGACCTGAATCAGGTTACCGTGCGGCGCCTGGACCGCGCGCTCGGCTCTTCGCCGGCGGCATTGCTCGCCGGCAGCAACGAGATCGAACGCGCGTTCAAGCTTACCGAGCAGGGCGAGAAGGACGGCCTGGAGTGGGTCGAGGCGAAGCCGCGCGACAAGGAATCGAATTTCGAGACCATCCGCATGGGTTTCGGTTTCTCGGGCCTGGAGGTCATGGAGTTGGTCGACAACTTCGGCCAGACCACGGTGCTCAAATTTACCGCCCTGCGGCGCAATCCGAAACTCGATATCGCGCTGTTCAAGTTTGTCCCGCCCAAGGGTGCGGACGTGATCGGCGACTGACGCAGATCGCGGCGCATCTCGTCGGTGAGCGATCTATTTTCCAAAGTCAAGCCGACAGCGCCGCTGGCCGAGGCCATGCGACCGCAGTCGCTGGCCGACGTCGTGGGCCAGCCGCATCTGCTCGGACCGGGAAAGCCGCTGCGCCTTGCGTTCGAATCGGGCAAGCCGCATTCCATGATCCTGTGGGGGCCGCCGGGCGTGGGCAAGACCACGCTGGCACGCCTGATGGCAAAGGCATTCAACGCCGAATTCATCGCGCTGTCCGCCGTGCTCTCCGGAGTCAAAGACATACGCGAGGCGGTACAGCGCGCCGAGGCCGTGCTCGCGCAATCGGGCCGGCCGACGATTCTGTTCGTCGACGAGGTGCACCGGTTCAACAAGGCGCAGCAGGACGCATTCCTGCCCTATGTCGAGCAAGGTCTGTTCACTTTCATCGGCGCCACCACCGAGAACCCGTCATTCGAAATGAACAGCGCGTTGCTGTCGCGCGCCGCGGTGTACGTGCTCAAAAGCCTGAACGAGGAGGAACTCGGACGCCTGCTCGAGCGCGCGCTCGCCGGCCCGCGAGCCGGCCTGCAGTTCGACGCCATTGCGCGCGAGCGCCTGATCGGGCTCGCGGACGGCGACGCGCGGCGCCTGCTCAATCTGCTCGAAATCATCCAGACCGCGGCAGGCGAGGGCGCGCCCATTATCGACGGCGCCTTCGTCGACAACGCGCTTTCGCGCAACCTGCGGCGCTTCGACAAGGGCGGGGATGCCTTTTACGACCAGATCTCGGCCCTGCACAAGAGCGTGCGCGGCTCGAGCCCCGATGCAGCGCTCTACTGGATGGTGCGCATGCTCGACGGCGGTGCGGACGCGCTGTACATTGGCCGCCGCTTGGTGCGCATGGCGACCGAGGACGTGGGCCTCGCCGATCCGCGCGCCCTGCGCCTCGCGCTGGATGCGTGCGAGACATACGAACGTCTGGGCTCGCCCGAGGGCGAACTTGCTTTGGCCGAAGCGGTGATCTATCTTGCCTGCGCCGCAAAATCGAACGCGGCATACGTCGCGTATAATGAGGTCCGCGCGTTCATCGCGCAGGATAAATCGCGGCTGGTGCCGGAGCATTTGCGCAACGCGCCGACCAAGCTGATGAAGGATCTGGGCTACGGACGCGAATACCGCTACGCGCACGATGAATCGGAAGGCTATGCCGCGGGCGAGCAGTATCTGCCCGAAGGCCTGGGTGGAATAAATTGGTACCGGCCGACGCAGCGCGGAATGGAGGCCAGGATTTCGGAAAAGCTGGCCTACCTGCGCGAGTTGGACAGGAAGGCGAAGAAATCTTAGGGGTTGCCTCAGGTTTCCTCAAGCGGTGCTTGAATAGGGGAGTGTGCGGGGAGGCATCCCTCAGCTCGCAATGAGTTCTCAAAACGCGGTTTCCCGGATTGCCACATGCTAGATATCCAATTATTGCGCAGCGATCTTGAAGGTGTTTCGCGCCGGCTCGCAACCAGGCCGTTTCAGCTCGATGGCGCCGAGTTTCAGTCCCTGGAGCAGGAACGCAAACTGGTGCAGACGCGCACCCAGGAACTGCAGTCCGCGCGCAATAGCTTCGCCAAGCGCATCGGCCATGCCAAGGGAAAAGGGGAAGATGTCACTGCCCTCATGAGCGAGGCGAGCGAAGCCAATGCGGAACTTCAGGCGCTCGAAGCCAAGCTGCTTCAGATTCAGGCCAAGCTGCAGGATTTCCTGCTGCTGATTCCGAATCTGCCGCACGAGAGCGTTCCGCCCGGGCAATCGGCGGAGGACAACACCGAGCTGCGCCGCGTCGGCACGCCGCGGAAGTTCGATTTCGCGGTGAAAGACCATGTCGACCTGGGCGAGGCACTGGGAATGCTCGACTTCGCCACCGCCACCAAGATTGCAGGTTCGCGCTTCTCGCTCATGACCGGTGCGCTGGCGCGTTTGCACCGCGGCCTCGCCCAGTTCATGCTCGACGTGCACACGCGCGAGCACGGCTACACCGAGGTCTACGCGCCTTATCTGGTGAATGCGGCGAGCATGCGCGGCACCGGGCAGTTGCCGAAGTTCGAGGAAGACCTGTTTGCCGTTCCGCGCGGCGACGAAGGCAAGTTCTACTTGATTCCCACGGCGGAAGTCCCGGTCACCAATATCGTGCGTGACGAGATCCTGCCGCTGGAACTGCTGCCGCTCAAATTCGTCTGCCATACGCCTTGCTTTCGCAGCGAGGCCGGATCCTACGGCAAGGACACGCGCGGCATGATCCGTCAGCATCAGTTCGATAAGGTCGAGCTGGTGCAGATCGTCCATCCGGATAAATCCTACGAGCGGCTGGAGCAGTTGACCGGACACGCGGAGACCATCCTGCAGCAACTGGACCTGCCCTACCGCGTGGTGGCGCTGTGCGCCGGAGACATGGGTTTTTCCGCCGCCAAGACCTACGACATCGAGGTGTGGCTGCCCGGGCAGAACGCGTACCGCGAGATATCCTCCTGCAGCAACTTCGAGGCATTCCAGGCGCGGCGGATGCAGGCGCGCTTTCGCAACGATAAGGGCAAGCCGGAGCTGGCGCATACGCTGAACGGATCAGCACTCGCGGTTGGTCGCGCCTTGGTGGCGGTGATGGAGAATTATCAGAATGCCAACGGCAGCATATCGATTCCAGCTGCACTGCTGCCATACATGGGCGGGCTAGAGCGCATCGCGCGCGGAAACTGAATTTCGTTCGGCGCAGGCGGCGGGCTTGCTGGTAAAATACGCCCCGAAGGCAGTCCCCTTGGGGACGTACCCGGAAAGGTGGCTGAGTGGTCGAAAGCGCCGGACTCGAAATCCGGTGTACGGTTCTCCGTACCGTGGGTTCGAATCCCACCCTTTCCGCCAAATAAAATCGCCCCCAGGGGGCGATTTTATTTGGCGGAAGCGCTGGGCACTTCGAGAACCCACCGGTTCGACCAGCGGCGTCCGGGGGACGCCGCGCAGGACGCTGGGGCGCATAAGCGCCGCAGCGGTCCCGAGACGCATGTGTCGAGGGATGGCGGGATCGCCCTAAAGCGAGACCGACACAATCCCACCCGGGGGCGTATAGCGCGACCGCATCGGCTATCCTTGCACTCATGTTTCCTTCCGTCGCCGCAGCAGGGTTCGTACATTCGCTTAGACAGGAGCGTGCGCTGCTCTGGGCCATATCGGCGTCCATTGCACTGCACGCGCTGGTCCTCCTGGGAATTTCACAGCACGAGGCGCCTGCGCCTCCGGCACGGTTGCTGACGGTGTTGACCGCAAGACTTGCGCCCGCCGTGCAGGCACCGCCGGCTCAGCCACAGACGACGCCACCGCCACGCCCCAGAGCGGAACCGCCTCCCAAAGAAACGCCGGCACTCGCTCCAGTGCCGCGCCCGGTGCCTGAAAAACCAGTGCCGGTTCCAGCGCCGGAAGCGCGCAAGCCGCCGCCTGCCGACGTCGCCAAACCCGCGCCCTCCGAACCAGCGCGCGAATCTGCGCCCGCGGCCGCCGTACCGAGCGCAGCGCCGGCGGCGCCGGCACAGGCCAAGTCAGCGCCGCAGGCGCCGGTCGGGTCGAGAACCGATTTGACCGAAAAGGGCGGCAACGAGGCGGACGCCGGGACGCTGGAACAATATCGCCTGGCGTTGATTATCGCGACTAGGCGCTACAAGCGCTATCCGGCGATCGCCATGGAGAAGGGCTGGCAGGGCAAGGTGGTCGTGCGCTTGGTGATCGGCGCCAACGGCATGCTCGCCGGCACCTCGATCACGACCAGCAGCGGCCACGACATCCTGGACAATCAGGCGATGGACATGCTCAGGAAAGGCAAGCCCACGGTGCAGATCCCGGCCAACCTGCGCGGACGCGAGTTCAGCATCGATGTCCCGGTAATATTCAATCTGGACAATCCAGGCGCCTGAGCGCCGGCGTCAATGCGCGGACTTGGCCGTCGCGCGTGCAGTAGAGACTGTGCCTGCTCGCCCGCCTCTGTTCACGATTCTCATCAGAACAATGATCGAGCCCAGAGTGACGGCATAGAAGAGCAACTGGATGCCATAGGGACGCGCGGTATATCCGACCAAAGCGTGCAGCACTCGGCCGAGTATGCCATCGTCGGAGATGAATGCCGTCGTGTCCCACACGCTTCCGCCCAGCGTAGGCAGAATATCGGCCTGTACCAGGAACGCGGCTCCCTGTGCGGCCATGCCCGCGGCGAGCAAAAGTATCAGCCAACCTGTGACCGCGAACAGGCGCGAACTCGGAATGCTGAGCAGTCCCAGATACAGCGCCGCGCCGAAGGCGGCGCCGGCGCCGACGCCCACCAGCGCGCCGGCAAACATGCCGCCGGTCTGGCCTGAGGCTGACGCCGCGATGCCGTAAAGGAACAGCACCAGTTCCGACCCTTCGCGCAATACCGCCATACCCACCACCAGCGCGAGCACGTGCATGTGGCTGCTGCCGCCGCGCACCGCGGCGCCCATGCTTTTCAAGCTGCCGGCGAGCTCGCGCCCGTGCTGGCTCATCCACACGTTGTGCCAGCCGAGCATGAGTACCGCGGCGAACAGGATCGCGGCGTTGAACAATTCCTGTCCGACGCCGGAAGCCGCCCTGGCGATGGCGTCCGCAAAAACCGCAACTGCCGCGGCACCCAGCACGCCGCCCATCACGCCACCGCTTACCCACAGACCGCGCCGGTACACGCCGCGCGTCGCGGCGAGTACGATGCCTACCACTAGCGCGGCTTCGAGCACTTCGCGAAATACGATAATTGCGGTGGCAAGCATGCTTATGGCCTATTTCGCGATGATCTGCCCTTGCGCAGTGCTTTCGTGGTATTCGCCGACGAAGCGGTAGCTGCCCGCCTTCAGCGGGCCGATGGTAATCGTAGCCTGGCCCTTGCCCGCGATGATTTTTTCGCGCTTCAGGTCGTGGCTTTCAAACTCTTCCGGCGTGGCGTCGAGATTCTTCACCAGCAGTTTCAATTTCTTGCCCGCCGGCACTTCCAGTTGGGACGGCTCGAAGCGGTGGTCCTTGATCACCACCGTAAATGTGTCGTCGGCGGCGGCGGCCGAGGCGCAGGACAAGCCGGCGCCGAGTCCGGCCAGCAACAGCGTAAGGGTAGTCAGGATTCGTGACACGTTAATTGTCTCGCATGGTTAAGGTTGGCGATTTAATAGTAATGGTTCTCATTACCGTTGTCAAGCCGGGGCGCGCAAATGGCGTACGCCAGCGCGACGTGTCAGGGACGGTTCAATTTTGTCAGGGACTTAGGAGCGGATTAGCTGCTGGGGTCGATCACGCGGCGCGCGCCGCTGAAGCGCCGCATCCAGTAGTCGGCGTGCAGATTCTCGACACGCACTTCGCCGCCGCTGGACGGGGCGTGGATAAAACGATCCTCGCCCAGATATATCCCGACATGCGAATACTCGCGCCGCTGGGTGTTGTAGAACACCAGATCGCCCGGCCTGAGCGCATCGGGGTCGACTGGACGCCCCGAACGGCTGAGATCCTGCGTATTGCGCGGCAACGCCATGCCGGCACCTTCGCGGTAGACGTAGGCCACCAGCCCGCTGCAGTCAAAGCCCGTCCGCGGCGACAGACCGCCGTTCCGGTACGGCGTGCCCAGATACGCCAGCGCCTGCAGCGCGACGCTGCTTGCCGTATCCGTCGCGCGTACTACGGGTACGCTGGCCGCTGGCGGTTCGGGTTCGGCTTGCATCAGTCGCATCGGCTGGCTGCTGCATCCGACAAGAAGCAGGCCAATGAAGCCTATTAGAATCAGTGAATTATGCTTCTGCATTCAAGTAATCTAGGAGATATTTCCCAAAAAGTAAAGGCCTATTCGAAAAGGCGCGCAGATGCACCGCCCATCTCGAAGTCATTACCGCACCATTGGGTCCCCGCCGACGCCGGCATTGCCGGCTGCGGGCCGCGTAGCTACGACATTGCAAGGCCGATGCACTGTCTACACGGGACTGAATGGCGAACCTCGCGGAGGGGGCTATGGCAAGGGAATTCATGCGGATGCGCGTGCTAGTATCGAGCGATGTCTTTTTCCGTCGACGATAGCCTCGAGGCCGTGTTTGGCGCCGAGGGTGCGCTGAGCCGGGCCATCCCCGGCTATCGCATGCGCCGGCAGCAGATTGAGATGGCGCAGGCCATCGCCCTGGCGATGCGCGACAACAGCCTGCTGGTGGCAGAAGCCGGCACCGGCACCGGCAAGACCTTCGCCTATCTCGTGCCGGCGCTGCTCTCGGGCGGCAAGGTCATCATTTCCACCGGCACCAAGAACCTGCAGGACCAGCTGTATAACCGCGATTTGCCGACAGTGCGCGACGCGCTGCAGATCCCGGTCAGTACCGCGCTGCTCAAGGGGCGCGCCAATTACGTCTGCCATCACCACCTTGAAGTCGCGCTCTCCGACGGTCGCTTCGCCAGCCGCGAGGACGTGGCGCAGGTGCACCAGATCGCGCGCTTCGCCAGGACCAGCAAGACCGGCGACAAGGCGGAATGCGTTGACGTGCCGGAGAACGCGCCGGTGTGGCAATCGGCGACGTCCACGCGCGAGAACTGCCTCGGCCAGGATTGCAAGCAGTACGCCGAGTGCTTCGTCATGGCGGCGCGGCGCGAGGCGCTCAGCGCCGACATCGTCGTAGTCAACCATCACCTCTTTTTCGCCGATGTAATGCTCCGGGACGAAGGCGTCGCCGAACTGCTGCCCGCCTGCAATGCGGTGATTTTCGACGAGGCGCACCAGCTGCCGGAAACGGCCACGCTGTTTTTCGGCGAGAGCCTGAGTTCGGGCCAGCTGCTCGACCTGTGCCGCGACACCCTGGCCGAGGCGCTTGCCGGCGCCGGCGACCTGCCGGCGCTGCGCCCCGTCGTGGCGGCTGTCGAGAAATCGAGCCGCGACGCGCGGCTGGCGCTGCCGCTGGATGCCTCGCGCCTCGCCTATGCCGCGACGACCGCCAAGGCGGCCTTCACGCTCGAACTTGGCAATCTAGCTAAAGGCCTGAAGGCGCTGTCTGCGCTGCTGGAAACCCAGGCGCAGCGCGGCGAAGGGCTGGAGAACTGCTGGCGGCGAGCCCTCGATCTGCAGGCTCGGCTCACGCGCTGGCTCGCCAACGAGCCCGAGGGCATGGTGCGCTGGGCGGAAACCTACAGCGCGAGCTTCCAGTTGAACGCGGCGCCGCTGGTAATCGCCGAAATATTCCGCAAGCAGCTGCAGGGGCATCCGCGCGCCTGGATATTCACTTCGGCGACGCTGGCGGTGAATCGGGACTTCGCCCACTACACTGCCGAAATGGGTCTGGAGGAGGCGCGCACCGCGTGCTGGGACAGCCCGTTCAACTATTCCGAGCAGGCGCTGCTCTACGTACCCGAGGGCCTGCCGGCGCCCAACGATAGCGCCCACACCCCGGCGGTAGTCGACGCCGTCTGGCCGGTGATCAGGGCGAGCCGCGGCCGGGCCTTTCTGTTGTTCACGACCCTGCGTGCAATGCGCCGCGCGCACGAACTGCTGCGCGAGCGTTTCGTCGCCGAAGGCCTGGACTACCCGCTGCTGCTGCAGGGCGAGGGCAGCCGCAGCGAACTGCTCGAGCGCTTCCGGCGGCTGGGCAATGCCGTGCTGGTGGCGAGCCAGAGCTTTTGGGAGGGCGTGGACGTGCGCGGCGAAGCGCTGTCGCTGGTGGTGATCGACAAGCTGCCGTTCGCACCGCCCGACGATCCGGTGCTGGCCGCCCGGATCGAATACTTGGACAAGCAGGGCAAGAACGCTTTCATGGAATACCAGCTGCCGCACGCGGCAATCAGCCTGAAGCAGGGCGCGGGGCGCCTGATCCGCGACGAAACCGATCGCGGCGTACTCATGATTTGCGATCCGCGCCTGATCAGCAAGCCCTACGGACGGCGCATCTGGCAGAGCCTGCCGGCGATGCGGCGCACGCGCGCGCTTGAAGAGGTGGCGGATTTCTTCGATGCCGCTCCGGTAGAATAGCAATCTCGTGTGGGAGCGGCGCCCTCGCCGCGAACGGTGCCCAATCGAAGTGCGATCGGCCCGAGGGCGGGCCTCCCACAAATTCATTGATTGGCCCGTCACGAAGAACGAATAACGAACCATGCACATACTCGTAACCGGCGCAGCGGGATTCATCGGCTCGACGCTCGCGCTGCGGCTGCTGGACCGCGGCGACAGCGTCGTAGGGCTGGACAACCTCAACGACTATTACGACGTCAGCCTGAAGCAAGCGCGGCTGGAACGCCTGCGTTCCTACCCCGGTTTCGCGTTCGAGAAAATCGACATTGTCGAGCGCGCCGCGATTGCGCAGCTGTTTTCCAGGCAGCGTTTTGACGCCGTCATGCATCTTGCCGCGCAGGCCGGCGTGCGCTATTCGATCGAAAACCCTGCCGCCTATATCGACGCGAACCTGCTCGGATTCGCCAATGTGCTCGAGGGCGCACGCCGCTCCGAGGTCGGGCATTTCGTATTCGCCTCGTCCAGCTCCGTATACGGCGCAAACGCCAAGCTGCCGTTTGCCGAGGACGATAGCGTTGACCACCCGGTGTCGCTTTACGCGGCGACGAAAAAGGCAAACGAGCTGATGGCGCACAGCTATGCCCATTTGTATCGCCTGCCCTGCACCGGGCTGCGCTTTTTCACCGTCTACGGTCCGTGGGGACGGCCGGACATGGCGCTGTTCAAATTCACGCGCGGCATTCTGGCAGGTGACCCCATCCCGGTGTTCAACCGCGGTGACATGGTCCGCGACTTCACTTATGTCGACGACATCGTCGAAGGTGTGCTCAGGGTGATCGACCAGGCGGCGCAAGCGGATCCTGCCTGGTCGGCATCGTCGCCCAGGCCCTCGAGCAGCAACGCGCCCTATCGCATCTACAATATTGGCAACAACCAGCCGGTAAAGCTCATGCGCTACATCGAAGTGCTGGAGCAGTGCCTGGGCAGGAAAGCGAAGCTGGATTTGCTGCCATTGCAGGCGGGCGACGTGCCCGAGACCATCGCCGACGTGTCACGGCTCGCAGCGGCCGTCGGCTTTCGGCCGGCGACGCCGGTCGAAACCGGCATCGCGCGTTTTGTCGAATGGTATCGTTCCTATTACGGGGTTTAGTACGCATCTTGTTTTGCAGCACCAACAATCGAGGGAAACATGAAGATACTCATCACCGGCGGCGGCGGCTTTCTGGGCTATCGCCTGGCGCAGACATTGTTCAAGCGCGGCACCCTGACCAAGGCGGACGGCAAGCAGGAAGCGGTCACGCAGATCGTACTGATCGACACCGCTTTTCCGGCGCAGACCGACTCGCGACTGAAATGCATCAGGGGCGATTTTACCGACGCCGCATTGCTTGCCGAGGCGATGGGACGCGACACCGATTCGGTATTCCACCTAGCGGCCGTGGTGAGCGGCGGTGCCGAAGCCGATTTCGATCTCGGAATCCGCGTCAATCTCGATGGCACGCGCAATCTGCTCGAAGCCTGCCGCAGGCAGGCGCAGCCGCCACGCTATGTGTTCACCAGCTCGGTGGCGGCTTTCGGCGGCGATCTGCCGCCGGTGCTGGACGATTCCACTACGCCCAATCCGCAGACGTCCTATGGTGCGCACAAAGTCTGCGGCGAGTACCTCGCCACCGATTTCAGCCGCAAGGGTTTCATCGACGGGCGTTCGCTGCGCCTGCCGACTATCGTGGTGCGCGCAGGCAAACCCAATCTGGCTGCATCCTCGTTCGCGAGCGGCATCATCCGCGAACCGCTGAATGGCGAGATATCAGACTGTCCCGTGGGCCCCGAGACCGGCGTATGGCTGCTCTCGCCCGGCAAGGTGGTCGACGCCTTCGTCCATGCGCACGAACTGCCGTCTCCCGCCTGGGGCGTCAACCGCGTGGTAAACCTGCCCGGCATTACCGCGACGGTGGCGCAGATGGTGGAGGCGTTGCGCAGGGTGGCCGGCGACAAAGTCGCGGCTCGCGTGCAATGGAAACCGGATGCGCGCATCCAGGCCATCGTCAAAACCTGGCCGGCGCGTTTCACCACCGAGCGCGCGCTGAAATTGGGTTTCGTTGCGGACAAGGATGTGGAAAGCGTGATCCGCGACTACATCCGGGATCAGGGCATCAAGGTTTAGATTGGTCGGGGTTGCCGCGGCTGCCTGTGGAAGCGGCGTCCTCGCCGCGATCGGTGCCGCATCGAAGCGCGATCGGCCCGGGGGCGGGCCTCCCACATCGTGGCTACCAGGCATTCCCCCAAAGCATCCACCACGGGTCTTTCTTGCCGACACCGCCCGTGAAATAGGGGCTGTTGGGGAAGTTCTGGTGCATCACGCGGTCGGCGTCGTCGCGCAATCCGGGCATGCCCAGCGCATCGTAGGCTTTCACCATG
>JBBRAI010000060.1:0-20412 GCA_038206915.1 Burkholderiales bacterium | reverse complement strand
CAAATGAATCTGGATTTGAAACAGGTGGAAGAGGCGGCCAAGGAGCTGTACATCCGGGCGCTGAAAGTCCTGCCGCCGGACATCAAATCGGGCATAGCCGCGCTCGAGCGCAATGAATCCGACGCGACGGCGAAGACCATACTCGGCACCATGATCAAAAATATCACGGTCGCCGAGGACAATGCCAACCTGCTGTGCCAGGACACCGGCATTCCGATCTACAACCTCAGCATCGGCCGCGGCGTGCATGTGGACGGATACGCGCTGAAGCAGGCGATACGCACCGGCTGCGCGCGCGCAACGCGCGAGCATCCGCTGCGCTCTTCGGTGGTACATCCGCTGACGCGCACCAACGAACATACGTCCTGCGGCCGCGGCGTGCCGGTGATCAACATCGATTTCAGCGACGCCGACGAA
Organism: Burkholderiales bacterium; assembly: GCA_038206915.1. Taxonomy (GTDB): domain Bacteria; phylum Pseudomonadota; class Gammaproteobacteria; order Burkholderiales; family SG8-39; genus 2-12-FULL-64-23. The sequence goes on along the minus strand of JBBRAI010000060.1, from coordinate 19,995 downwards.
ACGTTTTCGCTGGAGATGATCCCTAAAGGCTCGGGCTCGGAGAACAGTTCCTGGCTGAAAATGGCGATCCCGGCCGATGGCGTGGACGCGGTCAAGACCTTCGTGGTCGATTGCGTGCTCGAGGCTGGCGGCAAGACCTGCCCGCCCACCATCGTCGGCGTGGGCGTGGGCGGGACCGCGGACCTGTGCGTGCACCTGGCCAAGCAGGCTGCGACGCGGCCGCTGGGCTCGAGTTGCGCCGACCCCGAGGGTGCGCAGCTGGAGCAGGCCCTGTCCAGGGCGGTTAATCAACTCGGCGTCGGGCCGCAGGGTCTGGGCGGGGATGCGACCGCGTTCGCGGTGCACGTCGAGACGGCGGCGACGCACATCACGATGAATCCGGTGGCAGTCAACATGCAATGCCATTCGGCGCGGCGCGCGCGTGCGACTTTCACGCCAGGCGGCGTTGAATACGGTTTCTAAGGAGGCGTGTCCTGATGGCCCAGCACGATTTCACCACGCCCGTAAGCGAGGCCGCGATCCGAGCCCTGCGCGTCAACGACACCGTCAGCCTGAACGGCACGCTCTACGGCATCCGCGACGCGACGCAGATCCACATGTTCGACCGCGGGCGCAAGACGCGCTTCGAGCTCGCCGGGCATGCGGTGATCCATACCGCGCCCAACGTGAAGAAAGTGGAGCGCTCGGCCGCGTATCCCGCCGGCTATGCGCCGGTATGCGTAGGCACCACCACCAGCGCGCGCATGGAGCGCTTCACCCGGCCGCTGATGCACGAGTACGGCGTGCGCATGATCATCGGCAAAGGCGGACTGCTGGCCGGTTCCCAGGCGGCATTCGCCGAACTCGGCGGTGTCTACCTTGCGATCGTCGGCGGCGCCGCGGCGCTGGAAACCACCTGGATCGAGCAGATCGAGGACGTCGATCTGGACGACCTGAATCCGGAGAGCCTGTGGCGCTTTCGCGTCAGGAGCTTCGGACCCTTGCTGGTCGCGATGGACAGCCATGGCGGCAGCCTCTATGCAAATCTGAAGACGGCAACGGCGGGCCGCCGCGCCGCGGCGCTGGCGAGCCTGGGCGTAAAGTGAGCAGCGTCGCCGCAGGCCGGGTCCCCAGACTTGCAGGCGTCTGCGCGACCGCGCGGTCGGCGTCAGCGCACCGGGCGCAGCCGCGATGAGTCTGCCTTCGACCGAAAACCTCAACGTCGTCTCGTTCGAGGCGATGGCCTCGCCGCGGGAATTGCACGAGCGCGTCATGCTCCCCGACGCGGGCGCGCAGTTTGTCGCAGCGGCGCGCGCGACTCTGTGCCGCGTGCTCGACCGCAGCGACCCGCGCCTGCTGGTAATCGTCGGGCCGTGCTCCATACACGATCCCGCGGCCGGCCTGGAATATGCCGAGCGACTGCGCGCGCTCGCGACTGAGGTGCAGGACAGCTTCTATGTGGTGATGCGCGTGTATTTCGAAAAACCGCGCACCGCCACCGGCTGGAAGGGTTTCATCAACGATCCGCACATGGACGATTCCTTCCATATCGAGGAAGGCATGGAGCGGGCGCGCCGCTTCCTCGTCGACCTCGCGACGCTCGGCGTGCCCACGGCCACCGAGGCGCTGGACCCGGCCGCGCCGCAATATCTGGGCGATCTCATCGCCTGGTACGCGATCGGCGCGCGCACCAGCGAATCGCAGACGCATCGCGAGATGGCCAGCGGCCTGTCGGCGCCGGTCGGATTCAAGAACGCCACCGACGGCAATATCGGCGTCGCCATCAATGCGATACGCTCGGCGCGCAGCCCGCATACTTTTCTCGGCATCACTGCGGACGGTACCCAGGCCATCGTGCGCACCCGCGGCAACCGCTACGGCCACATCGTGCTGCGCGGCGGCCAGAACCCGAACTACGACACCGCGCAGGTGGCGCTGACCGAGCAGGCGCTGGCGCAGGCCGGGCTCAAGCCCAATCTGATCATCGATTGCGCGCACGCGAATTCGATGAAGAAGCCGGAACTGCAGCCGCTGGTGTTCCGCGACTGCATACATCAGATCATCGAGGGCAACGATTCGATCGTCGGCCTGATGCTGGAGAGCAATCTGGTGGCCGGCAACCAGCCGATCCCCGAGGACAAGTCCAGGCTGATCTACGGCTGCTCGGTCACCGACCCCTGCATCAGCTGGGAAACCACGGCGAAACTGCTGCACGAATCCGCCGCAGCGCTGGCGCCGGCGCTGCGCGCGCGCGCCAGGGCGGCATAGGGCGCCATGCAGCGGCCGCCGCCCGGCAACCTGGAACAGCTCGCGCGCGCGATCCGGGCTTTTGCCGCGGAGCGCGACTGGGATCAGTTCCATACGCCGAAGAATCTCGCCATGGGTGTGGCGATCGAGGCGGCCGAGCTGATGGAAGAGTTTCATTGGCTCACGCCGGAGCAATCGCGCGCGCTGCCGCCGGAGCAGCTGAAGGCGGTAGGCCACGAAATGGCAGATGTGCTGGTCTACCTGGTGCTGCTCGCCGACAAGCTCGGCGTCGACCTGATGGCGGCGGCGGCAGAAAAGATCGCGCTCAACGCCAAGAAGTACCCCGCCGACACCGTGCGCGGCAAGGCGACCAAGTACGACAAGTATTGATCTTGCAAGCCTGGGTCAGGTTTTCCGATCGGGATGCCATATACAGCAAGTTCAATACGGTAACACGCGACGGGCGGGCTTGCGCGGTGCGCGCGCCAACCGTGTTTTTGGTACGGATAGAAAGCATCCGTGCGCAATCGACGATCCGCGCGGACGGCTTCTCGTCCGCGCAAATCCGCAACTGTGCAACGACGCAGGGGTGCACGATCTAGGTGGCGACGTATTAATGCTCTCTTACCGTCACGGTTTTCACGCGGGCAATCATGCCGATGTGCTCAAGCACGTAGTGCTGGTGCAGCTGCTGCGCTACCTCACGCAAAAGGACAAGCCGCTGTGGTTTGTCGATACCCACGCCGGTGCGGCTGTCTACGCGCTGGACGAGGGCTATGCGACCAAGAACGCCGAGTACGAGAACGGTATCGCGCGCTTGTGGGCGAGGAACGATCTGCCGCAGCCGGTGGCCGAATACCTGGGACAGGTGCGTTCGCTGAATTCCGATGGCGCGCTGCGCCGCTATCCGGGTTCGCCGCAGTTCGCGCTGCAGCTGTTGCGCAAACAGGACCGGCTGCGCCTGTTCGAACTCCACAGTACCGAGAGCCGGCTGCTGCGGCAGCACTTTCACGGCGCCGAACCGCGCGTGATGGTACAGGCGGGCGACGGCTTCGCCGGCCTGCAGGCGGTGCTGCCGCCGCTCTCGCGCCGCGCGCTGGCGCTGATCGATCCGTCGTACGAAGACAAGGCCGATTACCGCCGTGTGCTGGCGGCTCTGCGTGACGCGCAGAAGCGCTTCCGGCCCGGCGTCTATGCGGTGTGGTATCCGCAGGTGCAGCGGCGCGAATCGCGCCAGTTTCCGCAGCAGCTGAAAATGCTCCAGGATAAGGACTGGCTGCATGTCACGCTGACGGTAAAAAAGCCGGTGGCCGGAGGCCTGGGCCTGCATGGCAGCGGCATGTTCATCTTGAATCCGCCCTGGCTGCTGCCCGCGGCGCTGCAGGTGACGCTAGCGTATCTGGCCGAGGTGCTGGCGCAGGACGCCGGCGCGGCCTATGCGATCGAGTACGTACTGGCCTAGCGCGAATTTAGACGACGTGATCCGGCGCGAGCGCGCAGGGGTGGGAGCTGTCGCCGGTCTCGACCTGGACGGTTGCGTGTCCGATGCCGAAGCGGTCGCGCAACTCGCCGGTGACCTGGGTGATGAAGCGGTCGTCGCACAGGCGTTCGGGCATCACCAGATGCACCGTCAGCGCGGTCTCGGTCGTGCTCATGCCCCAGATGTGCAGGTCGTGGAATTCGGCGACGCCATCGAGTGCCGACAAATATCCGCGGATCTGCGCGGCGTCGATGCGCGGCGGCACGGCATGCAGCGAAAGCTCGACCGAATCGCGCAGCAGCCCCCAGGTGCTGGCGACGATGACCGCAGCAATCGCGAGGCTCATCGCGGGATCGAGCCAGATCCAGCCGCCGTACAGCATGCCGACACCGGCGAGCACCACGCCGAGGGAAACGGCCGCATCCGCTGCCATGTGCAGGAACGCGCCTCGCACATTCAAGTCCTGTTCGCGTCCGCGCAGGAACAGCAGCGCCGTCGCCGTGTTGACCGCGATGCCGCCCAGCGCCACCCAGATGACCGTCATGGTGGCGACTTCGACCGGGTTCAGCAAGCGCTGCACCGCCTCGACCGCGATGCCGCCGACCACCAGCATCAGCAGCATGGCGTTGAACAGGGCGGCGAGGATGGACGAGCTGCCCAGGCCGTAGGTAAAGCGCTGCGACGGCCGGCGCTGGCCGAGCAGGCTGGCGCCCCAGGCCAGCGCCAGCGCCAGCACGTCGCTCAGGTTGTGGCCGGCGTCGGCCAGCAGCGCCATCGAATGCGCCAGGACGCCGAAGACGGATTCGACCGCGACAAACCCTAAATTGAGCGCGATGCCGATGGCGAATGCGCGGTGCTTTCCGCTGTGCTCGTGCGCGTGGCCGTGATCGTCGTGCTGCATTTTCTGCGCCCTGGCGAATTCCCGGACCGGGCGTTGCGCGCGTTAGGCGTCCGCCTTTATTGAAACCAGTTGCCGGGGAACTGCAAAATTGTACCTTCGATTGACGCCCTCACGTTGAGGATCCGAGGGTCCGGCCTGATGCCAGCAGTTTCGTGAATTCGTCCGCCGGCATGGGCCTACCGAACAGATATCCCTGCATTTCGTCGCAGTGATTCCGGCGCAGGAACGCGAGCTGCTCGGCCGTCTCCACGCCTTCCGCGATCACGCGCAGATCCAGCGTGTGTCCCAGCGTGATCACGGCCTGCGCGATCGCGGCATCGTCCGCGTCGGAGGTCACGTCGCGCACGAACGACTGGTCGATCTTCAGCCGGTCGACCGGAAAGCGCTTGAGGTAGCTCAGGCTGGAGTAGCCGGTGCCGAAATCGTCCACCGACAGCTTTATCCCCATATCCCTGAACGCCTGCAGTTCGGCGATCACGTTCTGCGCGTCGTGCATGATCACGCTCTCGGTGACCTCGAGCTCGAGCCGGGCCGGGTCGAGCCCGGTGTCGGCGAGTATCTTTGCGACCGACTGCAGCAGGTTTTTTTCGCGGAACTGGCGCGCCGATATATTCACCGCGACGGTGATGGCGGGCAAGCCCGCATCCTGCCATGACTTGGTTTGCCGGCAGGCGGTACGCAGAACCCACTCGCCGATTTGGACGATCAGGCCGGTATCTTCCGCGAGCGGGATGAATTTTGCCGGTCCGATCATGCCGAGATCGGCTTGATTCCAGCGTATCAGCGCCTCGCAGCCGAAAATGCGGTTACTGTGCAGATCGACCTGCGGCTGATAATGCAGCGAAAGTTCGCCGCGCTCCAGCGCGCGCCGCAGCATGCCCTCGAGCGCCATGCGCTCGGTGACCTTGGTCTGCAGCTCGGTGGTAAAGAGCTGGTACGAATTGCGGCCGGATTCTTTTGCCCGGTACATCGCGAGTTCGGCGCTCTTCATCAGCGCTTCCGCGTCCTTCGCATCCTGCGGATACAGGGCGACGCCGATGCTGGCGGTGACGAACACGTCCTGGTTGTCCATGGTAAACGGCTGAGCGAAGGATTCCACGATGCGCTGCAACTCACCCGATACCGACTGCGCGCTCTTGTGATCGGAGAGGACCAGTACGAACTCGTCCCCGCCCAGGCGCGCCACCGTGTCCATCGCGCGCAGCGACGCTTCCAGGCGCGAAGCGACCGCGCGCAGCAGCTGGTCGCCTACGCTGTGCCCGAGGCTGTCGTTCACCAGCTTGAAATTGTCCAGATCGAGGAAGGCGACCGCGGCGAAATCGCCGTAGCGCTGCGTGCGCGCGCAGGCGTGCTCGATGCGGTCGCGCAGCAGGTTGCGGTTCGGCAGGCCGGTCAGGGAATCGTGGTTCGCCTGCCGCGCGAGTTCGTCCTGGTGCGTCTTCGCTCCGGTGATGTCGCTGTGCACGCCGATATAGTGGGACACCGCGCCGGCGTCGCTGCGCACCGGCGAGATGCTGAGCTCGTTCCAGTACATGCTGCCGTCCTTGCGGTAATTGCGCAGCACCGCGTGGCAGGGGCGCTGCTCGTGCAGGGCGGCGCGTATGGTCAGCAGCTCCGGCTGCGCGAGGTCGGTGCCCTGCAGCAGGCGCGGGTTGCGGCCGATCACCTCCGCGCTCGAATAACCGGTGATGCGCTCGAACGCAGGATTGACGTAGACGATGGGATTGTCCGGCGCCAGATTGTCGGTGATGCAGATCGCGCTGCCGCTGGATTCGATCGCGCGGTCGCGCAATTTCAATTCTTCTTCGGCGCTCGAGATCGCATTCAGGGTTCGATGCACCAGCAGGTAGAGCAGCCAGCCGGAGGAGAACACGAACAGCCAGCCGCTGAGCGTCTGCAGCCAGGTCACGCGCTCGACCCTCAGGTCGAGTACAAGCGCAAAGGGTATGCCGCTCTGGATGAATATCCAGAGTGCGACGAGCAGGGAAAACAGCAGTGCGATCCTGAAGACCGCAGTTCTTGCGGTGTCCACCTTGCCTTTGATATAGGACCCCATATTTTCCGTACCCGGTGGCTGCCTCGCGTTCGTGCGCGACGCCCGATGCGCGGCAACGGCCGACGCGGACGCAGACACCAAAGGTTTACACTATACGGCAGGAGGGACGGAAAATTGAATACATTTGCTCGGATTCAGGCGAGCGCTCTGTAAAATCTTGTGTACCAAGGCCCGTCCTTATTCCTTACATTGATCGGACGCTGACATGATGACTGCGGCGCTACGCGCGCTGGAACGCTGCAAGGACCGCTACGGCGCCGGCTGCGCCGAGGTCAAGCTCGCGCTTCTGCGCCGGCTCGAACGCGCGGATCTGCGCTCGGCGCGCACTGTCCTTCGGCTGCACGAAGCGCTGTGCTTCCTGCGCGCCTACCCGGACGACGCGCGCCTGCTGGCGCAGGTCGAACGCATGCTCGCGCGCTTCGCGCTGCGTGCCGACCTGAGGCGCCATCGCGAGGCGCTCGCCGACAGCGGGATCGCGGGTACGGCCATCCGCTACCGTTTCTTCTGGTCCACCCTGCGCTGGCTCGCGCAGCGCTGGCCGCAACTGATCGAGATCGACCGCGACGAGCCCGAGGTCGCGGACGAGCTCGCGGCGGCGCTGCCGCTGCTGCTCACCCGGGCCGAGGCCGAGGCGCTGAAGCATCTGGATCTGTCCGCGTTCGCCGCGATGGACCGTCTGCGTGCACGCGGCGAGAGCGCCGCGGCGTTCCTGGCGCGGCGCATCGCCGCCATGCCGGGCGACGGGTTTACGCGCGAAGCCTTTCACGACGCGATCGAGCCGAGCTACGAACTCGAGCCAGGACTGGATACGCCAGCGCGTACGCATGCAAACTGCGCCGCCGCGCCACGCGCGTTCCAGCAGGCGCCGCTGCGGCGCGCGCGCCCGGATTTGCGCGCGGAACTCGCGCGAGCGCATCGGTCGGAACGCAGGCTGGCAGCGCGCGAAGCCGAGACGCTGATCGATCTCGCCCGCGGCGCCATGCTGACGCGCTCGCGCGATCTCGACGCCTTCGCCTATGGCAATCCGCGCGACGTGCGCCTTATCGACGACGGCGGCGGACTCGCCTTTGCCCTGATCGGCGTCGTCCCCGAACGCCGCCTGCTCCTTGCCTCGACCTGCGGCTACCTGATCCTGCACAACGGCGTCCCGATCGGCTACGGCGAGGCCTTCGTTATCGGGCGCTGCGCGACGATGACGTTCAACATTTTCGAGAGCTTTCGCGGCGGTGAGGCTGCTTATACGCTTTGCCGGACGCTGGCGATGGTGCGGCACCTGTTCGGCGCCGAGTCGTTCAGCTTCGACCAGTATCAGCTCGGCCGGGGCAACGACGAGGCGATCGCTTCGGGCGCGTGGTGGTTCTATTACAAGCTCGGATTTCGTCCGCTCGCGGCCGGCGCGCGGCGACTGATGCGTCGTGAGCTGGCGCGCATGCGCAGCAATCCGGGCCACCGTTCGAGCGCGGCCACGCTGCGCGCACTGGCCGAATCGCACATGCTGTTCGATTTTGACCGTGCGCGCCGGCCGAGCTTGCCGCCGCTGGCCGAACCCGGCCTGCGCGTCGGCGACGCGCTGGCGAAGCGCGCGGCGGACGCGCGCGAGCGCGTGCTGGCGCAGTGCAGCCGCGACGCGATGCGGCTTACCGGCCTGCGTTCCTTGCGCGGCTTTTCCGCGGGCGAGCGGCTCGCCTGGCAGCGCTGGGCACCGGTCGTCATGTTTGCGCTGCCGGGCGTTTCGCGCTGGAGTCCAGCGGAGCGGCGAGCGCTCGCGCGCGTGATCCGCGCCAAAGGCGGGCGCGACGAGTACGAGTTTCTTGCGCGCTTTGCCGCGCATCCAAAGCTCGCGCGTGCGCTGTTCGGATATTCGTAGTTTCGGAATCGAGCCCGCCACGCAAACGAAGAACTGGTTTTTTACGCAGCAGGACGCTTCAAGGTCGAAAAAAAGTCTTCCCTGTTGGCGCGAAACCAACCGGCGAATGCAATTCTCGGCTGCGTACCCGTTACCGCAGTCACTCGGTGCTCGAGGTGTTTGGAAATTCGAAACAGGGTGGCGTCACCCCAGCCCGTATTTGCTATCGCAAAGATCGTCCGCCCGGCTTCGCGGTCGCGAAGCTGCAGGTAGCCGCCGGCATAGTTTCGCGAACCGAGATTGACGCTCATGCCGATCAGCCGTCGATCGGCCTCATCGCCTAAATCGTCATGCCATGAATCGTAGTGGACAGAATTGGGGATAAACCGATAGATACGGCCGAGAAACAGGCTTGTATCCGCGCAGCCGGATATATCGCACACGGCTGTGACAAAGGCGGGAGAATTAGTGACGAAATGGAGCAGGCTCAAGGCCCGCGAGTCGTCGAGCACGTCTTCCGTGGCAATGCCTTCATCCGTTCGCGACCTCCACAGCGGCTGTTCAAGGCGCAGCTGGAGGTAGTTGAGCAATTCCGCATCGAGAAGCTTTGGCAGCAATACGCAGCTATTTCTATCGAATTCCGATTTCAGCCGCTGGACATCATCTGCATCGATGATCAGGCCGGATTTCTGCAATTGAATCATGACGCACCCGATCGCTACGCTTAAATCATGAACTCGATCAGGAAGGGTCCCTTGCGTCCGCAGGCAGATTTGAACACATCGGCAAAGCCCTCCAGCGTATCCACGCTCGTCGCCTCCATGCCCATGCCGCCGGCAAGCTTGACCCAGTCGAGCGCGGGGCGCGCCAGGTCGAACAATTCGTTCGAGGCGCGGCCGGGCTTGGCGCCGACCGATACCAGTTCGCCGTACAGAATCTTGTAGATGCGATTGGCGAACACCACGTTCACGACGTCGAGCTTCTCGCGCCCCTGGGTCCACAGCGACTGCAGCGAATACATGCCCGCGCCGTCGGCCTGCAGGCACACAACCTTGCGCTCCGGGCAGGCGATCGCGGCGCCGGTGGCGCAGGGAAACGCGTGCCCGATCGCGCCGCCGGTGTTCTGCAGCCAGTCGTTGGGCGCGGCATTGAAGGTCGGCACGAACAGCGCACGGCCGGAAGTCACGGCGTCCTCGGCGACGATGCAGTTCTCCGGCAGCAGCGCCGCGAGCGTGCTGGCGAAGGCTTCGGGCTCGAACTTGCCACGGACGACCTGCGGCTTGATCGCGCCTGCGGCGATCGGCGCGTTCTTCGGCGCGCCGAGTTCATCGGCCAACTGCTCCAGCGCCGCGAGCGCGTCCTGCTCCGGCCGCGCGAGCACATGGGTGACGGAGTCCGGTGGCGCCATCAGGCTGGGCTTGCCCGGATAGCCGAAGAAAGCCGTCGGCGGCATGGCGCCGACAAGGATAACGTGCCTGGTTCCGGCGAGTGCCTTGAGCGCGCCCTCGATGACATAGGGTATGCGGTCCACCGGCACGCGCCCGCGTCCGCGCGCCATGCGCGACACCTGCGTCGGCGTGCGCAGTTTCGCGCCGGTCACATGCGCGATGCGGTTGGCTGCGGCGAGGCCGGCTTCGGACAGCGCCTGGCCGTACAGCACCAGCATCGCCGGCTGTTTGGTGCGCAGCACCTGCGCGATGGTACGCAGCGCGTCGGGTGCAACGGCGGGACGCGCCGGCACCGGCAAGGGCGCCGCAACCGCGCCGCCATCGTTCCACGCGGTGTCGGCGGGCAGGATCAGCGTCGCGATCTGCCCCGGGGCGGTGTTCGCAGCCTGCACCGCGGCGGCGCTGTCGGCGCCGACGGTCGTGGACGAGGCGCTGGTGCGCACCCAGTGCGAGCTTGCGCGCGCCAGGCCCTCGGTATCGGCGGTGAGCGGCGCGTCGAACGGCCGGTGATAGCTCGCCTGGTCGCCGACGATGTTGACCATGGGCGTGTGCGCGCGGCGCGCATTGTGCACATTGGCGATGCTGTTGGCGAAGCCCGGTCCGCAATGCAGCAGAGTCGCGGCGGGCTTGCCCGCCATGCGCCCGTAGCCGTCGGCTGCGCCGGTCACCACGGTTTCGGCCATGCCGAGTACGCAGCGCATGCCCTCGACCTGGTCGAGTGCCGCGACGAAATGCATCTCCGATGTCCCGGGATTGGCAAAACAGGTGTCTACGCCGCTGGCGAGCAGCGATCGAATAAGGCTTTCAGCGCCGTTCATGGGGGTCCGTTCAAGTTTTGGATAGGGAAGGCGATACGCCGTTTTACTGAATCGTGCCGTGTCCGGCGCAATCGTCCGGCTAGGCTACGCGGCCCCGCGCATAACATCAACCGGTGCAAAACCATTAAACTGCCCTGCCTCGTCTGCTGCAGGGCGCTGCGGCCGGTAACTGCGTGGACTGGCCCAGTCAAGCTGACTCCGGATCATGACCGATATTCGATCGCTCCTCGCTTTCGCGCTGCCTTACCGCATGGCGCTCGGCTTCAGCACTAGCCTGATGTTGTGCGAAAGCGCGGCCGCGCTGCTCGTTCCCTGGGCCGGCGGGCGGCTGGCCGGCGCCATGCTGCAGTCCGCCGGCGCGGGGCACGCCGGCGTGAGCTCGCTCCTCGCGGGGATGCTCGGCCTGTTTGGCCTGCAGGCGCTGCTCAAGTTCGGAAACGCTTATCTCCTGGGAAGCGCTTCCGACAGGATCGTCGCCGATTTGAAGATCAGGCTGTACGATCATCTGCAGGCCCTGCCGCTGTCTTTTTATCACCAGCGGCGCCTGGGCGACACGCTGGCGCTGCTGACCAGCGACGTCTATGTCCTCGGCGGCTATCTCAGCGGCACTGTCGTCGCGCTGCTGCCGCTGGTGTTCACCGCTGCCGGCGCGGTGCTGCTGATGTTCCGCATCCGGCCGCTGCTGGCCCTGGTGGCCGTGATTCTGATTCCCCTGTTCTACCTCCTGATGAAAATACTCGGCCGTCACTTGCGCCCGCTGTCGGCGCAGCTGCAGCAGGAGCAGGCGACCGCGATCGCGATCGCGCAGGAGAACCTCGGTATGCTGCCTGCGATCAAGACCTTCACCCGGGAACAGCAGGAATCGACGCGTTTTCGCGAGCAGATCGACCGCATCCTGAGCCTGACTGCGAAGCAGCGCGGAATCTACGCCGCGCTGGAACCGGCGGCGCAGTTCATCGCTGCGGTGGCGATTGTGCTGGTGCTGGCGCTGGCGAGCACGGAGCTCTCCGACGGAAAGCTGACGCCGGCGCAGCTGGTGAGCTTCCTGCTGTACGCTGCATTGCTCACGCGGCCGGTTGCCGGGCTCGCCGATGTCTACGGGCAGACGCAGCATGCATGGGGAGCATTGGCGCGGCTGCGCGAGGCCATGGAAGTGGCTCCCGAGCCCGGGGGGCACATCGGAACTTCGCTGCCGGCGGTGAACGGTGAAATCGAATTCCGCGGCGTCAGCTTCGCCTATGCCGGGCGGGCACAGGTGCTGGTGCGGGTCGATCTGCATGTGGCCGCGCGCGAGACGGTTGCGATCGTCGGTCCGAACGGTGCAGGCAAGAGTACGCTCGCCCATCTGCTGATGCGCCTGCACGAGCCGTCGGCCGGACGGATTCTCATCGACGGCATTGATACTGCCGGCGTGTCGCTGCGCAGCCTGCGCGGGCAGATCGGCGTCGTGCCGCAGCATGTGCTGCTGTTCAATGCGACGGTGCGCGACAACATCGCCTACGGCCGGCCAGAACCCGTTCAGTCGGAAATAGAAGCGGCCGCCCGGGCCGCCAGGGCGCACGATTTCATCGCGCAGCTGCCGCAGGGCTACGACACCCTGATCGGCGACCGGGGCGTGCGCTTGTCGGGCGGCCAGCAGCAGCGGGTCGCGCTTGCGCGCGCCCTGCTCAAAGACCCGCCGATTCTGATTCTGGACGAAGCCACGGCGATGTTCGATCCAGCGGGCGAGGCGGAATTCCTGCAAGCCTGCCGCGACGCGCTCAAGCGCAGGACGGTGCTGCTGATCACCCACCGTCCGGCAAGCCTGGCGGTGGCGGACCGCATCGTGCACATGGAGCAGGGGCGCGTCGTCGCTTAGGGCCGGCAGCGCGACGGCTGAGCCGCTTCAGCGTTCGCTGAGCGCGTTTTCCAGTGTTTTATTGACCGGCTTGAGCAGATAGTGCAGCACGCTGCGCCGGCCGGTGAGCACGTCGACTTGTCCGGTCATCCCCGGGATCACCGGCAGGATCTTGCCGCGATGCTCGATGCCGGGTTTCAGCGTGCGCACGTGAACGACATAGTAGGGCTCGCCGGGCTGGCCCGGCTGCGGCTGCGGCTGGATGGAGTCCGCGCTGACGTACACGAGCTTTCCCTCCATACCGCCGTAGATGCTGTAATCGTAGGCGGCGAGCTTGACCACCGCCTTTTGCCCGACCGAAACGAAGGCGATATCGCGCGGCCGGATGTGCGCCTCGACCAGCAGCGAATCGTCCACCGCCACGATTTCCGCCATCGGCGTGCCCGGCTGCACCACGCCGCCTTCGGTCCTGTTCGCGATGCTCTTCACCACGCCGTTTACCGGTGAGCGGACCTCGGTGCGCGCCATCTTGTCCTCCAGCCCCGGCACCGCCTCCGCCACTTTCGCCAGTTCGTTGCGCGCGGCCGACAGCTCGGTCGCCGCCTGGCTGCGGAACTGCGATTCGTTGTCCTGGATCTTCCTCTTCGCTTCTTCAATCGCCGACTGCGCACGCGGAAGCGCCAGCGTCGCCGCATCCAGTTCCGCGCCGAGGCGGCTGGCCTCGCGCTGCAGCCGCAGCAACTCGACTTCGGACACCACCCCCTCATGCACCATGGGCGCGGTGATGGCCACTTCCCGGTTCAGTATCTCCGACTGTTCGCGCGTGCGTTCGCGCTTGGACTTCAGTTCCACCACTTCCTGCGTGCGCTGCACGAGCTGCTCGCGCAATATTGCGTTCTTGGCGGCGAGATCGGCAAGCCGGGCGCGGTGCACCGCCGTTTCGTTGGCGGCGAGCGCAGGCGCGCTTTTCAACACGTCCGGCGGCATCCTGAGCGCCGTGCCCTCGACCTCGGCGGCAAGCCGGGCCACTTTCGCGCGCAGGCCCAGTTCGCCCTGCTGACCTTCGCGATAGGCAGAGGCAAAGCGCACGCGGTCGAGCTGGAACAACACCTGGTCCTTTTTGACGAAATCGCCCTCCTTCACCAGGATCTTGTCGATGATGCCGCCTTCGAGGTTCTGCACGTACTGGGTCTGGCTGGTGGTGATCACCTTGCCTTCGCCGCGCGTGATCTCGTCGATGTCGGCGAGCCCGGCCCAAAGCACCGCGATGAGCAGGAGAGCGACGATGGCTGCGAGCACCCAGTGCGGCGAGCGGTGCAGACCGCCGTCGTCCGCGGCCAGTTCCTCCGGCCGCCACGCCGGCGGCAGCCGCAGCGGCTTCGGCTTGGCCACAGGCTGGTGCGCGACGTCCAGGATTTCGCTCATCGTGCGATTCTCACCTTGCCGTCTGCAATGGCCTGCAATACCAGGTCCTTCGGTCCTGCCGCCACGACCTTGCCGGCGTCCATGACCACCAGGGAATTCACCGCCGTGAGCAGCGACTCGCGGTGGGTGATGATGATGATGGTCTTGCCGGCGAGCTCGGCCTGCAGCCGCGCCTTCAGGCGCTCTTCGGCAGTTCGGTCCATGGCGTGGGTGGGCTCATCGAGCACCAGGATAGGCGGATCCGTGACCAGCGCGCGTGCCAGCGCCACCGTCTGACGCTGGCCGCCGGACAGGGCTTCGCCGCGCTCGCCCACCGGCATGTCGAAACCGCGCGGATGACGATTGACGATGTCGCTCAGCCCGGCGAGAGCGGCGGCGTGCAGCAGCGCCGCGTCGTCGGCGCCGGGTGCGCCGAGCAGCAGATTGTCGCGCACGCTGCCGGCGAACAGCACGATGTTCTGCGGCAGATAGCCCACCGCGCGGCGCAGGTCCGACGGATCGATGGCGCGGACGTCGGTGCCGCCGACGAGTATCGAGCCCGCCTGGGGCTGATACAGCGCCACCAGCAGCTTTGCCAGCGTGGTCTTGCCAGAGCCGATGCGCCCGATGATGCCGACGCGGTCGCCTTCCTTGATCGCGAAAGTCACCCCCGCAAGCGCATCGAGTTCGCTGCCCGGATACCTGAATTCAACGTCCTGAAAGTGGATATCGCCGCCCAGAGTCGGGCGGTGCACGAAGCTGCGGTCGCGCGGCCGCTCGCGCGGCGCGTCCATGATCGTGTTCAGCGCGGCGAGCGCGCTCATCGACTGGTGGTAGCGCGTGAGCAGCGATGCCACCATCGACAGGGGCGCGAGCGCGCGCCCGGCGATGATGGTGCATGCGATCAGCGCGCCGGTGGTGAGCAGGTTGTCGCCCACCAGATACACGCCGACGGCGAGCGTGGCGACGCCCACCATCATCTGCACCAAGGCGGAAAAGTTCACCGCGAGCGAGGACAGGAGGCGCGTTCCCAGGCTCTCCTTGGCGACATAATCGACTACTTCTTCCCATTTGCGCTGCATCTGCGCGGCCGCGCCCAATGCTTTGACCGCTTCGATCGAGCCCAGGGTTTCTATCAGGATCGCGTGCTTGGCCTCGCTCGCGCGAAACACGCGGCGGATGCGGTCGCGCAGCGGCACCTGCAGCGCGATGCCCATCGCCAGCACGATCGGAATCGCCACGAGCGGCACCAGCGCCATCTGCCAGCCGCCGATCATGGCGATCACCGCGATGAACATCACCACGAAGGGCAGATCGATCAGCGAGGCCATGGTTGCGGAGGTGAAAAACTCGCGCAGCGACTCGAATTCGCGCACATTGTTGGCAAGCATGCCGACCGATTCGCGTCCCGCGTCCAGCCGCCGCGCCATCACCTGTTCGAACAGCGCCGAGGAAAGCGCCATGTCGGCGCGCCTTCCGGCGACGTCGATGAACCAGCCGCGCAGCAGCTTCAGGCCGAAGTCAAACAGGTAGATGAGGGCCATGCCGATGGCCAGCACCCAGAAGGTGTCGAACGCCTTGTTCGGCACCACGCGATCGTAGACGTTCATGAAGAAGATCGGCGAAAGCATGGTGAAAAGATTCACCAGCACGCTCGCCATGGCGACTTCGCCGTACAGCGGCCAGGCGCGCGCGAGCGTACCCCAGAACCAGTGGTGGGTGGCGAGGATGCGCTCGCTGCCGGTGCCCGCCTCGAAGCGCACCGCGCGGCTGACCGCGAGCGCCGTTCCGGTGTAGTCCCGTGCGAGGTCCGCGACCGGAACGGTCTTCTGCGCGCCTTCCGCAGTGACGATCTGCGCATTGGCGCCGTCGCGCGCGACCAGCACGCAGGCGTTGCGCTCTTTGAGTAGCAGGACCGCCGGCAAGGACAGCTTGGGAAAGCGCGCGAGTTCCACGCGGATGCTGCGCGCGCTGAGCCCGGCGCGCTCGGCGGCACGCACGAACAGCGCCGGCGACAGCCCCGCCGGTTCCAGCGGCAGTCCAGCGATCAGGGCATCGACGCTCATCGGCAGGCCGAGCAGGCGCACCGCCTGCGCCAGGCATGCCGCCAGCGGGTCGGCCAGCGATTCGGCTGCCAGGGCAGGCGCGTCAGTGTTCATTGTGCGGCCCGTCCGCCTGCGAGTCCGTTCGATTGCGGATTCGTATTCGTGCTCAAACCCGCCGCCACCGCAGCTCTCTTTTGTTCACCTGCGGCGGTCGTCCGATTGTCGCCCGCCGTCGCTTGCGCGGACGCATCCGCAGCGCCGGCGACCTCCCGCGACTGCGCCACTGCGCCGGCCTGCGCCTGCTTTGGCGCAGGCAGCGTCTGCTGCGCCGTGTCCGCGCTTACCCCCAGCGTTTCGAGCAGCTTGCCCATCGCCGCAAGCACGCGCAACTCGCCCAGTGTGACTGCATGGGCGCCGGTATCGCGGCTGCTCCTGGCGGAATACAGCTCGTTTTCGGCGTTGAGCACATCAAGCAGCGTGCGCTGTCCGATCGAGAACTGTTTGCGGTACGCGCTCACCACCTGCGCGCTTGCTGCGGCGTAGCGCTGCAGCTGCGGCAGGCGGGCCCGGTCTTGCGTCAGGCTCTGCCACGCCTGGCGCAGGTCGCGCTCGATATCGTTGCGCGCCTTGGCGTAGCCGGCGAGGGCCTCGTCGATGCGCGCTTCGGCTTCGCGTACGCGCGCAATGTCGGCGCCGCCGCGAAACAAGTTGTAGCGCAGCCGCAACATGGCAGAACGGTCGTCGTAGCTGCCGCGAATGCCGCCGAGGTCGTGGTTGGTCGATGTGCTGACCTCAAGGGCAAGACGCGGTGCGGCGGCGCGGCTGCGCTGCGATTCGCGCTCAGCCTGCGCCGCCAGCAGTTCGTTATGCGCTGCCAGGATGGCGGGGTGCGCCGCCAGCGCCTGCGCCAATGCGTCCGGCAGCGTAGCGGGTAGCGCGTTCCAAAAGTCGCCCGCACCAGCCAGTTCGCCGGGTGGCTGGCCGGTGAGATGCCGATAACCGGCTTCGGCCTGCGCCAACTGGCCGCGCAGTTGCGATAGCGAGGCTTGCGCCAGCGCCAGACGCGCCTCGGCCTGCTGCGCGTCGGCGCGCCGGCCCTGGCCCACATCGGCCAGCCGCGACACTTGCGCCAGCGTCTCCTCATGGCGCTTTTCGTTTTCGGCGGCGAGCGCAATCAGTTCACGCAGCCGGCTCACGTCCAGATACGTCTCGGCGGCGCGCAGGCCGGCATTCTCCGCCGTCTGCATCACCTGGTCGCCCGCACCCCGGGCGCGCGCCTGGAAGCGGCGCACCTGGCCCGATGCGGCGCCGCCGTCGAACAGCAGCTGCGACAAACTGATTTCAGCCTCTCGCCGCGTAAGCGTATCGTCGCTGCCAAGCGCGCGCGTGCTCGGGTTGTTGCTCTTCTCGCGGCCGTGACCGAGACTCGCATCCAGCGTTGGATACCAGGCGCCGCGCGCCTGCGCCGCTGTTTCCTCGAGGGCGCGCCGGTTGGCGCGTGCCGCGCGCACTTCGGGCAGGTTCGCCACCGCCCGCGCGATCGCGTCGACCAGGGTGTCGGCGGGGGCGGCTGGCGCCCAGAGCAAGGCCAGGACCAGTACGGCGGAAAAATGGGCGCGTAATAAAGCCAAGCGGATTTCCTTTGCGGCTAGCGCGGCGCTGCCGGCAGATCGTTTTCCAGGCTCACGGTGCGCCGTATTTCGTCGGACACCAATCCGAGAGCCATCGGTCGTTTGACGCCGGGCAGGACCACCACGTCGTAGAGTTCCTCCACAATGCCTTCGAGGCGCAGCCAGTGCACAATGTCGCCGCTGCGCAGGTCGATGACCATCAGCCCGCAGCGCGGCTCCACTTCGCGGCGTTTCAGTTCCTCGTCCAGCGCGAGGCCGGAGAAGGTCTTGTTGTGGCGCGGCCGCGACATGCCAACCACGGCGAAATTGCCGTGGATGGTCATGCCGCGAATATAGCCGGGGCAGAAGGCGATTTCCTCGAAAGCCCCCTTGGCGAGATCGACGCGGCCAAAGCGCCCGGTGCCCGAGTCCGCGAGATAGAGTTGGCCATCGGCAAGGCGCGGCGAGTGCGGCATCGACAGCCCGCCGAGCACGACATCGTTGCTGCGCATGTCGATCACCACGCCGCCGTCGCGGCGTTTCTCGCGCCAGCCGTCGGCGACGTCCGTGCGGCTCACTGCGCTGACATAGCGCGGGATGCCGCCGGCCATTGCGAGCCCGTTCAGGTGGCAGCGGTCTTCCGCCGCGAGGCGCGAGATGAAGGGCGGTTTCCACAGGGCGCGGATGCTGTGCGTCTCGCTCAAGCCGGCGACGCAGCCGAACAGGGTGGCGATGAACACCGGCCTGCCGTCAGCGCCGATGCCGATGTCATGAATGTCCAGGTCGCCCGTGGTGTAGGCGGCGCGCGGAATGTACAAACGGTCATAGCCCTCGGCCGTCTGGCCCGGCGCCAGCGTGTTCTCCAGCCGCCACATCTGGAACAGCGTGCTCATCCACAGCGTCTGGCCGTCGCCGGCGAGGCCCATGCAGCGGTTGAAGGTGCGCTCGAACACCGACAGGCGCCCCCTTGGATTCAATCCGATGAAAAACAGCTTGCCGGCCTGATAGGTGGTGAAGGCGAGGGAAAGGCGCTGTTCGGCCATCCAGTCCGGGAACTGGCGCGACGACGTGATCTCGAGTCTGGGTTCAGCGGCAGCGTCCGGAGGAACGACGGAATTCAAGGTGAAGGTCCTTTTCTTCCTATTCTAGTGCCTAAGCGGGGCGCCGGGCAAAGCGAGCAGGAACGGCAGAGCGCGCGTCCTCGCAGTGAAACTGGAAACGACCGATCCGATCCGTCGTTTCCCGGCGGATCAGCTGTCGCCCGGCAAAGCTGGGAATACCGAAAACCCGGTCAGGCTGGCAGAAACGTGAGGCCCACGTCTGGATTGACCAGGAGATGGGCCAGGCCGTGGCTCCAATGGGCGTATCCGCCGAACGCGTCCACCTCATGCGTCCAGGAATCGCCCGCGGCCACTGCAACCTGCACATTGTCCCCGGTGTCCCCGGTGATGATCAGGCTGCGGTTTTCTTGAGTGAAAAAGGGAGTGCTGCCGGATATGTTCAGCACGTCGTGAAGATTCAGCACGAGGGTGTTGTCGCCGCTGCCGGTCAGGTCTATTGCCAAGAGGTTGTGCACCCTGCTGCCCACGCCGGGCGCGGTGAGATCGAGCACCATCCCGCTTCCGTCGAGCATCAGTACATTGTTCCCGCCGCCGCCGTCGATCTTGAGGAAGTCGCTGTCGGTGGAGCCGGTTGCGCCCAGATGGATGACGTCGTTGCCGGCGCCGCCGGAGAACGAATCCCTGCCGCCGCCGCCGATCATTATGGCGTTGCCCTGGCCGGCGACGAAAATATCGTCCGCAGTCGTGCCCGGAGTAAACGTTGTGGCGCTGCCCGGAGCACCGTGGCCCACCTGGGTGTTCGGGGTGGCAAGGAATTTCGAGCCGAAAATCACATAGCTCTCGCCCGCATACGACCCCGTGCTCGGCGAAGTTAGGCCCGGGAGCGGCGAGGCGGATGAGGACGCGACCATGAGATCGGCAAAGCCGTCGCCGTTCACGTCTCCGGCCGCGCTCACCGCGTAACCGGAGTCGTTATGCGGCGCGGCAGCGGAGATGCTAAAACCCTCGTTGCCGAGGTTGCCAAGATCGATCGTGCCGAAGCCGCCGGCCTTGCCGAAGATCACATAACTGGTGCCCGCCGGGGATCCGTTCTGCTGCGCGGAAGGCGCGCCGATGATCAGGTCGCCGTATCCGTCGCCGTTCACGTCGCCTGCCGCGCTGACCGCGTAGCCGGCGCGATCGCCCGCCGCGGCGCCGATAATCTGGAATCCGCCATTGCTGCCGTCCAGGCTATGCAGATCCAGGTTCGCGGCAAAGGGCGTA
>JBBRAI010000059.1:0-20933 GCA_038206915.1 Burkholderiales bacterium | reverse complement strand
ACAAGACGCCATTCGCGCTGCGCCGGATTGATCACCCTTCGTGCGCCAGCACACAGACATTGCCCATACGGATGCGTACTCTGTTTCTTTTGAGTTGTAGCAATAGCAGCGATCCGCATCCGGCAGACCACGTCAAGCATGCAAATCGACCTTCTTTTCCGGTAATTGCAGCCTTGGGGATTTGATCGCATCAGGAGGTTGGCCATGAAATGGGCAGGCATGTACCTGGTTGGTTTTGTAATTCTGGTTGGCGGGCTTCTGGCCGCGCTCTGGAAATTGGGAATCCTTGCCGACATCGGCACAACCTGGACCGTGATCGGCGTCGTGATCATGCTCGGCTTCGGAATAATGATCGCAGTGTCCAATAGCGGCACCAAGGAAAACATCGAGATCGATCGAAATTGAGCGACTCGAGCACGGGAACCGAAGGGTCGCATTCATCTGCAATACGCAGAATTATTCGGTTCCGGCCCTGCGGACAGTTACACTCCGACCTTGATCGCTCCAGCGGTTGCAAATGAAAGGTCCGTTACATGGCTCGTAAAGAAACAGGTTTCGCGGAACGCCTGCAAACGGCGGCCAGCGCCAGGCAGGCCCAGCTGGAAAAGATACGTTCGATGACGCAGACCGACGCGGTTCAGGCGGCAGGCCGACAGGCTGAACGCGTGGCGGCGGAGGAAGCGCGTCAAATCCGCAGGGCGGAGCGCGAATCCACCAAGCGGGCCGCAGCTATACGCAGAGACGCAGAGCGTGCAGCGGAGAAAGCCCGGCAGGCTCGCGCTGTCGCGGATGAACAGGGACGCAAGAACGCCGAACAGCTTGCCCGAGCCGAGGCGGACGCAGCGCTCAAGAGTAGTCAGAAGGCCGCGCGCGACGCAAAATATGCTGCGCGCAAGGCGTACCAGAAGAGCTGAGCAGGCAAACGAAAGGCGCTTGCCGGATGCTGCCCTTGACTGGCGGCCACATGAACTCGCACCCGTCAGCCGGATCTGATCAAGGCGCGTCAGCTTTTCTAAAGGGAGACTTTAAGCGAACCTACATTCTGCTTGCGCGCCGTTTCCACGGCACGCCGGGCTGAGCCCGGCCGCCGGCGCTAACAGCAGGACTGATGGCGCTCGCGGCACACGGCGAGGACCTCGTCCGGGTCGCGCCGCCACCAGTTGTTCAGCGAGAAGATTTCCACCTCGTGGAAGCCGCGGTAGCCGGCCGCCTCGACCCATGAACGTATGAGGGGAATGTCGATCACGCCGTCGCCCATCATGCCGCGGTCGAGCAGCAGATCGCCGGTTGGCACCAGCCAGTCGCAGATATGGAACGCCAGCAGGCGCCTGTCGCCGGCGCGTTGGATTTCGGCCTTCAGCTGCGGATCCCACCAGGCGTGGTAGACATCCACCGCTAGCCCCAGACCGGCGCCCAACTCATCGCAAAGATCGTTCGCCTGGGCCAGGGTATTGACGCAGGCGCGGTCGGCGGCATACATCGGGTGCAGCGGCTCGATTGCGAGCGGTACGCCGCAAGCGCGCGCATGGTCGAGCACGGCGCCGATGCCGTCGCGCACTTGCTCGCGCGCGCCGGCGATGTCCTTCGATCCCGGCGGCATGCCGCCTACCACCAGCACCAGGCAGCGCGCTTCCAGCGTAGCGGCGTCCTCGATTGCGCGCAAATTGTCCTCGATCGCCGCCTGGCGGCCCTTGCGGTCCGCGGCCGGGAACATGCCGCCGCGGCACAGGCCGGTGACGGTAAGCTCATGGGCCCGGATCATTTTCGCCGCCTGTTTGGCGCCGAGTTCGGCCAGCTTGTCGCGCCAGGGCGAGATGCCGCGGATGCCGTGGCGCGCGCAGCCTTCGATCATTTGGCGCAGGTTCCACTTTTCACGCACCGTGGCGGTGTTCAGGGACAGCAGTTCCGGATCCGGCGATCGGTACATGCGCTTCAACTTATCCCGTGCACCGCGAGCAGGGACTTCATGCGTGCGCAGGCGAGTTCGGGATCCCGCAGCAGCCCCGCGCCATCGGCAAGCCGGAACAGCTCGGCCAGATGCAGAATCGAGCGCGCACTCTGCTGTCCGCCAACCATGACGAAATGGTCCTGATGGCCGTTGAGCCAGCTCATGCACACCACGCCGGTTTTGTAGTGGCGCGTCGGCGCGCCGAAGATGTGGCGCGACAGCGGTACGGTGGGCGCAAGAATTTCGCGGAACGCACCGCGATCGTCTTTTGCCAGCGCCGTCAGCGCCGCCGAGGCGGCCGGCGCGATCGCGTCGAATATACCCAGCAGCGCGTCCGAATGAGACTCGCCGTCGCCCTCGATCAGTTCCGCATAGTTGAAATCGTCGCCGGTATACATGCGCACGCCCGGTGGGAGGCGCCGACGCATGGCGATTTCCTTTTGCTTGTCCAGCAGCGACACCTTCACGCCGTCCACCTTGGCCGCATTGCGCGCAATCACTTCGAGCGCGACTTCCATCGCCTGGTAGTGGTCCGCATGGCCCCAGTAGCCAGTCAGCGCCGGATCGAACATTTCGCCGAGCCAATGAATGATCACCGGCTGTTTCACCTGACCCAGAATGCGGTCGTACACCTTGTGGTAGTCGTCGGTCGATCTGGCCACGCGCGCGAGCGCCCGACTCGCCATGAGGATGATGCGCCCGCCCAGCGCTTCGATCGCCGCGATCTGCTCTTCGTAGGCGCGGATCACGTCGTCCACGCTCGCCGCGGCGTCGGCGGCCAGATGATCGGTGCCGGCGCCGCTCGCGAGCAGCGCGCCCTTGAAGTCGCGGCTCGCGTCGATCGAGCGGCGGATGAGTTCCAGCGAAGTCGTCCAATCCAGCCCCATGCCGCGCTGCGCCGTGTCCATCGCTTCGGCCACCCCCAGCCCCAGCCCCCACAGCGTGCGGCGATAGGCGATGGTCGCATCCCAGTCGATGGCGCAACCCTGCCACGGGTCGACCGCCGCCAGCGGATCGGCGACGACGTGGACCGCGGAATAGGCGATGCGGTCGAACTCGCCAGCGGCCTTGCGCGGAAAATTGCGCGGTGCGGACAGCCTGAAATGCTCCAGACGCCCGCCCGCCGAAGGCAGTTTGATGCTGATGCCCAGTTTTTCGGGTGCATTCATCGTGCGCCTCACGCCCGTAGTTCCGGAACGTCGACCCAGCGCCGTTCGGCCCAGCTCCTGAGCGCGCAGTCCACCAGCTGCACGCCCTTCGCGCCCTCCAGCAGATTCCATTTGAACGGCCCGCCTTCGAACAGGTGGCGGATGAACAGCTCCCACTCCGCCTTGAACGCATTGTCGTAGGCGACATTGCTCGGCACTTCCTGCCAGGTGTTGAAGAAATCGATGCTTTGCGGCACGTCGGGGTTCCATACCGGTTTGGGCGTGTTCACCCGCGCCTGGGAAAAACAGCGCTGCAGGCCGGCCACCGCCGAGCCATGCGTACCGTCCACCTGGAAAGTCACCAGGTCGTCGCGGCGCACGCGCACGTCCCAGGAGCTGTTGATATGCGCGACCACGCCGCCCTCGAGCTGGAAGGTCGCATAGGCGGCGTCATCGGCGGTGGCTTTGTAGCTATTGCCTTCCTCGTCCCAGCGCTCGGGGATGTGCGTCGCGCCGAGGCAGCTGACGCTTTTCACTTCGCCGAACAGATTGTCGAGCACGTAGCGCCAGTGGCACAGCATGTCGAGAATGATGCCGCCGCCGTCTTCCTTGCGGTAGTTCCAGCTCGGGCGCTGCGCCGTCTGCCAGTCGCCTTCGAACACCCAGTAGCCGAACTCGCCGCGCAGCGACAATATCCGACCGAAGAAGCCCGCATCGCGCAGCATCTTCAGCTTCAGCAGGCCGGGCAGCCACAGCTTGTCTTGCACCACGCCGTGTTTGATGCCGGCTTTGTTCGCCGCGCGGTAAAGATCGAGCGCCTCCGCCAGTCCAGTCGCCACCGGTTTCTCGCAATAGATGTCTTTGCCCGCGGCGATGGCCTGTTTGAGTATAGCCGGCCGCAACTGGGTGGAGGCGGCGTCGAAGAACAGGCGGTCGTCCTTGTTCGCCAGCGCGGCATCCAGATCGGTAGACCAGCGTGCAATGCCGTGAGCCCTGGCCAGGCGTTCGAGCTTGTCGGCACTGCGTCCGAGCAGGATGGGGTCGGGCATGACGCGCGTGCCGTCGGCCAGCGCCACGCCGCCCTGCGCGCGTATGGCGCAGATCGACCGGATCAGGTGCTGGTTGGTTCCCATGCGCCCGGTCACGCCGTGCATGATGATGCCAAGCCTCTTCTCTGCCATATTGCGTTGCTCCTGCCTAATCTGGAAGAATCATATTGCGCATGCTGCCCCAGGCCGGCTCGGCCGCTACTGCGTAGCCTTTGCATGCAAGCGTGGCGATTTGCAGCCGCCCGTCACGGATGCGCACGCGCACTGCGCCATGGCTGCGCTCATAAAGATCGGGATGCGCGGCCAGAAATGACGATTGCTCGGCTTCGGGCAGGCCCGCCATGCCGTTGACATAGTGATGACCGTTGCGCTCGACGTGGGCAATGCCGAGAAGGTTTACCAGCGCCAGATCCTGCTGCAGCGCGACGCCGGCCTGCAGTGTGAGGTCTTCGCCCGACATGAAATAGCGCGTTGTTTGCGTCTGCGCGTTCCAGCGGGCGCAGCGCGCGGCGTTAATCATGGATTTGTACAGGCCTTTGCAGGTCTTGCTGGATACGCCCGCGTATCCCAAAGCGCGCGCCCGTGGAAACGCGTCCAGGTCGGCATCGGACTCGTCGATGATCAGCGGCTTGTCCCGCGACAAGGACGAAACGTCCTTTTCCAGCGCGCACGCGCGGTTGATCGGCTGCTCGACGAACAGGATGCTCGCCAGCAGGCGCCGCAGGCGCGGTTCGGCGCACATGCGCGACCAGAGTTCGGCAACGCCTTCGACGCTCTCGTACTGCTCGTTGCCGTCAAGCGAGGCGAAATACGCGTCCGGAATGGCATCGAGCACCGCGGCAATGGACGCGAGGCGCTCGATGTCCGCGTCCACATTACCGCCCAGCTTGAGCTTGAAATAGCGCTGGCCGTAGGCCGCAACCACCTGTTCCAGCGTTTCCGGCAGGCCGTCTCCCACCGGTGCGCGCACATCGGCGTCGGTGAGCGCATCCACCAGTCCGACGGTATGGCGCGCGGCGATGGCAGCAGCGGGCCTGAGCACGGCAAGGAACGCATTCATGTCAAATCCGGCGAATTCCGGCAACAGCAAAGCAGGCGCGACGCCGGGCATGTTGGCGCACACCGCAGCGTAGAAAGAGACGCCGCATGCGCGGCACAGCGCATCGAGCAGTGCGCGGTCGATCAGCGCGGCGCCGTAGTTCGCAATAAGCGGATTGAGGTCGCACCGCGCGCCGGCTTCTATCAAGGGTCGGTAATGCGCGGCGAAATGGCCGAAGGCGCTGCGCGGCGACGCATCGCCGAGGTAGGCGTCGCGCGCGTTTCGGAGTGCGATTCGCAGCTGGCGATAATTGTCTTCGTTGGAAAGCGTTAAATTCTTGTCGAACCACTTGGGGGCGAGCAACTCCGCCGCCATGCCCCATGCGTTGCGTCCGTCCGCGGACTCGATGCGTACGCGCGCGAACGCCTGGGGCGACTCGGTAAGCGTGACCACACCGAAGCGAAATGGCATGCGCAGCTTGACATCGCGCTCGAACACTACGATCTCGGTTACGCGCCAGCGCGGGGCGTTCATTCCATTCCCAGCAGCTTGTAGATTCGGCGCGTGTAATCGCCGAACTCCTTGTTGGTCTTCATGTCGAGCGCACGCGGATGGGGCAACTCGATGGAGATGTTGTCGGCCATGCGCGCCGGACCCGCGGTAAGCACCACTACGCGCGTTCCCAGAAACACCGCCTCGGAAATGCCGTGGGTGACGAATATGATGGTCTTCTGGCTCTCTTTCCAGATGCGCAGCAACTCCAGGTTCATCTTCTCGCGCGTCAGTGCGTCCAGCGCGCCGAATGGTTCGTCCATCAGGATGAGCTTCGGGTCGTGCACCAGTGCGCGCGCTATGGCGGCGCGTTGCTGCATGCCGCCGGAGAGTTCGTACGGGTATTTGTGCTCGAAGCCCGCCAGGCCCACCAGATCGAGCAGGCGCATCGCCCGCTCGCGGCTTTCCGCAGGTGGCAGCCCGAGAATTTCGGCCGGCAGCAGCACGTTCTCGAGGATGCGCCGCCATTTCAGCAGCAGCGGCTGCTGAAATACCATGCCGATGTCGCGCGCCGGGTTGAACGGGTGGGTGCTGGAGCCGATCTTGACTTCGCCGCCGTCGTGCCCATGCAGGCCGGCCAGGATTTTCAGCAATGTGGTCTTGCCGCAGCCGGACGGACCGACCAGGGCAACCAGCTCCCCCGGCATGACATCGAAACTCGCATCCGAAATGGCCAGGTATTCGGTGTCGCGTTTGCGATAGAGTTTGCGCACGCCCGACAGGTGAATGAACGGCTCAGCCACGTAAGAAAGACTCCTTCACTCGTTCCGCGCCGGGCTGTTCCGCTTGACAGCCTCTGAGCATGTTCCTATTATTAACCAATTGGTTACATTAGACACGATGTCCGATGCCTGGTCAAGAAACCCGCGCCTCCGAAAGCAGCTTCAGCGCCAGGCTGGCGGGCGCCGTCGGTTATTACATGCCGAGCGCGCTGGTGATCCTGGCCATGTTCGTGTTGTGGCAGTTCACCGTCGAAATCCTCCACGTAAAGGAGTACATACTGCCTTCGCCGCTGGCGGCGTTCAAGACCCTGGGTAAAGCAAACTACCAATGGTCGGTGAACTTCCTCGCGACGCTGTACGCGGTACTCGGCGCTTTCGTCCTGTCGGCGATTCTGGGTGTCGCGCTCGCGATTGCGATCGTCTGGAACGGCATGTTGATGCGTACCATCATGCCGATACTGGTTTTGTTCAACACGCTGCCCAAGATCGCGCTGGCGCCGCTGTTCGTGATCTGGCTTGGATATGGCGTCTGGCCCAATATCGTAATCGGCACCACCATCGCCTTTTTCCCCATGGTGGTGAACACTGCGGTGGGCCTGGCCGCGGCGGAGCCCGAAATGCTGGAACTGGTGCGCGCGCTGCACGCGAGCCGCTGGCAGGTTTTCGTCAAGATTCGTTTTCCCAATGCGCTGCCTTATGTGTTCACCGGTCTCAAGCTGAACGCCACCATGTCGGTGATCGGCGCGATTGTCGGCGAGTTCGTCGCCTCGGAGCGCGGCCTGGGCTCGCTTATCATCACCGGCGGGGTTACCATGGAGACGCCCATGATCTTCGCCTCGCTCATGCTGATCTCAGCGCTGGGACTTGCGTTGTACGGAATGGTTGTCGCGGTCGAGCAGGTGGTCGCACCCTGGGCGTTTCGCGAGGAGCCGAACAAGTGACCCGTGCGCTCGCCTGACGCGGTCGCAGCGCCGCGGGTTTAACCATTTAACCGACCAAGGGAGGTCATCAATATGCGCATCAAATTGTTCCTGCTCGCACTCGCCGGGTTCGGGCTTGCTGTCCCGGCGGGCGCGGCCGACAAGGTCACACTACAACTCAATTGGTTTCACCTGGCCGATCACGCGCCTATCTATTTGGCGCTGAAAAACGGTTATTACGCCGAGGAGGGCATTGAGCTCACGGTGGTGCGCGGTGCCGGCTCGTCCGACAGCGCCAAGAAGATCGATTTGGGCCAGGCCGAGTTCGGCATCTCCGACGCACCCACCGTGGTGACCGCGATCAGCAAGGGCGCGAATCTGAAGATCGTCGCGGTGGTGTTCGACAAGGCTGGCAACAACGTGTTCTTCAAGCAGAGCGCCAATATCAAGGAGCCGAAGGATCTGCTGGGCAAGAAGATCGCCGCGCCGCCGGGCGACTCGCACCGCGTGCTCTGGCCGGCCTTTGCCAAGGTCAACCATCTCGACGAGAGCAATGTGACCTTGGTCAACGTCAAGCCCGAGGGGAAGCAGGCCATTGTCGCGGCGAACGAGGTCGACGCGGCGTTCGACCTGTACACCAGCTTTGCCATCTGGGAAAAGGTTCTCGGCAAGGGTCAAGTCGGCCACCTGCTGTGGGCGGATTGGGGACTGCCGATTTACGGCCATACTTACTTCGTCAACACCGAATTGATCAAAAAAAATCCCAAGCTGATCGAACGCTTCCTGCGCGCTACGCACAAGGGCTGGCGCGACGCCTACGCCAACCCGGCTGCGGCCATTGATGCCATGACGGCTGCGGTGCCGGGACTGGACGGCGCGGCCCTGCTCGCTACCATGCCGCAGATCATGGACTTGTGCATCACTGAGCGCTCGAAGAAGAACGGAATCGGCTGGATCGATCCGGAGATCATGCAGAAAACCATAGACATCACTTACGCCGGCGGAAAGATGGACCGCGTGGTGAAACTGGACGAGCCGTTCACCAACGCCTACAGCAGCAAGATCAAGCCGACCCGCTAAGGGCGGCGGCCTCGACAAGGCACCGCCCACGGGCGGTGCTCTTTCTCGCGGCAGGGGCCGCGGGCGTTCATTTATTCAGGTAGCCCAGCACCAGTTCGGTCATGTGCGCCAGCCGCTGTTTCAGCGCACGCGCCTGCATCAGGTCGCGCCCGAAGATCGTCGACAGCGTGTGATTGTTGGACAGGTAGAAATAACCGAGCGCGGCGATCGAAATGTAGAGCTGCACCGGGTCGACGCCGCGCCTGAACACGCCGGCGCGCTGGCCGCGCCGCAGCAGGCTATCGAGCATCGCGACCAGCGGTGAATGCAGCGCACGGATTTTCTTCGATTTCTTCAGCAGTCGCGCGCGATGGAGGTTCTCGCTGTTGAGCAGCGTGATGAACTCCGGGTGCGCGAGGTAATATTCCCAGGTGAACACGATCAGGCGCCGCATCCCTTCGTCCGCCGCGAGATCGGCAAGATTGAGCGACTGTTCGGCCCTGCGGATGTTCTCGTAGGCCGACTCCAGCGCGGCGAGGAACAGCGCCTCCTTGTTGCCGAAATAATAGTAGATCATGCGCTTGTTGGAGTCGGCGCGCTTTGTGATCTGGTCGACGCGCGCTCCGCCCAGGCCGCGGCGCGCGAATTCGATGCGCGCCGCCGCGAGAATGCGGGCGCGGGTGCGCTCCGGATCGCGCCGCACGCGCCCGGGCTCGGCGGATTTCCTGATTTTGCTGAATTTCGGGTTCGTCTTTTCAGTCACCGTGAAATTTTTATCCAAACGGTTAATAATTGCAATCTTCGCATTCTGGAACAGGAAGGAATATGGCCGCCCCACGCATCAAGACCACTGTCGTCGGTTCTTACCCGATTCCAGACTGGCTCGCCGCAAGTCCGTCCGAGCAATCGCTGGTCGACGCGCTGCGCGTAGTGCTGGCTACGCAGGAGCAGGCCGGCATCGATCTGGTCTGTGACGGCGAACTGTACCGTTTCGACATCAACCATCCCGAGACCAACGGCATGATCGAATATTTCGTGCGCCCGATGGCCGGGGTACGGCGCGAAATCGGTTTCGAGGAATTGATCGAATACCGCAAGGCAGCCGCAATGCAATTCCGCGCGCGCCCGCCGGGCGTGGTCGACCGGGCGCTGGGGAGCGGAACGCTCGACCTGCCTTCGGCCTGCGCACGCGGCAAAGCCCTGGCGAGCAGGCCGCTGAAATTCACGCTCACCGGACCGCACATGCTCGCCAAAACGCTGCTTAACAAGCATTACAAGGACACGGCCGAACTTGCGCACGCCGTCGCCGACGTGCTCGCGGAACAGGTGCGGCACGTCGAGGCGGACGTGGTGCAGGTCGATGAAGCCAACCTCCCTGGGCATCCGGACGAATGGAAATGGGCCGCCAGCGCCATCAACCGCGTGCTCGACGCGGTGAAGGGGAAGGCTGCGGTGCATCTGTGCTTTGGCAACTACGGCGGCCAGTCGATCCAGAAGGGCACATGGGCCAAGCTGATGGACTACCTCAACGCGCTGCACGCCGATCACGTGGTCATGGAATGCGCGCACCGTCCGGCCGACGAGCTGGCCGTGTTCCGCGAGCTGCGGCCTGAGATCGGCCTGGGGCTGGGTGTGATCGACGTCAAGCGCACCGAGGTCGAATCAGCCGAGGAGATTGCGCGCGCGATCGAGCGCGCCGAGAAGACGCTCGGCCCGGGCCGGGTGAAGTACATTCATCCGGACTGCGGCTTCTGGATGCTTAGGCGCAACATGGCGGACGGCAAGATCCGCGCGCTGGTGCTCGGCCGCGATCTGTTCGAAGGACGGTCCTGAGCGCGCGGTTCAGATTACGCGGGCGTCGCGCGCCACCAGCAGGTGCTCGAGCAGCATGACGATGCCGTACAGGACCACGCCGATCAGCGTGATCAGGATTACCGCCATGAACATCGCGGCGGTGTCCAGGGTCACCTGCACCTGCAGCATAAGATAGCCCAGACCTTTTTCGGAGCCGAGGAATTCGCCGACGATCGCGCCTGCGACCGCGAGCACCGCCGCCACTTTCATGCCGGAAAAGATATAGGGCAGGGCGCTGGGCAGCTGGATCTTGGAGAACACCTGCCATTTCGAGCCGCGCAGGCTGCGCACCAGATCGAGCAGTTCGGGTTCCACCTCGCGCAGGCCGCGCGCCGTCGTGAGGATTATCGGGAACACGCCGATGGAAAAGGAGATCAGCATGTTCGGAAAAATACCGTAGGAAAACCAGACGATGATCAGCGGGCCCAGCGCCACCTTCGGAATCATGTTGAGACTGACGATCAGGGGCATCATCGCGTCCTCCCAGATGCGCGACCAGGAGAACGAAAGCGCCAGCCCGACGCCCACGGCCACCGCCAGCAGGTAGCCGCCGAAGATCTCGACGCAGGTAACGAAGATGTTGTCCCACCAGCGGTAATTTCCCGTAAACAGCGCCCCGAACGTCGCCTGTGGCGAGGGCATGACGAACTTCGGCACCTTGCCGATCTTGACAAACAGGTACCACGCCAGTATCAGCATCGCGTGGGACAGGATGGCGAAGGCGTAGCGGCGGTTGGTGTCGCTCATGGAATACTCCGGATTGAGCCTTGATCAGGAAATACGCAAGCTGGGTACATGGTTCTCGGGCGATGCCGGACATGCGAATATCGCCACGTTGCGCACATAGTGCAACGCACCGCAGCGGCGTGCAAGCCTCACACCAGCCACCGTTCCAGGTTGGCGGCGACGAAAGCGCTGTCGTCGAATTCCGGGTAGCTCGCAAAAATGCGATCGATCTGCGCAGCCTGTCCGGGAGAGAGGCTCTCTTCCGGATCGAGGCACCAGATGCCCGCAAACAGGCCCTGGCGGCGCAGCACCTCGTGGCAGCCGGCGATGCAGCCGCGAAAATCGTGCGCCACGTCGAAAAACGCGCTGTTGCAGTCGGTCACCTTTGAGTCAAGCGCGAGCAGGTCCGGTGCGATGGCGCCGGCCGCGACTGCCGCCTGGATGCGCGCGAGCAGCTCAACCGCGGTCTTGGTCCACACGCTCCAGTGGCCGAGCAATCCGCCTTTGATGCGCAGCGTGAGTTCCTCTCCACCGCGCTTGAACGCGAACGGGGTGAGCAGATCGAGGACGATATGGTCGTCGTTCCCGGTGTACAGTGCGATGCGCTCTTCGGCCCGGGCCTCGACGACGCCGCGCATCACGTCGAGCGTGCGGTAGCGGTTGAACGGCGCCATCTTGATCGCCACGACATTGTCGATTGCGGCGAAGCGGCGCCAGAACGAGGCCGGCAGGTGCAGACCCCCCACGGCCGGTTGCAGATAGAAACCAATCAGCGGAATTTCCGCGGCAATTGCGGCGCAATGGGCGATGAGCTCGTCTTCGGAAGCGCCTTTCATTGCGGCGAGCGACAACAGACCGGCATGGTAGCCGAGGTCGCGTGCGATTGCCGCCTCGCGCCGAGCCTGCTCGGTGGTTCCGGCAAGCCCGGCGATCATGACCAGCGGCCGGTCGGTCCAGGACTCGGCGGTCTCCATCGCGAGCAGAAGTACCGGCTCGAATAGGCCGAATTCGCGAATCGCGAACTGGGTGGAGTGCACGCCAACCGCAAGACCGCCCGCGCCGGCATCGAGGTAGTAGCGCGCCAGCGCGCGCTGGCGGCGCCGGTCGAGCTTGCGCCCGGCGTCGAGTGCAAGAAGGTGCGCCGGGATCACCGCCCCGCGGCGCAGCACGGCCAGCGTTTCCGCCGGCCAATCGCTCCAACGCAAGCCCACCGCCGTTCCTCCGATTAACCGATTGGTTACTTTTGCATGAATCCGGAAAATCTGTCAATGTCGCCGCGCAGTGGCGGGGTCGCGTTGACAGTCAAAATCCGCCTCGGTACCATGGGCGCCAAGCATCCACTTGCTGCTTCGTTACTTCCGCGCGCATTTCCAGAGAGGAGAACCCCATGACTACATTAAAATTCAGCCGCGTCGCTGCCGCCGCCTTGTCCGCGCTTGTGCTTGGCGCCAGCGCACCGGTTTTGGCGCAGAACACCGAAAAGGTCGACTTCATCCTCAACTGGATCGCCGGCGGCGACCACGCGCCCTACTACTATGCGAAGAAAATGGGTTGGTACGCCCAGGCGGGAATCGATCTCAATATTGAACAGGGCAAGGGCTCGGCGCTTGCCACGCAGAAGGTCGGCGCCGGCGTGACGCCGATCGGCCTTGCGGACATGGGCGGCGTGCTCGTCGCGCGCGGCAGGGGCGCGGATATCGTCGGCGTGTACAACGTCTATGCCAACTCCCCTCAAGGCCTGTACTGGCTGAAAAGTTCCGGCATCAAATCGGTGAAGGATCTTGTAGGCAAGAAGATCGGCAACCCGGCCGGGGACGGCGCGCGCATCATGTGGCCGGCGCTGGCCAAAGCAAACGGCATCGACCCCAAGTCCGTGACCTGGGTCAACATCGATCCCAACAGCAAGCTGGCCGCGCTGAAATCGAAATCGATCGACGCCACCACCTCGTTCTACAACCTGCACCACGTGTTCCAGCGGGAACTGGGCGCTGACATGGGCTTCCTCGCCTGGCGCGACGCCGAGCTCAACCCGTACGGCAATTCGATCATCGTCAACGCCGCGTACCTGAAAGCGCACAAACCTCTGGTAGCGAATTTCGTCAAGGTCACGCAGAAGGCTTTTGCCGCCTGCGTTGCCGATCCCAAACCCTGCATCGATGCGCTGGTGGAGGCCAATGGCGCGCTCAAGTATGACAACGAGATGACCAACTGGAAGCTGGTCGAAGTGCTGATGAGCGACAAGTTTTCGACGACGGTGGCGCTGGGTTGGCACGACCCCGCGCGCATGGCCGCGGATTACGATCTGGTGAAGACTTATATCGGACTCGAACAGCCCTTCGACATCAAGACGGCCTACGACAACGAGTTTCTGGACAAGTCGATCAAGATGCCGAAGTGAGGGCGTGAGCCGCCCTGCTGGCGCGGGCCTGGCGTAGCCGCGCTATCCGAGTTCGGGCCCGGCGACCAGCATCACGCGGGCGCTGTCGCCCGGCGCTTGCGCGATGCCACGCACCATGCGCGTGAACGGACGCTGGACGGCGAAACCCTGAAGCAGCGCCCAGTTGCCCAGCGCCATATGGCGATCGACGATGTCGATGTACAGCGGCGCCGGCACGCGCGTCAGCGCATGCGAGAGCAGCGCCTGCGCGGTCGCCAGGTCCTGCGCAACCAGCGGACCCAGTTGCCGCGCTTCGCGCCCGTCGCGGCCGAGCAAATAGCCGTATAACGATTCTCCGCGCCACGCGACCAGTGCCGCTTGCGGCAGGCGCTCGGCCAGCGCGCGCAACAGCGGTTCGCGACTGGCACCGAAGGCGGGCAGGTCCATGGCCAGGATCCGCGGCCAGTCGTCCGCGGCAAGCTGCCGCAGATTCAGGCCGGATACGTCCTGCCAGCCGGATACCGCGGCAGGTTCGATTAGTTGGTAACGCTGGAACCCCCAGCTGTCGTGCAAACCCTCCTGCACATATACTTCATGACCCGCCGGCGTGGCGTCGAGGACCGCCGGCAGGCCGCGCGATTGGAGGTAAGCAAGTGCGCGGCGCAACATGCGCGATGCGTAGCCCAGGCGACGCTGCCCGGGCGACACCAGCACCATGCTCATCCAGGCGAACCTTTCCGCATAGGGCAGCAGCACGATGCTCGCCACCAGGGTGCCGTCCGCCGCCGACAGGCCGAAGCCGCGGCCGAGGCGCAGCATCATGCGCCAGTCGGATTCGTTCTGGTTCCAGTTGGCCGCGCGCGACAGGCACATCGCGCTCGCGATATGCCGTTCCTCCAGGTCGTGCTCGCGCACCGCGCCGGTATCAATATTTCCCATCGCGCGTATCGAAGTGCGTGTCCTTGCCCAGGCTCGCGCCGCCGCGCGCGATCCAGTCCGCCTGCCACGCGATCATCGTGTCCAGCGGCACGCGCGGCCGGCCGAACAGGCGCTGCGCCTCGGCGCTGTTGACCAGCCAGGCCGTGCCGGCCTCCTTGCCGGTGAACACCGGGGGGCGATTGAAATGCCGGCCGAATGACTCGGCCAACGCACGCACGCTGACCGTATCCGGGCCGCTCAGGTTGAGTGCGCTTGCAGGCGCGGTGCATTGGCGGAGGGCGCGCAGCGCCATGGCATTGGCATCGCCCTGCCAGATGACGTTGACATGCCCCATGGTGAGGTCGATGGTGGCGCCGGAAAACACCTTCCTGCCGACGTCGTGGAGCACGCCGTAGCGCATGTCGATCGCATATTCCAGCCGCAGGAAGCGCCCGGGCGTTTCATGCTTGCGCGAAAAGTATTCGAACATGCGCTCGCGCCCGACGCAGGAATTGGCGTAGTCGCCCGAGGGCGGGATTGCCGGTATCGCCTCGGTCGCGCCGCCGGTATCGACGTCGACGTAGGGATAGACGCAGGCGGTGGAGAAGGCGACGATACGCGCGGCGTGAAAAACCTCGGCTACCTGCGCTGGCACCATCACGTTCATCGCCCAGGTGAGATCCTCGCGCCCGCCGGAGCCGAACTTGCGCCCCGCCATGAAGACCACGTTCTCGATCCGCGGCAGCCGCTCGATCGCGTCGCGCTCGAGCAGGTCGCAGGCGACGCATTCGACACCCCAGGATTCCAGTTTTTCGCGCAGCCCGGCTTCGCTGAAGCGCGCTACCCCGACCACACGCTTGCGCGGCGCGGCGCGCTTGGCCAGGCGCGCAAGCGTAGGCCCCATCTTGCCGCCGACGCCGAGGATCAGGATATCGCCTGCAATCCGGTCGAGGTCGGCGGCAAGTTCGGGCGCAGGCTCGGTCATGAAATCTTCGAGGTGCGCAACGTCGGCAAATCGCTGTGGAAATGTCACCTGTCGTCTCGCTGTTGTAATTTGTGATGCGTCAATATTAACCATGCGGTTAATTCGGTGCAATAGTGGCGGGACCGGCAGGTGAATCTGCGCTGGAGCGCGCGGAGATCGACCCGCGGGGTTGAATAGCGGAGCGAAGAATCCGCGCGTCGCGCCTTGACCCTCCGCGTGAAGCGGCCTAGAGTTCAACAGTCCATTCGGGCAGGGCGTTCGAAACGGAGATCCGGATGACGGATGCAGACGCTGCCGTCCGTCGCCTAGACCCGCCCCGGGTCGAGCCTTCAGTTCGATGATTTGGTCGACTTCAGGAGTTAGTCATGCGCTTCGATTTCATCGTCGTCGGCGCCGGCCACAACGGCCTCGCCTGCGCCGCCTATCTCGCCAAGGCTGGCGCCACCGTCCTGGTGCTCGAGCGCAGCGCGCAGGTGGGGGGCGGGTGCAGCACCGCGGAATTGGCGCTGCCCGGCTTCAAGCACAATATCTGCTCCGTGGTCCACACCCACATTCCCACCAGCCCGGTCTACCGCGATCTGGAACTCGAGCGCCACGGCGTGCGCTACGTCTACCCGGAGTATCTGCGCGGCTCCATCTTCCCCGACCACAGGAGCATCGTGATGTATCGGGAGACCGAGCGCATGGCCGCGGAACTGGGCAGGTACTCGGCGCGGGACGCGCGGACTTTCAAGCAGCTGGTCGAAGACTACGGCGAGTTCATCGATTCGACCTACCTGTCGTTGATGTATTCGCCGCCGCTGCCGCCATCGTTGCAAACCGCGGAACTGGAGAAATCCGAGGAGGGGAGGACGCTGCTGCAGTGGCAGGCGAGCACGCCGGTGAAGCTTCTCGACGAATTGTTCGAGAGCGAGGAGGTAAAGGTCCACTTCCTCTCCAGGATGACCGTGCTCGGCTTCGCGCCGGATCAATTCGGTCAGGGCTGGATCTGTCTTTTCCGCATCCTGAAGGGCGAGGCGCCGATTTGCGTCGGAGGCTCGCAACAGCTGGCCTTCGGGCTGAGGCGCGCGCTGGAAGCGAACGGCGGCGTGGTTCAGACGGGCAAGGGCGTGAAACGCATCCTCCTGAGCGGGAACAGGGCCGCAGGCGTAGAACTCGAGGACGGGACCCGGATCGAGGCCGACAAGGCCGTGGTGACGAACGTGGAACCGAAGAAGAGCTTTCTGGGGTTAGTCGGGGAAGATTCCCTGCCGGCCAGCTTTGTCACGCGCGTCAAGAACTATCACTCGAACGGGCGCTCGCTGTTCGCCCTGCATCTGGCGCTGTCCGAGCCGCCGCGTTACCGCGCGGCCGCCGACAATCCGCCAGTGAACCTCGCGTTCAGCCAGGAAATGTTCGGCGCCAGCGTGACGGAGCAGGTGCGCGCATACCAGGAAATTGCGCTGGGCAGGCCGCCGCGAAACGCGATGCTGCAAATCACCCTGCCGACGCTGTTCGATCCATCCCAGGCGCCCGCAGGGAAGCACACCGCGGTGGTCTGGCAGTACGCGCCATACCGCGTGGAACCTGGCGGCCCTGAGGGATGGAAAGCCATCCGCGCGGAATACGCCGCGCACCTTCTGGACCTCTGGCGCTCCTATGCGCCGAACATCACGCAGGACAAGATACTTGCGATGACGATACAGGATCCGACCGATACCGAGCGGCATAACGACAACTTCGTCAACGGCGTGGACGTCGTCGGGGACATGACGCCGGATCAGATGGGATATTTCCGGCCCTTCGCCGGCTGGTCCAGCTACAGATCGCCGGTCGAAGGTCTCTACATGTGCGGCGGCTTCTGCCATCCCGGAGGAGGTGTGCATGCCGGCGCGGGGCATAACGCCGCGGTCGTGATGGCGGATGATTTCAAATTGAACAGGTGGTGGGACTGATGCCACAACGCGAGGCGAAATTCTTCGTCGCCGCCCCGCCGGAGGAATTGTGGAAATTCATTCGTGACTTCGAGTCCTTGTGTAGCTGCGTTCCCGGGGTCGAGCAGATCAAGCTGCTGGACCACAAGACCGCCGTACTGACGGTGAGGGAAAAAATCGGCGTAGTGCCCCTGATCCTGACCCTGACCGCCGAAATCGATGCCGAGGATCCGCCGCGACGGCTTCATGCCAACGCCAGGGCGGAACATCTGACCATGGAAATCGACGTCGCATTGCAGGAAATCGAATCCGGGACCGAGATGCGCTGCTTGTTCAAGGTGAAGGGCGAGGGCCAACTCAAGCCGATCGTCGATAGCCTGTTCGAAAGAAGGGCGACTGAGCGCACGGCGCAGTTCGCTGAGAGTCTGGCCAGGCGCTTCGCAGGCGCTTCGTCGACAGGGGCCTCGGCGCGGACTCCCGTCACTGGAGGCGCCACGCAGGACCGGTTCGCGCGACTCGGCAGCTGGTTCAAACGGGTCTGGCTGCGTCTGCTAGGAAAATCCACGCCGCGCTCATTGCCGTAAGGGGCCTTACCTGGTTCCGGAGTGCCGTCCTGCAGCCTAAA
Source organism: Burkholderiales bacterium (assembly GCA_038206915.1). Lineage (GTDB taxonomy): Bacteria > Pseudomonadota > Gammaproteobacteria > Burkholderiales > SG8-39 > 2-12-FULL-64-23. The sequence goes on along the minus strand of JBBRAI010000059.1, from coordinate 3,098 downwards.
TGCGGCAACCGGCGCGATATCCAGGGTTTTTTCGCCCAAGCGAATTCTTTTTTCTGCATGCAGTGAGAACTTGTACCGGATACCCGGTCGACGATCGTGCCATTGCGTGGTACGGTGGCACTCTCGTGCATTACGCGCGAAAGGCAAGAAAGGGCGAAGCCATGAACAAGATATTCTTCTTATTGGTATCGTGCGCCGCTGTTCTGGGTTTCGCAAACCCAGCGGCCGCCTACGAATCCGGAATCATCAAGACCGTACGGGGTGACGTACGAATCGAGCGCGGCGACCGCAATCTCCAAGCCAAGGTCGGAGATCCGATCTGGGAGCTGGATCGCATAGTGGCGCAAGGCGGGAGCAGCGCCGGTATCAGCATGAACGACGAAACCCTGCTCAGCATTGGTCCGAACTCCACGCTGGTCATCAACAAGTATGCCTACGATCCGGTCACGCGAGACGGGCATGTGGTGACGTCGATATTGAAGGGCACGCTGCGCTATGTCAGCGGCCTGATCGGCCACTTGCATCCTGACGCCATCAAGGTCATGACCCAGACCTCCACGATCGGCATCCGCGGCACGGACTTCATCGTCCAGGTATCGGGTGACGAATAGGCGTCTCGCAACGCTATTCGTCATTGCGGGCGCCATCGTGGTGGCGCTCTATTACTATTTTTCGACCCGCCCCCTCGAACGCGTAATATTGCTGCCGCAAGCCGACGGCACGCCCAGTGCCGTCGTCGTGCAGTCCAGGAGCGGTGCCACGACCGTGCTTGACCGCCCTTACAGCGTTGCCGAGTTGACGAAACGAGGCATTGGCGTCGAGCAAACCGACGCAACCAACGTCAGGACGCGCTACCAGGAATTGTTTGACGCATTTCCGGCGCGGCCCCGATCCTACAGCTTGTACTTTGAGACAGGCGGGACCAAGTTGACGCCTGAATCGGAAAAACAACTGCAAATCGTGTTGGGCGTGCTGCGGGAGCTGAAGGATTTGCCGGCTTCCGAGCTGATCGTGATTGGTCATGCCGACGACGTAGGCACCGACGCCCTGAACGACGAACTTTCACGCCGACGCGCCGGCAGCATAGCAATCATGCTCAAGTCCGAGGGAATCGACACTGCGCGCGTTTCCATTGTCGGCCGCGGCAGCCGCGATCCGCTCGTGCCGGTCAGGAAAGGGGCGGCCGAAGGAAGAAACCGGCGTGTAGAGATCCGCCTGAAATAGACCTGATTCGGGCGAAAGACAGTCCGTCAACACGGCGCGGACGCCGGCGGTTTCGCTAGGTCCGGTGCGCGGGTTTGGATTTGACGCGGCGCACCGCCGGCGCAGCCGCGCGCCGCACCGGTGCAGCGCGGCTCCGATTCTGCCGGGCTTCCGCAAGCTGCACGCGTTTTCCGGTGCCGGCAGGCTGGAACGAAGGAATCAGGTGTTTCTTGCCATTGCCGATCAGCTCGGCGCGGCCCATGCGCTGCAGCGCCTCGCGCAGCAGCGGCCAATTCTCCGGGTCGTGGTAGCGTAGGAAAGCCTTGTGCAGGCGGCGCTGGCGGCCGCTCTTTACCACGCTCACCTCTTCGGACGTCGCCGACACCTTGTGCAGCGGATTCTTGCCGCTGTGGTACATGGTGGTCGCGAGCGCGAGCGGCGTCGGCAGGAAGGTCTGTACCTGGTCCAGGCGAAAGCCGTTGTGCTTGAGCCAGAGTGCGAGCGTGAGCATGTCCTCGTCCGAAGTGCCCGGGTGCGCGGCGATGAAGTAGGGGATCAGGTACTGCTCCTTGCCCGCCTCGCGCGAAAACTTGTCGAACAGCGCCTTGAACTTGTCGTAGCTGCCGACGCCGGGCTTCATCATTTTCGACAGCGGCCCTTCGGCGATGTGCTCGGGCGCAATCTTGAGGTAGCCGCCGACGTGGTGCGTGGCGAGTTCCTTGACGTATTCGGGTGAGCGCACCGCGAGGTCGTAGCGCAGGCCCGAGGCGACGAATACTTTCTTGATGCCGGGCAGCGCGCGCGCCTTGCGGTACAGCTCGATCAGCGGCGCATGGTCGGTGTTGAGGTTTTCGCAGATGCCCGGATAGACGCAGGACAGGCGCCGGCAGGAAGATTCGATCTTCGGGTCCTTGCAGGCCATGCGGTACATGTTCGCGGTGGGACCGCCGACGTCTGAAATCACGCCGGTGAAGCCGGGCGTCTTGTCGCGGATTTCCTCGATTTCGTGCAGGATCGATGCTTCCGAGCGGCTCTGGATGATGCGTCCCTCGTGCTCGGTGATGGAGCAGAAGGTGCAGCCGCCGAAGCAGCCGCGCATGATGTTCACCGAGAAGCGGATCATCTCCCAGGCCGGGATTTTCGCGTCGCCATAAGCCGGATGCGGCGCGCGCGCATAGGGCAGGCCGTAGACATGATCCATTTCCGGCGTGCTCAACGGCAGCGGCGGCGGATTGAGCCATACGTCCCGATCGGCGTGCGCCTGCACCAGCGCGCGCGCATTGCCGGAATTCGATTCGAGGTGGAAGGTGCGCGAAGCGTGCGCGTCGAGCACCGGATCTTCTTTTACCTGCTCGTAGGAGGGCAGGCGGATGACGGTGCGGGCGCGCGCGTCCTTGCGCGCAGCGAGGCGCTCGTCGCGGCCATGCAAGCGGATTGGAATCGCGGCCCCCTTCACCCCTGTCCCCTCTCCCACTGGTGCCGGCGCTGCCCTCACCCCTAGCCCCTCTCCCGCAGGCGGGAGAGGGGAACGCAGTGTGTTCCCGTTCGCTGCGCGAGCGGGAACAGTGCTTACGTGGGCATACGGGTCCGGGCGCACGTTGAGCGCACCCGGCGTGTCCACCGTGGTCGAGTCGGCTTCGGTCCATCCTTCCGGGCGCCAGCCGCGCGGCACCATGAACGAGGAGCCGCGCAAATCGCGTATCGTCTTGATGCCCTCGCCCTTGGCCAGCCGGTGCGCGAGTTCCACCAGCGCACGCTCGGCATTGCCGAACAGCAGCAGGTCGGCCTTGGCGTCGGGCAGGATCGAGCGTTTCATCTTGTCCGACCAGTAGTCGTAGTGCGCGATGCGGCGCAGGCTCGCTTCGATGCTGCCGATCACCAGCGGCGCATCGGGA
>JBBRAI010000058.1:0-21457 GCA_038206915.1 Burkholderiales bacterium | reverse complement strand
GTGTATCGGAAATTCGCCCGGGATTCGGTCGCCACTGCGTGCTCCTGACGCGCATCGCCCCGGCGCGCCGAACGAAGCTGCCGGTTCAATGCGGGATTGGTCTTGCACCCATCCTACCAGTTGGCGCGGCAATATTCATCGCGGCGAAAGCGCGCGCGCTGCATGGCGGCCTGACTGAGACGGTGCCGAGTGCCGCGCGTGTCGGCCGCGCTCAGGGACTGGCGATGAGCGCGCGCAGGATGGCGACTATGGCCGGGTCGTCGAATTTGCGCGCGCCCAGGGCTTTGTAGGCGATGCGGCCGTCGCGATCCAGCACCAGCGTCGTAGGCAGGCCGCTCACGCCGAACGCCTTGAGTGCCTTGCCCTCGCGGTCGAGCAGCAGGCGAAAGCTGGGAGCGGGATTTACCGTGCCGCGAAAACCGAACACGTCTTCGACTTCCTCGCCGGCATTGATGCCGACCACGGCGAATGGCTGGCCCCGCATCAACTGGTTGAGCCGCTCCAGCGCGGGCATTTCGCGCCGGCATGGCGGGCACCAGCTTGCCCAGAAATTCACCACCACCACTTTTCCGCGCAACTCGGACAGGCGCAGGTTCGCACCTTCCACCGCCTCCAGCACCAAGTCCGGGGCACGAACGCGCTCCGGCACCAGCGTCAGCGTTTGCTGCGGCTCCGCGGACCAGGCGGGTGCGGCGCAAAGCGCCGCGAGCAGGATCAGGACGCAGGAAATTCCAGTTTTACGGCGCACGGCAGCGTATCCCTTCAATGATGGCATTCTGGCTTTTTCCGGCCACGGTCCAGTTCAGCAGGAGATCGAACCGGCTGCCGGGCGGCAGCGGAACGGCGCTCATGCCCAGAACCGTATCGCCCTTGGCGAGCGTCTGGCGCGTGGGCAGCTGGGAAAATTCGAAGCCCATCCGCGCCGCGGCGCGCGGCGGCGCGGATTGCCATTCCTGCAGCCACGCTTCCCTGGGCTTCAGCAGCAGCGTGCGGCCGCTCTCCGACTTGATGCTCCAATCGCGTAGATCGTAGTGCATCGGCGCGTCCGCCGCGTAGCGCAGAACCACCCTGAACACGCAGTACGACGCGTAGCTGCGCGCCTTGTCCGAGGCGAAGCCGCGGCCGAGCAGGAAGGCCTGCACCGGATCTGCGGCCAGCGGTTTCACCAGGACCGAAATTCCGTCGCCGCTCCATTCGCGGATTTCCGCGTCGGAGTCGGCATCGTTCGCAGCGTCGGCCTGCGCAAACGCGTTGTGGTGCGTGCAGATTGCGCAAGCAAAAAGGAACAGCCGGCAGAACTTGCCCATGGATATCGATGACGTGCTCGGCGCGAAACGGCGCGGCCGCAGTCCGTTCGAAAGAGGGCGGATCGTGGCCGCGTTCAGCGCTTGCGGAATATTCCGGCCTCAGGGTGAGATGTAAGCATACCCCTTGGATTGATACGCCATGAGGGAAATGAAGCCATTGCCCACCACGTGCACCTGCGGCAGCACTTTTTCGACCTTGGTTCCCTGCTCGCGCACCGCCACCGCGCACTGTTCGAAGCCGTCGACGCCCTGCGCCGAACTCATCTGCTGGATCTTGTGCGCGATCTTCTCCGCCATCGGCCGGTCTTCGGGCTTGATTTCCGCCGGATCGGTCTGCACCAATTTCGTCGCCGGTCCGCGGAACGCAAGAATGAAATGCGGCGTTACACCCTGCTTGATCAGGGACTCCCGAGTTTCGTCGATGATGTCGAGCCGGTTGAGCAGGCCCTTGCCGCTGCCCTCCTTGATGTCGAACGCGACCTTTACTTCCTTCAGTCCCGTCAGCACTGCCTTGTCGTCGGCCGCCTGCGCGCCGCAGGACAGGGCGAGGAACAATGCCGCAACGAACATGCCCAGTGCCCGGGATTTCCCCGGAGATGTTTTACGCATGGTCTATCCTCCCTTCAATTTGTTTGATGTGATGAAGTTTCGTCGCCGCACCGGACTAGCGTTGGCGCCGGTGACTCGCGGCGCAGCCACAATAGCAGATTGGATGCCGGCGCGGAGTTCCGCCTCGGGTTAACCCCTATGCCGGGATTCCGCGTCGGCGCCGCCCTGCCTGGCAAGCGGGTTCAGAGATCGCCCCATAGCGCCTGCAGCACCGCCAACGCGGCGACCGGCGCGGTCTCGGTGCGCAGGATGCGCGGCCCCAGGCTGACCGGCGTGAATCCACCCGCCTGCGCCGCCTGCACTTCGGCCGGCGCGAAGCCGCCTTCGGGGCCGACCAGGATCACCGCGGCAGCCGCGCGTGCGACGCGCTTCAGCGGCGCGGCCGCATCCGGCGACAGCATCAGCAGGGTCTCGCCCTTGCGCGGCTGCGCCAGGTAGTGGAACAGCGGCTGCACCGGCGCGACCACAGGAACGCGATTGCGTCCGCATTGCTCGCAGGCCGCGATCACCACATGCTGCCAGTGCTGCAGCCGCCGGTCGGCGCGCTCCGCGGAGAGTTTCACCACGCTGCGCTCGGTGGCGAGCGGAACGATCGCGCGCACGCCCAGCTCGGTCGCCTTCTGCAGACTGCTGTCCATGCGCTCGCCGGCGGAAATGCCCAGCGCCAGGGTGATGTCCAGCGGCGATTCGCGCTCGATCGCCTGGAACTCGAGCAGGCGCGCGCGCGCTTCGCGCTTGGTGGCGGCAAGCAACGTCGCGCGATATTCTCCGCCTTCGCCGTTGAATAGCGTGAGCGCGTCGCCCACCTGCAGGCGCAGCACGGTCACCGCATGCCGGGCGGCGGCTTCAGACAGGGCGAGTTCCGCGCCGGGGGCAAGCGGCGTATCGCAGTACAGACGCGTTGCGGCAGCGCGAGTGGGGGCAGGTTTCATATCGAGATTGCTATACTTATGTTGAGATAACGATTGCTCTGCACCTCAGGCTGTGCCTGACATAGGCAATAATCAATCCTGAAGATTCAGGCGCCGCGCGCACGGCTCCTTCCGGCTTTTGGATTCTCCGCTTCGACCGGCAAGAAGCTGGTGAGCTCGCGGTAACGGCGGAACAGGAAGGCGACGCGCTCGGCGTCGCTCGTCCACTTGCGCTTGCCGCCGTCCGGGACGTAGGCGGCATCCACCGCGCGGTCGAGCGCCTGGTGAGACTTCACCAGCGCGGGCGGCATCAGGTCGGGGTTGTAGAGTGTCGCGAGGGATATGGACGCGTCGCGCTTGAATTCCGCCTCGCGTGCGTCAAGAACGACTTGCGCGGCCGCCTCGATTGCGGCGCGATGCTCGCCGCTCGGTTTGTCCGGCCAAGGAAAGTTGTTGTACACGATCTGATTTGAGTAACGAAAGTCGCTTTTCAATCGCCCTGCAACATAGCGCATCCACGCGTTATGCATCGTCGAAGACAGCACTCCGAAGTGGTACGGTCCCGCATCAGGAATGACGAGGGTCTGCTCGCTGGCGATGACGTCGGTGCTGAAGAATCCGACAGGAATGAAGACCCTTCGCTCGGAACTGACGCGCGGAATGAGCAGATAGTTTCCCTTAGGCTGGCGAATTTCCCCGAACAGGCCGGGAAACGCGGCAAGCTTTCGCGTAGCTTCACGTTTGCTTTCACTGCGATGACGCTTGACGAGGGAAACCCTATGCGCAACAGACGGCAGTGATTTGAGAACTCCGGCAGGTGCGTCCTTGAGCCAAAGGCAATAGCGTGGTATCGCGTTGAGAAACTCCTCGCCGCCGAGAAACCGTCGTATCCATGGTTCGGCGCCGGGTTCCTCTGCGACCAAGTCAGAGCGCTCGGCCTCGTTCAGCACTAAATGGCCGCCGTCATTTGCCATACTACCGAATACAATTGGTGGCACCTTTGAAACTGGCTCACGCCGTGATTCCAGCGCCACATCCGGTGCATCGACCAGATACGGATTGATGTTCTGGACCGTAACCTCATTCGGCGGACCCTGAATATCGGCGTACTCGAACAGGCGTTTCCGTGGCGCGTCGAACGCGGCAAAGCCGATGATCACGCAATGCACCGCCGCCTTCCCCGGTGCGTCATTGGTCCACTGAAAGGTTCGATGCGCAAAGTGAATGCGAATTCCTTGCGCAAACATCCATGACCAGAGTACGCCGACCTGCTCGCCTTGCGTAATGCTGTTGGTCGAGACGAAAGCGCATTTGATCGCGCGGCGCGCGCGCGAGTCCACGTCGCTCATCTCGACGAACAGGTCGTTGATGACGCTTTCGCCCTTGCCGAAGCGCACGTCCTTGTGCTTCTTCCGGCCCTTGGTCGCCTGGGCGACGATGCCCCCGGTATCGTCGGTGGCGGTGAGATACTGGGCCGCCTTGACGTACCAGCCGGTGACGAAATCGAGCACGCCGGCGCCCTTGATGCCTTCCATTACCGTTTCGAGGTCTTGCTTCTGTTCCGCTGTCTGGTACTGCTTGCCGACGAACGGCGGGTTGCCGAGGATGTAATCGAGCCGCGAAGGCGGCACGAACTCCGCCCAATCGATCTGCAACGCATTTCCCAAGCGGATATTGGCGCTCTTCTGCAACGGGATGCGCAGCACCCGCTCGCCGAACAGTTCCCCGGCCTCGATGTTCATCTGGTGATCGACCAGCCACATCGCGACCTGCGCCACCTGTGCGGGGAATTCCTCGATCTCGATGCCGTACACCTGGTCCACGTCCACCTTGAGCGCCTGGAACACCGAGCCGATGCGGTGGCCGAACTTCTCCGCCGCGCGCAGCACGTCCATCTCCAGGCGGCGCAGTTCCCGGTAGGTAATGACGAGGAAATTGCCGCAACCGCAGGCCGGGTCGAGGAAGTGCAGGTTGGCGAGCTTCTTCCAGAACTCGAACAGCTTGTCCTGGTTGCCCTTGATCTTCTCGAACTCGGCGTGCAAGTCGTCGAGGAACAGCGGCCCGATCAGCTTGAGGATGTTGGCTTCACTGGTGTAGTGGGCGCCGAGCTGGCGGCGGCGGTCCTTCTCGTCCAGCTCGATGACTTTTTGGAACATCGCGCCGAAGATAGCCGGGGAGATCGATCCCCATGAAAGGCTGCACAGTTCGATCAGCATCTTGCGCATCGCCCCGTTGAACATGGGCGTCGCAATGCGCTCCTCGAACAACTTGCCGTTCACGTACGGAAAAAGTGCGAAATGCTCGGGCAGCGATTTCTGGCGCGCGTCTTCCGGCCGGTTCAGCGTGTCGAACAACTGCTCGAATGCCGCGCCGACGTTGGCGCCGTCTTCCGCGGTCCAGTTTTCTATCAGGTCGCGGAACGTGCCCTTCGGCTGAAAGATGCCGGTGTCGTCGGCGAAGAGGCAGAACATCAGGCGGACGAGGAAGTGTTCCAGCGCATGCCCGGCGTAACCGTCTTTCTTCAGCGCGTCGTGCAGATAGCCCATCTTCTGCACTGCGTGCACGTTGATCGGATCCTGCTCCCGCACGACGTGCTTGCGGTATCCGGCGATGAAACCGAACAGGTGGATCTTGCGATGCAGGTCCTTCAGCACGAAATCATGCTGACGGTCTTCATCCAGGTCATACAGCCGAAAGCGGGCAAAGTCCGACACCAGGACGTAGTGCGGAAGTTCTTCCTCCTTCAGCCCGGGAAAGTAGTCCAGTGCCTGCTTGTGCGCGCGGTCGAGATCCTTGCCGCGCGACTTGTGCTCGATGAGGAGCGTGCCCTTCCACAGCAGATCGATATAGCCGTCCTTGCCGTCGATCTTCTTCACCCGCTTCTCGAAGCTGGCGACGCGCCGTCGCGACACTCCGAACACCTGGAAGAAGTCATCCCAGAACGACTTGGCTTCCGCGTCCTCGGACTCGACATCCTTCCACTCGCGCGAGAACGCCTGCGCGCGGCTGCTGATTTCCTGGAGGGTGATCGGCATCTCGGGTCAGCCTATCCGGGAGATGCAGTCACGCGTCCGGCAAGGCGCCGCGTACGCCACGCGCATCGCCTGCTCGCGGTTCACCCAGTCGAGCGTCGGCATGGATCGCAGTTAGAAGCAGAAAAGGGCATTACCATGCTGCGGGTTTGCGGATGCGGGTACCGGGTATGGGATTTGGCAACTGGCACCCGGCCAGCACGCCCACGCCGAGGTGTTTCACGAAATGCGCATGCGCAGTCAGCTCGCGCGACGGATGCGCATGGCGTGCTGCTGCGCCACCGGGCCTTGGAAAAACAAGCCCGATCTTCTTCGCCGGGTGATGCAGCCTCACGAGGCGCATGGCCTCGGCCAAATCGCTGTCGTTGGATACAATGACCGCGCAGTCGTATGCATCTAGCCAGGCATCGTTTAGCAAGTGTACCGCGAGATTGACGTCTGAACCTTTCTCCTCGGTCTTCATAACGCGGACCGTGGGAGGTTGCCCCGGCGCGGGGTGTGCCAAAGGAGCGCTGACTTCGTGCGTCAGGAAATGTCCGCTATGGACGATCAGTTCGGGAATTGTCGCGCGCAATGCGCGGAGGTAGGTCTGCTGTCTTACGGGCTGATCCGGATCGCGCTTTCCCGATACCGGCGCCGTGTAGTACTTGATAGAGACGATTGCATGCTCTGGCCGCAATAGCTGTTGGCAGACTCTTTTCACGTCCAGCCACTTGTACGGCGTACCTTTGACGGCTCGATAATAGAGATTGAAGCCGTCGATGTAGATCGCGGTTCGCATCAGCAGGCCGCACAAATAAACAGGGGGCTCCGAAGAGCCCCCGCGCCCAGGGTCGAAACCACTGGGGAAGTAGTGATTGGATTATAGCGCAAGACGCCAATAGTGTCACGCGCCAAGTTCGTCCGCGCGATAGCCATGAATGCGGCGCGGCCAGTCGCGGTATAGCGGCGAATGCGCTCTATTGCTTCGGCGATATGCGTGACGTACAGTTCGTCGCGTTCATTCATAGGGCACGAGCTTCGGCCAGAATACGATCCCTGATCAGCGGATGCAGTTCCGGTTCCGTGAGAAGATCGACCTTCACGCCCAGGGTGTCTTCGAAATCCTGCTGCATTCCCACAAGTTCGAAGAGCGATGTTCCTTTCCGAATGTCCACCAGCAGGTCGATGTCGCTGCCCTCCTTGTCGACACCCTTCGCAACCGAGCCAAACACGCGCAGATTTCTCGCGCCATGTCCGGCAGCGATGGCGAGCAGTTGGTCCCTATGGGCGGCGAGGGCTTCATGGCCGGTATTTTCGCAGGTTTTGGCGGGCTTGCGCATCCTGCTGGTTCAATGCCAAACGAAGTGAAACAGGTGGCGTCAGCCGAACTGCCCACCCCCGCGCCTAGGGTCGAAACCGTTGGGGAAGCAGTGCGGATATGCTCGCACAAGTTTGCGCCCGCGTCACCTGTCTTCGACGTCACACAAGGTCTTCTTCAGTTCGCCGTGGCCGACAAGGGCAGAGAAAATCCGATAGTTGCCGGTTTCGCGCCGGATGCGTCCTGCGACAATCGCCGGATGGATTTTCAATTCATCGGCAAGGGCGTTTATCGCTTCCGCCGTTCTAAGGCGATTCGCATCGCAACGCCGCCAGACTTCCTGCGGAATCAGCGTATCCCGGGCCAGCCGATTCGCCTCGATCTCCTTGATGTCGGTGTCGAAAGACTTCTCCGTGTCGTCGACGAAGGTCTCGCCCGGTGTTTCCAAATGATTTACTACGTGCGCGCACTCATGCAGCAGAGTGAACCAGAAGTTGTCGAGACGATCGTAGCGCAAAGTCAATCCAATCACCGGTGTGCCATCGGTATCAAGTATGGCCGCCCCGTCTAACGCCGTACCCGGGAGATGGCCTTCGATCACCACTGCGATTCCATGCTTCGCAAGAAAGTCGCGTGCGGCTAGAGGTCCGGAATCAAGCCAACTTAGGCGAGCCAGTTCTGTTAGCAACTTCTCGCCCATTTCCGATCGATGAAATCTTCCTCTCGCCACAGGCAATTCTCGCGACTTGATGAGAACGCGCGCAACCCACAGCCGCAGGGCATAAATGTTGATCGGCCCGGTCATTCCCGTGTGGATCGAGCTTCGCAAATACGCTGGACCAAGATTGGAAGTCCCGACTTCCTCAAACAGTCGCGTCACGAAATCCTTCGCGTTCTTGGCTGTGACCCTGCCTCCCTGGACCCAGCCTCGTTTGACAATCTCCCGAACAAGCGATATCGGCGGCTCAGTCTCAAGTTGCGCGGGGTCGGGGTGGTGTTCCTCAACGAGTGCCGATACCGGAATGGCCAGGTGTGCGCTCAGCTTTCTTACCATTGGAATGGTTAGCCTTCGCTTTCCGGCGAAAATCTCCGAGACGCGGCTCTTGCTGCCGATGATCGGGATCAGGTCTTTCTGTTGCAGACCCTTCTGCTCCAGACGAAAAAGGATTGCGTCGATCGGGCTGGGAAGCGGAATCCGATAGCGCTCCTTCTCATACGTCTCAACGAGCAAAGCGAGCAATTCCAGGCGCTTGCCCTCTGGAGTACAGGGATCAGGATCGAGCGCAACGAGCGACCCAATCTCCGCGACATAATCCCGATACTGAGCGTCAGTCTTGACTACGGTGATTTCGGCAAACATAGGTTTTTCCTTTAGCGTTTCGAGTATTCGGCATGCGTACCGATCCACTTCACTATGACAACGGAAGTTTTGTAGGCCACCTGAACCACAAGACGATAGGAATTCCCCTTAATGTTAAAAATAACTACGTTATCGGCTAAGAAGCTTGCGCTCGCGTACTGAGCCTTAATGTCATGCGACGATCGCCAAATTGCTGTCTCGATTTCGACAACCCAACTTCTAAGCGGACCGCGGATATCAGCGTGTTCCGTTGCGAAGTATTCAATGAGCTCTCGGCCGATGAGTTTCATATGCGCAACGCAAAGTCAATTCACCCGCAGAGAGAGTAGGTTCCCAAGATGGCGGCAATTATATCACCAAATATACACAATGGGAACTATAACATCCTAAGGCCAACGGTGAGGCGAATTAGTAAGATAACCTGCTGATGCACATGGAGATTTCGTGATTTGCGGTTGTGGTGCGTAACCGAGCGAACGCCAATCACATGACAAAACTTGGCGCAGCGACGCGTCAGGTCTAGGTGACGGCGATTTTATTCTGACACCCCGCGATCACGACCTAATGATGTCGATACGATCGAGTCGTGCTGATACGCACGGTGAGACCGGCGCGCATGGCGATTTGCGCGAGCGCATCCAGGCTGAACAGTTCGACGCGGCCCTTGAGCAGTGCATTGAGGCGCGGCTGGGTGACTTGCAGCACCCGCGCCGCTTCGATCTGGCTCAGATTCATGGCGCCTACGCCGGTTGCGATCCTGAGAGCGAGTTGGCGCTTGAGCGGGCTTATGGACGCGGCGGGCATGATCGGGCGCGATTGACAGCGATGCTATTTGTTATACCAGATACAGTATATAGATCAGGCTGTGAGGCACGGAGTGCCTGAGTTAATGAAAATAAATTATCTGAATTGAGCGCGCGCATATTGCGCCGAAGACCTACTTGGTGCAGGCCCAGACCAGGACTGTGCATGCCTTGTCGGCGCACAGGCGCAGTGCTTTGGTTTCGGCCTCCTGCTGCGTGGCGCCGGTGGCGGAAATGTATTCTTTCAGGCCGCGCGCGGGGTTGCGCGCGAGGACGCCGCAGGCGTTGCTGAAACTGAGCACGACTTCGCAGCGCGGGTCGACGCATTGCTTCAGCGCTTCGATCTTGGCGGCGCGCACAGTGGTCGCATTGGCGATATAGCCGAACTGGCCGGTTTCCCGTTGCAGGGCGATCGCGCCGTGGGCGCCTTTCTTCGCCGCGGTCTTCGCCAGCGTCGCCTGTGGCGCGAACGCGAACGCGGCTATGAGCGCGCAGCGAAGCAGCGTGGCACCCATTGCATGGCGGCCCGGTCGATGGTTCGAAAGGATGTTCATTACATGGTCGCTCCGAGGACCCAGGGAGCGAATTCGTCCTCGCCGTAGCCGAAGGCTTCACTCTTGGTTTGCGCGCCCGAGGCCGTCTCGAGAATCAGCTCGAACAGTTTTTTCGCGACTTGCTCTATGCTCTCCTTGCCTTCGACGATGCCGCCGCAGTTCAGGTCCATGTCCTCTTCCTGGTGCTCGAACAGGCGCGTGTTGGTGGCGAGCTTGAGCGAGGGCGCGGGTTTGCAGCCGTAGGCCGAGCCGCGCCCGGTGGTGAAGCAGACGAGGTTGGCGCCGCCGGCGATCTGGCCGGTCGCGGATACCGGGTCGTAGCCGGGCGTGTCCATGTAGACGAAGCCCTTGACCGTCACCGGCTCGGCGTATTCGTACACGTCCACCAGGTTGGTGGTGCCGCCCTTGGCCACGGCGCCGAGCGACTTTTCCAGGATGGTGGTGAGCCCGCCGGCCTTGTTGCCGGGGGAGGGGTTGTTGTTCATTTCGTTGCCGTTGCGCGCCGTGTAATCCTCCCACCACTTGATGCGGCGGATCAGCTTCTCGCCCACTTCGCGCGTAATAGCGCGGCGCGTGAGCAGGTGCTCGGCGCCGTAAATCTCCGGCGTCTCCGACAGAATCGCGCCGCCGCCGTGGCGCACCAGCAGATCCACCGCCGCGCCGAGCGCCGGGTTGGCGGATATGCCCGAGTAGCCGTCCGAGCCGCCGCATTGCAGCGCCAGCAGCAGATGGCTCGCTGACACGGTTTCGCGCTGCATCTTGTTGGCCTCGGGCAGGATCGCCTCGATGCGCGCGATGCCTTCGCGCACCGCCTTCATGGTGCCGCCCTTTTCCTGGATGGTATAGGCGCCGAGCTTGTCGCTGCGCTTGAGCTGCTGCGCTGCGAGCAGGCTGTTGATCTGGTTCGCTTCGCAGCCCAGGCCCACGACCTGCACCGCGAAGAAATTCGGGTGGCGCGCATAGCCGGCCATGGTCCGGCGCAACACCTCCATCGGCTCACCTTCCGAGGCCATACCGCAGCCGGACTTGTGGGTGAGCGCGATCACGCCGTCGACGTTTGGATACGCGTCGAGGCGGTTTTCGAAATGGCGTGCGATCATGCGCGCCACCGTGGCCGAGCAGTTGACGCTGGTGAGGATACCGATGTAATTGCGCGTGGCGACGCGCCCGTCGGATCTGACGATGCCCGCAAAGGTCGCCGGCTGCGCTACGAAGTCGGTGGGTTTGGCGTCGGCGCAGAAGGCGTAGTCGCGGTCGAAGTCGCCCATCGCGATGTTGTGCACATGGACGTGCTCGCCGGCTTTGATGTCGCGCGTGGCGAAGCCGATGATCTGGTTGTAGCGCCGCACCGGGCTGCCGGACTTCAGATCGCGCACGGCGATCTTGTGCCCCGCGGGCACGCGCGCCGCGACGCGCACATTGTTTTCCTTCAGCAGCGTCGTGCCCTCGGCAATTTCGACGCGGGCGATGACCACGTCGTCGGCGGGGTTGAGGCGTATTGTCAGGTCGGCGGCTTGGAGCATGGTTCGGCCTTTTTTGGTCAAGACTGGGTGAACGGATCTGATTCTACTCTTGCGCTTTAGCTGCTGCAGAAAGCGCAACTTTGCAGGAAAAAACCTGCGCGGACGAAAAACTGTCCGCGCGGATCGTTGATTGCGCGCGGACGAGAAGCCGTCCGCACGCAATCAACGATCTTGAATAAGCCCCAACGCCGTACTTGGGGTTAACCGGAACCGTGTTTTCCGTGCGGATGTGCTTTTCATCCGCACGGAAAACACGGTTGACGCGCGCAGCGCGCAAGGTTTTGCTCGAAAGGGCGACGATACCTGGCGCACCACATTTGGTAAGAGAGGCAGGCCGGAGGGCTTTAGGGAAAAAACTTCCGCGGTAGCCACAGCGCAATTTCCGGAACATAGGTAAGCAGAATCAAGCTGCCCAGCAGCGGCACCAGCCAGGGCAGGATGGCGATCGTTGTTCGTTCGAGCGACAGTTTCGCCACGCGCGCGAGCACGAACAGCACCATGCCCATCGGCGGATGCAGAAGGCCGATCATCAGGTTCAGCACCATCACCAGGCCGAAGTGCACCGGGTCGATGCCGAGCTGGTGGCAGATCGGCAGCAGGATGGGCACCAAAATGGTGATCGCCGCGGTCGGCTCGAGGAAGCAGCCGACAAACAGCATCAGCAGGTTCGCCAGCAGCAGGAACATCGCCGGATTGTGGGTGTAGGCGAGCACCGCGACGGCGACCGCGTCGGTGACCCGGGTGACGGTCAGCAGCCAGCCGAAGATCGAGGCGGCGGCGACGATCAGCAGCACCGTCGCGGTGGTCTCGACCGTGTCCATCGATACCTTGATCAGCATTTTCCAGCTCAGCGTGCGATACCAGACGAGGCCGAGAAACATGGCCCAGACGCAGGCGGCGATGGCGCCTTCGGTCGCGGTGAAAATGCCGCTGGTCATGCCGCCGATCAGCAGCACCGGCGTCATGATCGGCAGCACTGCATTGAAGCGGACGTAATGGTCGGCCAGCAGGAGCAGCGCCATCGCGGCAAAAAAGGTCAGCGCAGGCTCGGTGCCGAGTTCGGTCGCGCCCCAGATCGCGGTCGGAAAGCCGACCACGACGACCAGCTCGAGCAGAGCCTTGCCGATCTTGGACAACTTGAATTCGGCGTCGCGACCCCAGTTGTTCTTGCGCGCGTAGTAGGCGACGGTGAGCATCATCATAATCGCCATCACCGCGCCTGGAATGATGCCGGCGAGGAACAGCTGCCCGATGGAAACGTTGGCGAACATGGCGTAGATCACGAAAGGCAGCGAGGGCGGAATGATCGGACCCAGAGTGGCCGAGGCCGCGGTCACGCCGACGGAGAATTCGGTGGGGTAGCCGTGGTCCTGCATCGCCTTGATTTCGATCGTGCCCAGGCCGGCGGCGTCGGCGATGGCGGTGCCAGACATGCCGGCGAAAATCACCGAGCCGATGATGTTGACGTGGCCCAGGCCGCCTTTCATCCAGCCGACCAGCGCGAGGGCGAAGTTGTAAATGCGGTTGGTGATGCCGGCCGAGTTCATCAGGTTGCCGGCCATGATGAAGAACGGCACCGCCAGCAGCGGGAAGCTGTCGATGCCGTTGACCATGCGGTGGATCACCACATAGTCCGGCACGGTGCCCGACAGCATTACGTACAGCAGCGAGGCGCCCGCCATCGCAAGCGCCACCGGCACGCCGATTACCATCAACACCAGGAAGGCGATCAGCAGGGCGGCGGTCATGCCTGCTCGCTGCCGGCGGTTTCGGGGCGTTCGAGCACGCTGTAACCCTGGCGCCAGTGCTTGAGTGCGGTGGTGAGCGCGCGAAACAGCATCAGCCCGAAGCCAAACAGCACCACGGCGTAGACCAGGCCGATGGGCCAGTCGATGATCGACATCTGCTGCCTGCCGATCTTGCCCATCAGCGCATAGGTCAGGTACATCGCATAGCCGAAGAACAGGATGCGCATCAGATCCACCAGCGTGGACAGCGAGCGCGCCAGCACGGCCGGCATGAAGCGGTAGAAAATGTCCACGTGGATATGGGTGTTGCGGCGCACCGACATCGCGGCGCCGACGAACACCGTGCAGATCAGCAGGTAGCGCGCGATTTCCTCGGTCCAGGAGGCCGAGTCGTTGAGCGCGTAGCGCGTGAAGAACTGGTAGAACACGGTCGCCGCCAGCACCCAGTAGAAGCCGAACGCGATCCAGTCCTCGAAGCGGTAATGCGACAGGTCGATCGGATCGTCGGTGACGTGGAACTCGCCGTCCGCGCCGAGCACGTGCTCGGCCCGGTCGGCGATGTCCGGCGCGTGGATGGACATGCGTTCCCCGCGGTCCTAGTGATTGTCTTTGGGCACGCCGGGGCCGCTGGCGCCGACCAGGAAATCCAGGTCCGCACCCTGGTTGGCCTGCAGCACGTGATCGACATAGAGCTTCGTGTAGCCGCGCGCCATCGGAGCTTCGGGCGCTTTCCACTTCTTGCGCCGGCGCGCGAGTTCCTTTTCCGATACGGCTAGGTGCAGCCTGCGCTTGGCCACGTCGAGCTCGATCATGTCGCCGTTTTCGACCAGGGCCAGGTTTCCGCCTGCGGCGGCCTCGGGCGCGATGTGCAGCACCACCGTGCCGTAAGCGGTCCCGCTCATGCGCGCATCCGAAATGCGCACCATGTCGGTGATGCCTTTCTTCAGCACTTTGGGCGGCAGCGGCATGTTGCCGACCTCGGCCATGCCCGGATAGCCCTTGGGTCCGCAGTTCTTCAGCACCATGACGCAGTTCTCGTCGATGTCGAGTTTCGGATCGTCGATGCGGCGATGGAATTCCCCGATGTCCTCGAACACGACGGCGCGCCCCTTGTGCTTCATCAGCCTGGGCGTGGCCGCCGAGGGCTTGATGATGGCGCCGTCGGGGCAGAGGTTGCCGCGCAGCACGGCGATGCCGGTGTTCTTCTTGAACGGCTTCTCGAAGCTGGTGATCACGTCGCGGTTGAAGCACTCGGTCTTCTTGTTGTTGTCCCAGATGGTCTTGCCGTTGACGGTGAGCGCCTTCTTGTTGAGCAGGCCCTGCTCGCCGAGGGTGCGCAGCACCGCCGGCAGGCCGCCGGCGTAATAGAAGTCCTCCATCAGGTACTTGCCCGAGGGCATCAGGTTGACCAGCGTATGCACCCCGCGGCCGAGGCGGTCCCAGTCCTCGAGATCGAGCTGGACGCCGACGCGGCGCGCCAGCGCGATCAGGTGGATCACCGCGTTGGTCGAGCCGCCGATCGCCGCGTTGGCGCGGATCGCGTTCTCGAACGCTTCGCGCTTGAGGATTTTGGATATCTTGAGGTTCTCCTTGACCATGTCGACGATACGCCGCCCGGCCATGCGCGCGAGCACGTAGCGGCGCGCGTCGACCGCCGGGATCGCGGCATTGCCCGGCATGCCCATGCCCAGGGCCTCGACCATGCAGGCCATGGTGGAGGCGGTGCCCATGGTCATGCAGCTGCCGTGCGAGCGGTGCATGCAGGACTCGGCCTCGTGGAATTCGTCCACCGTCATCTTGCCGGCGCGCACATCCTCGGACATGGACCAGGTGTTGGTGCCCGAGCCGATGTCGGTGCCGCGGTACTTGCCCGAGAGCATCGGTCCGCCGGAAACGGCGATCGCCGGGATGTCGACGCTCGCCGCGCCCATCAGCAACGAGGGCGTGGTCTTGTCGCAGCCCACCAGCAAAATCACGCCGTCGAGCGGGTTGGCGCGGATCGACTCCTCCACGTCCATCGAGGCGAGGTTGCGGTAGAGCATCGCGGTCGGGCGCATCAGCGTCTCGCCCAGCGACATCACCGGAAATTCGAGGGGGAAGCCGCCGGCTTCGAGGATGCCGTTCCTGACGTGCTCGGCGATCACGCGAAAGTGGGTGTTGCAGGGCGTCAGCTCGGACCAGGTGTTGCAGATGCCGATCACCGGCCGGCCGTCGAACTGGTCGTGCGGCACGCCGCGGTTCTTCACCCAGGAGCGGTAGATGAAGCCGTATATGTCCTCGCGCCCGAACCATTCCTGGCTGCGGAGTTTCTTCGCTGCTTTCTTGGCCATTTCTAAATCTCCTGCAATCCTCGAAGTGAACCTGCCTTGGAGGTGAATTCGAAATTAACTGTCATTCCGAGCGCAGCGAGGAATCTGCTGTTGCATTGGGTACGAAAAGCAGATTCCTCGACCTGCGGTCTCGGAATGACAATTACCTAATACGTGGCGCGGCCGCCGGAGATGTCGAACACGCCGCCGGTGGTGAAGGAGCAGTCCTCGGAGGAGAGCCAGCACGCCATGGCGGCGATTTCCTCCACCAGCACGAAGCGTCCCATCGGGATTTTGGACAGCATGTAATCGATGTGCTGCTGCGAGATCTGGTCGAAGATCGCCGTCTTCGCCGCGGCGGGTGTCATGCAATTCACCATCACGCCGTCCTTGGCGAGTTCCTTGCCCAGCGATTTGGTCAGGGCCATTACCCCCGCCTTGGCGGCACTGTAAGCCGAGGCGTTGGGGTTGCCTTCTTTGCCCGCGACCGAGGCGATGTTGACGATGCGGCCGTACTTCTGCTTAATCATGTGCGGCGCCACCGCGCGTGCGCACAGGAACGGGCCGGTGAGGTCGATCCTGAGCACCCGCTCCCACTCGTCGACCGGGTAGCTGACGACCGGTGTGGTCGCGCCGGCGATGCCGGCGTTGTTGACCAGGATGTCTATCTTGCCCAGGGCGGCAACGGCAGCTGCCGTGCCTTGTTCCACGGACTTCTGGTCGCCCACGTCGACAGCGTCGCCGCTCACCGGGCCGGACAGCGCCGCCAGCGTCTGCTGCAGCAGTTTCTGGTCGCGGTCCCAGATGCGCACGCTGGCGCCCGAGGCGAGCATGCGCTTGACGATGGCAAGTCCGATGCCCTGCGCGCCGCCGGTGACGATCGCCACCCGATTCTTCAAATCAAGTTGGTTCATGTTCTAGACCTCAAAAGTTCGCCTCGGATTAAGGCGGAAATTGGAAACCGGCCGCCGCAAATTGCCGCAGGAGAGCGTAGCTATTCTTTCACCGCGCCGGTCATGCCGGCAACGTAATACTCGACGAAGAAGGAATAGACGACGGCGACCGGCAGCGAGCCGAGCAGCGCGCCCGCCATCAGCGCCCCCCAGTGATAGACGTCGCCCTCCACTAGTTCGGTGATTACGCCTATGGGAACGGTCTTGTTCTCCGACGAGGAGATGAAGGTGAGGGCGTAGATGAATTCGTTCCAGGACAGCGTGAACGCGAATATCCCCGCCGAGATCATGCCGGGCACTGCCAGCGGCAGCACGATTTTGGTCAGGATCTGCAGCCGGCTCGCCCCGTCGATCAGCGCGCATTCCTCGAGTTCGTAGGGAATGGAGCGGAAATAGCCCATCAGCAGCCAGGTGCAGAACGGGATCAGGAAAGTCGGATAGGTCAGCATCAGCGCCCAGCGCGTATCGAACAGCCCGAGCTTGAATACGATGAACGCGAGCGGAATGAACAGGATCGAGGGAGGCACCAGGTAGGCGAGGAAAATGGAGAGGCCGACATGGCGCGCGCCGGAAAAGCGCAGGCGCTCGATCGCGTAGGCGGCAAGGACACTAGCGAACAGCGAGAAGAAGGTCGACACCGTGGAGATCAGAATGGTGTTCCACATCCAGCTCGGGTAGGCGGTTTCGAATATGAGGTGCTTGAAGTGGTCCAGCGTCGGCGCGATCACCCAGAATGGATTGCCTCCCTGCCTCAGCAGCTCGGCGTTCGGCTTGAACGAGGTGATGGTCATCCAGTAGAACGGGAACAGCAGCACGATCAGGAAAATGAGCAGGGGAATGTAAATGATCACCACCCGCCGCGGCAGCGAAACCAGGTAGTTCATGCCCTCGGTGTCTTGAACTTCGTCCTGGCTCATTTGTCGCCACCACCCTGCTGCCACGCACGCCGTTGCAGGCCAAAATAGCTGAAAAGTATCGCCGCCAGCAGGAACGGGATCATCGCAGTCGCCAGCGCCGCGCCTTCGCCCAGTCCGCCGCCGGAGATGGCGCGCTGGAACGACAGCGTGGCCATCAGGTGGGTCGCATTGAGCGGCCCGCCGCGGGTGAGCACGTAGATCAGCTGGAAGTCGGTGAAGGTGAACAGCACGGAGAACGTCATCACCACCGCGATGATCGGCGTCAGCAGCGGCAGCGTGACGTACCAGAATTGCTGCGACGGTTTGGCGCCGTCTATGCTCGCCGCCTCGTACAGCGAGGGCGGGATGGTCTGCAGCCCGGCGAGCAGGCAGATGGCGACGAAAGGCACGCCGCGCCAGATGTTGGCGGCGATGGTCGAAAATCGCGCGAGCCAGGGCTCGCCGAGGAAATCTATGTAGGTGTCGATCCAGCCCAGCTTGACCAGCGTCCAGCTGATGATGGAGAACTGCGCGTCGTAGATCCACCAGAAGGCGATTGCGGACAAGGCCGTGGGCACGATGAACGGCAGCAGCACCACGGCGCGGGTGAAGGACTTGAAAGGAATGTTCTGGTTCAGCAGGATTGCCAGCCACAGGCCGAGGGCGAACTTGATGGTGCTGGCGACCACGGTATAGAACAGGGTGTTGAACACCGCCAGGCGCGCCACGGCGTCGCCCCACAGGTATTCGAAGTTGTCCAGTCCGACCCATTCGCCCGAGCGTCCGACCTTGGCGTCGGTGAAGCCGAGCCAGGTCCCCAGGCCGAGCGGATAGGTGAGAAACAGCAGCAGCAGCACGCCCGCCGGCAGCATGAAAATGAAACCGAGGAAATTGCGATTGTCGAGCAGGCGTTTCAAGGGAATCAGCGGTCCTGGTTTGATCACAGGCGCGGCGCGCGCGCCTGTAATCAAACCCCTGGCGCGCCCGATCGGCGAGCCAGGGGCCGTTCCATCTTAGACCTTGTAATAACGCTGCGCGCGTTTCTCCGCGCGCTCGGCGGCTTCCTTAGGTGACTTCGAGCCGGAGGCGGCTTCCGCCACCATGTTCACCACGATGAAGTCGGCCATCGCAGCAGCCGAGGCGTAACCCATGGTGCCGGCGTAGCCGTTCGGGATCATGATCTTCATCGCATCGCGGTAGGGCGTGTTCTTCGGATCGACGGTCCAGATTGGATTCGACTCGTAGGCCTTGAGCGGCTGCGTCACGTAGCCGTTGGCTGCTGCCTGCCACGGTTCGTACTGCTCCTTCTCCATCATGAAGCGCAGGTAGTCCTTGGCCGCGTTCGGGTACTTCGAGTACTTGAACACCATCATCGGAAACACCAGGTTCAGCTCGGTCGGATGCCCCACCGGGCCGACGGGGAAGTTGGCGTGCTGGATGTCCGCCGTCATTTCCTTCAGTTTCGCGTCGGTCGAGTTCTTCGCCGCGTAGTATATCGAGATGCCGTTGACAGTCAGGCTGAGCTGGCCGTCGAGGAAGGCCTTGTTGTTGTTCGGATCGAGCCAGGACAGCGTACCCGGGATGAAGGTCGCATACAGCGCCTTGGCGTATTCGAGCGCCTTGATCGTTTCCGGGCTGTTGATGACGACGTTGTTCTTCTCGTCGACCATTTTGCCGCCATGCGACCACATCAGCCAGTGGCACCAGCAGTTGCCGTCACCGGTGGCGTTGCCCAGGGCCATGCCGCCGGGCGTACCTTTGGCATGGAGCGCCTGCATCAGCTTGAGGAAGCCGTCGGTGTCCTGCGGAAACGAACTGAAGCCTGCCGCTTTCATGTGGCTTTCGCGGTAGACGACGGCATTGCCGGCGCAGCCCATGGGGATCGCGACCCACTTGTTCTTGTCGATGCCGTAGGCCTTGGACGCGTCGTACCAGCCGCCGTACTTGGCGCCGAGGTAGTTGGCGACATCGCTGACGTCGACCAGTTTGTCCGGATACTGGTGCGCGTCTTCAAAGGTGCTGATGATGATGTCGGGGCCGCTGCCGATATTGGCCGCCACCGCCGCCTTCGGCCGCACGTCTTCCCAGCCCTCGCTGTCCACGCGCACCTCGATGCCGGTCATCTGGGTGAATTTCTTGGTGTTGGCGAGCCACATGTCTTCGTCGCCCTGGACGAAGCGTTTCCAGCGCAGCACGCGCAGCTTGGCGCCTTTCTCCGGCTTCAGGTGCAGGACGGGCGCAGCGCCCTCCTTCTTGGTCGCAGCGAGCACGTCGCCGGTGGCGGCGCCGGCGGCGAGACCGGCGGACATTTTCAGGAAATTTCGACGATCGATGTTGCTCATAGATAAGCCTCCTTTGGTTGTTACTACAGTCTCGTCCCGCTCGAGGGGTCGAACAGAAAGGTGAGTTCCGGATACAGGCGTATCGCCTCGCCCGGCTTGAATTCGTGGCGCTCGCGCACCACCGCAACGACATCGGTGCCGCCGACTTTGCAGAAAATCTGCGTGTCGGCGCCGGTGGGCTCGACGACCACGACCTCGGCGCGCACGCCGTCCGACCTGACCAGCAAATGCTCGGGACGCACGCCCACTACGACCTCGCGCCCTTCCTGCGTCACCGTTTTGGGCGCCGGCAGCAACAGGCCATCGGCCATTTCTACCTGCATTCCGGCGCCGTTCCTGACCATTTTGCCTTTGAGGAAATTCATCGCCGGAGAGCCGATGAAGCCGGCTACGAACAGATTGGCCGGATTGTCGTAGAGTTCCAGCGGCGAGCCGACCTGCTCGGTCTTGCCGGCGTTCATCACCACGATCTTGTCGGCCATGGTCATTGCTTCGATCTGATCGTGCGTCACGTAGATCGATGTGGTGGTGAGCCGCTGGTGCAGCTCCTTGATCTCGGTGCGCATCTGCACCCTGAGTTTCGCGTCCAGGTTGGACAGCGGCTCGTCGAACAGGAACACCTGCGGGTCGCGCACGATGGCGCGGCCCATCGCCACCCTCTGGCGCTGGCCGCCCGAGAGCTGGCGGGGATAGCGATCAAGCAGCTTGTCCAATCCCAAAATATCGGCGGCGCGGCCGACCTTCTGCTTGATCACGGCTTTTGGCGCCTTCACCAACGTCAGCGAGAAGGCCATGTTCTCGCCCACCGTCATGTGCGGATAGAGCGCGTAGTTCTGGAACACCATGGCGATGTCGCGCTCCTTCGGGGGTACGTTGTTCACCACGCGGCCACCGATCGAGATTTCGCCGCTTTTGATGTTCTCCAGCCCCGCGATCATGCGCAGCAAGGTGGATTTCCCGCAGCCGGACGGGCCGACGAGGATGACAAATTCGCCGTCCGCCACTTCCACATTCACGCCATGCAGAATCTGGGTGGTGCCGAAAGCCTTGCGGACGTCGCGAATTGAAACCTGCGCCATATGGCTGGCTGCCTCCCGGTATTTTTTTAGCTTGTTGGCCGCTACCACCAGCCTAGGCGAAGTCACCCCGCTTTGGAAACAGTGATGCTTGGAGCCTGGTTTTGAAACGATCTGTGCGATTGTGGGATTTCGGCAATCGTCCCGCTCTGGCCGGCCATCAGGGGAAACCGAACGATGCAGCGCCGCCCATGCTTTTCAAATGCCGAACAATCCGCTTAGTGTTACGTCGAACAACTGCCCGACGTCCGGCATCACCCTCGTCGAACACGCTGCGCGCAACAATCATTTCGGGAGCTAACTTCCATGATCAGCCTGAACATCAACGGACAGGCGCATCAGGTGGAGGTCGACTCGGAGACCCCTTTGTTGTGGGTGCTGCGCGAATGGGTCGGGTTGACCGGCACCAAATACGGCTGCGGCATCGCCCAGTGCGGCGCCTGCTCGGTGCATATCGACGGCGCGGTGATGCGGTCCTGCTCCATTCCGGTGGGCAGCATCGCTGGCAGCAAGATCACCACTATCGAGGGTATTTCGGCCGATAACAGCCATCCCGTGCAGGTGGCGTGGCTGGCGCATGAGGTGCCGCAATGCGGCTACTGCCAGTCCGGCCAGATCATGGCGGCGGTGGCGCTGCTGGCGGAGAAGCCCAAGCCCACCGATGCCGATATCGACGAGGCGATGACCAATATCTGCCGCTGCGGCACCTATGGCCGCATCCGCACCGCCATTCA
>JBBRAI010000057.1:0-22770 GCA_038206915.1 Burkholderiales bacterium | reverse complement strand
CCTCATACGCTTCCTCAAATCTCATCTTCCGTATCTCCTGTAGCACTTGTGTCGGCGTCATTTCGCACCCCCTTCGGGGCACTATGACAACCGGACAGATGTCGTGCTACAGAACCGGACAGATCACGAGCTCGCGACAATCGCGGTTGACGTCGTTGAGAAATCAAGGGCCTGAGCGTAAGCTGGTCGTGATACACCCCGCTTTTGGGGTCTTATAAGGCCCCAGTTAGGGGACCGACTTTTTGTTGGGCCCCATATTCGAAGCACACATGAATAGCGACACCGCACGATTGGGAGCTTGCCACTCACTTGCCAACGCATCACGCTTGCTTGATGACGCCGTGCTTCTATATATGGCTGGAAGGATACCAAGCAGCTTTCACATGGCTGTAATGGCTCGCGAAGAGCTAGGTCGATTCAATATCCTAAGCCAGATCGCGCAAGAAATAGCCGACGGTGCAACAATCACCGCAGCCGATGTTAGATATCGCGTGAAGCCAACGCAGAAGTCGCATCAAGCGAAATTGCAGTCTGGACAATCGACGTTCTTCACCAATGTGCCATTGCCTACCGAATCTTTTCTGGAGCGACAGACGCGTTACACCGAAATGCGAAAGACTGACTCAAACGAACTGCACATCAAGCGTCTCGCAGCACAGTACGTTGATCTCAAAGCGGATGAAACTTGGTCAACTCCGAGCGAGACAATGGAGTCAGACGCGCAGGCACTCATTTGGACCGTAGCTGCAGAAATAGGTGACTCTCTTAGATGGGTCGAATCGGACGATGACTGCAAAGGCTCGCTTTCCGAAGGAGGTATCTCATTGCCAAGACCTGAAGATTTTCTCGCTCGATCACTGGTAATGCGAAGTGCCGATGTCGCTGCCCAACAGCATGCCCCACCCGGACGCGCGTGAAGCGTCGCGCCTCTTTTCAGCGCCGCAGTCGCGCGCCGGTGGGCATGGGCGTTTAGGCCGTTTAGTTAATGCCCACCGGATCGTATTACCCTGTGCCCTACAACCGCCAAAGAGGAGTAATCAATTGTCTTCAGTGCATATCGATATCGAAAGCGTCGAATGGACATCTGCTGTTCCATTTTATGGGCCAGGTGCCGTGTATCTAGGTCAGGAAATTGTGCAGTTAAAAATACTCTGCGATCGACGCCATGAAGGTGGTGGCATCACCTGGATCGTCAAGTTCATTCCTCCTGCTGGCAAGTTAATTAAGATTATCGCTGTCGCGTTATCGGATGAGCATGTCTTTATCCTCGAAGGAGGCCGAACGACTAAATCTGGGCGTCCAACCAAGACTTCAGATGGTTACAGCCTCAATCCGAAAGGGCAATCCCACAGCGCAATGATCGCCTCCGAAATGACCGGTCTCGTTGTTTATGTAGGTGAGCCTGATGACGTCAAATCTATTGAGGTCGTCGATATTGCGGCTTCCGAGAAATGACCACATATTATCGCTGTAGGCATCTATCAGGCATAGTGGTCATTGGAATGACCGGCCTAACACCGCATTCGAGCGGGACGCGCAAAAGCGACGCGCCCCTCAATTTATACGTTAGAACGCTATGGCCATATTCGACGCCCTAATCGTGTTGGTGCTCGTCGTGTTTCTTGCTCTCTTTCTTCGGGCAGCACATGTGCTTGGCGCAGATCCTGATCAACAGATTAGAGAGCAAGAAAGGTTGGCCGGTCCCTTTCCGTCAGGAACATCGCGGATCCGAAAACTCTACTTGATGAATGTATTTGGCAGCGTGGCGGCAAGCAGTCCGAAGCGGGTCTGGGCAATTGCCATAGCTACTGTCGTATTCTTCCTTTGGCTGCTTGTAATTCAGTGATCCTGCCGCGCTCTAACTTTAGGTGCTGCGGACGGGCGGCCAGCGTCGTCGCATCATTGAGCATCGTGCGCGCCCGCCGCACACCAAGACGTTATGCCTGAATAGCCGAATCCGCTAAGAGACAGCCATGCCGATCATTTCGACCTTCTTCGGGATCATTATCCGAATGTATTTCGGAGATCACAGTCCTCCGCATTTCCATGTTGAATTTCACGGCGAGAGAGCCACGTTTGATTTTGAAGGCCGGCTTCTCGCCGGAATGATCTCCTCCGGGACAGCGCGGAAATTGGTGCGCGATTGGGCGCGTCGTCATCGCCTTGAACTCATGATAAATTGGAAAAATATCGAGAAAGGACGTTCCCTCAACCGAATTGAGCCGTTGGAGTAAGTCTTATGAATTATCTGCCGCAGGTCGTTGAGGCACATCATATAAGCGGATTTATCGTTTCAACTCGTTTCGATGATGGTACCGAGAAGTGCATTGATATTTCTCAGTGGTTTAAGGGGCCAGTTTTTGAACCTCTTAAGGACTTGAAGCTCTTTAGAAAGTTCTTTGTCGAAGCGGGAACACTCGCTTGGCCGAATGGTGTCGATATAGCACCTGAAACTCTGTACGCAGCGCGTGAGGCAACAAAGAAAAGGCATAACAAGCCGTCGCAACGGACGCGCCCCAAAGCGGCGCGCCGCTGAACGCCGACGTTAGGCCGCACGGATGACGCAGCCTGTCCTCGTGACCGATGTCGGTAGCATGAATGCCTTGTTGGGTACCGGAGTGAGCAATGACCCTCGTTGATTTGGCGAACATTGGGCAGATCATCGGCTCACTGTCTGTGATCGCTTCGTTGATCTTCGTTGGTCTACAGATCCGCCAGAACACAAAGGCCACGAGAGCTACGGCGCTACAGATGAATGCGGACTATTGGCTAAATTACTTTACGCTACTGGCAAACAAGGAGTTCAACGACGTCTACTCAAAGGGCGCCTTGGGACGCGTTGAAATGGAGGGGGGGCAGTTTGGGCAGTTCTTCTTCTTGTGTAGGGCCACGTTCATGGGCTGCGAGAACCAGCACCATCAATACCTCTCTGGCCTGCTAGACGACGACGCTTACAAAGGCTACGAGGCAACCATCCGGGAGCAGATCGCTGCGTTTCCTGGGGTGCGTGCGATGTGGCAACTAGTGAAGCACACGTACGGCACTGAGTTCGTGAAGTTCCTCGACAAGCAGATCGAAAGCAATGATCAGCACAGCAAGGGGTCAGTACAGAAGCAGTGGAGGGCACTTATTGAAGCCAACTCCGGTGCTGTTGCTGCCTCTGATGTTCTCGAGGGGAAGCGAGACAGCGGTGCGGCCTAACCCGCTGCTCAACCGGACGCGCGGCCGGCATCGTACTGCGTTCCATGCGTTGGTAGTGCGCGCCGGTTAGCGCCACGTTAGGTTTCTGACGCCGGGAGTGGCATGACTACCCCTTGCCACGCCATGTTGTTGTAGCTACAATAACCACATGGCAATCACCTTCGATCCGGCGAAACGCGCAAAGACATTAGCCGAACGCGGTCTAGACTTCGCCGACGCCGAGTTGGTCTTCGCGGGCGTCACCCTTGAAGTCGAAGACAAACGAAAGAACTATGGCGAGGCGCGCATAATTTGCTACGGCGTGCTTGCCGGGCGGATGGTTGTCCTAGGCTACACGCCGCGTGGCGCGGATCGTCACATATTCAGTATGAGGAAAGCTAATGAACGCGAAAAAGTCCGTGTCGCGCCGCTCCTTGAAGTCTGACCTTGCCCGCGTTGAGGCGCATGTGGTGACGTCCGACGAGTATGAAGAATTGCCTGAACTCACCGACGACATGCTCGCTCGCGCGAAGGTGAACAAAGGGGGGCGGCCTATATCGCCAAATCCTCGCAAGTTGATTTCGCTGCGCCTGCCAGCCAATGTGATCGAACAATGGAAAGCCACAGGCCCTGGTTGGCAAACCCGCATGGCCGAACGTCTGAGCAAAGTTCGGTGAAGAAACCTAACCCCGCGTTCGAGTCCGGACGCGCCGATCAGCAGCGCGCGTGTCGTTTGTGTCCGTGGCGGCGCGCCGCTCAACGCGAACGTTCGGCGACACAGGAATCGCAGATGACGGCACCGGGGCGACTGTCGGGAGACGAAAAGTTCCACGCCGAAGGGGTCGGCCTTGAGATACCTCTGATCGATTTTTGGCAATGGGTCGCTTCCGACCTACTGAGCAACGCAACGCGAGGACGCCTCGCCGAATATCTGGTTGCACGCGACCTTGGGGTGGCAAGTGGTGTTCGTCGCGAGTGGGTGGCGCACGATCTGACCACGAAAGAGGGTATCAAGGTCGAGGTGAAGTCGGCGGCCTACGTCCAAGGTTGGCATCAGCGTCGTCCATCGCAGATTTCGTTCGATATTCGTCCCACCTTAGGCTGGGATCCGGACACCGCCAAGTTCGGAGAGTCCCGTCGCAGGCAGTCTGAGGTTTACGTCTTCTCGCTGCTGCATGAGAAAGACGCGAGCAAACTCGACCCGATGAACGTCAGTCATTGGCGCTTCTTCGTACTACCAACCTCTGTCCTGAATCAGAAATGTCCTTTTCAGAAGACGATCAGCTTGCAGAAGCTCCAGGAGCTTGGTCCGCGAGAGGCTATGTTCGGCGGAATCGCGGGTGCGATTCTTAGCTTGCTGCCCAAAGCCGAGTCGTCAGCCGCGCATGTCGCCTAACCCGCGGTTCGACGCGACCCGCTCCGGCGGGCTTCGCCCGCCCGCGCGGGCGGGTCAACCGCAGCGTTAGGCGCACTCAGGTCATGGGCCACAAGATCGCGGGTATTCTCTTCGATATTGGTGGGGTGCTGGTGGCACTCGACGGGGTGCCGTCTATGGCGAAGCTGCTCGGCGTGGAGCCCCAGCACGAAGCTCTCCACGCAATGTGGATCGCATCGCCATCGGTCGTGGCACACGAAACCGGGAAGATAGATGCGGCGGCGTTCGCAGCTGGCGTCGTAGCGGACCTTAGATTGCCAGTCACCGCCGATTGCTTCCTGCAGGACTTCTGCAACTGGCCAAAGGGACTCTTGCCAGGCGCACTGCAGCTGTTGGACGAGATACCGGACACCTATCACGTGGCTGCGCTGAGCAACACGAGTGCGGTGCATTGGGAGAAGATCCGGGGAATGGGTTTAGTGGATCGGTTCGACCAGACGTATCTGTCACACCAGATTGGATGCTTGAAACCCGCCACCGGGGCCTTCCTGATCGCGCTCGAAGGAATGGGCCTCTCGCCGTCGGACGTCCTGTTTCTGGATGACGGCTTGCGGAACATTGATGCCGCGGTGAAACTGGGTATGCATGCTCACGTGACAAGAGGGCCTGAGGAGGCAAGGCGTGTTCTCGCCCAGTACGGCGTCGTTCCTCCAAGCGCCTGCGCCTAACACCACAGTGCACCGGACGCGCGTAAGAGCGGCGCGCGCCGGTGACTGCGAACGTTATACGTCTTGATCACATAAGGCACACAGGCGTATCATCCAAAGCATGAAACCTGTGAGATGGAATTCCGAGAAAAGCCTCTCGCTCAAATCCGAACGTGGGGTGTCTTTCGAAGAGATTCTTTCCGCCATCTCGCAGGGCGGGCTTCTGGCCGTGCTGGATCACCCCAACCGAGCAAAGTATGGGCATCAAAAAATGCTTGTGGTTCGGGTTCGAGATTATGCGTACCTCGTTCCTTATATTGAAAGCGAGCGCGAAATATTTCTGAAGAGCATCATGCCGAGCCGCAAGGCGACGCGAGATTACTTATCTGGAGGCGGCTGAAATGGACAGCGAGAGACTGTTGGAACAAGAGATTCTTGCTTCGTTCGAACGAGGTGAATGGAAACCTATTCGGAACCAGAAAGGCGAGATCGTACGGCTTGGAGCGGCGGCAGAAGCAACTTTGCTTAAGAACAAGCGGGTCAATATTCGAATCTCGTCGCGCGATCTCGAGGGGTTGCAGGCACGAGCTGCCGAGGAAGGTGTTCCATATCAAACGCTCATGGCCAGTGTCCTCCACAAGTTCGTATCCGGTCGCTTGGTTGAGGCGGAGAAACGTATAACTACGCGCTCAAGTCGGACGGCGCGCAAGCGCGCCGCCGCTTAGCTCTGCGTTATACCCCAAAGGTTGCGTGGGCTCCGGGATTGGGAGTAATCTGAACCTATGGACGTGCCAGTTATCTCCTGCAGCCCTGATGTCATGGGGGGCACACCGGTTTTCGCCGGCACTCGGGTGCCGATTCAGACACTCCTTGACTACCTTGAAGCCGGAGAGACTATCGACGACTTTCTCGCTGGTTTCCCGTCAGTTGATCGAGAACAGATCATCCGGTTTCTCGAACAGGCAAAAGACCGCCTGGTCGCTGCCGCTGCGTGAAGGTATTTGTTGACGAGTGTGTTGACTGGCGCCTCGCGCGTGACATCGTGGGCCACGAGGTCAAGACAGCGCGCCAGATGGGGTGGTCGACGATCAAGAACGGAGAATTACTTGCACTCGCCGCCGGAGAGTTCGAGGTATTTGTCACCGTTGACCGGAATCTCTCCTTTCAACAGAATCTACCTGCCTTCGCGATCGCAGTGATTGTCCTTCGTGCGACCTCGAATCGACTCGCCGATCTTAAGCCCCTCGTCCCTGAGTTGCTCGCTTGCATTCCCGGCGCCAAGCGGGGCACGGTTGCGTATGTGGGGGGGTATAACTTTAGGTCGAACGGACGGGCGATAAGCGCCGCGCCATATCAACTGTTCGTGCCGGCCCGCCGTTCACCAAGACGTTATGCCGCGGTAGGCCGGCGCGGATTGTTGCGCGGTGCGCAACAGCGTATGATGGCGCATGGTCAAGACATTCCGGCACAAGAGACTGCAGAAATTCTTTGAGTCGGGAAGCGTGGCTGGGATCCAGCCTCATCATGCCATTCGGCTGCGGATGCAACTTGCGGCCTTGAATACGGCCCAAATGGTCGAGGACATGAATATTGCGGGTTTCCGCCTTCATCCATTGAAGGGACGAGAAAAGGGCCGCTGGTCCATCTGGGTTAGCGGGAACTGGCGGCTGACGTTTGAATTCCGGAACGGGGATGCTTATGTTCTGGACTACGAGGATTACCACTGATGGCTATGCACAATCCCCCCCATCCGGGAGAGTTCGTCACGCAGGTTTATCTTGAGCCCAACGGTCTGAGCGGCCGTGAACTCGCCCTAAAGCTCGGAGTGGCTGCTTCGACACTGAGCCGCGTCCTAAAGGGTTCGAGTGCAGTCACTCCGGAGATGGCGCTCCGGCTCTCCAAGGCCCTTGGACGAACGCCTGAAAGCTGGCTCTCAATGCAGTACAACTATGATCTGTGGCATGCGCGGCAGCGGGTCAGTCTTGCCAATGTCGAGAAGGTTAAGCTCACCGCGGCATAACAACGCGTTTGAAAACGGACGCGCCGATCAGCAGCGCACTATAGGCTGGCGTCTGTGGTGGCGCGCCGTTCAACGCGAACGTTGGGCTTCACGGAAAAATTGACCGATGTTCTCAAATATGAGAACATCTTTCCATGCCTTATTCCATCGAATACTTTCATCCGAAGGTGCTCGCTGAGATTGAGTCTTGGCCTGTAGATGTTCTCGCGGACTATGCGCGCATTGCAGAACTCCTGATGGAGCACGGCCCGAATCTTAGGCTTCCGCATTCGCGGACATTTGGCGAGGGTCTGTTCGAACTCAGGCCAAGAGGAAGGTCGGGCATTGGGCGGGCGTTCTATTGCTTTCTCATAGGCCGGCGTGCAGTGGTTTTGCACGCGTTTGTCAAGAAATCGCAGCGGACGCCGGATCGAGAACTGAAGCTGGCTCGGAAACGCATGAAGGAGATATCCCGTGGCTGAAACCAAGTATCAACCTGTATCCCACGACCACAAAGCCTTCCTTAAGAAGGCCAAAAAACGCCGTGGTTTCCAGGCCGCGTATCAGGCTCTCGCGGTTGAGTATGCCGTCGCGAACGAAATGCTGGCGGCGCGTTCCCGGGCCGGTCTTACACAAGAGGTGGTGGCCTCACGCATGGGAACGACAAAAAGCACTGTGTCACGCCTTGAATCGGCGGGCAAGCATGCCCCGTCGCTCACATCGCTTAAGAAATATGCCGAGGCCGTGGGTTGCAAAGTCGAGATCAAGCTGGTCCCTCAGCGATGAAGCCCAACCACCGCGTGCAACCGACGCCCGCAAGCGGGCGCAGTTGACGCAGACGTTAGGCCGATGCCGGGTGCTTCAATGAACGTCTACCTCGCGATCCGCGCGTTGTTCTTCGTGGCTCTGCTGCCAGGAATGGTCGCGGGCTACGTGCCCTATCGGTTGCTTCTCACAACCGGCTCGCTCCATCTTCCCGTTCTCAGCGTCAGATCACTTGGCGCCGCCCTGCTTCTTCTCATGGGCGTGACGGTTCTCTTTCGGTGTGTGTGGGACTTCTTCGCGAGCGGCAAGGGCACTCTAGCCCCAATCGATCCACCGCGGTTCCTTGTTGTTCGCGGCCTTTATCGGTTCACCCGTAATCCCATGTACAACGGCGTCATCGCCGCCTTACTGGGTGAGGCGTGGCTCTTCCACAGCAGTTCGCTCCTAACGTATTCACTCTTCGTTCTCGTCGGGTTCCACCTGTTCGTTGTTCTTTACGAGGAGCCCACGCTCACGGCTCAGTTCCAAGAGTCATACGGGGCGTATCGCCGCTCAGTGCCACGGTGGGGCTTCACGACTCATCCGTACGAAGAAGAGAGCACCAGGAGGAGCACGGCCTAACAAGGCGTTGCAGCGGACCGCCAGCATCGTGCAAGGTCACCGGTCGGCGCTGGCCCGCTGCAGACCACGACGTTATCTGAGAAGGCGGGAAGTCTGTACACCGGTCCGCTCGTTCATGAACTAGCTCCGAGGCTAATCATCGACGCGGGTAAGAAGGCCATGTCCATACTTGAACTGGCGAGGGTCAAGCTGCCTCCCGTAGTCGCGTGGAATCGAGCGCAGGCCATCACGCCATCGGTCGTTGCGGAAAGAGCGGCTGCGGTGGAGCGGTTGCGTACTTTGTTTGCCCTCGAGTGTGGCTCCGAGTAACCCAACCCCTCCATCGAGCGGCGAGCCATCTCCTACGCCGGCGCTTCAGTTAGAATCCGGGCGTTCCTCAAATTGAAAGGCAAGTCAACCATGTCCACAGGAACCATCCGGCTGCACCGCGTGCTGCGCACGAATCCCGAACGGGTGTACCGCGCGTTCCTCGATCCCGACGCAATGGCCAAGTGGCTTCCCCCATACGGCTTTACCTGCAAGGTCCATCACATGGACGCCAAGGTCGGCGGCAGTTTCAAGATGTCGTTCACGAACTTCGGCAGCGGGCACGGGCATGCCTTCGGCGGCAACTACCTCGAACTGCTGCCGTTCGAGCGCATTCGCTACACCGATCGCTTCGACGATCCGAACCTGCCTGGAGAAATGCAGACGACGGTGAGCCTGAAGCAGGTGTCGTGCGGAACCGAGTTGAACATCGTGCAGGAAGGGCTGCCGGAAGTCATTCCGCTCGAGATGTGCTATCTCGGCTGGCAGGAGTCGCTGGCTCAGCTCGCCAAGCTGGTCGAGCCTGAGATTCCGGACTAAGAGTATTTAACAAACGAGGGGATACCTCCTCTCGAGCTCCCCTAAATCTGCCGCATCAAAATGACTTTTGTTGCGGATTCTAAGTAACCCGGAGGCCGCCGTGACCGAATCACTGCTGCAACTGCTGGCGGAACTCGAGCAGTTTGGCGCGGCAAACGACAACAGCATTTCCGATCGCCCGCGCCGCATGCTGAACATCACGCGCGACACCGGCGAATTCCTGTCGGTCGTGGTGCGCGCCATGAGTGCGCGGCGCGTGCTGGAAATCGGAACCTCGAACGGCTATTCGACGCTTTGGCTCGCCGATGCGGCGCGCGCTGTCGGCGGCCGCGTTACGACCGTCGAGCTGTCGGAATTTAAGCTGGGTCTGGCCGCGCAAAACTTCGCGCGCTCCGACTTGTCCGCATTTATCACGCAAGTCCATGACGATGCGGGCCGAGTGCTTGCCGCTGCGGCGGACGCGGCCTTCGACCTGGTCTTCCTCGATTCGGAACGGCCGGAGTACCCGGGCTGGTGGCCAAACATCAGGCGCGTGCTCCGCGAAGGGGGATTGCTCGTCGTGGACAATGCCACTTCGCACGCGGGGCAAATGGCGCCTTTTGTCGCGCTGGTGAAATCCGATGCGGACTTCACTACCAGCCTGGTGCCAGTAGGCAATGGCGAGTTCCTCGCGACCCGCTCCGGGACATAACCGTTCCGCACGCACTCCGGAAACTCAATCCGCGCGCATCTCCGCCACCGCGCCGTCGATCAGCCGGCGCGCGATCGAAATCCGGTTCGGGAGTTTCGGCAGCGCATCGATGTCAAACCACTGCGCATCCTCGATTTCGTCCGGGTCGGGGGTGATCCCGCCGCCGGCATAGTCGGCGACGAAGGCGATCATCAGCGAGTGCGGGAACGGCCAGGGCTGGCTGGCGAAATAGCGCGGCGCGGCGATGCGCACGCCGGTCTCCTCCAGCACCTCGCGCGCGAGGCACTGCTCCAGCGATTCGCCCGGTTCGACGAATCCGGCGAGGACGCTGTACATGCCCGGCGGAAAGCGCGGCGAGCGCGCCAGCAGTATTTCCCGCCCGCGGCGGACCAGGCACATGACCGCCGGCGCGATGCGCGGATAGACGATCAGGGCGCAGGCCGGACACTCGCGCGCGCGCTCGCTGGCGCGATGCTGTGTCGGCGTGCCGCAGCGGCCACAATACTGATGCGTCCGGTCCCAGTCGATGTACTGCAGCGCGCGGCCGCCGAGCGCGAACAGGCTGTCGTCCAGCCGGCCGTAGAGCGTGCGCAGTCCGCGCCAATCCATTCCGCGCGGCGCCTGCGTGTCGGCGCCGAATTCAAACGCGTAGCAGGCGCGCCCCGCGAGCGTGCCCAGAAACAGGCGGCGCAGCGGTGCGGATTCCAGGCCGGCTACATCCTCGTGCGCGGGCAGCCGCGCCGCGGCCGGGTCGCCGGCGACCAGCAGCAAGGTCTGCTGGAACACAAAGCACAGGCTGTCGGCGTCCGGCTCGCCCGTCTCGATTGCCGCGCCGTCGTAGGACTCCGGCGCATTGAACGGCATTGTCACGGCGCAGCGCCGTACGGCGTTGGCACGGCCCTATGCTTTTTTCAAGCGCCGGAACAGGCTGGAAGTATCCCAGCGCCCGCCGCCCATTTTCTGGATTTCGCCGTAATAGCCGTTGACGATTTCCGTTACCGGCAGCATGGCGCCGTTCTTCTTCGATTCCTCCAGCGCGATGCGCAGGTCCTTGCGCATCCAGTCCACGGCAAAACCGAAATCGAACTTGTCGTCGATCATGGTCTTGCCGCGGTTGTCCATCTGCCAGGACTGGGCCGCGCCCTTGCCGATCACCTCCAGCACCTGTTTCGCGTCCAGCCCCGCCTTGAGCGCGAAATTGATGCCCTCAGACAGACCCTCCACCAGGCCCGCGATGCAGATCTGGTTGACCATCTTGGTGAGCTGGCCCGCGCCCGAGGGCCCGAGCAGCGTCACCGCCTTGGCGAAGTTGGCGATCACCGGCTTGGCTGTTTCGAACGGCGCGGCTTCACCGCCGCACATCACGGTGAGCGTGCCGTTTTCCGCGCCCGCCTGGCCGCCCGAGACCGGCGCATCGATGAAATGAATACCTTTCTTCGCCGCCGCAGCGAACAGTTCGCGCGCGATATTGGCCGAGGCGGTGGTGTGGTCGACGTAAATGCTTCCCTTGGCCATGCCCTCGAAAGCGCCGTCCGGGCCTACGGTCACTGCGCGCAGATCGGGATCGTCGCCGACACACGACAATACGATCGCCGCGCCCTGAGCTGCGGTCTTTGGGGTGTCTGCGGCTTTGCCGCCATGCTTTTCCACCCAGGCGTCGGCCTTGGCGCGCGTGCGGTTGTACACCGTGACTTCGTGTCCGTTCTTGGCCAGATAGCCTGCCATGGGATAGCCCATGACGCCGAGGCCGAGGAATGCGACTTTTGCCATTGCGGTTCTCCTGTTGATCCGGTTCAGCGTTCCATTATAAATGCAGCAGCGCGGCAGATCATTTTTCCGGAATTAGTTTTCCTGCGGTGGACAGCAAGAAATCCTTGAACGCCAGCGCCACCGGCGACAGGCGCTTCGCCGCCAGGTGCACCACGTGCCAGTCGCGCACGATCGGCAGGCCGCGCACGTCGAGTATGGCGAGGCGCCGCGTCTCCAACTCCAGGCCGATGGTGTGCAGCGACAGCAGGCTGATGCCCATGCCGGCCTGCACTGCCTGCTTGATGGTTTCGTTGCTGGCCATTTCCATGCTCACGTTGAGCGGCAGGCGGTGCTCGGCGAACAGGCGCTCGAGCAGCCCGCGCGTGCCCGAGCCGGGCTCGCGAATCAGGAAGGTCTCCTCGGCCAGGCGCGCCAGCGGGATGCGGCGTTTTTTCGCGAGCGGGTGTGCAGGCGCGGCGATGATGACGTGGGGGTGGCGCGCAAACGCTTCCACCACGGCCGCCATGCCCTGCGGCGTGCGACCCATGATGGCGAGATCCACCTCGTTGTCGGCGAGCTGTTTCAGCACCACTTCGCGGTTGTTCGCCGAAAGCTTCACGCTGACGCCGGGATGCCGCTTGAGGAAGCGCGCCAAGAGAGGCGGCACCAGGTATTTGGCGGTGCTCACCATGGTGATGAGCAGGCGTCCTTCGGACAGGCCTTTGCGCGCGGCCAGCGCCTCGTCCGCGTCGCGCAGCTGCTGTGCGATCACGCGGCTGTGCTGGTGCAATTCGGCACCGGCTTCGGTGAGGAAGATTTTCTTGCCGAGGCGCTCGAACAGCGGCAGCCCGGCGATGCCTTCGAGCAGCTTCACCTGCATCGACACCGCGGGCTGGGTGAGGTGCAGTTCCGCCGCCGCGCGCGAAAACGAGAGATTGCGCGCCACCGCCTCGAACACTTGCAGCTGGCGCAGCGTGGCGCGGCGAAGGCTCATGGTGCGAGGCTCCAATAAATAAGTAAAAGCTTATCATATTTATAATAATTATTGACTATCGCTTATGTTCGCGCGTAATTATCCTTGCGCCATCGCATCAGTGATCAGTGAAGGAGAGAACGAATGGGCAACATGGCAGAGCGCTACAAGTCCGGTGTCATTCCCTATGCCAAGATGGGCTACTGGGATGCGGATTACCAACCAAAAGAAACCGACGTCATCGCGCTGTTCCGGATTACGCCGCAGGAAGGCGTGGACTCGGTCGAGGCGGCCGCAGCGATCGCCGGGGAATCGTCCACCGCCACCTGGACCGTGGTCTGGACCGACCGCCTGACCGCCTGCGACCTGTATCGCGCCAAGGCCTACCGCGTCGACCCGGTGCCAAACACCGGGGTAGGCACGAAAACCGAGCAGCAGTATTTCGCCTACATTGCCTATGACCTCGATCTGTTCGAGGAGGGCTCGATCGCCAACCTGACCGCCTCGATCATCGGCAACGTGTTCGGCTTCAAAGCGGTCAAGGCGCTGCGCCTGGAGGACATGCGCATCCCGGTCGCCTACCTCAAGACGTTCCAGGGCCCGGCCACCGGCATCGTGGTCGAGCGCGAGCGCCTGGACAAATTCGGCCGGCCGCTGCTCGGCGCCACGACCAAGCCCAAGCTCGGCCTGTCTGGTCGCAACTACGGGCGCGTGGTTTACGAAGCGCTGAAGGGCGGCCTGGATTTCGTCAAAGACGACGAGAACATCAACTCGCAACCGTTCATGCATTGGCGCGACCGGTTCCTGTACTGCATGGAAGCGGTGAACAAGGCGTCGGCAGCGACCGGAGAAGTCAAAGGGCATTACCTCAACGTTACCGCCGGCACCATGGAAGACATGTACGAGCGCGCGGATTTCGCCAAGTCGCTCGGCTCGGCGATCGTGATGATCGACCTTGTGATCGGCTACACCGCGATCCAGTCGATGGCCAAGTGGGCGCGCAGGAACGATGTGATCCTGCACCTGCACCGCGCCGGCAATTCAACCTATTCGCGGCAGAAAAACCATGGCATGAATTTCCGCGTGATCTGCAAGTGGATGCGCATGGCGGGGGTTGACCACATCCACGCCGGCACGGTCGTCGGCAAGCTCGAAGGCGATCCGCTGATGATCAAGGGCTTCTACGACACCCTGCGCGAGACGCGCACGCCGCAAAGTCTGGAGAACGGGCTGTTCTTCGAGCAGGACTGGGCGTCGCTGAAGAAGGTGATGCCGGTGGCCTCAGGCGGCATCCACGCCGGGCAGATGCACCAGCTGATCCATTACCTCGGCGAGGACGTGGTGCTGCAGTTCGGCGGCGGCACCATCGGCCATCCGATGGGCATACAGGCCGGCGCCACGGCGAACCGCGTCGCGCTCGAGGCGATGATCCAGGCGCGCAACGAAGGCGTCGATATCTGGAACGAGGGCCCGCAGGTGCTGGAGAAGGCCGCCAAATGGTGCACGCCGCTCAAGGCCGCGCTGGAAACCTGGAAGGACATCAGTTTCAACTACACATCCACCGATACGGCGGACTTCGTGCCCACCGCCACCGCCAGCGTTTGATACAGGGGAGAAATCAGCATGACGACCCATACAGGAATACGCATCACCCAGGGGCAGTTTTCCTTCCTGCCCGACCTGACCGATGCGCAGATCAAGGCGCAGATCGCCTACGCGCTCAAGCAGGGATACGCACTCAATATCGAATATACCGACGACCCGCACCCGCGCAATGTTTACTGGGAAATGTTCGGCATGCCGATGTTCGACCTGAAGGATCCGGCCGGGATCCTCATGGAGGTGAACAACTGCCGCAAGACCTTCCCAAACCACTACGTCCGCATGACCGGCTTCGACAGCTCGCGCGGCTGGGAAACGCCGCGCATGTCCTTCATCGTCAACCGGCCCAAGCATGAGCCCGGCTTCGGCCTGGTGCGCGAAGAAGGGCAGGGCCGCAGCGTGAGATACACAATTACCAGCTACGCCGCGCAGAAGCCCGAAGGCGAGCGGTACTAGGCGCCATCCCGACATGACCAGCCCGCCCCAGGGCGCAGCAACGCCGCAAGAGGACAGCCTCGATCTCGCGGCGCTGCTGCGCGAATCGCACGCGCTCGAAGTGATTGAGGCGCTGGACCGCGAACTGGTCGGCCTGGCGCCGGTCAAGACGCGCATCCAGGAAATCGCCGCACTGCTGGTTGTAGAGCGCGCACGGGCGCAGCTGGGAATCGCCGGCGATCAGCCGCCCTCGCTGCACATGTCGTTTACCGGCAACCCCGGTACCGGCAAGACCACGGTGGCGCTGCGCATGGCCGAGATCCTGCACCACCTCGGCTACGTGCGCAAAGGCCATCTGGTGTCGGTGACGCGCGACGACCTCGTCGGCCAGTACATCGGACATACCGCACCGAAAACGCGCGAAGTAATCAAGCGCGCAATGGGCGGCGTGCTGTTCATCGACGAAGCCTATTACCTGTACAAGCCCGAGAACGAGCGCGACTACGGACAGGAA
The DNA here is from genome assembly GCA_038206915.1 of Burkholderiales bacterium. Classification (GTDB taxonomy): domain Bacteria; phylum Pseudomonadota; class Gammaproteobacteria; order Burkholderiales; family SG8-39; genus 2-12-FULL-64-23. The sequence goes on along the minus strand of JBBRAI010000057.1, from coordinate 7,313 downwards.
TCGATTGAAATCCTGCTGCAGGTGATGGAGAACAACCGCGACGACCTGGTGGTGATCCTCGCCGGGTACAAGGACCGGATGGATACGTTCTTTCGCAGCAATCCTGGACTGTCCTCGCGTATCGCGCACCATATCGATTTTCCCGACTACGCGCCGCAGGAGCTGTTCGCGATCGCGCAGATCATGCTCGAGCGCATGCGCTACCGGCTGAGCGGGGAGGCGAGCGCGGCGCTGCTCGAATACATCGAGCTGCGCCGGGGGCGGCCCCACTTCGCCAACGCCCGCTCGATCCGCAACGCGCTGGACCGGGCGCGCTTGCGCCAGGCGAAGCGGCTGTTCGCCGCCGGCGGCGCCGGGGTCTCGCGCGATGCGCTGATGACCATCGAGGCGGCGGATATTCGCGCGAGCAGGCTGTTTCACGATGCGGCTGCGGAGGGCGCGGCATGAGCCGGACGGGTGGCCCGAAGTGCTGCGCCTTCGCCAAGGCCCCGGCGCGAAAGGCGAGGTAGTCCAATGAGCGTACGCGCACTGATATTCGACGTCGACGGCACCATCGCCGATACCGAGGAAACCCACCGCCAGGCGTTCAACGCCGCATTTCTCGAGCACGGCTTGTCCTGGGACTGGAGCCGGCGCGAGTATGCCGAGCTGCTGCGTACCTCGGGCGGCAAGGAGCGCCTCGAGGTGTATATCGACTCCTTGCGGCTCGACGCGGCGCAGACGGCGCGGCTCAAGGGCATGGTGCAGTTCATACATGGCAGCAAGACGCGCGTCTACGGCGAACTGATCGCCGACGGCCGCGCGCCGCTGCGTCCCGGTGTAGCGCGGCTGATCGGTGAGGCGCGCGCGGCGGGGCTGCGCCTGGGCATCGCATCGACCACTACTTCGGCCAACGTCTCGGCGCTTATCGGCGCGCAGTTCGGCGCCGATGCCTGGAACTGGTTCGAGGCCATGGCCTGCGGCGACGTGGTGTCGAGCAAGAAACCGGCGCCCGATATCTATACGCGGGCTCTTGGTATGCTGCGCCTGCCAGCGCGCGACTGCGTCGCTTTCGAGGACTCGGTCAACGGCCTGAAATCGGCCAAGGCCGCGGGACTGTACACCGTGGTTACGCCCACCGCGTGGAGCGATGGACAGGACTTCAGCGGCGCGGACCTGCTGCTACCCAGCCTGGGCGACAGCGCGGCGCCGCTCGAAGGCGGCCCGGCCAGGCTCGCAGGCGGACCGTATCTCACGCTAGTGCGCCTGTGCGAACTGCATGCCGCCGCGCCGCGGCCGGCAGCGGCATAACGACGGATACAGGAGAAGAGGATATGCCGCTCAAGACCACGCTCACCGAATTCATCATCGGCGAGCAACGAAAATTCAGCCATGCCACGGGCGGGTTCACCGCATTGCTGAACGACATCCAGCTTGCGTGCAAGCGCATCGCCCAGCTGCTCGGCAAGGGCGCGCTCGCCGGCGTGCACGGGGCCGCGGCAAGCGCGAATGTCCAGGGCGAGCGGCAGATGAAGCTCGACGTGATGGCGAATGACATTTTCCTGCGCACCAACGAATGGGGCGGGCACCTCGCCGCAATGGTGTCCGAAGAACTGGAGGCTGTGTGGCAGATCCCCGCGCAGTATCCGCGCGGCCGCTACTTGCTCACGTTCGACCCGCTGGACGGTTCGAGCAATATCGACGTCAACGTCGCGGTGGGTTCGATTTTCTCGGTGCTGCGCTGCCCCGAGGGCGTCGCCGCGCCGGCGGCGCAGGATTTCCTGCAGCCCGGCTTGGAGCAGGTCTGCGCCGGCTACGCCATCTACGGCCCGACCACCATGTTGGTGCTCAGCCTGGGCTACGGCGTGCATGGATTCACGCTGGACCGGGAGATCGGCGAGTTCATCCTGAGCCACCCGGACCTGCGCATTCCGGCCGAGACCAGCGAATTCGCGATCAACGCGTCCAACGAGCGTTTCTGGGAGCCGCCGGTGAAGCGCTACATTTCGGAATGCCTCGCGGGCGGGGGCGGTTTGCGCGGCAAAGACTTCAACATGCGCTGGATCGCGTCCTTCGTCGCCGAAGTGCACCGCATCCTGATGCGCGGCGGCTTGTTCATGTACCCGAAGGACACGAAGGATCCGGCCAAGTCCGGGCGCCTGCGCCTGCTGTATGAAGCCAACCCGATGGCCTGGCTGGTGGAGCAGGCGGGCGGCGCGGCTTCGACCGGACGCGGCCGACTGCTGGACCTCGTGCCCGATGGCCTGCATCAGCGCGCCCCGGTGATACTCGGTTCGAAAGAAGAGGTGGAGCGCATTGCGCGCTATCATGCCGAGTATGACCAGGGGGCGGATCAGCCCTTCACGTCGCCGCTGTTCAACACGCGTTCGCTGTTCGTGCAGCAGTGAACCTCCGCCGAATTCGAGAGGAGCAAACAGAATGTCAGTGAAGCACCCGGTCATCGCGATCACCGGCTCGTCCGGTGCCGGCACCACCTCGGTGACGCGCACCTTCCAGCACATTTTTCGCCGCGAAAAGCTCATCGCCGCTATCGTCGAGGGCGATGCATTCCACCGCTTTGACCGCAACGCGATGAAGCAAGCGATGGCAGAGGCCGCGACCAGCGGCAACAATCATTTCAGCCATTTCGGCCCGGAGTCCAATCTGTTCGAGGAGCTCGAGGCGCTGTTCGCGAGCTACGGCAAGAGCGGCAGCGGCCGTAACCGCAAGTATCTGCACAACGATGCCGAGGCGGCGCCGTTCAAGCAGGAGTCGGGCACGTTTACGCCGTGGGAAGACGTGGCACCGGGCACCGACCTGCTGTTCTATGAAGGCCTGCACGGGGCCGTGGTCACCGACAGGGTCAATATCGCGCGCCACGCCGACCTGCTGGTTGGCGTGGTGCCTACCATCAACCTCGAATGGATCCAGAAACTGCACCGCGACAAGGCCACGCGCGGCTACTCCACCGAGGCCGTGGTGGACACCATTCTGCGGCGCATGCCCGATTACGTGAATTACATCGTGCCGCAGTTCGCGCAGACGCACATCAACTTCCAGCGCGTGCCCACGGTCGACACATCCAACCCGTTCATCGCACGCGACATTCCCAGCGCCGACGAGAGCTTCCTGGTAATCCGCTTCGCCAATCCCAAGGGCATCGACCTGCCCTACCTGATCACCATGCTGCATGATTCCTTCATGTCGCGGCCCAACATCATCGTGGTGCCCGGCGGGAAGATGGAACTCGCGATGCAGCTGATATTCACGCCGATGATCCTGCAACTGATGGACCGCAAGCGCCGCGCTTGAGCGCAGCGCGGATTTTCCTGCCGGGGCAGGGCGTTTTTTTGGCGCCGGCATTGGAAAAATCGCTGCGCATCGACGATAATCCACCTCTTCCCCCTACTGCCTCCCGTCATGAACAAACAATCCACCGCAGAACTCGCCAACGCCATTCGCGCCCTGTCCATGGACGCGGTCCAGGCCGCCAATTCCGGCCATCCGGGCATGCCGATGGGCATGGCCGAAATCGCCGTCGCCCTGTGGACCCGCAACCTGCGCCACAACCCGGCCAACCCGAAATGGGCCGACCGCGACCGCTTCGTGCTGTCCAACGGCCACGGTTCGATGCTGCTCTACTCGGTGCTGCACCTGAGCGGCTACGCGCTACCGATGGAGGAGCTGCGCCGTTTTCGCCAGCTGCACTCGATGACGCCGGGCCATCCGGAGTACGGCATGACCCCGGGCGTGGAGACGACGACGGGACCGCTGGGCCAGGGCCTCGCCAATGCCGTCGGCATGGCGCTGGCGGAGCGCGTGCTCGCCGCCGAATTCAACCGGCCGGACCACGCCATCGTCGATCACCATACCTATGTGTTTCTCGGCGACGGCTGCCTGATGGAAGGCGTTTCGCACGAAGCCTGCTCGCTCGCCGGCACGCTCAAACTGGGCAAGCTGATCGCGCTGTATGACGACAACGGCATTTCCATCGACGGCAAGGTGCCGGGCTGGTTCAGCGATGACACGCCCAAGCGCTTCGAAGCCTACGGCTGGCATGTGATTGCCGCGGTGGACGGCAACGACGTCGATGCGGTTGACCGCGCCATCGCCGCGTCCAAGGCCGTGACCGACCGGCCCAGCCTGATCTGTTGCAAGACGGTCATCGGCAAGGGTTCGCCGCATCGCGCCGGTACGGCCAAGGCGCACGGCGAGGCGCTGGGCGTCGAAGAAGTCGCGGCCACGCGCGCAGCGATCGGCTGGAATTATCCGCCGTTCGAAGTGCCGCAGAACGTCTACGCCGGCTGGGACGCGCGCGCGCGAGGCGGCGAGTTCGAGCGCGACTGGACGCAGCGCTTCGCCGCGTATGCAAAACTGGAGCCGCAGCTCGCGCGCGAGTTCCTGCGCCGTACGGCGAGCGATCTGCCGGCAGACTGGAAGGCGCATTGCGATGCGCTGCTGGCTCAGATCGACGCCAAGGGCGAGACCATCGCCACGCGCAAGGCCTCGCAGAATGCAATCGAAGGTCTGGCTCCGGCCCTGCCGGAGTTTGTCGGCGGCTCGGCCGACCTTACCGGATCGAACCTCACCAACTGGTCGCAGGCGAAAACCGTAGGTGCGAGCGGCGGCGGCAACTATATTCACTACGGCGTGCGCGAGTTCGGCATGGCGGCGATCACCAACGGCATGGCGCTGCACGGCGGGCTGCTGCCGTTTGGCGGCACCTTCCTCACCTTCTCCGATTACCAGCGCAATGCGCTGCGCATGGCGGCGCTGATGAAGCTGCGCAATATTTTCGTGTTCACCCACGACTCGATCGGCCTGGGCGAGGACGGGCCGACGCACCAGTCGGTGGAGCACGTCTCCAGCCTGCGCCTGATGCCCGGTCTGGATGTGTGGCGGCCGTGCGACACGGTGGAATCGGCGCAGGCCTGGATCGCCGCGATCGAACGCGGCGACGGGCCGAGCGCGCTGGTGTTCTCGCGCCAGAATCTGCCATTCCAGAAGCGCGATGCAAAGGCACACGCCGGCATCGCGCGCGGCGCCTATGTGCTCGCGGACTGCAAGGGCGCGCCGCAGGTGCTGATCCTCGCGACCGGCTCGGAAGTGCAGCTCGCCATGGGCGCGCAGGCGAAGCTTGCCGCAGAGGGCACGCGCGCCCGCGTGGTGTCGATGCCCTCGACCAGCGTGTTCGACCGCCAGGATGCGACCTACCGCGAATCCGTCCTGCCGCGCGGCGTGCCGCGCGTCGCGGTCGAGGCCGGCGTTACCGACTACTGGCACAAATATGTCGGCCTGGACGGCGCGGTGGTCGGCATCGACCGCTACGGCGAGTCGGCGCCGGGTCCGGAACTGTTCAAGTTTTTCGGCTTTACCGTGGACCACGTAGTGGATGCCGCGAAAAGCCTGATCTGAGGCACTGCGAGGGCAGGCGTATTGATTCTGCTCAAACCGGTGGTGTAACTTTCCGTGGTATACATACACCAATCCGGGTACGCTCGTGATCCCAATTTCAAGTTAGAACCCGTAACAAAAGTCATTTTGTTACGGGCTGACTTAGGGGAGCACGAGGGGAGTTGTCCCCTCGTTTTGTAACAGACTCTAGGAGCAAGTCATGACTATCAAGGTCGCAATCAACGGCTACGGCCGCATCGGACGCAACATCCTGCGTGCGCTCTATGAAGAAGGCAAGAAGCACGACATCCAGATCGTCGCCGTCAACGACCTCGGCAACGCCCAGACCAACGCGCACCTGACCCGCTACGACACCACCCATGGCAAGTTCCCGGGCACGGTCGCAGTGGAAGGCGATTACATGCTGGTAAACGGCGACAAAATTCGCGTCTGCGCGATCCGCAATCCGGCCGAGCTGCCCTGGAAGGAACTGGGCGTGGACGTGGTGATGGAATGCACCGGCCTGTTCACCACCAAGGAAAAGGCCGGCGCCCACCTCAAGGCGGGGGCGAAGAAGGTGATCATCTCCGCCCCCGGCGGCAAGGACATCGACGCGACCATCGTCTACGGCGTCAACCACGATGTGCTCAAGGCGTCGCACACGGTGATTTCGAATGCGTCGTGCACCACCAACTGCCTCGCGCCGATGGTGAAGCCGCTGCACGACAAGATCGGCCTGGTCAGCGGCCTGATGACCACCATCCACGCCTACACCAACGACCAGGTGCTGACGGACGTTTACCACTCCGACCTGCGTCGCGCGCGCTCGGCCACCATGAGCCAGATCCCGACCAAGACCGGCGCCGCCGCCGCGGTGGGGCTGGTGCTGCCGGAGCTGAACGGCAAGCTCGACGGCTTCGCGATGCGCATACCGACCATCAACGTGTCGGTGGTCGACCTGTGCTTCGTCGCCGCGCGCGCCACCAGCAAGGACGAAATCGACGCCGCCGTGCGCGAGGCCTCCGAAGGCGCGATGAAGGGCATCCTCGGCTTCAACGCCAAGCCGCTGGTGTCGGTCGATTTCAACCACGACCCGCGCAGCTCGATCTACGACAGCACGCAGACCCGCGTGATGGGCGGGACGATGGTGAAGGTGCTCTCCTGGTACGACAACGAGTGGGGCTTCAGCAACCGCATGCTCGACACCACGCTGGCGCTGATGGCGGCGAAATAGTGCCCTCAGGTGCCGTCTGCATCGCGCGGCGCGGCCGCGCGGCGCAGGCGGTCGTTCACCGCCGCCCGCGGCGGGGGGTGGGGCGGAAGCTCGGCCAGCAGCACGTCATAGCCCTTGGCATCCAGCCGCCGCAGCGCGGCGTACAGCTGCTGCGAATAGCCGGCCAGATCGCTCGGCAGCACTTCGCTTTGCAGGCCTTTGAACGGCTGGCCGCGCAGCAGTGCGGCCACCTGGCGGCCGCGCTTGGCAAGCTCGTGGTAACGCGCCACCAGCGGCGCGCGTGCCAGCACTTCGACCCCAGCCTTGGGCGCGTAGTGCGACGCCAGCGTGCCTGATGCTCGCGGGCTGTGGCCGTCGCTGCCCTCGGCCACCGGGCCGATCACCGCTTCGATCTCGGGCCGGCTGATCTTGCCCGGCCGAAGGATGCGCGGGCTTTCGCCGGAAAGATCGACGATGGTGCTTTCCAGGCCGACCTCGCAGGCGCCGCCGTCCAGCACCAGCGGCACCGCGCTGCCGAATTCGTCGCGCACGTGCTGCGCGGTCGTAGGGCTGAGGTGGCCGAAGCGGTTGGCCGACGGCGCGGCCAGCCCGCCTTCGAAGGCGCGCAGCAGCGCCAGCGCCAGCGGATGTGCGGGCACGCGAAGGCCTACGGTGTCCTGTCCGCCCGTCACTTCGTCGGGCACGTTCGCGGCGCGCGGCAGGATCA
>JBBRAI010000056.1:0-23773 GCA_038206915.1 Burkholderiales bacterium | reverse complement strand
CGGCTCAAGCGCCTGCGCAAAGCGCAGGGAGTTGGCACGGTCGATATGGCCGCGCGCGCCGGGATCACCCGCAACACCCTTCGGGCAGTCGAAGCCGGCGATCCAGCCCCCTCCATCGGCACCTACCTGCGCGTAATGTCCGTTCTGGGCGTCAGCGGCGAGTTGGCGCTGCTGGCCGGAGACACCATGCAGCCGCCGCCGGCAGATTCTGCTGCGGCACGATCCCGGCGGGCGGCGCCGGTCATGCAGGTGCGCGTTTCGGCGGACGACACCAGGCACCGGCTTCAGGACCTGCAGAGTCTGGCACTCCACGAGGAGGCCGTACGGCTGGCCAAGGCCGACCCGGCGCTGGTGCTCAACGCACAGGACACCGCCAAGCGCTGGCTCGCCGCCGGTGACTCGCGCTCCGCAAGCCTATGGCGCGAGTGGCAGAGTATCCTGGGCGCAGGCGCCTGGCGCAAGGTGCTCGGCCGCACGCGACATGCCCAGGAACTACGACAGGCCTCGCCGCTCGTCACCGTCCTTCCGGAAGAGGCGCGCCAGCGCATCCTGAAACAAGTGCGTGACCTTAAGAAAGGGGTCGTGATCGGAGGCACTCCAGGAACTCCGCACGACGAGGAAGATTTCAAGGCGACGCCGTGAAGCGAAGAGAACTCGAACATATCATCCGTGCCATCGGCGACATCACGGACCAAAGTGATGCCGAGTTGTTCGCATACGCCTTGAAGCTTAATGCTGGGTAGTCCGCTCAGCGAGTCCGCAGGGAAAGTTGCACCGTCACCTGCTTCGCCTCTGTGTTCGAGCTCGGCTGCGCGTTTGAGCGCGCGATGCGCGCGGTGTCCACGCCAGCCGCTTTCAGCGCGACCTCGATCGCCGCACCCCGGTGCTGCGCCAGATCGGCAAGCGCGTACTCAGCCAGCGGCTGCGCGTCGCGCAAGCGGCGCAGCAGCGTCCGGTAGAATTCGCGCGCATCGTCGACCTGCGGATCGCCCGCGGCGACGCTGCGCACCCGGTCCGGCACGGAGCGTGATTGCGCCACGTCCGCAGTGCGCTCCTTTGCCTCCGTCAGAGCTTTGAGTTTGTCGAGTTCCGCGGAAGAAAAGCGTTCGGCGAACAGCGTGCGCAACGCCGTGCGCGTCGGGTGGTCCTCGGTGTCGATCGGCCCGGGATCATCGGTCTCGCGCACCTCGAATCCCGCGCGCTTGCCGATGTCGCGGGCCAGCGCGGTGCGCTTGAGCGCGCGTGCGTCTGCGCCGGCGTCGTAGCCCGCCGGGATCATGATGCCGAGCTCAGGGCGCTTCTCCAGGACGGAGGCTATGCGCCCAATCTTCTCTTGTTCCGGCGGCAACAGCCGGCTGGAGCCGGGGTTGAACGCGATCACTCCCACTTGCTCTGCGTCGGCGGTGCCACCGAACAGGTGGGCTAGCGCGCTGAACGGCGCGGTGACAATGCGCTTGATCAGATCGAAAACGGCGGTACGAATCACAGCGCCATAGTCGAATTGCGGATCGTCGAGGTTACCCGACACCGGCAGCGCGACATTGATCTTGCCTTCCGAGTCCTTGAGGATGGCGATGGCGAACGCGATCGGCAGGTCGGATGCTCCGGGGCTGTCGACTTTTTCGCCAAGAATCAGGTTTTCGAGCAGGATCTTGTTGTCGCCTTCGAGCCGGTTCTCGCGCACGCGGTAATTCAGGTCCGTCGACATGCGCCCCGAGGCGACGCGATAGCCGGCGAACTTGACCGAATACGGCGTTACCGTGGCGAGATCGAGATTGCGAAACCGCACGCGGAAGTTGGTGCGGTCGCGCAAGGCGAACGGGTTGAGCGAGCCGGACAGGTTGGCGTAACCGAATTCGTCGACGCGCCCTTCGAGCGCGAACTGGGCGCGCGTGCTGCGGTCGCTCGACAGCCCGTTCGCGGTTCCCGCCAGCTCATAGATTTTGGCGACAAAACCAGGTTGGACGCTCGCGTCCGAGAACTCCAGTTGGCCTTGCTCGATGCGTACGCGCCGGATGCTCACCGGGAAGCCGATCGCCTCGCCGCTATTGGCCCCTTGTGCCGCCACGGAACCCACTGGTGCTGCCGGAGTAGCGGTGGCCGTGGCAGGCGCAGGCTTGGACGGCGCGGATGTGGACGGTTCTTGCGCGGTGGCCGCGGCTGCGCCCTCGCGCGCGAAGGCGCGGCTGATATTGGTTGTGCGGTCGGCGGCGATGGCCAGTTTCCCCGCGGGCGCAGTCCAGCGCAGCTCGTCGATTTCCACCTTGTCGGGGGTTAGCGACAATCGTAGCGAGTCGGTCGCCAGCGACTTCCAGCCGATCAGCCGTGTACCGTCGGTGTCATCGATCGCAACGTGCGATATGCTCGCCGAGCCGGTAAAGCCCAGCTTGGCGGCCTTGGCTCCCATATTCAGCGCGCCTGCGAATGCGGCTTCCCCGCCGCTGAGCTTCACACTGGCATAGCGCGCAGTCAGTGGCTGCAGTGGCGCGAGCGCCAATCCGCTGGCCTCCACGCGCGCCTGCAGCGTGCCTTTTGCCGGCACGGCGCTGCCGCGCACGGCAATCTTGCCGCCGCTTTTGACACCTGCGCTGAGTTGGAATGCGAGCGGTTTGGATGTGTCCGACGTCGCGTCGCTGAGCCGCGCCGTCAAGCGTTCCAGCCCCAGCGCGATACCCGTTCCGCGATCGGCAATGGTCACCGTGCCTTCGGCGAGTACGATCGATTTCGCCGCAACGCTCAGGGGTTTCTCCGACTTAGGTCCAGAAGCGGGCATGAGGTCGAGCAACGACAGACGGTCACCATCCAGTAACGCGTTTGCGCCGAGCCTGGCGATGTGAACCGAGTCGACTGCCAAGGTGTTCGCGCTGCTGTCGAAGCGCACACCGGCTAGCTTGAGGTCGGCGAGCGTCACCGCAGGCTGCGTCTGTCCCGTCGTGCCGGCCTGGATCTGCGCCAACGAGACCTCGCCTGCCCCGATGTTAAGCCGCGGGTTGTTCTCGCCCAATTCGGCTTCGACACTGAATTTGGCCTGGAGGCCGCGGATGGCTACCGATACCGGCATGTTGGCGCCCGCGTCGGTGAAATTCACCGCGATGTCGGCAAGGTCGACCGAGGAGACGCCGGCCATCCACGCGGCGGGCGTGGGCGTAACAGCAGCAGGAGCGGCGGCCACCGTACCTGCATTGGGCGGCGTGGCGAATCGCGCAATGTCCAACTCGCCCTGCTTGTCCCGGTTCGCATCCAAGGTCGCCTCGGCAACGCGCAGCAGTTTCGCGTTGGCGCGGCGCGCTTGCAAATCGAAACTCACGCCTTCCAAATCGATGCGACCCGCTTTGGCGAAGGGCGCTTTGCTGCCGCGGGCCGCGACGGTGAGGTCCTGCACGCCGAGTTTGGCACCGATCAGCGCGAGCTGAGGCTTACCGCCGACCAATTCGAATCGGTATGGGAGATTGATATCGGCGCGGCCTGATATGACGCTAGCCTTGGAGTAGGTGTCGAAATACGGATTCAACTTGGTCAGCGGCACTGCTTCGACGGCGAGCGTTCCTGAGGCAAATAGCGGCTGCAGCGACATTTCTCCGATCCAACGCAGCTTCGCCCCGCCCGGTGTAGCTGCGACCATGGTGTACGGACCCTTTTCGTTCTCCAGTGTCGAAAGCGAAGAGAGCTCCAGCGACAGCTGCTCCAGCCGGTTGCGGTAGCCATGACGCTGGTCCTCGAACTCGATCAGTCCGTTGGCGATCGCAATGCGGCCGATGGTGAAATGACTCGGCTGCGCCGGGGCTGTGTTTGCGGCTTGCGCCGGGATCAGCGCCGCCAGGTTGACGCGCCCGTCCTTCCCGATCTCGATGCGCAGGAATGGGTCCTTGAGTTCGACGTCGGACAGGATCCACGCACGACGCAGGAGCGAGCTCCAGCGCAGGCGTACATTCGCCTCACTTAATCCGAATACTTTGCGCCCGTCCATCTGTTCGATCGAAAAATCCTTGACGAGCAGGGAGAGGGTAAATGGGTTGAATTCCAGATCGCCGAGGCGTGCGCGGTGGTGCAGCGTTTGCTCGACCCGGTTTGGCAGTTCATGCTTGACGATCCAGGGAAGCAACACCATCCCGGCTAGGGCATAGGCGAGCACGAGCGCCGCGAGAATGACCAGGGTGCGCATCCGCAAAATGCGCGGGCGCGGTTCAGGTTTCGATTGCGCGGTGGTCACCGGGTTTTGCCGTCCTGGCTGCGAAAGTTGCGGGCTTGCCGTTGATTTCCTTACCTACGTCTTCCAGTCGTCGTCTTCTTTCTCGGTCCAAATGGCGATGACGCGCGTGCGCTTCGTTCCCCCGTATTTTTCCATTTTCACGAGCACGGGGTACAGTGCCTCCAGCCGGGCGTGTGCTTCGGACTCGGTCGCCATGGTCAGGATTGCACCGTCCGGTCCCCGGACGTCGTGCCATAGTCCGTTTTCCTCCTGCGTCTCGATCTTGTACATAAATTTCCTTTGCCGATGCGGGCGATCCGCGGTTCAGTTTGCCGTATGCCGGGCGGCAATTCGGGCGATGCGGCTCGCGCGAACCGCGCTGGGACTACGATTGCTTTACGACAACAGGCAAAGAATAACGCTGAAACTTGCCCAATAACGGGTAAAACGGGCGTGTTCTGTGCCGTAGCGCACAGATACGATCGGCGATTGGCATTAATTGCTTAGACTCGTCCATCTGAGCGTCGTTTCTACCCCTTTGCCTTCGCCTCCGGAGCCGCCTCGTCCGCCTTGCCGGTTCGTTCCGGCAGCCCGCTGGTCAGGCGCGCGTAGTCGGTGCGGCGCGGGCTGATGATGACCACGCCTTCATCGGTGATGACATATTCGCGGATGTCCTTGCTGTGATTGCCGCCGCGCATTTTGATCACGACCATGACCTTGCGCAACTGGCCGTCGATCTCCACGTAACGCAGCCGGATAATGTCATCGGTGAGGAACGAAATCGTGTAGTGACTGAACTGCATCGCGGTAAATGTGTCCTCGATCTCGACCGTGGTGAAGATCGTCACGCCCGCTCCGGTCAAGGCCGCGATCATGCGGTAGAGCGATTCACGGAAGTCGGCGCGGAACCCGGGCGCCAGCGCCATCTCGAAACCCACCAGAGAGTCGATCACCAGCCGCTTGGCGTTGAGTCTTTTTACCGCATCGAGGATCGCCTGCATCGTCTCATCCACCGAGAGGTCCAGTGGTCGCAGGTAAAGCAGTTCGAGCTTGCCGCTTCTTTGCGGCGTGTCCAAATCCACGCCTAGCGTCTTCGCACGCGCCGCATAGCCGGTCGGGCGCTCTTCGAAGATCGCCGCGATCCCTGCTTCTCCCTGACGCAGACCCTCGGCCAGAAACTGGGTCGCCAGTGCCGTTTTTCCCGTGCCCGAAGGCCCGGCCACGAGCACGCTGTCGCCTTCGGCTATGCCCCCGCCCATCATCTTGTCGAGTTCGGGAATGCCGATGGAAATGAGCCGCCGTTTGGCCGTTTTCGGTTTGCTCGCCTGCAGGCCCAGGGTGCGCGAGTACGCTTCCACGCCATCATGGCTAATGCGCACGGTATGCAGGCCCGGCACCGACGCCTGCCCGCGCAACTTCACGATCTGCAATTTTCGCACGACGGAATTTCGCTCTACGACTTGAGTCAGTTGGAATATGCCATCGGCGACGGTGAACACCGCATTGGCGCGTTCCTCGCCCACCGGATACTCGCCGATCAGAAACGTGGTCGCCTCCCAACTGGTCAAAAGCAGGGCCAGGCGCTGGACGAATGCCTGCAATTGCAGCTCGCTTTCCACTGCCATCGCTGCGCGCGTTACGCCGCGAAAGGAGTCCACCACCACCAAGCCGGGACTGGACGCTTGCACTTCCCGGACGATTTCCTCCAGTACGCCGCCCAGATCCTTCTCCAACACAACGTGGCTCAGGTTTATGAACCGCACGGACTTGTTCAACTTGGCCGGATCGAAGAACGAATACTGCTGCTGGTAGCGCAGCATCTTCAGGGCCGGTTCGCCGAGGACGGTAAAATACAGCGCGGGCTTCTGCGGCGTCGCGTTGGCGAAGACAATTTGATGCGCCAGCGTGGTCTTGCCGCAACCGGGCGCGCCGGCGATGATGTTGAAGGAGAATTCCGGCAGCCCGCCGCCCAGGATTTCATCGAGACCGCGAACGCCGGTCCGCAGCTGGCCGATCTTCACTTTGTCGGGCTGGCGCACTTTTTCTGGCGACGCGCGCGCCGGGATTCTATGTTTTGCCATGGTGTTAGTTCCTCTCACAAATTCAGCTGGCCGATCTTCGGCCAAATATCGTGCAACAACCGCAGCGTCAATGCCGAGCCAAGAAAAGTTACCAACAATCCGAGTAATTTCGACACGAGGACGACTTCGCCATCAACGAGCGTGCGCGAATCCAGTTTCGCCTCGACGGCGTCCACCCCCCCCAGCAGCCCGTCCGGCGTGACCGCAAGCGCACACAAACTCGGAACTTCCGCGCTGGCCAGCGCCAGAGCGCGAGACAGGAGCGCGTGGAAACCGACGACACCTATGAGTTTGCCGAGCGGCCCGCTCAGCTTGTCGCAAACGCGATAGCCGCCAAAACCGTTCACGTCGGCGGATTTGCGCGATGCCGCCTCGTAAGCGATAAGTCGTCGGACAACTTCGTTCAGCTTTGGCGGGGAAATTTTGGACATTTTTTAGTACGACAAGACATTATCGTGCACAAAACCCGTGTCTTGGCCACCGGCACAGCGGGACCAGGTTGACGCTGGACGGCGCGGGCTCACAATCTGCGGACCGGCGGGAGGCAATCGGATCATCGTGCCTGAACCTTTGCACTGTGGGCAACTTTCGATCGAGGTCCCTCAAGTTAACAAGTGCCGTCCCCGATGCGGGCTGCAATACCACCCCGGTAGCCGAGAAGACGTCCAAATTATTGAGTATTACCTTACTGCATGACAGCTCGCCCGTTCGTAGCGCAGGCGCCCTCGCCTGCATTCGGTCGTTGCAGGCGAGGGCGCCTGCGCTACAGTGTCTCGCGGTTTGGTAATCTTCAATAGAATTTTAATCGCGCTGCGGCATACGACACCGTGCGCTAGCGCACATAGCGTTCCATGCATATGACCGGCAACGAATAGCCAATAGAACCATCATTCTTTTCTTCCTTCATCTGCGCGGGCCGATTCCGTTTTTGCAAATTCCAATGCCATGTCCAGCGCATTCATAAATCGGTCGATCTGTATAGGTTTGGTGAGATAACGGAAGAATCCTGCCGCCATGCCCTCTTCGATGTCGCGCGGCATGGCATTGGCACTAAGCGCAACCACCGGAATGTGCGCTGTTGTCGGGTCTGCGCGCAGGATGCTCAGCGCTTGGATACCGCTTATGCCAGGCAGATTTATGTCCATCAGGATTACGTCCGGCCGGGAGGCGCGCGCAATCTCGACGCCGCTCCTGCCGTCCACCGCACTCAGCAAGCGGATATCGGGCCGGCGCGCGATGAGAACCTCGACCAGCATCAGATTAGCGGGGTTATCCTCTACATAGAGCAGGGTACGCAACGGCGCGCCGGCATGAATTTGCGGTTGAGCAACTGCCGCGGAGCCGGTTGTGGCGGCAGAAAGTTGTGGTTCAGCCGTCAGGCTCAGTTCGAACCAGAATGCGCTGCCCTTGCCGACCGCGCTTTCCACACCGATTTCGCCCCCCATCAATTCGACCAGCCGCTTGCTCAGCGTCAGGCCGATGCCCGTGCCTTCCTCGACACCGGCCTCTTTTCCGAGGCGATTGAACGGCTGGAACAACTGCGCGCGCTTCTCCGGAGTCAATCCTTCGCCGGTGTCTTTGACCAACAGGCGAATGCGTCCCGGAGTGCTCGCGATATAGTCCACCTCGACCGTTCCGCCCACCTTGTTGTATTTGATCGCGTTGGAAAGTAGGTTGATGAGGACCTGCTTTACGCGCGTCCGGTCGGCTTGGACAAAGTACCGGCTTTCTAACCGAGGAAAGGTCACGCTGATGCCGCGCCCTTCGGCCAGCGGTTCTATCATGGTCTGGCATTCGCGCATGACGCCGGCTAGCTCTATCGCTTCCAGCGACAGCGGAAGCTTTCCGGATTCGATCAGCGCGAGATCGAGGATTTCGTTGATCAGTTCCAGCAGGTGCCAACCCGCCTTGAGAATCTGCTCAACGCTCCGCTTCTGGGCGAGCGTTGGCGGCGGCGAACCGGATTCAATAAGTTGGGCAAAACCAAGGATCGCATTGAGCGGGGTGCGCAGTTCATGGCTCATGCTGGACAGGAAGTCCGATTTGGCGAGATTCGCCTTTTCCGCAACCGCGACGGCCCAGTTCAGCTCCAATTCGACGCGCTCACGCTCGGCAATTTCCGCGCGCAGTTGTTCATTCAGCTTTTCCGCCGTTTCCCTGAGTTCATCTTGACGCACTGACCCGAGCAATAACGCCTCGTTCATCGCGACCAATTTTTCATTTAACCGGTCAGTTTTGTCCATTTTTGGGGCTATTTCTACTTCTTCGCCGTCGGCTTCGGCGCGGCTTCCTGTTGCGCCTTGCGCGGGCCGATGCATGTGGGGATGCCTGTGGCCAACCCGTTGTATTGCGTCGATCCGGGGAGGAAAACAACCACGTCGCCCGAATTGATCTCGGTGACCGGTTTGGCCGTTTCATCGAAAACCGCGTTCATATCCCGATTCATTACCACCTCCGCCCGGGCGGGCGCGCGCGAAAAAAGCGCAGCAAGACCATTGTTACACAAGTGGTTCGCTAGATGCGGACGCAGCGTCTCAGCGCCGGGAAAGGCCGCCGGAGTTTTTGTACCGGAAGATATATTTCCCATGGCCTCACAAGCAAAGCGCCACTCGGCGACGTTCCGTAACTGCGGAATTCGCGTGCAGGAGCGCATATGCGCGCTGAGTAATGCCGGGTTGTGAATTTGCATCTGGATTGCAAGCGGACGTTCCACCCGCTCTCCTGTGGTCCGGGTCAATGTAACACGACAGCCTATAGATACGAAAATTGGATTTAGGATGCGCTCTTGTGTATGAAGGATGGCATGGCAGCGGCGCCATGATGTGCAGGCGCAGCACAGGACGTTCGCGCCAATCCCTGTTTTACGTCGCCGCCTCCACCGCTCGCCGCGCCATCACCGTGATCAGGTGCGCGCGGTACTCGGCACTGGCGTGCATGTCGGAGTTGAGATTGCCCGCGGGCACGCTGATGCCGGCAACGGCGTCGGGCGACCAGTTCGCGGCCAGCGCGCGTTCCATTTCGGCGACGCGGAACACGCTCGATGCCGCGCCGGTGACCGCCACGCGCACGCCGCTGCCGGTTTCGGCTGCCATCACGCCGACGATGGCATAGCGCGAGGCCGGGTTCCTGAACTTGACATAGGCGGCGCGCCGGGGCGCGGGGAAACTCACCGACACGATGATTTCGCCCGCTTCCAGGGCAGTCTCGTACATGCCTTTGAAAAAGGCGTCCGCGGCGATCTTGCGCCGGTCGGTATTGACCGTGGCGTTGAGGCCGAGCACCGCAGCCGGATAGTCTGCGACCGGGTCGTTGTGCGCAAGGGAACCGCCCAGTGTGCCCATGTTGCGCACCATGCGGTCGCCGATGCTGCCGGCAAGGCTGGCGAGCGCGGGGATAGCCGCCTGCACCTCTGCCGATGCGGCGACTTCGGCATGCCGGGTCATGGCACCGATAGTGATGCCATCGCGTTCGCGCCGGATGCCGCGGAGTTCCTCGATGCCGGAGAGGTCGATCAAATCGGAGGGTGCGGCCAGGCGCAGCTTCATCGCGGCGATCAGGCTCTGGCCGCCGGCGAGCAGTTTGGCGCCGTCGTCCCCGGACAAGGCTGCGGCGGCCTCGGCGACGCTGCTCGCCCTTCGATAGTTGAATGCGTACACGTATGTTCCTTCTGCGGGCCTGCGGCGAATTCAGGCCTTCGCCGCGGCGGCCTGGATCGCCTTGACGATGTTGTGATAGCCGGTGCAACGGCACAAATTGCCGTCGAGTTCCGCGCGGATGGTTTCCTCCGACGGATGGGGGTGGTTCTTCAGCAGGTCGACCGCGCTCATCACCATGCCGGGGGTGCAAAAACCGCACTGCAGGCCGTGGTGCTCGCGGAACGCCTCCTGCATCGGATGCAGCGTGCCATCGGCCTTGGCCAGGCCTTCGATGGTGACGATATCGGCGCCTTCGGCCTGCAGCGCCAGCAGGTTGCAGCTTTTCACCGCGCGGCCGTTCAAGTGAATGGTGCAGGCGCCGCATTGGCTGGTGTCGCAGCCCACGTGCGTGCCGGTAAGGCGCAGGTGCTCGCGGATGTACGTGACCAGCAGCGTGCGCGCCTCGATCTCGGCGCTGACCGCCTTGCCGTTCACGCTCATCGATACTTTCATGCAGCTGTTCCTTGGCGAATGCCGGCGCCGCCGACGGTGTCCGGGCGCAGGGTGGGAATGCTAGACCATGCAAAGCCTCGAATCAACCGAAAACCAGCGGCACGCGCTTGACCGCCATGGGGACCAGGAATAACCTAGCCGCGAAGCATTCAATTGACCAGATGGAGTATGCAGTGGACAGCGTCGATCTTGAAGTTCTGCGCAGCGCGTCGAGCTGGTTCAAAGCGGGTCACGCGGTGGTTCTGGCCACTGTGGTGCGGACCTGGGGCTCGGCGCCGCGTCCGCTGGGCGCAATGCTCGCCATCCGCGGCGACGGCCAGGTGTCGGGCTCGGTCTCGGGCGGCTGCGTCGAGGACGATCTGATCGAGCGCGTGCACCAGCATAAGCTCGCCGGGGACAAGCCCGAGATCGTCACCTATGGCGTCAGCCAGGAACAGGCCGAGCGCTTCCGCCTGCCCTGCGGCGGCACGCTGCAGCTGGTGCTGGAACCGGTCAAGGACGGAGCCGGACTGGACGAGCTGCTGGGCGCGATCGAGCGTCACGAGCTGGTGGCGCGATTCCTCGAGCTCGACAGCGGCAAGTCCCGTATCGAGCCCGGCCGCTGGTCGGACACGCTCGAATTCGACGGCAAGCTGCTGAAGACCGTGCACGGCCCGCGCTGGCGCCTGTTGATCATCGGCGCGGCGCAGTTGTCGCGCTATCTGGCACAGATGGCGCAGGCGCTGGACTACCACGTCACGGTATGCGATCCGCGCGAGGAATACGCCGCCGCCTGGGACCTGGCGGGGGTGCAAATCGACCGCGGCTACCCCGACGACGTGGTGCAGGCGATGAACCTGGACGCGCATAGCGCGGTGGTCGCAGTGACGCACGATCCGAAACTTGACGATATCGCGTTGCTGGAGGCGCTCAAATCGCCCGCGTTCTACGTCGGCGCCCTCGGATCGAAGGCCAATAACGACAAGCGGCGCAAGCGCCTGGCGGATTTCGACCTCTCCGCCGCGGAAATCGGGCGCCTGCACGGCCCGGTCGGACTGAAGATCGGCAGCCGCACCCCGCCCGAAATCGCGGTGGCGATCCTGGCCGAGATGACGGCAGTGCGCCGCGGGGTGCACATCCTGCAGAGCACAGAGCCGCCCAAGACCGGGATCGAAGCAGGATGCGGCGTTCCGCAGAATTGAGCCCGACCGCGCGCCGCGCGTAGCCGATGGCCGCGAACATCTGCGGCATACTGCTTGCCGCCGGCGCGTCCCGGCGCTTCGGCTCGGACAAGCTGCTGCATCCGCTCGCCGGGGAAACAACAGTCGCCGCCGCCGCCCTCGCCAACCTGCGCGCCGCGATTCCGCAGGTCATCGCCGTGGTGCGTCCGGGCACGGCCGCGCTGCAGAACCTGTTGCGCGAAGGGGGCGCGACCGTGATCGTGTGCGCCAACGCCGACGCCGGCATGGGCATGAGCCTGGCAACTGCGGTGAGCGCCTCGGACGACGCGCCGGGCTGGATCATCGCGCTGGCCGACATGCCCTATATCCGGCCCGAAACCATAGGCAGGATCGCCAGCGCGCTGGCGACAGGTGCGGCCATCGTCGCGCCGGGCTACCGCGGCGAGCGCGGCCACCCGGTAGGTCTATGCGCGCGCTTCCGGCCGCAGCTCGAGGCTTTGCGCGATGACGAAGGCGCGCGCTCGGTGCTTAAGCAGAACGCCGGCTTGATCGAGCTGATCGAGGTGGACGACCCCGGCGTATGCCGCGACATCGACACGCCGGCGGACCTTTAGCCGCGGCAGGCGATGCCGCTTATACTTGCAGGAAAGGCCGCACCGGCCTGATGGAGTGTCCCTGATGCATGTCCGCATATTCCTGTCCCTGCTGCTGCTCATCGTCGCGCCTGCGGCGGCTGCGGCGCTGCCGCTCGACGTACGCGGCCTGCCCACGCTCGCGCCGATGCTCACGCAGGTGACCCCCGCCGTAGTCAATATTTCGGTTGTCACGCGCGCGCCGATGGAGGACAACCCGCTGTTTCGCGATCCGCTGTTCCGGCGCTTTTTCAATATCCCGGACCGCCCGGCGCGCGAAGAACAGAGCGCCGGCTCGGGCGTAATCGTCGACCGCGAACGCGGCTACGTGCTCACCAACAACCACGTGATCAACAACGCGCAGCAAATCGTGGTCACGCTCAAAGACAGGCGCACGCTCAAGGCGCGCCTGGTCGGCACCGATCCGGGCACCGACATCGCGGTGCTCAAGATCGAGGCGGACAGCCTCGCCGAGCTCAAGTTCGGCGACTCCGACCTGATGAACGTAGGCGACTTCGTCGTCGCCATCGGCAACCCCTTCGGCATCGGCCAGACGGTCACCTCCGGCATCGTCAGCGCGCTCGGCCGCACCGGGCTGGGCCTGGAAGGCTACGAGGATTTTATCCAGACCGACGCCTCGATCAACCCGGGCAATTCGGGCGGAGCGCTGGTCAACCTCGCCGGAGAACTGATCGGCGTGAATACCGCCATCATCGGACCTTCGGGCAGCAGCGTCGGCATCGGCTTCGCCGTGCCCGCGAACATGGCGCGCAGCGTGATGCAGCAGATAATCCGCTTCGGCGAAGTGCGCCGCGGCCGCGTCGGCCTGGTGACGCAGGACATGAGCCACGAGCTGGCGCAATCGCTGGCGGCGGGCTCGGCCGAAGGCGCGGTGGTGGTCAAGGTCGAGCCGGGCTCGCCCGCCGACAGGGCCGGCCTCAAGCCGCGCGACATCGTCACCGACGTCAACGGCAAGCCGGTGCGCAGCTCCGCCGATTTGCGCAATCGCGCGGGCCTGACCCCGGTGGGCGAGGAGCTGCAGCTGCGGGTGCAGCGCGGCGCGCGGCAGCTCGATCTGCGCCTGCGCATCGCCGAGCTTTTCACCATGACCGAGATCCCCGGCGAGGCGGTGCCGCAGCTCGCCGGTGTGCGCGTATCCGACATCGTACCGGGCATGCCGGTATACGGCATTGTCGAAGGCGCGATCATCACCCGCATCGAGCCGGGCACGCCCGGGACGAAGACCGGCCTGCGCCCGGGCGACGTGCTCTACGGCGTGAACCGCAGCCGTGTGCGCTCGGTGGCGGAACTGCTCGGCGCGCTGCGCCAGGCCGAACGGCCGCTGCGCATTTTCCTGCTGCGCGGCGACTCGCGCCTGACGCTGACGATACGCTGAGGAGTGCCATGAGCGTCATCTTGTACCAATTCCCCGCGGCATTCGGACTGCCCAACGCGAGACGTTGTAGCGCAGGCGCCCTCGCCTGCAACGACCGCATGCAGGCGAGGGCGCCTGCGCTACGAAGGTGATCTGCTCGCTGTCATGCAGTAAAGTAATACGCGATAGAATGCACCCGGCTCCAGTCGCACGAGATGACCGATGAAATCAGCTGAACCGACCAGCCTTCCCGTCAGCGCGCAGGACGTGGCCGACGCCGCGCAGCGCCTCGAAGGCCACGCGCACCGCACCCCGGTGATGACTTCGCGCACGGTGGATGAACGCACCGGGGCGCGGGTATTCTTCAAGTGCGAGAACTTCCAGCGCATGGGCGCGTTCAAGTTCCGCGGCGCCTTCAACGCGCTCGCGCAGCTGACGCCGGAGCAAAAGGGCCGCGGCGTGCTCGCCTACTCCTCGGGAAATCACGCCCAGGCGGTGGCGCTGGCGGGGTCGCTGCTCGGCGTAAGCACGGTGATCGTGATGCCGCTGGACGCGCCCGCGGTGAAACTCGAAGCCACGCGCGGTTACGGCGCCGAGGTCATCACCTACGACCCGAAGACGGCCGCGCGCGAAGAACTGGCGGCGAAGATCGCCAAGGAACGCGGCATGAGCGTCATCCCTCCCTACAATCATGCGCACGTGGTCGCCGGACAGGGCACGGCGGCGAAGGAATTGTTCGAGGAAACAGGCCCGCTGGATTATCTGCTGGTGCCCTGCGGCGGCGGCGGGCTGCTTTCGGGCTGTGCCGTCGCCGCGAGCCGCTGGGCGCCCGGCTGCAGGGTGATCGGGGTCGAACCCGAGGCCGGCGACGACGCCACGCGCTCGTTTCACTCGAAGACGCTGCAGACCTGCCACAACCCGGACACCATCGCCGACGGCGCGCGCACGCCCTCGCTCGGCAGCATCACCTTCCCGCTGGTGCTGCATTACGTGCACGACATGCTCACGGTGATCGATGCCGAGCTGCTGCGCAGCATGTTCTGGATCTGGGAGCGCATGAAAATCGTCGCCGAACCCACCGGCGTGCTCGCCGCCGCCGCCCTGCTCGAAGGCAGGCTCGACGGCCGCCACGACTACAAGGGCAAGCGCATCGGCGTCGTCATCTCCGGCGGCAACGCCGATATCAAGGCGCTGTGCCGCCTGATCTAGCGTTGCCTTTGGACAAGGGGCGCGATGGCGCATCCCCCAGCATCGGCCGAATTCCGCTTCTACGAGGAACTGAACGACTTCCTCCCGCCCGAGCGGCGCCGCACGAGCTTCGCCTATAGCGTCGCCGGGACGCGCTCGGTCAAGGATGCGATCGAGGCCATCGGCGTGCCGCACACCGAAGTCGACCTGATCCTGGTCGACGGCCTGTCAGTAGGTTTCGACCGCGTGCTGCGCGGCGGTGAGCGCGTGGCGGTATACCCGGTATTCGAGCGGCTGGATATCGCGCCGCTGCAGCACCTGCGGCCGCGGCCGCTGCGCCGGCC
Organism: Burkholderiales bacterium; assembly: GCA_038206915.1. Classification (GTDB taxonomy): domain Bacteria; phylum Pseudomonadota; class Gammaproteobacteria; order Burkholderiales; family SG8-39; genus 2-12-FULL-64-23. Next base: position 8,656 of record JBBRAI010000056.1, on the reverse strand, counting down.
GCGCTTCGTGCTCGACGTGCACCTGGGCAAGCTCGCCCGGCACCTGCGCATGGCCGGCTTCGATTGCCTGTACCGCAACGATTACCGCGACTGCGACATCGTCACCGCGGCTTTGACCGAGCAGCGCATCATCCTCACGCGCGACAAGGGCCTGCTCAAGCAGCGCCTGGTCACGCACGGCTACTACGTGCGCTACACGGAGTCGGAGAAACAGCTGGGTGAAGTGGTGCGCGCCTTGCAGCTGGAAGCAGGCCTGCGCCCGTTCACGCGCTGCCGCGAGTGCAACGCCCCGTTGCGCGAAGTGCCCAAGGCCGAGGTGACCGCGCGGCTGCCGGAAAAAGCGCGCGCGGCGTACCAGCGCTTCCGGCTATGTTCTGGCTGCCGGCGCGTCTACTGGGAAGGTACGCACTTCGAGCGGCTGCGCCGGCTGCTTCAGCTAGCAGCGGAATCCGATGCTACGAAACGCGAACCCTGATCAGGCGGCTTTGTCCTTCATCGGACAGGTGCTTGCGCCGATCAGCGTATAGAGCGGACAGAAGTTGACCAGGCCGGTCAGCAAGGGCAACAGTCCGACCAGACCCCACCAGCGCGCATTGCCTTCGAGAATGAAAATCAGGCTGAGCACGCCCAGACCCACAACGATGCGCAAGACCTTGTCGATGCCGCCTACGTTCGATTTCATGGATTCCCCCTTCGTCTCGGAATTGAACATATGTGATATTAGCGCGCCCGCACCCCGGGGTATGTGACCGAAGTTACGCAGCGCAGGACAGCCTGAAGCGATGTATTCTAGCGAAAACCGAGATGGAGGGCCCCATGGAAAATTCACCCGCCACGCGCCTGTACGCCGTCCTCGAGCGCCAGCGCTCGGCCTTCGCCCAGGAGATGAACCCGACGCCGGCAGCGCGCAGGGATCGCCTCGCGCGCCTCGCCGCGATGGGCGAAAAGCACGCCGGCGCGATCGCCGCGGCCATCAGCGCCGACTTCGGTCACCGCTCGATCCACGAAACGCAGATGGCCGAGCTGGTGCTGGTCGGCGGGGCCATCCGCCATGCCGAGCGCCATCTCAAGCGCTGGATGAAGCCGCAGCGCATGCCCACCGCCATGCACTATCGCCCGGGAAGCAACCGCCTGCTGCGCCAGCCGCTGGGCGTCGTGGGCGTCGTGGCGCCTTGGAACTACCCCTACCAGCTCGCCTTGGCGCCGGCGGTTGCCGCGCTCGCCGCGGGCAATCGCGTCATGATCAAACCGTCGGAACTGACGCCGCGCTTTGCCGAACTGCTCGCGCAGATCGTGGCGGAGTTCTTCGACGAGGGCGAGCTCGCGGTGGTGACCGGCAACGCCCAGACCGGCAAGGCATTTACCGAACTGCCCTTCGACCACCTGTTCTTCACCGGCTCCACCGCGGTAGGGAGGATGGTGGCGCAGGCTGCGGCGAAGAACCTCACGCCCGTGACACTGGAACTCGGCGGCAAGTCGCCGGCGATACTCGACCCGTCCAGCGACCTCGCGACGGTGGCGCCGCGCCTCGCGTTCGGCAAGCTGCTCAACGCCGGACAGACCTGCATCGCGCCGGATTACGCGTTCGTTCCGAAGGACCGCATCGACGCCTTCGTCGAGCACATGCAGCGTGCGGTATCGAAACTGTACCCGAGCCTCGCCGCCAACCCCGATTACAGCAGCATCGTCAGCGACCGGCATTTCGCCCGCCTGCAGGAATTGCTCGAGGACGCGCGCGCCAAGGGGGCGCGCATCGTGACCATCAATCCGGCCGCAGAGACCTTCGACGCCGCCAAGCGCAAGCAGCCGCCGGTGCTGGTGCTGGGGGTCACGCCGCAGATGCGGCTGATGCAGGAGGAGATCTTCGGTCCCATCCTGCCGGTGATCGCGTACGAAGGCATCGACGAAGCCATCGCCTATATCAACCGCCACGACCGTCCGCTGGCGCTGTACTGGTTCGGCAGCGACGGCGCGAATCGCGACAAGGTGCTGGCACAGACCATATCCGGCGGGGTCACGCTGAACGACTGCATCTGGCATATCGCGCAGGAAGACCAGCCTTTCGGCGGCGTCGGCGCGAGCGGCACCGGTTCGTATCACGGCGAATGGGGCTTTCGCACCTTCAGCAAGGAAAAGCCCGTGTTCATCCAGCCGCGGCTGAACGGCATGTTCCTGATGTACCCGCCCTTTGGCAAAACCTTTGAGCGCATGCTGGCTTTGCTCAAGCGCATAGCCTGAGGTTCCTGCACTTTCGCCGGGCTGGACTGCAGCGAAAGAACTTGCGCGGACGGCGTCCCGTCCGCGCGGATCGCCGATAGCGCGCGGATGAAAAGCGTATCCGCGCGCTATCGGCGATCTTGATTTAAACCCCCTGGACTATCTCCGCTTTTTTCAATAACCGTGTTTTCTGTACGGATGCGCTTTTTATCCGTACAGAAAACACGGTTGGCGCGCAGAGCGCGCAATGGCCGCTCCAGGTATGTGCCGAACATTGATACTTTGGCATACTTTAACGTTTAATCAATCGGTTACGACACTTTCATGATAATCAAGTGCGACCCCCGGAAACCGCGATTGCACATGGTAAAATTCCAATTCCCCCATCTCGAAGCGCCGCGCCATGTCCTCGCTGAATAACAATCTGGCCAGCACCGACCCCGAACTGTGGCAGGCAATCCAGGCGGAGAACCAGCGCCAGGAACAGCACATCGAGCTGATTGCCTCCGAGAACTACGTCAGCCGCGCAGTGCTCGACGCGCAGGGCTCGCAGCTCACCAACAAATACGCCGAGGGTTATCCGGGCAAGCGCTATTACGGCGGCTGCGCGCAGGTGGACGTGGCCGAGACCCTGGCGATCGAGCGCGCGAAGCAGCTGTTCGGCGCCGCTTACGCCAACGTGCAGCCGCACTCCGGCTCGCAGGCCAACCAGGCCGTGTACATCGCCGCGCTCAAACCGGGCGACACAATACTGGGAATGTCGCTCGCCCACGGCGGGCATCTCACCCACGGCTCGCCGGTCAATCTCTCCGGCAAGCTCTACCGCGTGGTTTCCTACGGGCTGGACGCGAACGAAACCATAGACTTCGACGAAGTGCGGCGCCTGGCGCGCGAACACAAGCCGCGCATGATAGTAAGCGGCGCCTCCGCCTATTCGCGCGTCATCGACTGGAAGCAGTTTCGCGGCATCGCCGACGAGATCGGCGCCTACCTGATGGCCGACATCGCGCATTACGCCGGACTCATCGCCACCGGCCTGTATCCGAGCCCGGTCGGCATCGCCGACTTCGTCACCAGCACCACGCACAAGACGCTGCGCGGTCCGCGCGGCGGCCTGGTGCTGGCCGGCGCCGAGCACGAGAAGGCGATCAATTCGGCGGTATTCCCGGGACTGCAGGGCGGGCCGCTGATGCATGTCATCGCCGCCAAGGCGGTTGCGTTCAAAGAGGCACTCGCGCCCGGCTTCAAGGCCTACTCGGCGCAGATCATCGCCAACGCGCGCGCCATGGCGCGGGTGCTGCAGGAGCGCGGCCTGCGCATCGTCTCCGGCGGCACCGACTGCCACATGTTCCTGCTCGACCTGCGCGCGAAGAACATCACCGGACGCGACGCCGAGGACGCGCTTGGCCGCGCGCATATCACCGTCAACAAGAATGCGATTCCGAATGATCCTGAAAAGCCCACGGTCACCAGCGGCATTCGCATCGGCAGTCCCGCGATCACCACGCGCGGCTTCGGCGTGGCCGAGGCCGAACAGCTCGCGAACATGATCGCCGACGTGCTCGAAGCGCCGCAAAGCGAGGCGGTGCTGCAGCGCGTGCGGGCGCAGGCCGAAGCGCTATGCAAACGGCTGCCGGTTTATGGCGGCGATGCAGCCGCGCAGCCGGCGGCGGCGCGAAATTTCGCGCTGAGCGCGTGAGCGCCGCGCCGGTCCCTTCGCGCCCGCCGAGCGCATCGTGAAATGCCCGTTCTGCAAGGCTGACGATACCGCGGTCATCGACTCGCGTCTGTCCGAGGACGCGGCCAGCGTGCGCCGCCGGCGCCAGTGCAAGGAGTGCGGCAAGCGCTTCACCACCTACGAGCGCGTCGAGCTCGCCATGCCCACGGTGATCAAGTCCAACGGCTATCGCACCGCCTACGACCGCGAAAAAATCCGCACCGGCTTCATGCGCGCGCTGCACAAGCGCCCGGTGCCGACCGACAACGTCGACGACGCGATCAACCGTGTCGAGGCGCGCATCCTCGCGCTCGGCGAGCGCGAGCTCAAGTCGCGCACCATCGGCGAGCTGGTGATGCGCGAACTGAAAAAAATGGACGACGTCGCCTACATCCGCTTCGCTTCGGTGTACGAGGACTTCCAGCGCGTCGACGATTTCCGCGACGCCATCCAGCAGGTCAAGCGCCCGGGGCGCAAAGCGCGGCGTTAGGGCGCGCTGACCCTAGGGTCTCCTGCCCCGAAACGCCGCCCGCATGTTCACCCCCGTCGATCAGCAGCACATGGCCGAGGCGCTGCGCCTCGCCGCGAAGGGCCTGTTCACCACTACGCCCAATCCGCGCGTCGGCTGCGTCATTGCACGCGATGGCGATAGCGTGGGCTCCGGCTGGCACGAATACGCCGGCGGACCGCATGCGGAAGTCGTCGCGCTGCGCGCCGCCGGCGAACGCGCACGCGGCGCCACCGCCTTCGTGACGCTCGAGCCCTGCAGCCATCACGGGCGCACCCCGCCCTGCGTCGATGCGCTGATCGCCGCCGGCGTCGCGCGCGTGGTCACGGCGATGCAGGACCCGAATGAAAAAGTGGCCGGAGGCGGCTTCGCCCGCCTGCGCGCCGCCGGCATCCAGGTCGAGTCCGGGCTGATGCAGGACGAGGCGCGCGCGCTCAATGTCGGTTTCGTTGCGCGCATGAGCCGCGGCCGGCCCTGGGTGCGCATGAAAATCGCCGCCAGCCTCGACGGCCGGACCGCGCTCGCCAACGGCAAGAGCCAGTGGATCACCGGGCCCGAGGCGCGCCGCGACGGCCATGCCTGGCGCGCGCGCGCCTGCGCCGTACTCACCGGCATCGGCACGGTCATCGACGACGATCCGCGGCTAGATGTGCGCGAGGTCGAGACCCCGCGCCAGCCGCTCAAGGTGCTGGTGGACAGCAGGCTCAAACTGCCGCTTTCCGCGAAGCTGCTCGCGGGCGGCCGGGTGCTGGTGGCAGCCGCGGTCGAGGACAAGGCCGCTGCCGCCGCCCTGCGCGACAAGGGCGCCGAGGTACTGCTGCTGCCGAACGCGCAGGGCAAGGTGGAACTGGGCGAGCTCATGCGCGAGCTTGCGCGGCGCGAACTCAACGAAGTGCACGTCGAGGCCGGCTTCAAGCTCAACGGCTCGCTGCTCGCCGCGGGGCTGGTGGACGAATTGCTGGTCTACGTCGCGCCCGGGATACTCGGCGACGGCGCGCGCGGCATGTTCGCGCTGCCCGAACTGACGGACCTCGCGCAGAAGCGGCTGGTACAATTCGGCGACGTGGAAACAATAGGCGGCGACCTGCGCATCCTCGCGCGCGTCCTGAACTGAACCATGTTTACCGGCATTGTCACCTCGATCGGGAAAATCACCAGGGCGGTGCCGCGCGACCAGGGGCTGCGCCTCGCCATCGACGCGGGCATGCTCGATCTTTCCGACGTCGCGGTGGGCGACAGCATCGCCGTAAACGGCGTCTGCCTCACGGTGATCGCGCTGCACGACGATCGCTTCGAAGTCGACGTTTCGCAGGAGACCATCAACTGCACCGCGGGTCTTGGCGGCCCGAACGAGGTCAACCTGGAGAAGTCGCTGCGCCTGTCCGACCGCCTCGGCGGCCACCTGATGTCCGGGCATGTGGACGGCGTCGGCGAGGTGCTGCGTTTCGAGCCCGCCGGCGAAAGCTTCCTGCTCGTGATCCGGGCCCCGGGCGACCTGGCCAAGTACATCGCGCGCAAGGGTTCGATCACCGTGAACGGCGTCAGCCTGACGGTCAACCGCGTGGACGGCGCGGAATTCGAGATCAACCTGATCCCGCACACCCTCAACGCGACCAACCTGAAGGATCTCAATCCTGGCAGCCGCGTCAACCTCGAGGTCGACCTGATTGCACGCTACATCGAGCGCCTGCAGCATTACGGCGCATAGCGCCTCAACAACCCCGGTCTTTTCTCCGCAATAGCAGGAAGGCCGGCTTCAGTCCGCTTCAAATCCAAGTTGGTCGGCACGCCAGGAACGGCGGCGGCGATTCAAAACCCGCGCCGAAAAATCCCTCGGTATCTATTTTCAGGATCGTGATAGATTGCGCGAAATAAATCGATCCACCATATCGTCACCTTCAATTACAACAATGGGACGAGGGAAAAAGCACCTATGAAACCACTATCGGGATGCCGGGCGCTGGGGATTCTGTTACTCGCCTTGCTAGGCGGCTGCGGGTCCGGAGGACCCGGCGCGGGCAATGACTCCGCCTGCAGCCAGGATTACTGGGTTGCCACCACCGGCAGCGACAGCGCGAGCGGCAGTGACGCCGCCCCTTTCCTGACGCTCGAGCGCGCGCGGCAGGCGGTCAGGCAGGATCAGTCCCGGGGGCTATGCACCATCAATGTCAATGTCGGACCAGGTACCTATGCGCAGGCTGCGCCGCTGGTGTTCGACGGCCTCGATTCCGGTTCTTCCAGTGCGAAAGTCGTTTACCGGGCCGCTGCCGGCAATAACGCACCGGCGATCATATCGGGCGGCGTTGCCGTGACCAATTTCACCTGCACGCCATCCAATCTCTGCACCGGCAGCGTGTCGGGCCTGCCGGCCGGCGCGATGCCGCGCCAGTTTTATGTCAATGGGCAGCGCGCCATCCGCGCGCGCTCGAATTACGGCCAATCGGTCAATCTCAATTACCTCAGGGTAACGAACGGTTATACGCAAATCCTGCCCGAATCCTTCGCCCACCCGGAATTGCTCGAGGCGGTGACAAACACCCAGTGGAAAATGATGCGCTGTCCCGTGGCGAGCCTCTCCGGCACGACGCTCCTCATGCAGAATCCGTGCTGGAAGAATGCGAATACCTCCGGCGTTCCGTGGAATTTTCAGCTTCTCAGCTGGCTGGAGAATGCTGCGGAATTCGTGACCCAACCCAATATGTGGTTTCTCGACCCCTATATCCAGAAGCTGACCTATTACAACACCAGCGCCGGCACCCCGACGGACGGTATCCTGCCGGTGTTGGAAAATCTGGTCGAATTGAGGGGAACGCCTTCCAGTCCGGTGGAACACATCAGCTTCCAGGGCCTGCAGTTTTCCTATGCCACCTGGCTGGAGCCCAACGGCAGCAGCGGCTATGTGACTGACCAGAGCAGCTACACATTGCGGGGCGACGGTTACGGCTCGAATACCATCGGCCACCAGCAGCTCACCTATAAGACGCTGGGCAACGTGACGCTGCAGTACGCGCACAACATCGCGTTCACGGGCAATACCTTCAGCCACCTGGGCGGCGTGGCGCTCGATCTGGATACCGGCAGCCAGGACAATTCGATCGTCAACAATATCTTTACCGACATATCCTCGTCCGCGCTTCAGGTCGGCGGACTCTCCCCCATCGACGCACGGCCGGACGCCGCGCAGACGACCCGCCGTAATCTGGTGCAGAACAATACGTTTTCATATACCGGTCAGGATTACTTCGATTCCGCGGGCATCTTCGTGGGCTTCACCACCGGCACCCTCATTGCCCACAACACCATCAGCCACACGCCCTGGAGCAGCATCGCCATAGGCTGGGGCTGGGGCTTGCTGGACTATCCCAGTTTCCCGGGGTTGCCGAATGCAACTCCCGGGATGTGGGACACCTACACCACGCCGACGATCGCCAGCAACAACGAGATCAGCAGCAATAAATTCGAAAATTTCCTCGAACAGCTATGGGATGGCGGAGCGATCTACGCCAACGGATCACAGGGACCGGATCTGGCCAATGGACTGCTGATCAAATTGAACGTCGCCCAGAATAAGCGCGCCGGCGCCGGAAGCAATATCTACTACACCGATGGCGGAAGCCAATTCGTCACGCTGCAGCAGAATGTGTCGCTCAATAACCCGGTCGGAACCGTTGATTTCGGTCCTTGCCTTACGGGGTCCTCGATACCTCTCTTGTGCTTGGGAACGGGCATTCTTTCCTATGGGGCGGATTTTGGCGGATGCCTCCCGGTCGGGAACCTGACTTATATCGGAAATTATTTCCTCAATCCGATCGACTTCTTCGGGCCCCAGCTCTGCAAGAACACCGCCTTCATCCCCGCGTATCCGATCAACCTGAGTATTCAGAACAATGTTCCGACCACGTCGGCGGATCAGGTTCCGGGCTGGATACTGTTCCAGGCCGGGGTGCATTGACGATTGCGGCTGTCGCGGGTTTTTAGACTTGTCCGGTTCTGTAGCACATGAATTGTCCGCTTTTTCTGTTGAGGGCGGGAAGCGGCGCAGGGCGTCCCCCAGGGGGATTTCCTTCGGGGCATAGCCCGAAGCCGATTTCCGCCCTAAACAGGGCGCCTGGCGGACGGCTCAGGCGGCCTGTTGCATGGTGTCAGTAATAGGCCTCCCGTCCGGGGTGAAATAGGCCAGCCCGCGAGGTCCGTGAAACAGCGCGATCGCCCCG
>JBBRAI010000055.1:0-23952 GCA_038206915.1 Burkholderiales bacterium | reverse complement strand
CGTACCGTCCTCCGCGCATGATTTCGGTTAGCTCAAATCCAGTGCCTGCTGCCCGGGTGCGGGCGGTGCTTTCGGCAGGTTCTCCACCTGCAGCGAGTAGTCGTCGTGCCCCCACTCGCAGCGCGCGAGGACCTGCTTGGGAATCTTCTTCACCGTCAAGTTCGGGTAGCGGTCGGCCTTGGCGCGGAAGGCGGTGCACAGCACCAGCAGGCTGCGGTCTGGCCCTACCTCGTCGCTCAACTGCTGCAACTGCTCGTGGCTCAGGCTGGCGGTGGTCACGTAGACGAAATCGCGCTCGGTGGAACGGCCGTGCTGCCAGTAGACCGAGTCGCTCGGCGCGTAGGCGAAGCCTTCCAGCTTGCACAGCGCCTCGGCCAGCATGGCCGCGTTGTAGTCGGTGTTGATGACCCAGTTGCCCCATTTGTCTTTTTCCAGCAGCGAGGGGGCGAGCCGGTAGTAGCGGAAACCGCCGCCGCCTTTCCAGTCGACCGCCTCCGTGATGCCGCCCTTGTCCTCGCCGTCGATCACCTTTTTCAGGCGCGGGATGATGTGCGTGTGGCAGTGCTCGCCAAGCTCCACCATGATCCAGCGTCGACCCATCTTGTGGGCGACGGCGCCGGTGGTGCCAGAGCCGGCGAAGGAGTCGAGGACGAGATCGTTGGGGTCGGTAGCGATAGAGAGGATGCGTTGTAGAAGTCTTTCAGGCTTCGGAGTGGGAAAGGGCTCAATCCCATGGAGCAATTTATTCAGGTGATCACGCTTCGCTTCTTGGTTGTGCCCCGCCTCATCAGCAGGCCACCAAGTGCGCGGCACAACCCCCTCCTGCACATCAGTAAGGTATCGCTTGATGATTGGCATGCCATCCCCGTTAGCACCAAAATAAACACGCCCCTCAGATCGTGCAGTCTCTAAAGTCACTCTGGAAAAACTCCATCCACGACTAGGTGGCGGGACGACGACTCTGCCGGATGGCAACGTCACCGGAAACCGCGAGCCCTCACTTGCGCTCTTTGCAGTACCGTTATCGCCTTGAAGCCAGCGACCACGCGGATCATTGTCTGGATTTCTATAACGACTGAGTTGATCCTCAGACCGTTCCAACAAGTTCCGGCTCTCGGCAAATGACGCCTGATCGCGCGTGTAGATCAGTATGTAATCATGCGACGCTGAGAACGTTGTATCACTTCGTCGCCCTTTATCTTTCTCCCAGACGATGCTTGTCGCATAACTAGCCCGCCCAAACACTTCATCGCACAGCACCTTGAGGTAATGCGCCTCGTTGTCGTCGATCGTGATCCAAAGCGAACCATTTTCCGATAGTAACCGCCGAATGATCTCCAGTCGGTCGCGCATGAGCGAGAGCCAGATGGAGTGCTCAATGCCGTCGTCGTAATGGGTAAAAGCGCTGCCGGTGTTATAGGGTGGGTCGATGAACACGCACTTCACCTTACCCGCGAACTCCGTCTCCAGCGCCTTCAGCGCCAGCAGGTTGTCCCCAAAGATCAGCCGATTGTCGAACAGGTCATTCTCCGTCACCCGATGCGGCGCATGATACGACTTCTCCGGGTTCTCGAGCAGAATCCGCGGCTCCAGCTTCGGCCGGTTCTCCTTTCCAATCCAGGTAAGTTCGAGTTTTTGCTTTTTTGTCATCATTGCTGTGATTCTGGCAGAACTGATGCGGGCGTTCTTGTTATAGCTAGCGCGGCCAATTGTGCGGGGCACGCGGCGACGGTACGCCAAGACCCCGGTTTACGTTGCCAGCCACCGCGCATAAGCACGCGTGTCAATCATTGGAACAGTGGCGCTGCTCTGAAGCCGCGCAATCAATTCGAGCAGGAATGCGGTCGCTGGTTTGCCCTGAGGTGAAATGGCATGACACCCCTTGTCGTCGCAACTGAACATGCCATGGGCGGCAACACAACCAATATCGAGATTGGTTTCGGGACTGTCGCTTTGGAGAGCTTTCATCAGCGCATCGCCAAGCGCGGGACTCCAGTCGCTCTCAAAAGTCAAAATTCCACCGAAAATATGGGTCAAAGGCTTCGGCGCGTATGTGCCACCGGCATGTGGAATCGGCAAGCTGGTCCGATGGAGGCGTCGAACGCTGGCTACCTTCTCTCGGGCGTATTCGACGTGTGTAGCGTTGATGGCTTGCTTCGCCTCGAAAACCGCATAGACACTTTCAGCCGGAATGATGGTCTGGCCTTCGTAGCTGAAAATCAGCGGAGAGTAATGCCGGTCGAAAACTACGATGTCGATCTGCTGGCTGAATGCGCCCCTGCTGTCGACTACGTGAGCCCTCTCGGCTCGGTAGCGCTCGGGAAGATAGGTATTCAGAAGTTCAAGCCAGACATGCTCGCTCGCATCGCCTTTCGTTCCAGAGTGTTCGAAGGCCTCCCGGACGGTGGCCAGCCGACCCTCGATGTCGTCATGAAGCTTGGCTAGAAGCTGCGTTAGCGACCAAGTGCTCATATGAGTATCTGGTTCCAGTTGGATGCCCCTAGTGCCTGTACCGTAGCGGCTTTGATCTTATTCCGTTCCGCCGTCGTGAGGTCGTCCGAAATGATGTTGTTCGTATTCGCAGGATCGACTACGCGCGCATTGGGAAAGGTGTCACGGAGATATTCAAAAACTTTCCATACGTTGGTCGACAGTGTTTCGAAATAATTTCCAGACAGCGCATTGATGACGGTGAGTTCCAGATAAAAAGAAGGAAACTCCAAGGCTTTCTGATTCCGCCAGAGCTTGAGGATTCGCGTCTCGTTGAGGCGGCCGCCTTGCTGGACGTGGCCGATGTGCATCGCCACGTTTGTTTTCGTCCATGTATCGGCACGGCGACGGTAGAGACTGTGGTCGTTGCTATGGGCGTCCTGACGCTTTGCAGGCACCAAATCCACGCTGTAGCCGTTGACTTTTACATTGAGCGATACGTTTTGGCGTTTCGGGCTGTAGCCTTTGAGGCTCATCCTCGTGAACAGGCTTTCATAAATCTCCTTCAGCGTTTCATTTGTACCACTCGATAGTGAGATGAAAAGGTCGATATCCGTCCCGCTCTTGTTGGCAGTCCCTTTGGCGAAGGAGCCGCTTGGGCTAACGCTGGATAAAAGAGTTCCGGCCCACTCTTGTATGATCGGCTGAAGCGTCGTTTGTACGTGTCGTACCGGTGAGAAGATTCCCGTATCGACCGCCTCGCGCGTGAGGATTTTTTGCAAATATAAGTCGGCGCTCATCTCAGGCCTTTTTTCTCATCCCTAACTTTGTAACGCGCGCGATCAGCCCGGCGAGGTTGGCGCTGCCAGTGATCTGGTCGTCCCCGATGAACGCGTAGCACGCGAAACGTGAGAGGTGGTAGTCGGGCACCTCTCGCGTGCTACCGGACCCGAGTTCGACCATTTTGCCGGCACCGGCAAAATGGTGGTCAGGGTCATTTTCCGATTGTTTGCAAGACGTTATTGCACGCTCAACGGCCTGTTCGAAGCGTCTCGACTGGCTGTAGCCGAGCATGGGTTGCAAGTCGCGCGCGCTCCAGTATTCCGCGCCGTGGGGGTTTGTCAGCTTCAGTTCCTCGAACGATTTGCCGCCCACGGCGGGCAGTGATTTTTCGCTCATTTCGACCTTCCTGTTAGAAACGCTTCCATCGTCAGCGCCTGTTCCGGAAACGCCTTGAGCACGGCCTTGTCCGCGGTGACGAGGGGTACACCGAGCCCGGTGGCGAGCGCGACAAACTCCGCGTCATAGGCGGTAAGCGCCGTGTGGGCGACGATGTCTAACACCAGGTCGTCGGCGACGATGTGCTCGCCATCGGCCATCGCTTGATCGGCCGCCCTAAGTATTCTGACGACTTGGGTCCGCGTAAGCAGGCCGCGCCGCAGGTAACCGGCCAGGACATTGCGCATCTCCGAGCGCCACAGAATGGGCGCGTGCCAGTCCGGATCCTGGCGTCGCACTGCCTGCGCGATTGCCGTATTCTGCCCGCGCACCCAGCAGTAATGGATCACATTGGTGTCGACGACGATCACTTCAGGCCTTTGCGCTTTTGGCGATCGCCGATGCGGTGGTCGACCAAAGGCAGCCGGTCGGTAAAAACCTTCAGCTCCCTGGCGAGCCGCGCACGATCGACCTTGGGCGCGGAAACGTCGCGTTCGAGTCTGGCCAGAATTTCGCTGTTCAGGCTGCGCCGATTCTTTTCCGCGCTCTCCTTGAGAACCGCGTGGACTTCCATGGGAATGTTCTTGAGCGTCAATGTCAGCATGTCGGGCTCCTTGGAACCAATCTGGAACCAAACGAGATTACCGCGACTGCGCTGCACGGTCAACTGCTGCTGCCGCGGCACCGGCGCCACTCAGACCATGCGCCACCGAAGGGAGAACAGGGTGTCCAGCTCGACCTTCTGCTGCAGCTTTCCTTCGATGCTGGCGATCAACTCTTCCCGCTGCCTATCCACCTGATCTTGCGCGTCGAATAGTGAGCGCCGCTTCTGGTTGCGCTGGACTTCGAGTGCCTTGATCTGCTTCTGCCCGGCGAGTTTGTCTTCCAGCGTCAGCGCAGTGCTGGCGGCGCGCCGCGCCTCCTTGATCTGGCGGTCGAGGTCCTTGATCTCGCGCTCCAGGCCAAGCTTCAGGTCGTCCGCCCAACCGTCGAGCTTGTCAGCTTCGGTCTCGAAGAACCGCGCGTTGCGCTTAGAGATGTCGCGCTGGATCTCAGATTGCCGTTGTCTCGTGATCGTTTCTAGTGCCGGACCCCCTCCGACGGCGGAGAGAGGGGCGGATGCGTGGCCCGGTAGCGTGAGGAGGCGCGCGGCGACTTCTTCGTCCAGTGCCTGGCCGTCGTCGGTGGTGGCGGCGATAATCAGGTAGTCCTCTGCCTGATCAAGGGATTCGACACTGAAAAGCGATAGAGTAAGCCAGCCCGATTTCCCGATGAGCGGCTCCAGCAACGTGACCTTGCCATCGTGCTGGCCGTAGTCGAAGTGAATCTCCGCCGGCGGCAGATCGCGGCCCTTCGCCTGCGCCAACAGCGCTTCGGCGAGCGGATGGTTGAGGCGATACAGATGGGCCTCACCTGATCGGCGTGGCAGTTCGTACAGGCCCAGCGGAATGGCGGCCGCCTGCTCTGGAAAAGGCTGCGTCGTAAGCCTGAAGGTGGAATCGCCCATGAACTCGGCACGATCGGCGAGCTCGTGCCGCGTGAGCTGCATCAGCAGGCGCTCGTAGCGGTTGAGGTAGGCCTTGGAAGCTTCGTTGCGCACTTTCAACTTTTCGCGCACTTCGTCGTCGAAGTTCTCCAGTAGTTGCCGGCGCGTGCGCGTCATGGATTCGTCGATCTCCAGACTAAGTTCGAGCTGGAGTTGATCGAAAGCAGTCTGGATTTCATCGGGCTTGCGGCAGCGCTGGTAGATGGCGGCGATGCGCTTTTCGAAGTCCACGCCGGACTCGATCGCACCCAGCACTTCGTCGCTGGCGCCGAACACGCCTTCGAACAGCTGGAACTTTTCGGCCAGCAGCTCGAACACGCGCTGGTCGGCCGCGTTCTTACGGTTGAGGAAATTCACCACCACCACGTCGTGCTTCTGGCCGTAGCGGTGGCAGCGGCCGATGCGCTGCTCGATGCGCTGCGGGTTCCATGGAAGGTCGTAATTCACCACCAGCGAGCAGAATTGCAGGTTGATGCCTTCGGCTCCCGCCTCGGTGGCGATCATGATGTGGCCCTGCTCGCGGAAGTAATCCACCAGTGCCGAGCGCATGTCGGCGGTGCGCGAGCCGCTGACGCGGTCAGTGCCCTGATGGCGTTCGAGCCACTGGCTGTAGATCAGCTTTGAGCGCTCATCGGTATTGGAGCCGTTAAACAGCACGAGGCCTTCGGCGAAGGGACTGTCCGCCAGCAGGCGCAACAGATAGCTCTGAGTGCGGCGCGATTCGGTGAAGATGATGGCCTTTTGCGCGGCGCCCAGTTCCTTGGCCTTGGCAAAGGCGATGCCCAACGCCTTTAGCAGCGCCTTGCCCTTGGCGTTGTGATTGATAGAGCCGGCGAGCTGGGCGAACGCGTCGAGGTCGGCGATTTCCTGTTCGAGCGCCTTGCGGTCGGCTTCAGTCAACAATTCAACGGGTTCGTCGTCAGTCCACTCTTCCGCCGTTTCGTCCAGCGTTTCGTAGTCCTGATCCAGCTCATCTTCAAGCGATTCGGCCGGCTCCTGCTTGCGCAGCTTGGCCTTGAGCCGGTTCGAGATAGTGGTGAGCGCGCCCGCGATCGCGAAAGTGCTCGATGCCAGGAGCTTGCGCAGCACCAGCGTCATCAGCGAGCGCTGGCTGGCGGGCAAAGCCTGCAAGTTTTCCCGCTGCAGATAGTCGGAAACGAGATGGTAGAGCCGGTCTTCGCTTTCCTCTGGCGTGAACTCTTCCACCAGGGGCAGGCGCTTGGTGTAGGGAATGTAGGCAGTGACCTGCCGCCGCAAGGTGCGATGGCAGACGGGCTTGAGCCGCGCCTTGAGGGCATCGAACACCTGCTCCTGATTCAAGTTGGCGAACTGCTCGCGAAAACTCTTCAAATCGCCGAAGGTGTGCTCGTCAATAAAGCTCACCAGTCCGAACAACTCCAGCAAAGAGTTTTGCAGCGGTGTCGCTGTGAGCAGCAATTTATCCTTTCCGGCCAGCGCCAGCTTGAGCGTGTTGGCGATGACGTTCGCCGGTTTGTACACATTGCGCAGCCGGTGCGCCTCGTCGATGACCACCAGATCCCACGGCATGGCGTGAACATCGCCTGCCTTGCTCTTGGCGAACTGGTAGGAGCAAATAACGATTTCCGGCGCCTCGAACGGGCGGAACTGCCCCTGCTTGATGGCGGCGTTGTAGGAGCGCGACTCCAGCAGCCGGCAGGGCAAAAAGAACTTTTCCGTCAGCTCCTGAAACCACTGCTTGCGCAAATTAGATGGCGTGATGACCAGAATGCGCCGCTTGCGCTCCGCCCACTTCTGCGACAGTACGAGGCCGGCTTCAATGGTCTTACCGAGTCCCACTTCGTCTGCCAGCAATGCGCCTTTGGAAAGCGGTGACTTGAAAGCGAAGAGCGCTGCGTCGATCTGGTGCGGGTTCAGATCGACCTGGGCACTGGCCACTGCACCGGCGAGCTTTTCGACGCTGTCCGGCGCGCAGCGCTTGGTTAGCTCGTGCGCGAAGTATTTGGCGTGGTAGTCGGTGAAGTTCATGTTGTTCCGCAGCGCGTCGGCGGCGACTCAGTGCTTGGCCTCGAAGCCGAGCTTGGCGCCGGTGTCTTTCTTCCTGGTGCTGGTTGCCATGGTGCTTTCTTTTGATTTGTGCGGACCAGGCAGCGCCGTTAATTCAGAACATTTATCAGGCTGAACCTTAAGCGCAGAGCCGCTTACGCCGCTTTGGCATTGTCAGAAATGACAATTATCGCGTGACATGTCGCATTGCGTTTCCCGGCCGACTCCCCAGGGATTCGGCAGGAGGGGAGTCCCGCCCTGTCGATACGAACCCGCAGAACCCATGAACCCACAACGCAGTATTTGGCTCGCGCACCTTGACGACGACCTGCTCGTCATCGCACGCATTATAGGCCGCGACCACGTGTAGCGGCTTTACGCCTCTTCAGGCGGGCAGCCGCCGGCCGGGATAGGGCATGGCGCCAGGTCTGGCGCCCCGCGCCGAGGCCGCCTTGCGCGAACACCAGAGCGGGCAGCGCGGCTCATGTCCTGGTCTTGCGAGCCGGCTTTCTCGCCCGGGCAATCGCGGCGGCGACGTCCCCTTCGCTGAGTTCGCGTTCGGCCAGTTTGGCGCGCACCGCGTCGGCGCTCTGGATGCGCACCGGCGTCAGAATGATCTGGCCGTGCTTGACCTGCACACCGAAATATTCAGTCGGCTCCACGGCTACCGTCACGCTCTTCGGCAAGGTGAACTGGTTCTTTGCGGTCATTTTCGCGAGCATGGTTTGCTCCAGTTAGGCATAGTAACGACGCCTCACTTTACGCTCCCGGCGGATCAAACGACAAGGTCCGCGACCCGATCGTCGCCTACGCGCTTGCGCTTACAATTGCCGCATGGATCCTTACCGCGGCCGTTTCGCCCCCTCGCCCACCGGGCCGCTGCACTTCGGCTCGCTGGTCGCCGCGGTTGGGAGCTACCTCGAAGCGAAGACGCACGGCGGACTTTGGCTGTTGCGCATGGAGGACCTCGACCCGCCACGTGAGCAGCCGGGCGCGGCCGATGCGATCTTGCGCACACTCGAGGCCTGCGGCATGGCCTGGGACGGGGAGATCATGTACCAGAGCCGGCGCAGCGAAACCTATCGCGCCGCGCTGGCACGCCTCGAGGCGCAAGGCCTGGCCTACGTCTGCGGCTGCACCAGGAGGGAAATCGCAGACTCGGGCCTGGGTCCGGATGGCGCGCTGATTTACCCCGGCACTTGCCGCGCGGGCCTCGCTCCGGGGAAAACGCCTCGCGTTACCCGCGTCCTGGTCGGCGCCGGCGTGATCGGATTCGAGGACGCGCTGCAAGGACCGCTGCGCCAGGACCTCGCGGCGGAAACCGGCGACTTCGTGCTGCGGCGCGCCGACGGGCTGCATGCCTACCAGCTGGCGGTGGTGATCGACGATGCGGATCAAGGAATCACCGATGTCGTACGCGGCGCCGATCTGCTCGATTCGACCCCGCGCCAGATCCGTCTGCAGCGCTTGCTGGGTTTGCCGACGCCGCGCTACCTGCACCTGCCTGCGGCGGTGGATGCAAACGGAGAAAAACTGTCGAAGCAGACACTGGCGCCGCCGGTGGATGCGCGCGACCCGGTGCCGGCGCTGGTGCAGGCACTGGAATTTCTCGGCCAGGCGCCGCCGGAGCAGCTGCGGCACGCGACGCTGGCCGAATTCTGGAGCTGGTCGCTTGCGCATTGGGATGCAGGGCGCATTGCGCGCGTGCGCAGTCTGCCTGCGCCCTAACGCCGCCTGATCAGCGTGCGCACCGAACCGGGCGGCAGCATTACCGTCGCCAGCGCCGCGAGCACCAGCACCAGCGCTACATAGTCCTGCCAGTGCGGCACTTCGGACAGGACCAGCATGCCGCTGAACACGCCCACCACCGGAATCATCAGGACCGACAGCGAGGACACGCCCGCGGGCACGGTCGAAACGATCTTGAACCAGGCCCAGTAGCCGAAAATGAATGCGACCAGCACGTTGTAGGCGAACGCGACCGCGGGCCATAGCGTCAGCGTGTGCAACCGGTCCAGGTCGAACATCAACGCGCCCGCATAGATCGGGATGCCACCGAGCAGCAATTGCCAGGCGGTGAGCGCGGTGACCGGCAGGCTGACCGGGTAGCGCTTCATCAGCACCGTGCCCAGCGCCCAGCTGAACGCGCCGCCCAGTATCAGCAGCGTGCCTATGGGCGCCGCCTGCACCGCGCGCAGTTCGCTCGACAGCAGCAGCAGCATCGCGAGCATGCCCAGGCCGACGCCGGCAATGCGCCGCGCCGTGATGCGCTCGCCGAGCAGCCAGGCCGACAGCGGCACGCTCCACAGCGGCATGGTGTAGGCGAGAATCGCGGCGCGGCCCGAGGGCATGTAGCGGATGCCGTAGGTGATGCACAGATTCCACACGGTGATGTTGAACAGCGTGGTCATGAGCAGCCTGCGCCATTGCCCGCGCGGCACGCGCAGCGGCAGGCGCTTGTAAGCCGCGGTGGCGAACAGGCCCGCGGCGCCGCCGAGCAGGCACACGCTGCGAAAACTCAGCACCGGCAGCTCGCTCAGCGCGAGCTTGATCATCGGCCAGTTGAAGCCCCAGCCCAGCGTGAGCGCGACCAGCACCCACAGGATGGACGCGGGAAAGCCGCGGCGCTGCGCCGGCTTCAAGTCTCGTTCTCGGAACGCAGCGCGAGCTCCAGCGCGCGCCGATCGGCGCTGGCGTAATCGAGTTCGCCGCTGCGCACCTGCGCGCACAGCCGATCGAATTCGGCGCTGGCCAGATCTTCGATGCGCCGCTTGGCCCAGTCGGCGGCGCTCGCCGCGATCAAGCGGCGCACGCGCCCGCCGTGCGCACGTCGCTGGTCGGCGCAGGCCGCCGCGTGGCGCTCGATGACGTCGGCCAGTTCGGCGACGCCCGCGCCGCTGGTGGCGACGGTGCGCAGCACCTGCGGCGTCCAGTCGGCGTAATGGTGCAGCGACAGCATTGCCAGCAGCTCGCGCTCGGTGCGCTCCGCCTGCGGCAGGTCGGCCTTGTTCACCACCAGGATGTCGGCGATTTCGAGTATGCCGGCCTTGAGCGCCTGCACTTCGTCGCCGAGGCCCGGCGGGCAGACGACGACGCGCGTGTCGGCGACTTCGGCCACTTCGACCTCGGACTGACCCGCGCCCACGGTCTCGACGATGATCCGCTCATAGCCCGCCGCGTCGAGCAGGTCGACCACGCGCGCCGCGGTGCGCGACAAGCCGCCGCCGTGTCCGCGCGAGGCGAGCGAGCGGATGAATACGCGCTCGTGCGCCTGGTGCTCGCCCATGCGGACGCGGTCGCCGAGAATGGCGCCGCCGGAAAACGGACTCGACGGATCGACCGCGACCACGCCGACGCTGGCGCCGCGCGCGAGCCAGGCGCCGATCAGCGCATTGACCAGCGTCGACTTGCCCGCACCGGGCGGGCCGGTGACGCCGAGCACGCGCGCGCGTCCCAGGTGCGGCTGCAGCGCGTGCAGCAGCGCCTTGCCCGCGGCGGTCTCGTTCTCCACCGCCGACATGGCGCGCGCCAGCGCGCGGCGCTCGCCGGCGAGGATGGCGGCAACGGCGCCCGAGCAGGACTCAGCGTTCATGCGCATTCTGCAATTGCATCGATGCCCGCCGCCACGCCGTCTAAACCACGACCAGCGGCTGACCAAAGCCAAGTTCGCGCCGCAGCGTGGCGCAAATCTCGCCGTGGGTGCAGCCGGCTTCCGCCGCCTCGACCACATGCGCGAAAACGTTCTGCTTCGGGTCGCTGGCGGCGGCGGCAAGGCCGTCCAGCGCGCGCTGCACCGCAGCCTGCGAGCGCGCTTGCTTGTAGGCTGCGAACGCGGCGAGGTGCGCCTGCATTTTCGCCGGATCGGGCACGGGCAGCGCCTCGCGCTCGCCGCTGCCCTCTTCCACCTGGTAGGCGTTGACGCCGACCACGGTCTGCTCGCCCGACTCCACTTTTTCCTGGAACGCGCGCGCCGACGCGCCTATCTTCTTCTGCGGGAGGCCCTGCTCCACCGCGGCGTACATGCCGCCCGCGGCGTCCACCTCGGCCATCACGGCGAGGATCTTGCGCTCCATCGCGTCAGTGAGCGACTCGATGTAGTAGCTGCCGCCGAGCGGATCGATCACGTCGGTGAGCCGCGCCTCTTCGCGCAGGATGTTCTGCGTGTTCACTGCGATGCGCGCGCCGAACTCGGTCGGGCAGGACAGCGCCTCGTCGTAGGCGTCGGTGTGCAGCGACTGCAGCCCGCCGAGGATGCCGGCTATGGCCTGCACCGTGACGCGGGAGATGTTGTTGAGCGGCTGCTGCCGCGTGAGGTCCACGCCCGAAGTCTGGCCGTGGAACTTGAAGCGCCAGGCGCGCGCATCGCGCGCGCCCAGGCGCTCGCGCGCGATGCGTGCCCAGATGCGCCGTCCGGCGCGGAACTTGGCGACCTCCTCGAACAGACTGACCGAAATGTCGAAGAAGAAGGTGAAGCGCGGCAGGAATTCGTCAGGCTGCATGCCGCGCGCGCGGCAGTCTTCGGCGTACTGGACCGCCGAGCACAGTGTAAAGGCCATGGCCTCCGCCGGCGTGGCGCCGGCCTGCTGCATATGCTGGCCCACCACCGACATCGGGTTCCAGCGCGGCACGTGGCGGTTGCAGAATTCGATGTGGTCGGTGAGGATGCGCCGCGCGCCGGGCAGCGCGATGCGGAAGAACATGTGGTTGGCGACGTAATGGCTGAGGTAGTCGCTCTGGTTCGAGGTGCCGCTGATCGAGCGCCAGTCTACGCCGCGCTTTTTCGCCGCCGCCAGCATGAATGCGAGCAGGGTGAACGGCGAGGGATCGTTCATTGCGCAGGAAGTGCGTGCGAGGTCAACGCCCTCGAGGCTGCGGTCGATGTGCTGCGCCGTGTTCGCGACCACGCCGCAGGTGCCGAGCAGTTCCGCATGCACCTCGTCCATGTCGTAGCCGCGAAATACCGAGTTGCACGGGATCAGCGACACCGCGGTGGTGCCCTGCGCGATCATCTCGAGCAGGCGCGCATTGTAGTCCGCCGGCGTGCCGAGGCCGATCAGCTGGCGCTGCGACCAGGTGCGGCCGCGGTGCATGCTCGCGTAGATGCCGCGCGTATACGGCGGCTGACCCGGGTAGCCGAGCGCGGCGTCGTAGTCGCCGCGCCAGTCCTGCGGCGTGTACAGCGGCTTGACTTCGACGCCCGAGCGGTTGCGCAGGGTCTGGTCGCTGACTGCGCCGGCTGCAAATTCGCGCTGCCATTGCTTCGCAGCGGTTTCGTGCGCGGCGAGTTTGCCCGCTTCCAGTGGCTTATTCATGGAATTCTTCCTTTTATGCGTTGAGCGCGCGGCGCTGCTGCGTGAGCCGCCGGATTTCCACCGCGATATTTTCGAGCGCGCTGCCCGGATGGAACACCTTCGCCACCCCCGCCTCGAGCAGCGTCGCCTCGTCCGCGTCGGGCACGATGCCGCCGACGATGACCGCGACGTCGTGCATGCCCGCGTCGGCCAGCGCCCGCATCAGCTTGGGCACGATCAGGTGGTCGGTCGCGAGCGATGAGACGCCGATCACGTCGACGTCCTCCTCCATCGCGAGTTTGACCACCGCGGGAATGTCCTGCCACGGCGGCGTGTACACCACCTCCATGCCTGCATCGCGCAGGTAGGAGGCGACCACGCGACTGCCGCGGTCGTGGCCGTCGAGGCCGATTTTGGTGACCAGCACCTTGGGGGCTTGTGCGCTCATGATGGCTCGCCTGGAAAAAGTATTGAAAACTTCAAGATTGCTGCGCCTCGCGCAGCAACCGCAAAAAACTGCGCGCGATTGCGCGCGGGGTGTTTCTGCCACTGTCGCGATACCAGTGCTGGCTCCAGTTGAGCGCGCCCAGCAGCAGCAGGCGCAGGCTCTGGCGGTCGGTCTCCGGCGGCAGCGGCAGCGCCGCCACCAGTTCGGCAAACAGCGCGTCGTAGCTGTCGCGCAGCTTCACCAGCCGCGCCGCCGCCCTGGGCACGTCCTGCGGCAGCACCCGGATCACCACCAGCGCGTAATCGCCGGTCTTTAGCAGGGCTTCGAGGTGCGCCACTGCCGCCGCCTCCAGTCGCTGCCATGGGTCCGTCTGTCTGGCGATCGCGCCGTGCACCTTTTCAGTGATCAGCCGAACCCCCTCTTCGTATACCGCGACCAGCAGGTCTTCCTTGGCGGCGAAGTGGTAGTACAGCGAACCGGGCAGCATGTCGACCGCAGCCGCGATATCGCGCATCGAAGTCGCGGCATAGCCTTTTTCGCGGAATAGCCGCGCCGCCTCGTCGAGGATTTGCGGCAGGCGGTTGTCGCTGCGCGGCGCACGCAAGCTTTGGGACATAGGATCCAGGCTCTAATAAAAACAAACGACTGTTTGCTTTATAACCGGTTCCCGTACACCGGTCAATGTCCCGGGGCGCGCTGAGTGCAGCTGTGCGCCGTGCCGGACGCCGCATCGGCGCGCAGGCAAATTATGAAACATTGTCAAATCCTTCCGCATGCGGCCGACGCCGTTCATAATTATCTAATAAGTTCGTGGACTTACCGTCGCGGCGAAGGCAAGCCCCAGGCGAATCCCGGGCAGCCAGCGACGTTCCGTCAACCTGCCTGCACCTTCGTGTTTGTACGCCATGGAAAACCCGAGAGTATGAAGCTGGCCGCCTTACTGTTCCCACCCTCGCTCGATCCGAAGCAGGCGCTGCGCCTGCGCCGCTTCGGTCTCGCCAGCCTGACCTACGCCCTGGCGCTGGCGCTGGTGGCGCTCGCCTGGGCGTTCGACGTGCTTCCGACGGCGGCCGCGCTGTCCACTGTCGCCGCGTATGTACTGATCAATGTCGCGCTGTATGCGGTATTCCGCTCCGGGTTCAATCTGCGCTTCGCCGATCCCAGTCTTACCCGATTGCAGATTCTCGCGGCTGTCACGCTGCTGATGTTCACGATTTACCACATGGACTATGGCCGCAATATCGCACTGTTCGGCTGTTTCATCATTTTTCTGTTCGGCGTATTTCGCTTCGACGTCCGCGAGTTCACGCTGGTCACGCTCTACACGCTGGCTGCCTACGCGCTGGTCATTGATCTGCTGATGTACCAGCGGCCACAGGCGATCCACGAGGTGCCTCTCGAATGGATGAGCTGGCTGATGCTCGCCGGACTGCTGCCGGGATTCACCATCATAGGCGCACAGATCAACACGCTCAGGCGCAGGCTGCGCAACAGCGAAGCGCGTTTTCGCAGCCTGACCGAAATGTCCTCGGACTTCTACTGGGAAAGCGACGTCGGGCACCGGCTCACGCAGCGCGATTCGGCCAATAGAAATTTAAGTCCCGTTTCGACTTTCCGCCAGGGCGCCCAGATTGGCCAGCGCCGCTGGGAAATTCCGTATATGTCACCGGATGAAGCTGGCTGGCAGGCACACCGGGCAGTACTGGACGCGCACCAGCCATTTCGCGATTTCGAACTTTCGAGGCTCGGAGCGGACGGCGCCGAGCGCTTCGTTTCGATCAGCGGCGACCCTGTGTTCGACGAGTCCGGTGCGTTCAAAGGCTACCGCGGCATCGGCACCGACATCACCGCGCGCAAACAGGCCGAACAGAACCTGCGCGACACGGCGGAAAAACTGCGCGTTTTCGCCGACAACGTTCCGACGATGACCGCCGCCTTCGACCAGAACCTGCACTATAGCTTTACCAACAAGGCATTCGCCCAGTTCTTCGGCTATACCCCCGAAAGCATTCTCGGCAAGCGCTTGAGCGAGGTGGTCGGGGACAGGGCCTACATGGAGGTCGAAAAATATTTCGCGCGGGCGCTGGCGGGACATCCAGCCAGGTACGAAAGAACGCTCAGTCGTGAAAACGGTCAGATTCATCACATCGAGGTCAAGTTGCTGCCGAATATCGGGGCGTCAGGAGAAATTCTCGGTTGTTTTTCCGTGACTACCGACATCACCGAGCACAAGCTGTCGGAGGAGCGCATTCAGCGCGTCGCACACCACGACAGTCTCACCAAGCTGCCCAACCGTCTGCTGTTCAACGACCGGCTGCAACAGACGGTCAATCTCGCCAAACGCGACACACGCCAGTTCGCGCTGCTGTACCTGGACCTGGACAAATTCAAGCCGGTGAACGACCGCCTGGGGCACGCCGCGGGCGACGGACTGCTGCGCGCGGTAGCCGAGCGAATTCGCAGCCAGGTACGCGAATCCGACACCGTGGCCCGCGTCGGCGGCGATGAGTTCACGGTGATCCTGCCCGACATCGCCAGGAACGAAGAGGCGGAAATCGTGGCAAAAAAGATCATCGCCGCCCTCGCCCTGCCGTTCCTGATCGGCCCAAATGCGCAGAGCCTCAAAATAGGGTCCAGTATCGGCATCGCCGTCTATCCCGCCGATGGGCGCGATGCGGATGCGCTGGTCAATGCGGCCGATGCCGCGATGTACGATGCAAAACGGGCGGGCAACAGCTATCGGTTTTGCGCGGCCTGAGCCACAAGCCGGCCGCGCACCCTTCGCGGCTTTGTGGTCTAAAATTCAATTGCCATGCCACGCCTCACACTCATAACTCTACTCGCACTGTCGCTCGCAGGCTGCGCCGGCACCCCAGTCGCGCCGGGCGGCGGCGCCATCGCGCGCCTCTCGCCCGACGAGCTCGCGCGCATGCTGCCCAAGCCGGAGCCCAAGCTGCCGCCGGCGGAGCTGGTGCGCCTGTCGAAAACGGGCGCGGCGGCACCGGACATCATCGCGAAAATCAAGCAAACGGGCTCGAGCTACGCGCTCAGCGCGGCGCAGCTGATCGAGCTGCACGATCAGGGTGTCGGCACCGCAGTGCTCGATTACATCCAGGCGGCGCGCGAACAGGAAGTGCGCGACCGCATGGCGGAAGAAATCAACCAGCGCGAGCAGCGCCACGCCGCAGAACTGCAGCGCCTGCGCGCGCAGGAACAGCAGTGCAACAGCTACTGCTTCGACCCGTGGTGGCCCGGCTATCCCGGCTACGGCCCTGCCTTTCCGTTGCGGCCCTACGGCGGCTTTTACTGGAGGCGATAGCGGCGGCCTGGCTGCCGGACGCCGAATTCGGCGGGCACGAAATCAGCGTTTGCTTCAGCGGGTGAATTTCATTGTCGCCCGTAGACCACCAGCGCTACCCCGGCGGCGGCCAGCATCATCCCGGCCATCGCGGCGAGACTGAGGGTTTCGCCGAACATCGCGTAGGCCATCAGCGCGGTTGCGGGCGGGACCAGGTAGAACAGGCTTGCCACCCTGGTCGCGGCGCCATTGCGGATGAGGACATACAGCAGGGAAATCGCGCCTATCGACAGCACCAGCACCAGCCAGGCCAGGGTGCAGATGAATTCGACGCTCCAGTGCACGCGCATGGTTTCGAACGCCAGCGCGAGGGGCAGCAGGACCACGGCGGCGGCGCAGAATTGGATCACCGAACCGGTGCGCAGGTCCACGGCGCCGCAATAGCGCTTCTGGTACAGCGTACCGGCGGTAATCGAAACCAGCGCGAGCAGCGACAGGGCCAGCGTTGCGGGCGTGATTCCCGACAGCGCCGAACGGCCAGTCACCACCAGCAACACGCCGCCGAAGCCCAGCACCAGCCCCGCCCATTGCCGCGCGCGCAGTCTTTCTCCGAACAGGGGCGCACTGGCGAACGCGGTCAGGATGGGCTGCACGCCGACGATCAGTGCGCTTACGCCCGCCGACATGCCCAGATGAATCGAGCAGAACACGCCGCCGAGATATCCGCCCTGCATCAGCACCCCGACCAGCGCGACGTGTGCGATCTGGGCCGGACTGCGCGGCCAGGCCGCGCCCATCACCAGCGCGAGCGGCAGCATCAAGCTCACCACCAGGGCGAAACGCAGCAGCAGAAACGTCAGCGGTTCGGCGTAGGGCAGGCCGAACTTGGCGCTGACGAAACCGGTGCTCCATAGGAGCACAAACAGCCCGGGCATCGACTGCAGCCACAGCCGCGCAGCATTGTGCTCAGCCGCGGGCATGACCGGGAAAAGGGCGTGGCGCGCGAAGGTAGGTCGTGGGCATGTGGGCGGGCCGAAAAGGCGCGCAGTATAGCAAGTCGGGCCGCTGCGGGCCGCTGCGCGCCGTTCCGCAACACCTATGAAGTAAGCCCCCGCTCACGTCGGCGCGGAGCGCTCCGAACGTTACAGCGTAATATATTGTTTATATTGATAATTACGTCCATGCCGATATGCCTGAGGCGTCCGGCGCACAAACTAACTCAATGATTTTCATATAAATTGTGCAACACATCAATCCATGTACAGCTGGTTCAAAAAAAGACTTGACAGGCAGTTAGTTGGGTGTAAAATTCGAATTGTTGCAGTGCAATATATTTGAAGTAACGAAACGATTGCACCCGAAGATTTGCACCCGAAGATTGCTGGACCTTTTGGTAACTTTGTAACTAATTTTTTTTGGAGATAAAACATGTACGCCACCCCGGAACAATTTGCTGCCGCCAACAAAGCCAGCGTAGACGCGCTGTTTAGCATCGCCCAAGCGCAGTTCGCCGCGTTCGAGCGCCTGTCGGCCCTGAACTTCAACACCACCAAGACCGCGTTTGAAGACAGCGTCAGCCAAGCCAAAGCGCTGCTGTCGGTCAAGGATGCGCAGGAATTCGTGAACCTGAGTGCCACCTCGGCCCAACCGGCCCTGGAAAAAGCGATCGCCTATTCGCGCAATGTGTACGAAGTCGCGACCCAGACCCAGGCCGAAGTCACCAAGCTGGCCGAATCGCAGGCCGCCGAAATGAACAAGACCGTGGTCGCGCTGATCGACAAGCTGAGCAAGAATGCGCCCGCCGGTTCGGACGTTGCCGTTGCCGCGGTAAAATCCGCCATGGCATCCGCGAATTCCGCCTATGACAGCTTCACCAAAGTGGTCAAGCAGGCGACCGACATGGCCGAGGCCAATGTCACCGCCGCCACCGCGAACGTGGTGAAGCAAGCGTCGAAGAAAAAAGCTGCCTAAGACGCTAATCAGAAAACGCTGCCGGCTTTCCTCCTCCTCCTAAGCTGCCAGCGGTCCCGGGCCTAGCCCCGGGGCAACCTGACCCCGGGCTCCTACCCGGGGTTTTTTTTGCCCGCAAATCGCGGCGCGCCGGCGCTTGCATTGTGCGTTGCGCGCCCGCATATCAGATGTGACGGGAATCAGACGGGCAACTTTGAGGCGGCCCATACTGTTCCGAATACGGAGGGATTTTCCATTATGCGATCGCGCGATCCGGGAACGTGGATGTGGGCGGAGGCGCTGCAACTGCTGCAGGACGCGGAGCGCCTGCAGCGGCAGTTCTTCCGCATCGGCGTGCATCAGGGTACGCCCTGCTGGGAGCCGCCCGTGGACCTGTACGAAACCGGCGACGGGCTGCGCCTGCTGGTCGCCCTGCCCGGCGTCAAGCCGCAGCAGGTCGAAGTCGTGCTCGCGCCGGGCCAGATCGTGGTGCGCGGCGAGCGCTCCCTGCCGGCGAGCTCGCGCCGCGCCGCGATCCATCGCCTGGAAATTCCGTACGGGCGATTCGAACGTCGCATCGCGCTGCCCGCGGGAGAATTCGAACCGGTCGACCAGCGCCTCGAACTGGGCTGCCTGGTGGTCGAACTGCGCCGCACAAGATGAAGGAAACCGATATGCAACTGGAAAATTCGCATCCCCGCGCCACCGCAGAAGACGCCGCGGCCCCCGCGCAGGCCGACAGCGCCGCCGGCGCGCTCGCGCTGCCCGATGACGCGCT
Source organism: Burkholderiales bacterium (assembly GCA_038206915.1). GTDB lineage: Bacteria > Pseudomonadota > Gammaproteobacteria > Burkholderiales > SG8-39 > 2-12-FULL-64-23. Next base: position 4,968 of record JBBRAI010000055.1, on the reverse strand, counting down.
GATCATCGTGCCGGTGCGCAACACGGTGCTGTTCCCGGGCATGATCCTGCCGATCACCATCGGCCGCGAAAGCTCGATCGCCGGCGCGCAGCAGGCAGTCAAGGCCGAGCGCCCGATCGGCATCGTGCTGCAGCGCGATCCGGAGAACGACAAGCCGGGAATCGACGAGCTGTGCGTGGTGGGGACGCTCGCCAACGTGCTGCGCTATGTCACCACGCCGGACGGCACGCACCACGTCATCTGCCAGGGACAGCAGCGCTTTCGCGTGATCGAACTGCTCGAAGGCTATCCCTTCATGGTGGCGCGCATCGGCCGCATCGAGGAACCCGACGCGAGCGGCAAGGAAATCGAGGCGCGCTTCATGCAGCTGAAGGAGCGCGCGCTCGAAGTGCTGCAGCTCATGCCGCAGGCATCGCAGGAACTGGTGGGCGCAGTGCAAAACGTGGCCTCCGCCGGCACGCTTGCCGACATGGTCGCCAGTCTGATGGACATCAAGCCGCCGCAGAAACAGAAACTGCTCGAGACGGTCGATCTCGAGCGGCGCCTGGACGGCGTGCTCGAATTGCTCGCGCAGCGCCTCGAAGTGCTGCGGCTTTCGCACGAGATCGACGAGCGCACCAAGGCGAGCATGGACGTGCGCCAGCGCGAGTATTTGCTGCGCGAGCAGCTCAAGTCGATCCAGAAGGAATTGGGCGAAGGCGAGGAAGGCAATGCCGCCGAGATCGCCGAACTGCGCCAGGCCATCGCCGATGCGCAGATGCCGGAAGAGGTCGAAAAGCAGGCGACCAAGGAACTGAAGCGCCTGGAGCGCATGTCCGACGGCTCGGCCGAATATTCGATGGTGCGCACCTACCTCGACTGGCTGATCGAAGTGCCGTGGAAGACGCCCGAGGCCGGCAACATCGACATCGCCGGCGCGCGGCGCATCCTGGGCGAGGACCACTACGGCCTCGAGATCGTGAAAAAGCGCATCCTGGAATTCCTCGCCGTGCGCAAGCTCAACCCGGACGGCCACGGGCCGATCCTGTGCTTCGTCGGTCCGCCCGGCGTGGGCAAGACCTCGCTCGGCCAGAGCATCGCGCGCGCGCTCGAGCGCAAGTTCGTGCGCGTGTCGCTCGGCGGGGTGCACGATGAAGCCGAGATCCGCGGCCACCGCCGCACCTACATCGGCGCACTCCCCGGCAACATCATTCAGGCGCTGAAAAAAGCCGGCACGCGCGGCTGCGTGATGATGCTCGACGAGATCGACAAGGTCGGCGCCGGCATCCACGGCGACCCGTCCTCGGCGCTGCTCGAAGTGCTCGACCCGGAGCAGAACAACACGTTCCGCGACAACTATCTCGCGGTGCCCTACGACCTGTCGCGCGTGCTGTTTATCACCACGGCCAACGTGCTCGACACCATACCCGGGCCGCTGCGCGACCGCATGGAAATCGTGCAGCTTCCGGGCTATACGCAGGAAGAAAAGCTCGAGATCGCACGCCGCTACCTGCTCAAGCGCCAGCTCGCCGACAACGGCCTCGCACCGGAGCAGATCGAAATTTCCGACGCGGCCATAAGCGCAATCATCGGCGATTACACGCGCGAGGCCGGCGTGCGCTCGCTCGAGCGCCAGATCGGCGCGGTGTGCCGCCGCATCGCCGTGAAAATTGCCGAGGGCGAGATCAGCCGGGCGAAGATCGAAGCCGCCGACCTGGCGGACATACTCGGCCCGGCCAGGTTCGAGAACGAAGTCGCGCTGCGCACCGGCATGCCCGGCGTGGCGACCGGCCTTGCGTGGACTCCGGTGGGCGGGGACATCCTGTTCATCGAGGCGAGCAAGACCGCTGGCGGCGGCAAGCTGATCCTGACCGGCCAGCTCGGCGACGTGATGAAGGAGAGCGCGCAGGCCGCGCTCACCCTGGTCAAGTCCCGCGCGGCGAGCCTGGGCATCGACACTGCGGCCTTCGAAAAGGTGGACGTGCACGTGCACGTCCCGGCGGGCGCGATCCCGAAAGACGGGCCGAGCGCCGGCGTCGCGATGTTCATCGCGCTCTCCTCGCTGTTCACCGACAAGAAGGTGCGCAACGATACGGCGATGACGGGAGAAATCAGCCTGCGCGGCCTGGTGCTGCCGGTGGGCGGGATCAAGGAAAAGGTGCTCGCGGCGATGCGTGCCGGCATCGGGCGCGTGCTGATGCCCGCGCGCAACCGCAAGGACCTCGAGGAAGTGCCGGACGCGGCGAAGCAGAAGCTTGAGTTCATATTTCTCGAGGACGTCGACGACGCGGTGCGCGTAGCCATGGAACCGGGCGCGGGCACGACCGGCGCGGAGACGGACAAGCCCGCCGTCAATTGAGCTTTGCAGCGCGATTGACAGCGCGCCATGGCGGCCGAATAATCGGCTGCCATGGCGATTCTCAGCGGGCTACTGAAACAGATCCTCGTACGCCCGCAGCAGCTGCCGCTGCTGGTGCTCGACCAGGCGTTTCCGAGCCCGCTGTCGGCTTACCGCTACGCCGAATTCAAACACTACCTGGCGCAGATTCCGGGCTCTGTCGTCCACAGCACCCTTCCAGGCTTCGAGCATCATCACGCCGTGTTTGCGGCGCGCCACCCCGCGCTCGCGCCGCGCGTGCGACCGTTCGCGCCCGATGCGCCTCTGCCCGCAAGCAGGCTCGTCTACAGCGTGTTTCTGAACTCCGCGATCGCCTTCCTGCCCCACATCGCGCGGCAAGGTTTGCCGCTGGCGATGACCCTGTATCCGGGCGGGGACTTCGGCATCGACGATGCCGCGAGCGACGCCAGGCTGGCGCAGCTGTTCGCCTACGAGCGCCTGCGCAAGGTCATCGTGACCCAGGTCGCGACGCTGGACTACCTCAAGGCGAAAGGCCACTACGATGCGGAGCGCGTCGAACTGGTCTACGGTGTCGTGATCCCGGAAGAGTATTTCGGCGCCGCGCCGAAGCGGCGGCGCTACGGCCTGGACAAATCCACCCTGGATCTGTGTTTCGTCGCCTACAAATACATGCCGCTGGGCAGGGACAAGGGTTACGACGGATTCATCGCGGCGGCGCACGCGCTGGTCCAGCATATTCCGGAAGCGCGCTTCCACGTGGTCGGGAACTACGGCCCCGATGACATCGACGTTAGAGCGATCGGGGATTCAATCCGCTTTCATGGCATCAAGCAGACGCCGCAGTTCCCGGAGTTCTACGCCGACATGGATCTGATCGTCTCGCCCAACATCGCGCATTTTCTCGGCGGCGGCAAGACCGACGGCTTTCCCACCGCGGCCTGCGTCGAGGCTTCACTCTGCGGCGTGGGCCTGATGTGCTCGGACACCATGCGGCAGAACAGCTACTACGCCGACGGCAGCGAGATCTGCATCGTCGCGCCCGAGGCCGAGGCGATCGTCGAGCGCGTGCTGCATTATCGCGGCGACCCGCCCGCGCTCGCGCGCCTGGGTGAGCAGGGCCGCGCGCGCAGCCTGGCGCTGTTCGATCCGGCGGTGCAGCTCGGCGCGCGACTGACGATTCTGCGCAAGCTGATTAAAAGCTAAGAACCCATTTCAAAATGGCTCACTCAAACATTGTCATTTCGAGCTGGGCGAGAAATCTGCTTTTGGATCAGGGAAGAAGCAGATTCCTCGGGCGACGCCCCGAAGGAAGTCCCCTTGAGGGATGCCCTCGGAATGACATGTCATTCTGAAACGGGTTCCAAGCGCGAACCGCCGCCTGCTGTTCAGGGCCAGACGGGCGGATCCGTTCCTGGCGGCACCGAAGGCCGGGTCCATAGCGCGGGCGTTCGCGACAGCTGCGCGCTGTGGCGCAGCATCACCAGCTCGCCAAAGCCCGATGCGCTGGTTTCGAGATAGGGCGCGCGATTCGGCCACGCTGTGCCGAAGCCCTGCGGCACGCGCCCGAGACTGCGCAGCCACTGTCCGGTCCGCGCCAGCGAAACCTTCACCTGCCAGCTGCCGCCCTCTTGTGTTTGCCGCAGCAGCGCCGCGCACGCCGCAAACGCCATCAAGTGGCCGCTCGCAAAGTCCAGGATCTGCATCGGCAGCGGCTTGGGCGCAGGTGCTCCCGCTGCCTCGGCTTCGGCATGATTGAAGCCGGTCGCCGTCTGCACCAGCGAGTCGAATCCGCGGCGACCGCCCCACGGGCCCTCGGAGCCGTAGGCCGAGAGCGACACGCAGACGATTCCGGGCCTGCGCGCGGCGAGCGCCTGCGGCGCGTAGCCCAGCGCGTCCAGTCCGCCGGGCCGGTAGCCCTGCACGAACACCTGGGTGCGCGCGAGCAGCGCGTCCATGTCGCCGCGTCCGCGCTCGGTGCGCAGATCGACATGCGCCGACAGCTTGCCACGGCCGGTGCTTACGATCGCTTCGATGTTCGGCAGATGCGACGCATTGATCAGCATCACCTCGGCGCCATAGGCCGCCAGCGCGCGTCCGCAGGCCGGGCCGGCCAGGATGCGCGTGAGATCGAGCACCCTGACTCCCGAGAGCGGCCGCTGATCTGCCGGCAGGCGCGGCAATGAGATGGGCGGCGCGTCGCCGATGCGCTCGAAACTCAGCAGCGGCTGGGCCGCAAGCGCCTGCCCCTGCGGATGCGCATCCCACTCGTCGAAGCGGCGCAGCGCCGCTACTACCAGCCCCTGTTCGGCGGCCGCCTGCTCGAATTCCAGCGCAGGCCATTCGAGCAGCGCGCGCTCCGCGTCCGCGCGCTGCGCCGACTCCGGCGCCAGACCGAGCAGGCGCAGCGCGCCGTCGCGGTGATGCGCGAAATTTGCATGCACGCGCACCCAGCCGTCGGCGCAGCGGTACAGCCCGGAGAACTTGTCCCAGATCTCGGGCACGCGCCCGTCGATGCTGAACCAGCCGCCGCACTCGAGCGCGGCGTGCGTCATGTCCACGCTTACGTCCTGGCGCGCCTGGCCGCGCGCGTGGCCGAGTTCGCAGGCGGCCAGCGCCGCGGCTGCGATCGG
>JBBRAI010000054.1:0-24061 GCA_038206915.1 Burkholderiales bacterium | reverse complement strand
TAGCCCTCCATCACGCCAGGCGATAGGGATGTCAGGAGCGTGGCGAACAGATTACTGGTGAACATCTATTTTTCCCTCTCCGGTTTGGCGAAAATTCCAAGCCTCGCCCACAGGCGTTCGTAAGGACGGAAATTGCAACACCGCTTTTGAAAGTATCCCGTGCCTTTCGGTCGTAGTCAATCTGGAAATTTGTGTCGAAGGAACCTCACGCGCGAAACGCTTTCGCGCCTGAAGCAGAAACGACGGCTTCTACGGCGAGATGTTCGACCGCGGCATGGTGCTGGCGCAGATGAATTTCGCGCCGGAGCGCATCGCGAAATCGCTGGCGCGCTGGGCGGAGGAAGAAAAGGCACAGCAAAAATAAATCCCCCCGTATACGGCGCAGTCTGTATAATCCGCCCCGCATCGTTCAATCCCAGTCTGTCCGCTGCTCTCGCGGTTCTGCTTTAGTTCCCCGATTTAACCAAAAATAATCTGCCTGGACTGGCATCGCGTAACCAATCGTCGACAGGCCGATACCAGGAGCAATACATGTCATTTTCCGCACTCGGCCTGCGCGCCGAGCTTTTGCTTGCCGTCGGCGAGCAAGGCTATACCGAACCTACCCCGATCCAGGCACAGGCGATACCCGCCGTGCTCGCCGGCCGCGACCTCATGGGCGGCGCCCAGACCGGCACCGGCAAGACCGCAGGCTTCACCCTGCCCCTGCTGCAACGCCTATCGGAGCAAGCGAGCGCGCCGCACGGCCGCATGCCCATCCGCGCGCTGATCCTGGTGCCCACGCGAGAACTCGCGGCCCAGGTGCAGGCGAGCGTGTTCACCTACGGCAAGCACCTGCCCAAGATCCGTTCGCTGTCGGTCTACGGCGGCGTCGGCTTCCATCCGCAAGTGCAGGCCCTGAAGCGCGGCATCGACATCCTGGTGGCGACACCGGGGCGGCTGCTCGACCACCTGTCGCAGCGCACCGTCGACCTGTCCAAGGTGCAGACCCTGGTGCTCGACGAAGCCGACCGCATGCTCGACATGGGTTTCCTGCCCGATATCCGCAAGGTGCTCGCGCATCTGCCCAAGCAGCGCCAGAACCTGCTGTTCTCGGCCACGTTCTCCGATGAGATCAAACGTCTTGCCGACGGCTTCATGCACGACCCGTTGCTAGTCGAGGTCGCGCGCCGCAACGCCACCGCCGATCTGATCGCTCAACGCGTATGCCCGGTGGACCGCGAGCGCAAGAAAGACCTGCTCGCGCATTTGATCACCGAGGGCGACTGGAAGCAGGTGCTGGTGTTCACGCGCACCAAGCACGGCGCAAACAATCTCGCGGAGAAGCTGGTCAAGTCCGGCATCCGCGCCGATGCGATCCACGGCAACAAGAGCCAGCCGGCGCGCACGCGCGCGCTCGCCGAATTCAAGGCAGGCAAGATCAAGGTGCTGGTCGCGACCGACATCGCTGCGCGCGGCCTCGACATCGACGAACTGCCGCATGTGGTCAATTTCGAGCTGCCCCACGTGGCTAACGATTACGTGCACCGCATCGGCCGCACCGGCCGCGCCGGTTCGAGCGGCGAGGCGATCTCGCTGGTATGCGTGGACGAACTCGGCCTGCTGCGCGACATCGAGCGCCTGACCAAGCGCGAGATTAGAAAGGAAATCGTGCCCGGATTCGAAATCGACCCGCGCATCAAGGCCGAACCCATCGTTCATGGCAAGCGCGGGCAGCAGCAACGCCGTCCGTCCAGCGCGCCGCGCAATGGCGGAAACCGCGGGCAAAACGCGCCGCGCCAGCCCGCCGGCCGCGCCGGCGGCAGGAACAGCCGCGACTCCGGTCGACGTTCATTCGCTTACTAGGCTGTTGATGTGGGGGGGCGCCCCCGCCCCGATCGGCGCCAGCTCGAAGTGTGATCGGCCCGTGGGCGGGCCTCCAACGATCCGCTGGTTGCTCGGCGACTTGTCGACGTATTTGCCCGTTGATTGAGGCGGTCGCCCGAACGCGCGTATCATTCGCCCGAAAACCACCCAGCGCCAGGAGAGCTTCCCGATGAAAGCAGTGCTCTGCAAGCAATACGGATTGCCCGATACCCTCGTCGTCGAAGACCTGCCCGCGCTGCTGCCTGCCGCGGGCCAGATCGTGGTGAGCATGAAGGCGGCCGGTGTAAATTTCCCCGACTCCCTGATCATCCAGGGCAAATATCAGGTCAAGCCGCCGCTGCCGTTTTCTCCCGGTACCGAGCTCGCGGGCATTGTGAAAGCAGTTGGCGATGGCGTGAAGCATCCCAAGCCGGGCGACGCGGTGATTGCCTACGCAAGCTGGGGTGCATACGCCGAGGAGATCGCGGTCGATGCGCGCGCCTGCATTCCGATGCCACCGGGCGTTGACTTCAAAGTCGCCGCCTCTTTCATGATGACCTACGGCACGTCGTACCACGCGCTCAAGGACCGGGCGTTGCTCAAGTCGGGCGAGACCCTGCTGGTGCTGGGCGCCGCCGGCGGCGTGGGCAGCGCCGCGGTCGAACTGGGCAAACTCATGGGCGCGCGTGTGATCGCCGCCGCATCGAGCGAGGACAAGCTCGCGGCCTGCAGGCAACTCGGCGCTGACGCCACCATCGATTATTCGAAGGAGGACCTGCGCGAAGCGGTCAAACGCATCACCGAAGGCAAGGGCGTGGATGTGGTCTATGACCCGGTGGGCGACAAATACGCGGAGCCGGCGATGCGCGACATGGCCTGGGGCGGTCGCTACCTGGTGATCGGCTTTGCCGGCGGCGAGATTCCGAAAATTCCGCTCAACCTGCCGCTGTTGAAAGGCTTCTCCATCGTCGGCGTGTTCTGGGGCAGCTTCACGCGCAAGGAGCCGCAGAAGAACGAAGCCAACGTGCGCGAACTGCTCGGCTGGATCGCCGGCGGCAAACTCAAGCCGCTGGTGAGCGAGGCCTATCCGCTGGCACAGGCGGCGCGCGCGCTGAACGACGTGATGCAGCGCAAAGTCAAGGGCAAGGTGGTGCTGGTTCCCTAATCGGGCGACGGCTCGCGCACGTAGCCCAGGCGCTGCGGCGCGTCCTGCTCGCGCAGGCGCACGAGCGGCAGGCTGGCGGCGCCGCTGTTGAAATACACGCCGGCCGCGTCTTCCCCCTCTTCGATCAGCGCGAGCAGCCGCTCCTCGTCCAGCACGTGGCCGTCCTGATAGCACAGCGCCTCCAGCGCGCGCGGCAGGTCGCGATCCAGCAGCACGCCCGGCCCGTGCTCGGTGACAAAGAGCAAATTTCCCGTCTCGTCCATATACGCCGCCTGCAGCGCCGCACAAGGCGCTCCGGCATGCGTTTCGAACGCGAGCGGACGCCCGCTCGCGACGCGATAGACCAGCGGCGTGTAATCCAGGGCGACGTAGACGCGCTGCGGTCCGTTCTGGAAATACCAGCGGCCCTGCTCGTCGTGGGCGTAATTGCGGCCGATGAATTCAATCACCTTCGGATTGACGACGCGCTCGAACTGCGGCGCAGGATCGGCCGGGCCGGCGGGCGCCGTGCTCTTGATCGACCAATTGCCGCGCCGATCCAAAGCCAGCCAGCCATACACTGCGGGCACCTTCGGCCACTTGGCCATAGCGCGGATGACGATTTCGTCCATGAATGCAGGATTCCTGTGTCTGTCTGCCGGGCTTGAATGGAAGTATAGGCCCAATCGAACGCCCCCGGCCGGGCCGGATCAAAGCAAACGCAGACGCCTTGCCCATGGATAAGCTTGCGCCTATAGTACGCCGCTTCAATTGCGGGAAATAAGACGAGAGGACACCGGCAATGGCACGCGAAGACTTTGCTTTCAGTCACACACTGCGGGTGCGTTGGGCGGAAGTGGACCGGCAGGGCATCGTATTCAACGGCAACTATTTCCTCTATTTCGACGTCGCGATCACCGAATACTGGCGCGCCATAGGCATCGACTACCCGGACGGCTTCGTGAAGGCTTTCGCCAGCGACATGTATGCGGTGAAGGCCACGGCGGAATACCACGGCTCGGCCGAGTTCGACGACATTCTCGATATCTTCGGCCGCAGCGCGCGGCTCGGGCGCTCGAGCATGCAGTTCCTGCTCGAGATCTGGCGCGGCGACACCCACCTGGTCAGCGGCGAACTGATTTACGTCAACGCCGATCCGGCGACGAAGAAGTCGCTCCCCCTGCCCGATCCGCTGCGCCAGAAGATCACTGCTTACGAGCGCTTGATACCTCTGACCGGAGTGGCCCCGCCGTTGTAGCGCAGGCGATGGCGCCTGCGCTATAGAGTCCCTGCCAGAATTGTCCTGCGCACCACCCGCGCCGCGGGCTATCGGCTAAAATAGCCGCTCCTCTGTTCTTCTCCCACGGAAACCAATATGCAAGTCCGCGACAAGCTATTTATCAACGGCCTATGGGCCGCGCCCAAGGGCGGCAAGTCGATCGACGTGATCAACGCCTCGACCGAGGAGGTCATGGGGCGCATACCCGAGGGAACGGCCGGCGACGTCGACGCGGCGGTGGCGGCGGCGCGCGCCGCGTTCGATGCCTGGGCCGCGACGCCCGCGGCCGAACGCGCGGCTTACCTGCAGAAAATCCACGAGGGCCTGAAAGCGCGCATGGAAGAAATCGGCAAGCTGATCGCCGGCGAAGTCGGCATGCCGCTGAAGCTCGCCACCATGATCCAGGCAGGCTCGCCCACCGCGACTTTCGGCATGTACGCCAAAATGCTCGGCAGTTTCGCGTTCGAGGAAAAGGTCGGCAATTCGCTGGTGCTGCGCGAACCGGTCGGCGTCGTCGCCGCGATCACGCCGTGGAATTATCCGCTGCACCAGATCGCCGCCAAGGTCGCGCCGGCGCTGGCCGCCGGTTGCACCGTCGTGCTCAAGCCCTCCGAAGTGGCGCCGCTCAACGCCTTCGTGCTGGCAGAAATCATTCAGGCCGCGGGCCTGCCCGCCGGTGTGTTCAACCTGGTCACGGGCTACGGCCCGGTGGTTGGCGAAGCCATGGCTGCGCACCCGGAAGTCGACATGATCTCCTTCACCGGCTCGACCCGCGCCGGCAAGCGCGTGTCCGAACTCGCCGCCGCCACGGTGAAGCGCGTGGCGCTGGAACTAGGCGGGAAATCCGCCGCGGTCGTGCTCGACGACGCCGATCTCGCCGCCGCGGTCAAAGGCACGATCAACGCCTGCTTCCTCAATTCCGGCCAGACCTGCTCGGCGCATACGCGCATGCTGGTGCCCGAGAGCAAGTACGAAGAGGCGGCGACGATCGCGGTTGAAGTCACCAAGGGATTCACCCTGGGCGATCCTTTCGGCGGCGCGGCCAAACTCGGGCCGCTGGTGTCCGAAACGCAGCGCGAGCGCGTGCGCGGCTACATCGCGAAAGGCATCGAGGGCGGCGCCGAGCTGCTCTGCGGCGGCGCGGACGCGCCCGAGGGCCTGCCGAAGGGTTATTACGTCAAGCCCACCATATTCGGCCGGGTCAAGGCCGATGCCACCATCGCCCAGGAAGAAATCTTCGGGCCGGTGCTGTCCATCATCACCTACAAGAACGAGGATGAGGCGGTGAAGATCGCCAACAACTCGCCCTACGGCCTGGGCGGCGGCGTCTGGTCGAAGGACGAGGCGCACGCGCAGAAGGTGGCGCGGCGCATGCGCACCGGACAGGTGGACATCAACGGCGGCCCGTTCAATTTGCAGGCGCCCTTCGGCGGCTTCAAGCAATCGGGCAACGGCCGCGAGCTCGGCCGCTTCGGGCTGGAGGAGTTCCTGGAATATAAATCGCTTCAGCTGAAGCCAGAACCCAAGGCCTGATGACGATCAAGTACTACTGGGAAGATTTTACGCCCGGCCGGGTGTTCGAGACCGCCACGCGCTCGCTGGCGGAAGACGACATCACACGCTTCGCGCGCGAATACGACCCGCAGAGTTACCACACCGACGTTGACGCCGCAAAGAACTCGCCCTACGGCGGGCTCATCGCCAGCGGTTGGCAGACCTGCGGCGTCACCATGCGCCTGATGTGCGACGGCTACCTGCTCGAAACCTCCTGCGTCGGCTCGCCCGGACTGGAGGAGCTGCGCTGGCTCAAGCCGGTGCGCCCGGGCGATGCGCTGCGCCTGAGGTCGACGGTGCTCGAAACCACGCCCTCGGCGAAACAGCCCAATCGCGGCACGGTGCTGTTCCTGTGGGAAACCCTCAACCAGAACAGCGAGGTGGTTTTGTCGATGCGCGGCCGGCAGATGTTCCTGCGCCGCACGCCGGCATAGCCGAAAGCACGAATGAGCCACAAATATTACTGGGAAGATTTCTACCTCGGCCAGGTGCGCGAGTCGGGCGGCTATAGTCTGTCGGAAGACGAGATCATAGAATTCGCGCGCACGTACGACCCGCAGCCCTTCCATACCGACCGCGAAAAAGCGAAGCAGAGTTTCTTCGGCGGCCTGATCGCAAGCGGCTGGCAGACCGCGAGCCTGTGCATGCGCATGATCTGCGATGTTTACCTGCTCGAAGCCGCGAGTCTGGGCTCACCCGGCGTCGATGAAGTCCGCTGGGTAAAGCCGGTGCGCCCGGGAGATACGCTGCACCTCAAGACGACGGTGCTCGAAACGCGCGCCTCGCGCAGCCGCCCCGACATGGGCACGGTGCGCTCGCGCTCGGAAGTCTACAACCAGCATGGCGAGCTGGTGATGCACATGTCCGGAGTAGGCATGTTTCGGCGGCGCAAACCTGGCGCCGACTGATCCGGACGCCGACGGAGCCGGGGTCTAGTCCCGGCGGCGAAACATTTCCTCGCGCGCAGCCGAGGTGATGGCGACCACCGCCGGATGCGTAAGACGGCGCTCCACCGAAATCGCGTAGAACGCCTCGCTTACCGCCTCGGTGTGACCGACCGCAAGCACGCCGAACTGGCTGCGCACCTCTTTGGCGATTGCCGCGGGCGCGGCAAAGAAACCTGCACCCGCCCGACCGAACGCAGTCAGAAGGGCGCCGTCATCGAATTCGCCAACGATGCGCGGACGAATCTGCTGCTCGTCGAACCAGCGCATCAGGCGCGGCCGCACCGCTGAGTGCTCGCCGGGCAGCAGCAGCGGCGCGCCGTCGAGCAGGTGCGGAAACTTTCCCTTGTGCCTGCGCACGAGCCCCGGCGTGGCAAAAAACGTGAGGCCGCATTCTCCAAGCAGGTGGTTGTAGCCCTTGACCTTGACCGTGGCCGGCATGGGGCCGTCCGCGATTACGATGTCCAGCCGGTGCACAGCTAGATCAGCAAGCAGTCCGGCGAGTTTGCCCTCTAGGCAGACGATGCGCACCGGATCCGGCAGGCGCATCGCCGGCTCCAGCAGCCGGTACGCCACCGCCTTCGGCACGGCGTCGGCCACCCCTACGCGGAATTGTTGCGGCCGTCCCTGCGACGGGCTGCGCAGCGCGCCCTCGAGCTCGTCGCCGAGGGTGAAAATCTCGTCTGCGTAGCTGAAGGCGAGCCGACCCGCGTCGGTGAGCTCCAGGCGGCGACCGACGCGCGCGAACAGCTTGTAGCCCAGCAGTTCCTCGAACTGGCTGATCTGGCCGCTGATGGTCTGCGGCGTCAGGTGCAGGCGCTCGCTCGCGCGCGCAATACCGCCCGCCTTGGCGACCACCCAGAAATAGCGCAGGTGCTTGAAATTAAGTGTGGCCATCGCGCTTCTCGATTCGATCGCTGCGTATGAGTCGGAAATTATAGGCCGGCGCTGCCGGGGCTCCCGCCGGGCTTGCGCCAGAGGCTGGCCAGCCAGGGCTGCTGTTCCGGCGGCAGGCCGGGCGGACGGTAGTAGTGCGCGAGTTCGGCGAATCCGGCGGCCGACACCATGCCGCGCCAGGCGGCGAGATCATGATAGGCGCCGAAGCGGCCGCGGTTCCAGCCTTCCTCGTTGCGCCCGCGCGGATTCGAGCTGAACAGCACGCCGCCCGGTCTGAGGCTGGCGTACAGCTGCGCCAGCACCCGCGGCAGCTCCTGGCCGGGGACGTGAAACAGCGAGGCGTTGGCAAAGACGCCGTCGAAGCGGTCCCCGGGCAGGTCGAGCCGTAGAAAGTCCTGTTGCCACACTTCGCAGCCGCTATAGGCGCGCGCCATTTCCACGAATTGCGCGGCGCCGTCCAGTCCCACCGCTAAATGGCCGAGCCTGGAAAACGTCTTGAGGTCGCGGCCCGGTCCGCAGCCGAAGTCCAGTATGCGAAACGGCGGCTCGCCGTCGATGTGCTCAAGCAGCGCGGCGATGTTCTGGCTCACATCGTGATCGCGCGTGCCCTCGAAGAATTCGCCGGCGCGCTGATTGTAGTGCTCCAGCGTGAGCGCACTTATGCGTTCCAGGTCCCGCGAAGTCAGCTTCACGCCGCCGCGCGCCTTTGCAGCGGCACGAGCAGCAGCAGCAGTGCGCCGGCTATGGCCCATGACGCCACCGGCATCCAGCCCAGCAGCGCGGCAAACTGAGGGTCTTTGTTGAGTTGGGCCGCGACCACGGCCATGCGCGCCAGCGTCGCCAGTGCAAGCAGCGAGAACAGCGCACCGGTCACGGCGCCCTCGCGCCCGGTATGGCCGATGACCAGCGCGGCCGTTACCGCGCTCATAAGCACGCAACCCCACGCGCCCCCGGCGATGAATTGCATTGCGATCAGGAAATTGAGGCTGCCGGCGCCGGCGGCCAGGTAAGCAGCGAGCGCGCCGACAGCAGCGCCCGCGCCCATGAGCGCCAGCGCGCCGAAGCGCTGCGTCGCCAGCGTCGCCGGCAACATCAGCAGGTTGAATCCGATCCAGAACACCGGCATCAGGTAATCAAGATCGGCGGGCTTGGCGAAACGCAGGTACAGCCGCGCGCTGTTCATGGCGAAATGGACCTGAAACCCGAGGCCGAGCAGCGCCACACCGAACAGGAACCAGAACAATGGATGCACCGGTTTCGCAGTCGCGACCGCCGGCGCCGCGACAGGCTCGGCAGTCGCGGCAAGCCGGCGTTCGACCCAGACCACGCCCACCGTCGCCAGCGCCAGTGCGATGCTGGATAGCGCGAAGGGCAGGCGCGGGTCGGCATTGCGCAAGACTACCGCGAGATAGGGGGAGATCGCGCCGGCTGCGCCCAGACCGAACAGAGACAGCGCCGACAGCCAGGGCAGCGCGGGCCTGGCGGCGTATTTCCCCAGCAGCATCAGCGGCGGCGCACGCAGCACCGACGAACTTGCCGACCAAAGCACGATGAGCGCAAGCAACATCCAGGCCGCGCCGCGCGGCGCAGCCATGGGCAGCAGCAGGAATGCGACGCAGGAGAATATGGTCACGCCCAGGACTACGTATCCGAGCCTGCCGACGAAGCGCGACACGCGGTCGGCCATCACGCCCATGGCCAGATCCATGCAGGCGAAGATCAGCTGGTCCAGCATCAGGATGTAGATTACCGCCTGCTTTGGAATTCCCGCCTCCAGCGCCAGCCGCGGCAGGTAGATCACGTACACGGTCCAGGTGATGGTGAAGAAGAATTGCACCACTGCCAGATACAGGCCGACGCGATGAGGTACGAAAGCTGTCGTCATATTGAGCCTTCGCGGCTAGTGTTTGCCGCCGTAGCCGGCCATGCCCATCATAAGCCGGGTTAAACCGTAGGCGCACCAGATGAGCATGCGCCGCCACAAGGGCTGGCGGTGCCACATTTGCTTCGCGATCACCTTGGCCCCGCTCTTGATGTGATCGAGCAGGCTGCGGCGCAATTCCTGCGCGAAGTGCAGGTCTTCAACTACGATATTGGCCTCGCGCGCGAGCATCAGGCTGAACGGATCGATGTTGGAGGAGCCCACGGTGGCCCAGCGCCGGTCGACGACCGCGACCTTCGCGTGCAGAAAGCTCTTGTGGTATTCGTAGATCTCGACGCCGGCGTCGAGCAGCGAGCCGTACAACGCGCGCGAGGCGTAATGCAGCAGCGCGTATTCCACCCGCCCCTGCAGCAGCAAAACCACGCGTACCCCGCGCGCGGCCGCAGCACGCAGCGAAAGCCGAAAGCGCGCGCCGGGAAAGAAGTAGGCGTTGGCGATGATGACTTCGCTGCGCGCGCCGCGGATCGCCTCCAGATAGGCGTCTTCGATGTCGGCGCGATGGCGGAAATTGTCGCGCACCACCAGCGCCGCGTGCTGGCTGCCGCGTTCGGCGGCGTCAACCGTGCGATGCCGCTGCGCGCTGAGTTTCAGGCTCGCCCAGGCGACGCGGCGCCACAGGCGCTCGGCCTGCTCCAGCACGTCCGCCACCAAAGGCCCTTCGACGCGCACGGCATAATCGTAGCGCGGCGGCGTATGGTGCGGCGTGTGCATGTCGTCGATGACGTTGATGCCGCCGATGAACGCGACGTGTGCGTCCACCACCACCAGCTTGCGGTGCAGGCGGCGCAGCCGGTTACGCCGCAGGGTAAGCGGCGAAGTCTTGGGTCCGAAAATGAGCACGTCGATATCAGCCGCTGCCAGCAGTTGCCGCGTCTGCTCGAACAACCCCTTGGAGCCGAAGCCGTCGACCAGCACGTGCACGTTCACGCCGCGGCCGGCCGCGCGCACCAGCGCGGCCGCAATGCGCCTGCCGGTGTCGTCGTCGGCGAAGATGTAGGTCTCGAGGTAGATTTCGCTGTGCGCCGCGTCGATCGCGCGCTCCAGCTCCGGAAAATAAGCCCTGCCGTTGGTCAGCAGCTGCAGCAGGTTGCCGCCGAGGAACTGCAGCGTCATCCGAGCTCCAGCTCTACGCTCAGCGCGGCATGATCGGAGATGCGTGACCAGGGCAGGCCGTGGTGCACTTCGGCGTGGCGCACTTCGAAGCCGCGCGCGTAGATGCGGTCCAGGCGCAGCACCGGGAAGGTGCTGGGAAACGTGCGCGCCGGCCGGCCGCGCTGGTCGCGGAACACTTCCTTCAATTCGAGCTGCGCCACCAGCGAGCGTCCGGCCGAATTGCGCCAGTCATTGAAATCGCCGGCGACGATCAATGGCGCGTCCGCCGGCACCAGGCGCTGCACGCGCTCGGTCAGCGCCGTCAGCTGGCGCCTGCGCCCGCGCTCGTTCAGGCCGAAGTGCACGCACAGGCAATGCACGCGCTGCCCGCCCAGATCGATCTCGCAATGCAGCAGGCCGCGCTGCTCGAAGCGATGGGCGGACACATCCTGGTTTTCGGCGCTGATGATCGGAAAGCGGCTGAGGATCGCGTTACCGTGATGGCCTTGGTCGTACACCGCATTGCGGCCGTAAGCGTAGTCGCCCCAAACCTCGTCGGCGAGGAATTCGTACTGCGGCTGCGCCGGCCAGTCCGAAACGCGCGCGGCGTGCTGGATGTGTTCGCCCTGCACTTCCTGCAGGAATACCAGGTCCACGTTAAGCAGGCGCAGGTGATGGCGCAACTCGTGCACCATCATGCGCCGGTTGAAATTCGAGAAACCCTTGTGGATGTTGTAAGTGGCTAGGCGCAGCTTCATCCCGACCCCGACGCCCGCTTTAGACCTACGATTTTAGACCCTGGAACAGTTTCTCCCGCCCGACCTTCATCAGAAATTTCCCGTCGTACATGAAAATATCCGCGGTGGCGAAAGTGTCGCCGAGCGACTCCGGGATGAAGGAGCCGGTGCCGATCACGTCTACCGGGGCGCGCGCGTGTCCGAACATCTTGCATTTGAACGGCGTGAACCCGCTGGAGGCGACGATGCGCGCGGAGTTGAACCCCGCCGCGTCCAGGGTCTCGCGCATCTTGATCACGCTCGCCACCGACACTCCGGTGCCGAACAGCACCTTGCGCACCCGGTCCTTGACGATGTTGAGCGTGTCCGAGTCATAGGCCTCCTCGCCCATCACGGCGCGCACCGCCTCGAACTCGTTCAACACGTGCAGCCAGTCGGCGACCAGTTCGACCGACTGCTCGTAATCCAGGCCTTCGGCATAGCGCTCGCCGTGCGTATCGATGCGAAACGCGAGCTTGCGCGCGCTCGCAGGTTCGGCCGGAAGCACATCGTTGTACCACCAGCGGCAGACCTCGAGCGCGTCGCTGAATTCGCGCGCGTAAAAGTCGACCAGCACGGTCAGGTTGTCCTGCGGATGGGTCTCGGCGTACATCTGCGCCGCCCTCAGGGTGGAGCCGGCATAACCGACGATGCTGTGCGGCATGGTGCCCAGGCCGCTCTGCAGGCCGTAGTAATGCGCGGTCAGATCCTGCGACCCGCCGATGAAGCCGACCGCGCCCGAGAGCTTGGCGATGCGGCTGCCGACCGCGGCGCCGTAAGCGGCCAGGTTCGACATATCGTCGCCGCAGGCGTGGCGCGCATGCATGTCGATGAACGCGACCTTGGGCAGGTCCGCCGCCATCTTGTAGGCGTTGTAGGCCGATACGCAGGCGGTGCCGACGCGGCGCAGCACCAGGGTTTCCAGTTCCGACAGCGCGGCAAAAGAGCCGGTGTAAGTGAAGATCGGCTTCTGGTCGGGGACAAATGCGCCCTCTTCGTACAACCGCGTTATTTTGAGCGGCACCGCATCCTGCGGATAGTATTCGCGCAGGATTTCCAGCGCCGGGTTCACGGCGCAGATCGTGCCGCGGCGCAGGAATACGCCGTAGCTCACGATCTTGTCGCCGAACTTCTCCACGATCTGGCGCGTCTTGGTGAAATACTTGTCGGTGCGCGACAGCACGTAGTCGGCGCGCTCGCGGCGCTCGGTTTCGAGCTTCAGGTCCAGCGGTTTGTTCATGGCTGCTTTCCGGGTAGCGGCATCCGTGACAAAGTGCACGTCACCGCGGGTGTCAAGCGCCTATTATGGACGGCGCGGCGCTTGCGCCGCAAGCCGGCGTTCCGCCCGGCTTTGCCGAGCGGCGCAGTCGTACTTGACCCAGGTCAAACGCGGCCGCGGCGCTTTACCCTAGCATCGCCTTAAACACCCAAGGAGACCGGCGTGATTACTGACAGGATCGACGCGGTTACCAGGATACCGCCGGAATACATGAAGGCGGCGCCGCCCGCCCCGAACAGCGTGAAAATCGAGATTTCGCCGCGCTGCAACTATCGCTGCGGCTTCTGCGCGCTGCGCAACCGCGAAGTGCAGCCGAAGTGGGACATGGACTTCGGGCTGTTCAAACGCATCACCCGCGAAATGAGCGAAGCCGGGGTGAAGGAAATCGGCGTGTTCTACCTCGGCGAATCGTTCATGGGACCGCGCCTGCTCGTGGACTGCATCAGCTACCTGAAATCCGAACTGGCGATGCCCTATGTGTTCCTCACCTCGAATGCGTCGATGGCCTTTCCGGAGGCGATCGAAGCCTGCATGAAAGCCGGGCTGGATTCGCTCAAGTGGTCGGTGAACGCCGCCGACGAGGAGCAGTTCGAGAAGATCATGGGCGTGTCGGGCCGGCTGTTTCACCGCGCGCTGGACAATATCCGCGCCGGCTGGGAGCTGCGCCGCGAGCGCGGCTACAAGACCGGGCTCTACGCCTCTTCGATCCGCTACGACGGCGAGCAGCAGGCGAAGATGGAGGCGCTGCTCACCGAGCGCGTGATCCCCTACGTCGACGTGCACTACTGGCTGCCGCTGTATTCCATGGGCGCCTTCGCCACCGATCGTGAAGCGCAGCTCGGCTACCGCCCCACCGCAGGTAACCAGGGACGCATCGGCGCGCTGCGTGAACCGCTGCCCTGCTGGTCGGCGTTTACCGAAGGCCACGTGACTGCCGAGGGCAAGCTGTCGGCCTGCTGCTTCGACGCCACCGCCAACTGGACCATGGGCGACCTGAACCAGCAGTCCTTCATGGACGCCTGGAACGCCCCGGCCTTCGTAAAGCTGCGCGAGGCGCATTTGCGCAAGGACGTGCGCGGTACGGTGTGCGAAAACTGCGTCGCTTATTCCTGAGTCTGGACTAGACCGAACATCGCCTCCAGGTCCGCTGATTCGGGCCTTCTGGCATCATTGCAATAGCGGTATTATCATTGCACAATGCTTGCGAATACATTGTAACTATATGATTAATAATTTGTTAATCATTGCATAACAACGGCTCGCGGAGGCAGGCCAGTCGACAGACCGTTATGCGCAAGAGCCGGTTAGCAGGCCCCTCCCGGCTTGATCGGGACAGCCTATCAAGGCCAAAGTTGGATCAATCTGTGCGCGCGCCGCGTTTCTGCGGCAGCAGCAGGATGGCGTCGCGGTTGGTCCAGGACGGCGTGCATTCCGCGGCCTGCTTCCACGGCAGCCACTCGTAGCGCAGGTGTTCACCCGGATCCAGGCGCACCGGCACGATGGCCGGCAGTTCCAGGCCGAAGATGTGCTCCAGGTTGTGGGTTACGCCCGGCGCGTAGCGGCTGCGGTGTTTCTTGAAAATCTCGAAGTTGTTTTCCATGTCCCAGTCGTCCAACCGGTAGTGCGAGACGTCGATGCCGGTTTCCTCGCGTACTTCGCGCGCGGCGGTCTCGCTGAGCGGTTCGTCCGCGTGGTCGATGCTGCCAGTAACCGACTGCCAGAAACCCGGCCAGCCGGCGCGCTCCAGCATCAGCACCTGCAGCCCGGTGGTGTAGATCACCACCATGACCGAGCGCGGGATCTTGTAGATCGGCTTCACACATCAACGTCATTCCGGGCGCGGCGAGGAATCTGCTTTTCATGTTTCAGAAGCAGATTCCACGGACTGCGTCCTCGGAATGACATGCGAAGGATCACGGCGCCGGAAACGCCGGCAGCCCGGCGTCCCAGCCTTCAGGGCCGCTGACGATAGCCCAGAAAGGCTTGCCCTGCCAGTGCCAGTATTCCGCGGCGCCGTCCAGCACCTCGACCGCGGTGACGAACTCCTGCTTGTGGCCGGCGCCGAAATGCTTGGCGTGCGCGAGCAGCAGCACATAGCCCGGCGCGGGATGCCAGGAAAGATCGCCCAGGCAGTCTTCGAACGCGTCCCAGTTGCCGCCGAACCATTCGGGAAAGGCAAGCGTCTTCGCCACCAGGGCGGTGAAACCCTGCTTGTCGTGCACATGGCCGATGTCGACGCGCCACAGCGCGAGGCCGGCCGCCTGCGCCGCTTCGGCGATGAGACGCGTATCCGGTCCGGTGAGGTAGACGCCGGCCTTGTCCCTGTCCTGCAGCAGTTTTTCTAAAGCCTCACTCACGGATGCGCCTGAAGGAATTGTAATGGTCGTCGCTGTAATAGTACTCGCCCGAATTGCGCACGTCCCCGGCCGCGCCGGCTCCGGCAACGATGCGCCGGGCGCCGCGTCCGCGCTCAGCGGGCGTCTTCACGGTGTATTCACGATAGTAGCCGCGCGTTTGCTGCGGCAGGAGACGTTCGCGGTTGCCGAACACGCTGCCGTCCTTGGCGTAGGCGAACGGCCCGCCCGACTTGATGCGCGCCAGTGTTGCGCGCGCTTCGGCTGACAGGGCGCCGGACGCGATCTCGCCGCCGGCCCGGGACTGCGCCCCGGCGCCAAGCAGGCACAGCGCGAGCAAAACCGAAACTAACCGTTTCACCTAGCCGCGCTCCGCAACAAACCTAGGCTTTTTCCTGCTGCCGCAGTCGGATGTGCAACTCGCGCAGCTGTCGCTCGTCCACCGGGCTGGGCGCCTGGGTCAGCAGGTCCTGCGCGCGCTGCGTCTTGGGAAAGGCGATGACGTCGCGTATCGATTCGGTGCCCGCCATCATGGCGACGATGCGGTCCAGGCCGAAGGCAATTCCGCCGTGCGGCGGCGCGCCGTACTGCAGCGCGTCGAGCAGGTAGCCGAACTTGAGCTTCGCTTCGTCCGCATCGATGCCGAGGGCGCGGAACACCTTAGACTGCACTTCCTCGCGGTGGATACGCACCGAACCGCCGCCGATTTCCGAGCCGTTCAGCACCATGTCGTAAGCCTTGGCGACCGCCTTGGACGGGTCGGTCGCGAGGTAGTCCTCGTGCCCGTCCTTGGGCGCGGTGAACGGATGGTGCATCGCGACCCAGCGTTTGGCTTCCTCGTCGTATTCGAACATCGGAAAGTCCACCACCCACAGCGCCTTCCAGCCGGCTACGGCGAATCCTTTTTCATGGCCGATTTTGACCCGCAGTGCGCCCAGCGCATCGTTCACGACTTTGGCCTTGTCGGCTGCGAAGAATATCAGGTCGCCGTCCCGGGCGCCGGAGCGCTCGACGATGGCGGCAAGCGCCGCATCGGACAGGTTCTTCACTATGGGCGACTGCAGGCCATCGCGCCCCTTGGAAACGTCGTTGACCTTGATAAAAGCAAGGCCCTTGGCGCCGTAGATGGCGACGAACTGCGTATAGGCGTCGGTCTCGCCGCGCGTGAGCGCGCCGCCGCCGGGAATGCGCAGTCCGGCGACGCGCCCGCCGGCCGCATTGGCCGGGCCAGAGAACACCTTGAACTCGACGCTTTTCATCACATCGGTGAGCTCGGTGAATTCGAGCGGCACGCGCAGATCCGGTTTGTCCGAACCGTAGCGGCGCATCGCTTCCGCGTAGCGCATCACCGGCAGCGGATCGGGCAGGTCGACGGCGAGGCACTGCTTGAACACGCTGCGCATCAGCCCTTCCATGATGCCGCGGATTTCGTCTTCCGCGAGGAACGAGGTTTCGATGTCGATCTGGGTGAATTCGGGCTGGCGGTCGGCGCGCAGGTCCTCGTCGCGGAAGCACTTGGTGATCTGGTAATAGCGGTCGAAGCCCGCGATCATCAGCATCTGCTTGAACAGCTGCGGCGACTGCGGCAGCGCGAAGAACATGCCGGCGTGCACGCGCGAGGGCACGAGATAGTCGCGCGCGCCCTCCGGGGTGGACTTGGCGAGCATCGGCGTCTCGATGTCGATGAAGCCCGCCTCGTCCAGGTAGCGGCGCACCGCCATCGCCACCTTGTAGCGCAGGCGCAGGTTCGCCTGCATCTGCGGCCGGCGCAGGTCGATCACGCGGTGCGTGAGCCGCGTGGTCTCCGACAGGTTGTCCTCGTCGAGCTGGAACGGCGGCGTCACCGCCGGGTTGAGTATCTCGAGTTCCTGACACAGCACTTCTATTTCGCCGCTTTTCAGCTTGGGGTTGACCAGTCCAGGTTCACGCCGGATCACCTTGCCGATCACCTTGAGCACATATTCGTTGCGGATCTTCTCCGCCACTGCGAACACCTGCGGGCGCGTCGGATTGCACACGATCTGAACCAGTCCTTCGCGGTCGCGCAAATCGATGAATATCACGCCGCCATGGTCGCGCCGCGTGTTGACCCAGCCGCACAGGGTGACGGTCTGGTCGAGCTGCGCGGCGCTTACCAGGCCGCAGTAGTGGGTTCGCATAGTTTTGTCGGCTGTGGTTCGGAGATCGGAAACGAGTCGGAGGGTATGGAGTCTGTGGGTATCGGGTCGGGAACCATGAACCGGGCGGCGGCAGCTTTGCCGCTCGCCCGCTACATGCTGGGCTTGAGCAGGCTTTCCCGCTTGCGCCTGCCGTTCCCGTTCGGCGCAGCCACGCCCATGGAAATTACGTACTTCAGCGCGGTATCGACGCTCATGTCGAGTTCGATCACGTCCTTGCGCGGCATCATTACGAAATAGCCGCCGGTGGGATTGGGGGTGGTCGGAACGTACACGCTGACGAAATCGCCTTGCAGGTGCCGTGTTACGTCGCCGCCGGGCGCGCCGGTGAGAAAGGCGATGGTCCACATGCCCTCGCGCGGCCATTGCACCAGCAGCGCCTTGCGGAACGCCTCGCCGCTGGAGGAAAACAGGGTGTCGCTCACCTGCTTGACGCTGGAATAGATCGAACTCACCACCGGAATGCGGTGCAGTATCTCGTGCCACAGGTGCACCAGGCGCTGGCCGACGAAATTCGCCGTGATCACGCCGGTGAGCAGCACGATCAGCAGCGTCAGCAGCACCCCCATTCCGGGGACGTGAACACCGAGCCAGCCCTCGGTGCGCAGCGCGTGCGGCAGCAGCAGCAGCGTCTGGTCGAGCGTGTCCACCACCAGCTTCAGCACCCAGATGGTGATGACCAGCGGAATCCAGATCAACAGCCCGGTGATGAGGTACTTCTTCATTCGGTCTTGGCTGTGCTTGCGCTGCTTGCCGCCGCCGGCTTGGATTCGGGCTTGCTGTCGCTCTTGGCCTCGCTCTTGCTGTCGCTCTTGCTGTCGTTCTTGCTGTCGTTCTTGCCGTCGTTCTTGCTGTCGCTCTTGCTTTCGCTCTTGCTCTCGCCCGCAGCCGAAGATTTGCCTTCGCTCGCACCCGCTGTATCGCTCTTCCCGGCGGCCTTGGATGCCGGCTTTTCGCCGCTGTGCTTGAAGTCGGTGGCATACCAGCCGCCGCCTTTCAACTGGAAACCCGCGGCGGTGAGCATCTTGCCGAAGGTCTCTTTGCCGCACTCTGGGCAGAAGCTCAACAAGGGATCGCTCACCTTCCGCAGGTATTCCTTCTGGAATCCGCAGGTCGAGCAGCGATATTCGTAGATAGGCACTAAGCCCTCCGACAAACGAAAAAGGGAGCAATTATAGCGGAAAAGCAGGGCTTCCCCATCGTCTATCTATGGGCAAACCCTGCTTTTTCAAGGGACTATCGAAGATTGCCAAACCGCAGAGCACTGTAGCGCAGGCGCCCTCGCCTGCGCTACGAAAGTCCACCCCCCCGAGTACAGCCTCTCAGAACGGGATGTCGTCGTCCATGTCCTGGAACTGGCCGGCGGGCTTTTTCGCCGGCCGGGAATCGCCCGCCGGCACCGGCTCGCGCGTATCGCGCGGCTCGCCAGTGCCCATGCCGCTGCGCGAGCCGAGCATTTTCATCGTGTCGGCGATGATTTCGGTGCTGTAGTGGTCCTGGCCGTCCTTCTCGTACTTGCGCGTCTGCAGCCGCCCCTCGATGTAGACCTGGCTGCCCTTCTTCAGGTATTCGCCGACGATTTCCGCGAGCCGCCCGAAGAACACGACGCGATGCCATTCGGTCGCCTCCTTCTTTTCGCCCGAGGTCTTGTCTTTCCAGGTGTCAGTGGTCGCTACGGAAATGTTGGCCACCGCGCTGCCGCTGGGCAGGAAGCGGGTCTCCGGGTCGCGCCCCAGGTTGCCTATCAGTATCACCTTGTTGATCGATGCCATGTCGATTCTCCCGTTTGATAATTATCCAGTGCTACCTGGCCGTGCCGTCGCCCATCGCCGCGCCGCCGATCGTGCTGCGCCGGCGCGCGCGCTGCGGCACGCGCATGCCCGCAGCGGAAATGCCCCACACCGTGATCAGCGCTGTGCCGAACATGAACACCGGCGTCCTCCCGTGGTTCTGCATCAGCCAGCCCCCCGCCGCACCGCCGAAGAAAAGGCCCAGCGACTGCATCGTGTTGTACACGCCCAGCGCGGCGCCCTTGGCCCTGACCGGCGCCGTGCGCGACACCAGCGAAGGCAGGCTTGCCTCGAGTATGTTGAAAGCAACGAAGAACCCCAGCAGCAGGATGACAAGCGCGGTGAAATTGTGCAAGGCAAACACGAAACCCAGCTGCACCGCGGCCATCAGCCCGATGGCGGCGAGAAATACCTGTTTAAGTGCATCTTTCTTCTCGGCATAGAAGATCGCCGGCACCATCAATGCAAAGGAACCCAGCACCACCGGCAGATAGATCTTCCAGTGCTCGTTCACCGGGATGCCGCCGGCGCTCACCATGGCCAGCGGCACGACCACGAAGATCGCCATCTGTACCGAGTGCAGCGCGAAAATGCCCAAGTCGAGCCGCAACAAATCCGGGTTTCTAAGCACATCGGCGAATCGCGCCGACTCTGCGTGATCCTCGAACTCGACTTTTCCGAGACTCTCCTTTGGCACCACGCTTATGACCACCCAGATCGCGATCAGCGCCAGCGCCCCGGTAAGGATGAAAATCCCGCCCATGCCTATGTACCGGTAGAGCAGCGGCGAGCCGATCATGGACAGCGCGAACATCATGCCTATGCTCGAGCCTACCAGCGCCATCGCCTTGGTGCGGTGCTGCTCGCGCGTCATGTCGGCGAGGAACGCCATCACCGGGGCCGAGATCGCTCCGGCCCCCTGCAGCGCCCGGCCGAAGATGATGAGGTGGATGCTGCCGCCAATCGCAGCGACGAAACTGCCGATCGCAAACACCACCAAACCCACGATGATGGTGCGTTTCCTGCCGTAGCGGTCCGAAGCCATGCCGTAGGGAATCTGCAGCATGCCCTGGGTCAGGCCATAGGCGCCGAGCGCCAAGCCGACCAAGGTGTGGTTGTCCCCGCCTTTGAGGTGCGAGGCGTACACCGCGAACACCGGCAGGATCAGGAACAGACCCAGCATGCGCAGTGCAAAAATCGAGGCAAGAGAAAGGCTTGCGCGGATTTCCAGGGGCGACATGCGATCGGGGGACGCGGCGGACATAAAAAGGCAGTGGCGTACTAGCAGCGTAATCTCGTATATTAGCAGGTTTAGATCACCCGCCCTACCAATGGACCAGATCAGAATTCGCGGTGCGCGCACGCACAATCTGAAAAACCTGAACCTCGATCTGCCGCGCAACCGGCTGATCGTGATCACCGGCCTGTCGGGCTCGGGCAAGTCCTCGCTCGCGTTCGACACGCTCTACGCCGAGGGCCAAAGGCGCTACGTGGAATCCCTGTCTGCGTATGCGCGGCAGTTCCTGCAGCTCATGGAAAAGCCCGACGTCGACCTGATCGAGGGCCTGTCGCCTGCGATCGCGATCGAGCAGAAAGCGACCAGCCACAACCCGCGCTCGACGGTGGGCACGGTGACCGAGATCCACGACTACCTGCGCCTGCTCTACGCGCGCGTCGGCACGCCCTACTGCCCCGAGCACGCGCTGCCGCTGGAAGCGCAATCGGTGGCGCAGATGGTCGACCACGTGCTCGCGCTGCCCGAGGACACGAAACTGATGGTGCTCGCGCCGGTGGTCGCCGGCAGGAAGGGCGAGCAGGCCGAACTGTTCGCCGAGCTGCGCGCGCAGGGATTCGTGCGCCTGCGCGTGGACGGCAAGGTCTACGACATCGACGCCCTGCCCAGGCTCGCCAAAAACGTGAAGCACACCACCGACGTGGTGGTGGACCGGCTCAAGGTTCGGCCCGAACTGAAGCAGCGCCTGGCCGAATCCTTCGAAACCGCGCTGCGCCATGCCGAGGGCCGCGCGATCGCGGTGGAAACGGATTCCGCCAAGGAGCACCTGTTCTCGGCCAAATTCGCCTGTCCGGCGTGCAGCTATTCGCTGGCCGAGCTGGAGCCGCGGCTGTTCTCGTTCAACAACCCCCTGGGCGCCTGCCCCGAATGCGACGGCCTGGGCGCGATCGAGTTCTTCGATCCGCGCCGCGTTGTGGCGCATCCGCATCTGTCTCTCGCAAGCGGCGCGATCAAGGGCTGGGACCGACGCAACCAGTTCTATTTCCAGATGCTCACCAGCCTCGCCGCGCATTTCGGCTTCGACGTCGAGGCCGCGTTCGACAAATTGCCGCAGGAGGCGCAGGACATCGTGCTCTACGGCAGCAAGGAGAAGATCCCGTTCTCCTACCTGAGCGAGCGCGGCCGCACCGTGGTGCGCGAGCACGACTTCGAGGGCGTGATCCCGAGCCTCGCGCGCCGCCATAAGGAAACCGACTCCATCGTGGTGCGCGAGGAGCTGGCGAAATACCTCAACAGCAAGCCCTGTCCGGCCTGCGACGGCACGCGCCTGCGCACCGAGGCGCGTAACGTCAAGATCGCCGACCTGCCGATTTTCGAAGTGAGCGCGATGCCGCTCAAGCGCGGCCTTGCGTTTTTCCAGGGGCTGAAGCTGCCGGGGCACAAGGCCGCGATCGCCGACCGCATCGTCAAGGAAATCGCCTCGCGCCTGGCGTTCCTGAACAACGTCGGCCTGGATTACCTGTCGCTGGACCGCTCCGCCGATTCGCTCTCGGGCGGAGAAGCGCAGCGCATACGCCTGGCGAGCCAGATCGGCTCCGGCCTCACCGGCGTTATGTACGTGCTCGACGAGCCCTCGATCGGCCTGCACCAGCGCGACAACGGGCGGCTGCTCGATACGCTCAAGCACCTGCGCGACCTCGGCAACACCGTGATCGTGGTCGAGCACGACGAGGAGGCGATACTCGCGGCGGACCACGTCGTCGACATGGGTCCGGGCGCCGGCGAGCACGGCGGCAGGCTCGTCGCCGAGGGCACGCCGCAGGAAATCATGCGCAACCCGGCCTCGCTCACCGGCAAGTATCTCGCCGGGCGCCTCGAAATCCCGAGCCCGAAGCGCCGCCACCGCTACGACAAGTCGCGCGTGCTGCGCCTCGCCGGCGCCAGGGGCAACAACCTCAAGGGCGTAAACCTCGAACTGCCGCTGGGCCTGTTCGTGTGCGTCACCGGCGTGTCCGGCTCGGGCAAGTCGACGCTGGTCAACGACACCCTGTACCAGGCGGCGGCGCAGCACCTGTACGGCTCCAGCGCCGAGCCCGCGGCGCACGAATCGGTCAGCGGTCTGGATTTTTTCGACAAGGTGATCAGCGTCGACCAGAGCCCGATCGGGCGCACGCCGCGCTCCAATCCGGCCACCTACACCGGGCTGTTCACGCCGATCCGCGAACTGTTCGCCGGCGTGCCCGCAGCGCGCGAGCGCGGCTACGGCCCGGGGCGCTTCTCCTTCAACGTCAAGGGCGGGCGCTGCGAGGCCTGCCAGGGCGACGGCGTGCTCAAGGTGGAGATGCACTTCCTACCCGACATCTACGTGCCCTGCGACGTCTGCCACGGCAAGCGCTACAACCGCGAAACGCTGGAAGTGCACTACAAAGGCAAGAGCGTGCACGAGGTGCTCAAGATGACGGTGGAGCAGGCGCACGAATTTTTCGCCGCCGTGCCCATCGTCGCGCGCAAGCTCAAAACCCTGCTCGACGTCGGCCTGGGCTACGTCCAGCTCGGCCAGTCGGCGACCACGCTATCCGGCGGCGAAGCGCAGCGGGTGAAGCTGTCGCTGGAACTGTCGAAGCGCGACACCGGACGAACGCTCTACATCCTCGACGAGCCCACCACCGGGCTGCACTTCCAGGACATCGACCTCTTGCTGCACGTGCTGCACCGGCTGCGCGACCACGGCAACAGCGTGGTGGTGATCGAGCACAACCTCGACGTGATCAAGACCGCCGACTGGGTCATCGACCTCGGCCCCGAGGGCGGCGACGGCGGCGGGCGCATCATCGCCCAGGGCACGCCCGAAGACGTGGCCGAGAATCCGGCCAGTTTCACCGGGCAGTACCTGAAGGCGGTGCTGGGGAAGAAGAAGGCGGCGTGAGCGGGGAGCAGTAGCGGCTTCTCCGCTGCGACAGGCGACAATCGATCAGCAGCGATCTAAGGCGACGGGACGCGTCTGCTGAAGTTCGAGCCCTGGTTCGCTCCCCGCCCAAGGCTCGAACTACAGCCTGTTCGAGTTGCCACGCACGCGAACTGCCGCGCAATGGCTGCTCAACTGATTCGATACGCCCGCGGCTCTTGCTGCGTTCGTCGTCGGCCCGCAACTCCTCCAGCAGCGCGACATCTTCCTGCGCAGGCTTCATGCGCTTGGCGCGATGAGCGAGCTAACCTGCCAGCCGTTGCATCCGACTCTCGGGAGCGGCGCTGCGCGCCGTCCCTCAGCCGGGTGAACGGCGACTATAAGGACTTCCCCGGAACCTTCGGTACCAAGATCAGCATCTGAGGTATATTAGGCACAATAGCGGGAGGGATCGCTCATGGCGCAACCGATTGTTCACTGTCACCCTGAAATCCAGGGCGGCGTGCCAGTATTCTACGGCACCCGCGTTCCGGTAAAGAACTTGTTCGACTACCTCGAAGCTGGTGATTCCCTTGATCAGTTCCTACACTCATTCCCCTCCGTATCAAGGGAGCAAGCCGTAGCAGCGCTGGAACTTGCGCGGGAGGCGCTCGTCTCCGATGCGCATCCTGCTTGACGAGTCCCTTCCAATCGAACTGCGCGACGAGCTGACCCAACACGCCGTTCGCAGTGTCCGAGAGATGGGCTGGTCTGCGCTGAAGAATGGCGAATTGTTGCGTCGCGCAGCCGAGCAGTTTGACGTATTTGTGACTGCGGACCAAAATCTGCAATACCAGCAGAACCTTACAA
>JBBRAI010000053.1:0-24343 GCA_038206915.1 Burkholderiales bacterium | reverse complement strand
GCTCGTGCCCGTGAGCGTCGCATCACCCGTGGTGACCGTGTTGTTCAGCACCACGTTCGCACTGCTCGACGTCAGGCTGATGCTCCCCGAGGCCGTGCCCGAGGTGCTCGATGCCGTCGTCGCAATCGCATTCGAAACCGTTACTGAACCGCCACTATTAGCGATAGAGATATCACCGCCGGCACCCGAACTGGTCGTCGTAACACCAGTGCCGGTCACTCCGAGATCTGCGTTAGTGATACTCGCGATATTGATATTTCCGCTTGAGCTATTGGAGACAAACACTCCACCCGTTGCAGTTATTGCCGCGAAGTTTGTCACCCCGCTCGTAAGAATCGGTGTAATAGAGGTTCCGACTCCGCCAGCCGCCTTTAAGAGTAGCGATCCGCTCCCCATCTTGATCGTTCCGCCTTGCGTCGAAATAGAACCGCCTAAAGCCGCAAGCGCTACATCCGGATTGTTGAGACTGTTCGCGGTAAAATCTATATGCGCGCCGCTCTTGAGAATAATATTGTTGTCCGCTCGCAGCGAAAGTCCATAGCTATCGGTGGGAGCGGTAATCGCGTCGACTAGAGTGATATTGCCTTGCGCGCCGCCGGTCGCGGCTCCGTTTGTGGTCGTAACGAGCACCCGTGCTGAAGCCAAAGCCGACTGAAGATTCGCTGTGGTAAGCAATGAATCAGCGGTGTCTACGGTTGCGGCGAAAGTATCAAGGGGACTCCCGCCATCGCCAGTATCGGCGCTGTTGTCCGTAGTAGTCATGCCGGCAGCAGTCGCATTCGCCTGATTATTTGCGATGAAGATATCGGTCGGATCAAGCAACAATGTGCCTGTTGTTCCCCTAGGCGCTCTCAAATCCACCCGGCCCCGAAAATCCAGGATAGCCTTCCCCGACACCTCGGCAAACCCGCCGTTCCCGCCATCGTTGCCACCACGTCCCGAGATGTTGCCGACAAAGTGGGTGGCCTCATCCGCCCAAACGATCACCTTGCCACCATCACCATTGAGCACCGCGTCGGCTATCAATTGAACATCCTTGCCGACATAGGTCCGCTTGGCGTTCTGTACGTCCGGGTTCTTGCCCTGGTAATCGCCGCCGACGAGTATCTGTCCGCCACCCGATTCACCTGAAACATCGATGGTCGCGTGATCGGTCAGACCGACGCGCGCTCCTAGGACAGAAACCGAGCCGCCTTTGTCCGCTGGCGC
Source organism: Burkholderiales bacterium (assembly GCA_038206915.1). Taxonomy (GTDB): domain Bacteria; phylum Pseudomonadota; class Gammaproteobacteria; order Burkholderiales; family SG8-39; genus 2-12-FULL-64-23. The sequence continues at coordinate 23,134 of JBBRAI010000053.1, read as the reverse complement.
GGCCGGGACGACGGGATTGCTCGGCTTGATGTCGACTCTTACCGCTACGACTTCCGGATTCTTCGGCGGATCGGTGACGACCGCTGGCGGAACCGGCTCCTTAAGTTGATAAACGGTGGGCATCGACGTCGCCTTGGCCTCCACCGTCCCCGCCACCAGAGTAGTCCCAGATTCAGACTGAATCGTGACCGTCCCACCCTTCGGCCCGCTCGCCTCTGTCCTGCTGCCGGCCGTCAGCGTGATGTCCTTCTTCGCGCGCAGCACGATGTGCCCTTGCGCATCGACGCTCGCGCTGTTGGCCGAGATCAGGCCGCTTTGCTTGATCGTGCCGGCGAAAATCCCAATGCTGCCGGCCTCGGCGATCAGCTGGCCGACATTGATCGCGCTGTTTTCGGGCGCGGTCAGTTCCACGCGCAGTTCGGGCCGCTGCGAGTCGACCAGTTCGACGGACTTGCCCGCGGCGAGGATGATCTCGCCCTTGGGGCTGTTGATGATGCCGTTGTTTTCGACGTTGGGTGCGATGAGGTAGACGAAGCCGCCGCTCGCAGTGGTGATGGTGCCGTTGTTGACGACCTTGCCCGAGCTGCCCGTGTCCTGCAGCCTGAATTTGCCGGCGAGCGCGTCGCTGTCGCTCAGGTTGAGACTGGAGGCGACGAAGCCGGCAGTGTCGATGCGCGCGCCGGCGCCGACGGTGATGCCGTTCGGATTGATCAGGTAGACCCGGCCATTCGACTGCAACTGCCCCAGGAGCGCCGACTGTTCCTGGCCGGTGACGCGGTTGAGTACTGCGCTCTGCGCATTCTGTTGGATGAATCGTGTCGCTTCGTCAGCTTTGATCGAGAACCCGCGCCAGTTGATGATCGCGCCGGGGGAGTTGGTGACAGTGAGTTGTTTCCCGCTGGCGGCAAACGTTGCGGCGCCGCTGATTACCGTGGGGGCATCGGGATTGGCCTGCACATAGCCGGCAAAACACGAGGCCACCGCGAGAAACAGGGCCTTGCGCCGGAGTGCAGTGGTCGCCGCGCGTTTCGCTTTCACCAATTTCCTTCTGCCCGCTTCCGCCAAGCTTGTCTTGTGGTTTGCGCGCCAGGTCGGCGCTGCGCGCAACCCAAATCCAAACGGCGAACAGCACCAAATTTCACCGCCGAATTTATGGTAGCACAAAGCTATCTATGTGCTTGGCGGGAAAATGAAATTTGGCTGCCGCACGCGCGCCGGATCGAACCTGTCCCATTCCCGGCTTTTCCGTTCAAGGCTAGGGTTTCCAGGCGCGATTAGACAGGAACTAATTCACACTTTTCCGACAGTTTCGGCTCAAATGCCGCGGCCCAAGGCCGCATTCTGGCAATCGGCACGGAAAAAGTCCTTTTTTCGTTCGGCGTGCGGGGTTCCGGCACCCGCCCAGGACGAGGGGCACCGGCTAGAAGATATAGGCCAGGCTCACGTGTACGTGCACGTCGCCGATTTTTTGCAGTCCGCCGCTGTCGGTAACCGTCGCAACGTCCAGGCGCAAGCTGACGTTGGTGCCGCGCGAGTAGCGCAGTCCGAGGCCGACGCTGCTGACGTGCTGTCCGTGCGCTTCAAGCACGTCGGGGCGTATGCGCCGCACGCCGCCCCAGTCGTAGAACGTAAGCGCGCGCAGCCTCGCTCCGCTGAACGGAAGGATGCCGCCGAAGTCCGGGCTGTACAATTCGACTGTGCCGCGATAGCCGTTGTCGTTGATGATTTCGCGTTCCAGGTAGCCGCGCACCGAATCCGCCCCGCCGATGCCGAACTGCTCGCCGGGTATAAGCATGTCGCGCGTCAACTGGCCGCTCATGCCTATGCGGAATTGGTAATCGCGCGGCAAGGCGCGATTGTGGTTGAAGCCCCATCTAGTCACGAAATAGCGCGGATTCGCGCCTGCGCGCGCCGGCGGTCGCGCCGGCGAAGTCAGCGCATCGCCTTGAAACGCCCCGGTTCCGGCATCGTTTCCGCCGGGCAGGTTCTGGCTCACCGATACCGAGAATGTGGTCTCGCTTTCGCTCTTCCTATACGCACCGGCATAGGTCAGACCGATCGGATGCACAGTCACATCCGGCACCAGTCCGAAGCCCGGCACACCAATCTGTTTCACCGTGCTGCTGTAGCCGCGCCAGTCCAGGCTGTAGCTCAGCTTATGCTCCAGTTCCCCGAATTTTTGCAGATTGTGGTTATAGCGCGCGCCGAATACGGTACCGCTGCCGCTGATGGTGAAAAGGTTCGCCACCACTCCAGAATTTACGTTGGAATAGCCGGCGGAAAGATCCAGAGAATCGCCCTGTTTGTACAGCGGAATACGATATTGACCACCGACGACGAGCACGTGCTTGCTCGGGTAAAGGCCGAGCCGGTCGGCCTTGTCGTCGTCGTTCGGCGCCGTTACGTACTGCGCGCTCAGGACATGGTCGCGATTGAACATGTTCGCGTTCTGATAACCCAAACCCAGGCGAAACGTGCCGGTCTGCTGGGTGCCGGTGTTGTCCAGAGTAAGGCTGAGCTTGTTGGGGCGTTCGTCGGCAACGCGCACTACCGCGTCCACCTGGCCCTCTTCCGTACTGCTGCGCAGCAGTACGGTGGTCTGTTTGGCCGGATTCTCGTTGGCCACGCGCAGGTTGTCGGAGATCTGGAATATGTTGGGGGCCTGCCCTTCGCGCACCTGGGGCACGCTGGCGCGAATATTGGCCTCGTCGAAATACTTGTTGCCCTCGACGACGACTTTGCCCACCTTCGCCTCGATGATGTTGAATTCGACCTCGCCCTGGTCGATCTGTTGCTCCGGCAGGATCACTTGAACCGCGCTATAGCCTTTGTTGGTATAGGATTTCTCCAGCGCTTCCAGCGCCTTCTGCACGTCACCGAAATTCTTGTCCTTGCCGATGTAGGGCGCGAGGATGAGTTGCAGCCCTTCGGCCGTAACCAGCGTCGCGCCGTGAACGGTGAATTTGTCGATATTGAAGCGCGGTTCGGCGGGCGCAGCGGGTGCAGGCGCGACCGCGACCGCGGGTGCGGGTGCGGGTGCGGGTACTGGCGTGGGAGTCGGCGTGGTTGCGCTCGTCGCCTGCGCGAGTATCAGCCGCATTCCGTCTGCTGTGTAAAGGTGCGCGCCGCGTACCCTGAAGGCATCTACGCCGAGCGGAGTATCAGCTGCAGGTGCGCCGGCTGACTCTGCCCGCGCAGATTGCGCCCCCAAGGTGAAAAGCGGCGCAATCGCGAGCGCAGCTACTAGACGTTTCATCAAACCGCCGGCGCCTATGTTGTCTTGCGTATGTTCTTCGAGCCGAGACCTGCCGCAATAACCGCGTTCCAGTTTCCGGATAAAGGCGTCGTCCGAGGCGAACTCCAATCGACTGACAAATCTTCTTCCAGGTACGGCCAGTCTGGAACGGTATAATTTGTCCTGTTGGCCCGATCGCGCCGGTAGTTCCCCTGCCGAAATTTATTATATCCAACTTCACCAAGATAAACATGAACAAGCACTCGCGCCTCCTGATCCTTGGCTCCGGCCCGGCCGGCTACACTGCGGCCGTGTATGCGGCGCGCGCCAATCTGAAACCGGTACTGCTCACCGGCCTGGCCCCCGGCGGCCAGCTCATGACCACCACCGACGTCGACAACTGGCCGGCGGATTTTGCGGGTGTGCAGGGCCCGGAACTGATGGAGCGCTTCCAGAAGCACGCCGAGCGTTTCGATACCGAACTCGTGTATGACCAGATACACGCGGTCGAACTCGGCAAAAAGCCGATCGTGCTCAAAGGCGACAACGCCACCTACACCTGCGACGCGCTGATCGTCGCCACCGGCGCCTCGGCGCGCTACCTCGGCATGGAATCGGAAACTAAATTCATGGGCAAAGGCGTCTCGGCCTGCGCCACCTGCGACGGCTTTTTCTACAAGAACCAGGACGTCGCGGTGGTTGGCGGCGGCAACACTGCGGTCGAGGAAGCGCTGTATCTGGCAAACATCGCACGCCATGTCACGGTAATCCATCGCCGCGACAAACTCCGCGCCGAGAAGATCATGATCGACAAACTGCTGGCCAAGGCCGACGGCGGCAATGTCAGCGTCAAATGGAACAGCGTGCTCGATGAGGTGCTCGGGGACCAGACCGGGGTGACCGGCATACGCATCAAGAACGTCGCCAGCGGCGCGCCCGAGGACATCAAGCTGCACGGGCTGTTCGTTGCCATCGGCCACACGCCCAATACGCAGATTTTTGAAGGCCAGCTGGAAATGAAAGGCGGCTACATCATCACCCGCGGCGGCAATGAGGGCAACGCGACGGCCACCAGTGTGCCCGGGGTATATGCGGCGGGGGACGTGCAGGACCACGTCTACCGCCAGGCCGTCACCAGCGCCGGCTCGGGCTGCATGGCGGCACTGGATGCTGAGAAATACCTCGACGACCTGGAGTAGCCGCCGCATTAGCAATTACCGCGGGAGCCGAGGTCTGGTATTGCGGGGTCGCGGGGCAAACTCAAAGAGGGCGATAGCCATGAAGAAGCCGGCCAGAATCGCTATCGATGAAGCGGACCGCGATCTGTTCCGGCAGGCGGTGGCCGATGCCCGTCCGCTGCCGACGCATGGCAAGCTGCTGCGCGAGAAGGATGCGCCCCCACCCTACCCGGTGCAGTCGCACCTGGACGAACATGCGGCGCTGGAGGAAAGCCTGTCCGCCGGCTGGAGCGCCGAGGACTGGCTGGATACGGGCGAGGAAGCGAATTTCGTGCGCGCCGGCATTTCGCGCCAGGTACTGCGCAAGCTGCGCAGCGGCGCCTGGGTGATTCAGGACCAACTCGATCTGCACGGACTCGATCGCCATCAGGCGCGCGATGCGCTGGCGTCTTTTCTCGCCGCCTGTGCCAAGCGCGGCGTGCGCTGCGTGCGCGTGATCCACGGCAAGGGGCTGGGCTCGATAAACCGCGAGCCGGTGCTCAAGACGAAAGTAAAATACTGGCTGGCACGGCGCGAGGAAGTTCTGGCCTACTGCCAGGCGCGACCGGTGGATGGGGGCAGCGGCGCCTTGATCGTGCTGCTGGCCGCCTGAGAGTTCATTTCAAAACGAGAGGATACGCCCCGAAGGTCTCGATCCCGCTCGACGGGAATGCCCCCTGGGGGACCTCCCCTCGTGCTCCCCTGAATCAGGGGCCATTTCGGTAATTCTGAAACTGCCCCTAAACTTCTAGATTGCCGACTCGTTGGTCTCGCCGGTGCGGATTCGCACCACTTGCTCGACAGTCGTCACAAAGATCTTGCCATCGCCGATCTTGCCGGTGCGCGCGGCCTTGATGATCGCCTCGATCGCCTGCTCGACGATATTGTCGGCCACCACAATTTCTATCTTTACCTTGGGCAGGAAATCCACCACGTACTCGGCGCCGCGGTAGAGCTCGGTATGGCCTTTCTGCCGGCCAAAGCCCTTGACCTCGGTCACGGTGAGCCCGCTCACCCCGATTTCCGACAGCGCTTCGCGCACTTCGTCGAGCTTGAACGGCTTTACCACAGCGTCAATTTTTTTCATCGTGGACTCCCATGTCGCAACTGCGGCAAGTATATCAACAAAAGACGCGGTCAGAGGTACACCGCCAGCCGCGCTTTGTCGCGCGACGACGGTACAGCTCTACCTGAATTTTTCGCGATAGCTTGAAGTGATCGGATAGCGCCAATCCTTGCCGAAACCGCGCTGGGTGATGCGTATGCCTACCGGAGCCTGCCTCCGCTTGTATTCATTTCGCTTGATCAGCCCCACCACGCGCGCCACGTCCTCCTCGCGCTGGCCGCCTGCAACGATTTCCGCCGCGCTCAGGTTCTGCTCCATGTAGCCGGACATTATCGCGTCGAGCACCGCGTAAGACGGCAGGCTGTCCTGGTCGGTCTGGTCCGGGCGCAATTCGGCAGAAGGCGGGCGCTCGATGATGCGCCGCGGGATCACTTCACCCAGGGAATTGCGGTATTCGGCGAGGCGATAGACCAGGGTCTTGGCGACGTCCTTGATTGCGGCGAAACCGCCGGCCATGTCGCCGTACAGCGTCGAATAGCCCACCGCCATTTCGGACTTGTTGCCCGTGGTGAGTACGATGGAGCCGAATTTGTTCGACAAGGCCATGAGCAGCGTGCCGCGGATGCGCGCCTGCAGGTTCTCTTCGGTCGCATCCACCGGCAGATCCTTGAATTCGCCCGCAAGCGCGGCGAGAAACGCGTCGAACATCGGCTTGATCGCGATTTCGTCATAGCGCACGCCGAGGCGCTTGACCATGTCGCGCGAATCGAGCCAGCTGATATCCGCGGTGTACTGCGAGGGCATCATGACCGCACGCACCCTGTCGGCGCCGAGCGCATCGCAGGCAATCGCCAGCGTCAACGCCGAATCGATGCCGCCCGACATTCCCAGGATCGCGCCGGGAAAACCGTTTTTTCCAAGATAGTCGCGCACACCGAGGCACAGCGCGCCGTACACGGAGGCTTCGAACGACAGTGCCGGAGCGCGACAACCGGGCTGCGGCACGCCGTCGACGACATCGACGTACTCGAGCGCCTCTTCGAAATACGGCAGCTGATGGGTGGTGTCTCCGTTCGCGTCGAGCGCGAACGAAGCGCCGTCAAACACAAGCTCGTCCTGTCCGCCGATCAGGTTTGCATAAATGATGGCCAGCGCATTCTCGGTCGCTCGATTGCGCGCCACTGCGAGGCGTGAAGCGTGCTGCCGCGTGTGGTAGGGCGAAGCGTTGAGCACCAGCAGCAGCTGCGCTCCGGCGGCGCGCGCGAGGCGCGGCGCATCCGCACGCCACACCCGGCGCTGCTGCCCGGCTGCAGCAGTGCCAGGCGCGGCGCTGGCTTCCACCGGCCCCTGCTCGCCCCAGAGGTCCTCGCAGATGTTGATTCCCAGGCGCAGACCCATGGCTTCGAATACGACCGGCTCGCCGCCGGATTCGAAGTAGCGCTCTTCGTCGAATACGGTGTAGTTGGGCAGATTGCGCTTGCGATAGGTCGCAGCGATCCTGCCCTCATCCAGCAGCGAGGCAGCGTTGTAGCGCTTGCCCTCGGCGAGCTGCGGATGGCCGACGATTACCTTGATCCCGCGCACCGCGGCGGCGAGCTGCTCCAGGGCCGCGGCGCAATCGCGGAAAAACCCGTCGCGCAGCAGCAGGTCCTCAGGCGGATAGCCGCACAGCGACAGCTCCGGTGTGAGCAAAACCGCTGCGCCCGCGGTTTTGGCGCGGGCGGCGCAATCCAGAATCTTTGCAGTGTTGCCCGCGAGGTCGCCGAGGATGCAGTTGATCTGCGCGACCGCGATCCTGACCGTCTTACTCATCGCGCGATTATAGCGCTTGCGGCACGCGGCCCCATCGCCAATAATCCGCTTCTACCCCAGCCGGCGAGCCCGCTCGCGCCATCCCGATGAGCCATTGCGCACTGCCTTGTTAAGCCAGCCTCCAGGAGCCATCCGGCAGTCCGGGCTGGAATTGCGCGTGCTCGATGAGCTTTCCGCAGTGGACGCTGCGGACTGGAACCGGCTCGCCGGCGATCATCCACTGCTGTCGCACCAGTTCTTTCATGCGCTGCACGCCACCGGCTGCGCCAGTGCCGACAGCGGCTGGCTGCCCCAGTTCCTGACCCTGTGGGAGCGTGCCGCGTCCGGCGCAGCCGGCGCGCCTGCTGGGCCGCGGCTCAGAGCTGCGATGCCGCTTTATCTCAAGTCGCACTCCTACGGCGAATATGTGTTCGACTGGGCCTGGGCCGACGCCTATCAGCGCCACGGCCTGGCCTACTACCCCAAGATGCTGGCGGCGATCCCGTTTTCACCGGTCTCCGGGCGGCGCCTGCTCGCCACCAGCGACGCCGACCGCGCGCTGCTGGTGCGCGCCGCACTCGATCTTGCGCGCGATGCCGGCACGTCGTCGCTGCACGTGCTGTTCCCGCAGCCCGCCGAGGCCGAGATGATGCGCGCTGAAGGCATGATGCTGCGTACCGGCGTGCAATTCCACTGGGCCAATCCGGGCTACGCCTCGTTCGAAGATTTCCTCGCGCAGATGTCGCACGACAAGCGCAAAAAGATCCGGCAGGAGCGGCGCAAGGTGCGCGATGCGGGCGTGAGTTTCCGCCGGCTGCGCGGCGATGAGATCAAGGAGGGCGACTGGGTGTTTTTCGCGCGCTGCTACCAGCGCACCTACCGCGAGCATCATTCCACGCCCTACCTCAATCTGGAATTCTTCCGGCGCCTCGGGCAGGCCATGCCGCAGCACGTGCTCCTGATAGTGGCCGAACTGGAGGGCAAGCCCATCGCCAGCGCGCTCAACCTGTACTCGCAGGAAACGCTATACGGCCGCTACTGGGGCTCGACGCAATACCTACCCTGTCTGCATTTCGAAACTTGCTATTACCAGGCGCTGGAATTCTGCATCGAGGAAGGAATCAAGGTATTCGAGGGCGGCGCCCAGGGCGAGCACAAGCTTGCGCGCGGCTTCCTGCCAGCGAAAACGCAGTCGGCGCACTGGCTTGCGCACCCCGAATTTTCCGACGCGGTGGAGCGTTTTCTCGAACGCGAACACCAGGGCATCGAACACTACGTGGACGAATTGAGCGAGCACTCGCCGTACAAAGTTGCGGATCGAGATTAGAACTTCGGTTTCTTCTTCGCCTTCTTGTAGCGCTCGACGCCGGCGAGAATCTCTTTCTTCGCCTCCTCGGCGCCCACCCAGCCCTCGATCTTCACCCATTTCCCGGGCTCGAGGTCCTTGTAGTGCTGGAAGAAATGCGAGATCTGCGCGGTCGTCAACTCGGGCAGATCGCGCGGCGACTTGATCGCACGGTAGAGGCTGGAGAGCTTGTCCACCGGCACCGCCAGCAGCTTGGCGTCGCCGCCGGCCTCGTCTTCCATCTTCAGCATGCCTATCGGCCGGCAGCGCACCACCACGCCGGTGATGACTGGAACCGGGCTCAGCACCAGCACGTCCACCGGATCACCGTCGTCCGAAATGGTGTGCGGAATGTAGCCGTAATTGCAGGGGTAATGCATCGCCGTGGACATGAAGCGGTCGACGAACACCGCCCCTGTCGCCTTGTCCACCTCGTACTTGATCGGATCGGCGTTCATCGGGATTTCGATGATCACGTTGACGTCATTGGGAACGTCGCGGCCTGAGCTGACTCGGTCCAGATTCATGTTGTTTCCTTGCTTGATCGCCTATTCTAGAGCAGCTGCGCCGAAGTCGGAATGACGCCGCAAATGCGCGAACCGATACGCCGCCGCATTTTATAATAAGCTATGCGCCACGCATTTCTCCGGACGATACCATGAGCGACAAACCGATTACCCTGAGCGATCTGCAAAAGCAGCGCAGCGACGGCAGCAAGATCGCCATGCTCACCGGCTACGACGCGAGTTTCGCCGCGCTCCTCGAGAACGCAGGCGTCGAAAGCATACTCGTGGGTGACTCGCTGGGAAACGTGCTGCAGGGGCGCAATACCACACTGCCGGTCAGCCTGGCCGACATGGTCTACCACGTCGGCTGCGTTGCGCGCGGCGCCAAGCGGGCGTTCCTTATCGGAGACATGTCCTTCGGCAGCTACCAGGAAAGCGCCGAGCAGGCGTTTCGCAGCGCCGCCGAGTTGATGGCGGCCGGCGCGCACATGGTCAAGCTGGAGGGCGGCGCGACCTTCGCGCATACCACCGAATTCCTGGTGAAGCGGGGCGTGCCGGTGTGCGGCCACCTCGGCCTCACGCCGCAGTCAGTGCATCAGCTCGGCGGATTCCGCGTGCAGGGCAAGACCGTGGACGCGGCGAAACAACTGGCCGAGGACGCGCTGGCGCTGGAGCGCGCCGGCGCCGGCATGATCGTGCTCGAAGCGATTCCTGCGAAGCTTGGCGCCGAAGTTACCGCGAGCCTGTCGATCCCGACCATAGGCATAGGCGCCGGCCGCGACTGCTCCGGACAGGTGCTCGTGCTCTACGACCTTTTGGGCATATTCCCGGGCAGGAAGGCGAAGTTCGTGCGCAACTTCATGGACGGCGCCGGGAGCATCCAGCAGGCGGTTGAACACTACGTGCGCGCGGTGAAAGACGGTTCGTTTCCCGGGGCCGAGCACAGCTTCTAGGCGGCGTTCGGCGCAGCAAACGCTGCCCGTGACGCGGCTCGCCGCGGCAAGTTCGTCCGATGCCACGTCAAGCGACGTGGCCGCCCTCGCGCCTCAGCAGTTCGGCTTCCAGCGCCAACGTGTTCTTGTTTCTCGGCCGCAGCTTCCTTGCCGGAAAAGTCGTCGCTGCTTAATTACACTGCGACGCGCGAGGAAAGCCCGCTGAAATCATCCAGCTCGATTCGGGCGTCGCCGATCCGTGAGCAATTGCAGGCAATATGGACATAGCGCCCTAGGGCAATCCCGTCGCGACCGACGCGGGCCAAGCCCAGGGCGGCAAATGCATCATCAGATAAGAACGCCATATACGCGCTCCGGCAACGCTGCTGCGAAAAGCTGCGTCAGCCCGACTTGCGCAGACCGCCCAGCAGCGCCGCTACCTGGCGCCCCGGCTTCTGCTGCGCCGGCCGGCTCGGCTCGGGCTGCGCAACGGATTCGCTGCTCGGCACATAGGGCGCGGAAAAAATGGAATCCACCGGTTTTGCCGGCGCCCTCGGCGCATGCGAGCGTCCGCCGCGGGTCAGGCTGCTGCCGCGATCGGGGCGGCGCTCCGGCCGTTCGCGCTCGGTGTGCATCAACGCGGATACGCCCGAGGCATCCGGCTCGAAGCCCGGCACGATGGTTTGCGGGATGCGTTGTTTGATGAATTTCTCGATGGCCGCAAGCTTCTCGTGCTCGTCGGCGCACACCAGGGAAATGGCGCGGCCGGTGGATCCGGCACGGCCGGTGCGTCCGATGCGGTGCACATAGTCCTCAGGGGCGCCCGGCAGTTCGAAGTTGATGACCGCCGGTAGTTCCTGGATGTCGAGGCCGCGCGCGGCGACATCGGTGGCGACCAGCACCGGCGTCTTGCCGGATTTGAAATCCGCCAGCGCCTGTATGCGTTCCACCTGCGACTTGTCGCCATGGATGGCCGCGGCATGGATGCCGTCCTTCTGCAGCTGATAGGCCAGGCGGTTGACGCCCAGGCGCGTGCCGCCGAATACGAGTACCTGCGACAGGTTCTGCGCGCGCAACAGGTGCGCGAGCAGTTCGCGCTTTCTTTCGCGCCTTACCGGATGCACCTCGTGGCTGACCAGTTCGGTCATCGCGTTGGGGCGCGCGACTTCGATCAGCACCGGCTGATGCAATATGCTATCGGCGAGCCGTTTGATCTCTTCCGAGAAAGTCGCCGAAAACATCAGGTTCTGGCGCTTGGCCGGCAACAGCGCGAGGATGCGGCGGATGTCGGGCATGAAGCCCATGTCGAGCATGCGGTCGGCTTCGTCCAGCACCAGAATCTCGACCTGGCCCAGCATCACCGTCTTCTGCTGCACATGGTCGAGCAGCCGTCCGGGGGTCGCCACCAGCACTTCGACGCCGGCGCGCAACAGCTGGATCTGCGGCACGATGTCGACGCCGCCGAATACCACACCCGGGCGCAAGCCCAGGTGCTTGCCGTAGTCGCGCACGCTGTCGGCGACCTGGGCCGCGAGTTCGCGCGTCGGGGTTAGTATCAGCGCACGCACCGGATGGCGCGCGGGGGAGGCGCTGGTATTGGCGTGCGGCGCCAGCCGCTGCAACAGCGGCAGGGTGAAACCTGCGGTCTTGCCGGTGCCGGTCTGTGCGCCGCCCATGACGTCCAGTCCCTGCAGAATCACAGGAATCGCCTGCGCCTGAATCGGGGACGGCTCGGTGTAGCCCTTTTCGGTGACTGCCTGCAACAGCTGCGGCAGCAGGCCAAGATCGGAAAAAGAAATGACGGGCGCGGTCATAAACCCTGCAGCGTGAGGCGCGAGGGCAAAGGGGCTTTGACGCTAAATGACTTGATCGATATATCCACGGATTACCAGGTTGGCGGCCCAGCCAGGCGGGCCAAGATGATGGAGCCAATGGCAATTATAGGCCTGTCGCGCCCTGTGCGCTTGCTTATCCGGCTTGGATTCCGGCCCCTCTATTGCCTCAATCAGCTAAGATGATGCCTTTATAGGCCCTGTTTCTCTTCCCACCTCCCAATCATGAGCCGATCCGGCGCGTTCCTGGTGGTGATTCCCGCGCGCTACGCGTCCAGCCGTCTGCACGCCAAGCCGCTGGCCGATATCGCGGGCAAGCCGATGGTCGTGCATGTGGCCGAGCGCGCGAGAGAGAGCGGCGCCGCGGCGGTGTGGGTCGCGACCGACCATCAGCAGGTCTATGACGCCGTGCGCAGCCATGGTCATCAGGCCCTGATGACGCGCAGTGATCATGCTACAGGCACCGACCGCATTGCCGAAGCGGCCGAACAGCTCGGTCTCGCCGATGACGAAATCGTCGTCAACGTGCAGGGCGACGAGCCGCTGATCGCGCCCGAATTGATCCGCGCGGTCGCGCAGTCCCTGGCCTCGCGCGCCGACGCGAGCATTGCCACGGCCTGTCATTCGATCACCGACATCGAGTCGCTGCTCAACCCCAACGTAGTCAAAGTGGTGCTCGACCACGCCGGCGACGCGCTTTATTTCAGCCGCGCTCCCATTCCCTATCCGCGAGATAGTTTTGCGCTAAGTCAAAGCGGGCTTCCCACCGGGCTGCCAAGCTACCGCCATATCGGCATTTATGCCTATCGTGCCGGCTTCCTGCGCGTCTACGGCCGGCTGGAACCGGCCGCGATCGAAAGCTTCGAGGCGCTGGAGCAGTTGCGCGCACTGTGGCACGGCTACCGCATCGCCGTCGCAGTCATCGCGCAAGCACCGGAGGCGGGCGTGGATACTGCCGATGACCTGGAGCGCGTGCGCCGCAGCCTGGCTGCGGTGACAGGCTCTGCCTGAAGCTGGCGGTTCGAATCGACAACTTATAGCGCTATTGGGAGCCTGGAATGCGATTCATACTGTTGGGACCGCCCGGGGCCGGCAAGGGCACCCAGGCTAGTTTCATCACCAAGAAATACGCCATACCGCAGATATCCACCGGCGACATGCTGCGGGCGGCGATAAAGGCCGGTACCGAACTCGGTTTGAGGGCGAAGCAACTGATGGACGCCGGCCAATTGGTTTCGGACGAGGTCATACTCGATCTGGTGAAGAACCGCATCACAGCGCCGGACTGCAGCAGCGGTTTTCTGTTCGACGGCTTTCCGCGGACGCTGGCGCAGGCCGAGGCCATGAAAAACATGGGGCTGCAGATCGACTACGTGATCGAGATCGCGGTCCCCGACGAAGAAATCGTCCAGCGCATGAGCGGCAGGCGCGTACACCCGGCATCCGGGCGCACTTACCACATCACGTTCAACCCGCCCAAGGTCGCCGACAAGGACGACCTTAGCGGCGAACTCCTGATCCTGCGCCAGGACGACCAGCCCGATACCGTAAAGGAGCGGTTGCGCGTATATCATGCGCAGACCCAGCCGCTGATTGAATACTATTCGAAATGGCAGGCGACAGGCGATGCGCAAGCGCCCAGGCACGTCAGGGTGTCGGGCACCGGCACGGTGGAGCAAATTCGCGACCGCGTCTTGGCCGCCCTCGGATGAGCCGGAAAGTACCGGCGTATTAGCTGGTCCGCGCGAAGCTCGAATTTTCCCTCAACCGCCCAAGGAGGGTACTGATGTCGAATCACATCCGACGCATCGCCGTCTGCACCGGCGGCGGCGACGCGCCCGGCCTCAATGCCGTCATCCGTTCCGTCGTCATCGCCGCGATCAATCGCGGCTGGGAATGCTACGGCATCCATGACGGGTTCAACGGCATCCTGTTTCCGGAGCGCTATCCCGACGGCGGAGTCTACCGCCTGGACCGGAACAAGGTCCGCGGCATCGGGCATCTTGGCGGCACCATCCTGGGAACCACCAACAGGGGGAACCCGCTGCGCTTCCCGATGAAAATGCGCGACGGAACGACAAAAGAGATAGACCGCTCGGACGAAATCCTGGATTTCTTCGCGAAGAAGGAGCTCGATGCGCTGGTGTCGATCGGCGGCGACGGATCGCTCACCATCGCCCACGCCCTGCACAAGAAAGGGCTGCGCGTCGTAGGCGTACCCAAGACCATCGACAATGACCTGGACAAGACCTTTACCACTTTCGGCTTCGACTCGGCGGTGGCGTTTGCTACCGAGTGCATCGATCGGCTGCACAGTACCGCAGAGAGCCACCAACGCGTGATGGTGGTGGAAGTGATGGGCCGCTATGCGGGCTGGATTGCGCTGCATGCGGGCATCGCTGGCGGCGCCCATGCCATCCTCGTTCCCGAAATCCCGTTCGACCTGGAAACCGTTGCGGCCAAGATTCGCGGCCGCGACAGCGTCGGGCGCATGTACTCCCTCGTGGTGGTGGCGGAAGGTGCCGAACCCGCTCGCGGCACGCGGTCAATTCTGGAGGCGGCCGAGGTCGGTCAGGCCGAGCGGCTGGGCGGGATTGGCGAACGAATCACGAAGGCGCTGGAGGAGCGGACCGGGAAGGACGCCCGCTCGATTGTGCTGGGCCACCTGTTGCGCGGCGGCAGCCCCACGGCATTCGATCGTCTTGCGGCCATGCGTTTCGGCACCGCGGCAGTTCGGGCGCTGGAAGAAGGTCACTCCGGCGTCATGGTCGCCCTGGCCTTCCCCAACGTGAATTACGTTGCGTTGGAGGACGTCGCGGGCCGGATGAAGGGTGTGCCGCTGGATTGCGACACCCTGCTCACCGGCAGGGACATGGGGATCTGCTTCGGCGATTGACGCCGTTGACGCCGCCGCCCTGACTACTTCTCTGAATTAAGAATCTTGTCGACGCGGTGCACCCGCAGCCGGTAGGCATCGGGCATGCCCGAACCCAGCAGCGGACGCAGGTACAGGCGATAGGCATCGGTTACGTCGGTTCCGCTGGCGGCGATGAATTCGTCTTCCATCACACGCGTCTTTCCCGCCACCGATTGCAGCGGAACCAGCTGGTAATCGACCGAGTAAAAGCCGGTGCGCTTGATCGCCACGGAACCGTCGCTATCGCCCCACATGGCGTATTGCACCGCCTTTTCGCCGACCTCGCGCGCCTCGCGCTGATCGACGTCCGAGACGCAGCCCACGAACGAACGCTGCACGTAGCCGAAAGTGTCGCCGCGCACGCGCTTGATGCCCAGATTGCGCTTGATCTCGTCGCACAGCAGATCGGCGAGCGCCCCGGTGCCCGATAGCTGCACGTTGCCGTGCGCGTCGTGCTCCACCTGGCGCGCCAGCTGCGCGATGATGGGGTTGCCCTGGCTGTCGTGGATGCCTTCAGAGGCGGCCACCACGCAGCGGCCGTGCGTCTCATAGGTCGCTTTCACGTCTCCCAGGAATTTGTCCAGACTGAAGTTGCGCTCCGGGATATAGATCAGGTGCGGGCCGTCGTCGGGGAATTTTTTTCCGAGCGCCGATGCCGCCGTGAGAAAACCGGCGTGCCTGCCCATCACCACGGCAAGGTAGACGCCGGGCAGTGCGGCATTGTCCAGATTGGCGCCCATGAACGCCTGGACGACGAAGCGCGCGGCGGACGGAAAGCCGGGCGTGTGGTCGTTGCCGACCAGGTCGTTGTCTATGGTCTTGGGTATGTGGATGCAGCGCAGTGGATAGTCCGAGCGCGCGGCTTCTTCGCTGACGATGCGCACCGTGTCGGAAGAATCGTTGCCGCCAATGTAGAAAAAGTAGCCGATGCCGTGCGCCTTGAGTACCTTGAAAATCTCCTGGCAGTAGCGCAGATCAGGCTTGTCGCGGGTCGAGCCGAGCGCGGACGAGGGCGTATCGGCGACCATCTCGATGTTGTGGCTGGTTTCCTGGGTCAGGTCGAGGAATTCCTCGTTGACGATCCCGGATACCCCGTGATACGCGCCGTACACCAGCTCGACATTACGGAATTTGCGCGCTTCGAGCACGACGCCCGCCATCGACTGGTTGATGACTGCGGTTGGACCGCCTCCCTGAGCGACTAACACCTTCCCGTGCGGCATGATATGGCGGCTCCCTTTCCTTGGCAGGACAAATCGATGGCTGGGCGCACCCACGACTTGGCGTTCTTCATCAAGCGCGGGTCGGCGGCAGGTTCGTCACCGTCCACGGGCCGGCACCCATTATATTCGCCCGCGCACGCGCCGGTCCTGCAAGGTCGCGAATATTCGCAAGCAGCTTGGCAGCGCACAGCAGTGATGATGCCCGAAAATGCCGGGAAAGCGGCCCCCGGAGTCCACATTCCGCCCGCGTCCGGCCTAGTCCGGATCGGGTGCGGCCTGTTACAATTCGGGGTTTTCAAAAGACTGGCGCTTCGGCTGTCGCAGCCGATTTTTCTCGGGGAGAGGAACTATGAATGCAGGACTCTGGTTTGCACTGGCGTGCGGCGTGTTCGCGCTGCTCTACGGCGGCTGGTCGATCAAATGGATACTGGCGCAGCCTGCGGGCAACGAGCGCATGCAGGAAATCGCCGCCGCGATTCAGGAAGGCGCTTCGGCCTACCTGAACAAGCAGTACACCGCCATCGCCATTGTCGGCGTGATCCTTGCGGTGCTCATCGGGATTTTCCTCGGCGCCCCGACCGCGACCGGCTTCGTGCTGGGCGCAGTGCTGTCCGGCGCTACCGGCTTCATCGGCATGAACGTGTCGGTGCGCGCCAATGTGCGCACCGCCGAAGCCGCGCGCACCGGGCTGAATGAAGCGCTTACCGTCGCGTTCCGCGGCGGCGCCATTACCGGACTGCTGGTAGTCGGCCTTGGCCTGCTCGGCGTGACCGGCTACTACGCGCTGCTTACCGCAAACGCTGCCGGCAACGGCATGGCCTTGAGCGAAGTGATCAAGCCGCTGATCGGCTTTGGTTTTGGCGGCTCGCTCATCTCCATCTTCGCGCGGCTGGGCGGCGGCATCTTCACCAAGGGCGCCGACGTCGGCGCCGATCTGGTGGGCAAGGTGGAAGCCGGCATCCCCGAGGACGACCCGCGCAACCCGGCGGTGATCGCGGACAACGTGGGCGACAATGTCGGCGACTGCGCTGGCATGGCCGCCGACCTGTTCGAGACCTACGCGGTGACCATCATCGCCACCATGCTGCTGGGCGCGTTGACGATCAAGACTACTTCGGCCAACGCGGTGATCTACCCGCTGGTGATCGGCGGTTTCTCCATTATCGCTTCAGTCATCGGCTGCATGTTCGTGAAAGTTACGCCGGGCAAGAAGATCATGACCGCCCTGTACAAGGGCCTGATCGTCGCCGGCGTGCTCGCGCTCATCGCTTTCTACCCGCTTACCGACTGGATGATGGGCGACATCCTCAAGAACGCAACCTTCGACATCGGCGGCGTCGCGAAAACCATCACCGTGCTCCATCTCTATGGCACCGCGGTAATCGGCCTGGTGCTGACCGCGCTGATGGTGATCATCACCGAGTACTACACCGCGACCGAGTTCTCGCCGGTGCGCCATATCGCGCAGGCTTCGACCACCGGCCACGGCACCAACATCATCGCCGGCCTCGGCGTGTCGATGCGCGCCACCGCGCTGCCGGTGCTGGCGGTGTGCGCATCGATCTATCTGGCCTATGCCTGGGCCGGCCTGTATGGCATCGCCATCGCAGCGACCTCGATGCTGTCCATGACCGGCATCATCGTCGCGCTTGACGCCTACGGCCCGATCACCGACAACGCCGGCGGCATCGCCGAAATGAGTCACCTGCCGGACTCGGTGCGCGCCATTACCGATCCGCTGGACGCCGTGGGCAACACCACCAAGGCGGTGACCAAGGGCTATGCCATCGGCTCGGCCGGCCTCGCCGCGCTGGTGCTGTTCGCCGACTACACCCATGCGCTGGAGCACGCGGGCAAGGTGGTGAGTTTCGACTTGTCCAACCACATGGTGATCATCGGCCTGTTCATCGGCGGCCTGGTGCCCTATCTGTTCGGCGCCATGGCGATGGAAGCGGTGGGCCGCGCCGCCGGTTCGGTGGTAGTGGAAGTGCGCCGTCAGTTCAAGGAAATCCCGGGGATCATGGAAGGTACGGCCAAGCCGGACTACTCCAAGGCGGTGGGCATGCTCACCGTCGCGGCGATCAAGGAAATGATGGTGCCCTCACTCTTGCCGGTGCTGGTGCCCATCATCGTCGGCCTGGTGCTCGGCCCGCAGGCCCTGGGCGGCGTGCTCATGGGCTCCATCGTCACCGGCCTGTTCGTGGCGATCTCCATGACCACCGGCGGCGGCGCCTGGGACAACGCGAAGAAATACATCGAGGACGGCCACTTCGGCGGCAAGGGTTCGGAGGCGCACAAGGCCGCCGTGACCGGCGACACCGTGGGCGATCCGTACAAGGACACGGCTGGTCCGGCGATCAACCCGCTGATCAAGATCATCAACATCGTGGCGCTGCTGGTGGTGCCATTGCTGTAACGGCTTTCGCGATGAAGTTCCTAAAAAAGGCGGCCTCGCGGCTGCTTTTTTTCGTTTGTAGCGCAGGCGCCCTCGCCTGCTTGATAGCCGCGCCTGCCTACACCCAGCCCGCGCCCGAGCCGTCCTCGGGCTACAGCACCAAGCATGCAGTCGAGGCGAAGCACTTCATGCTCGCCGCAGCACATCCGCTCGCGGTCGATGCGGGCTATCGCATCCTGCAGCGCGGCGGCGGCGCCATCGATGCGGCGATCGCGGTGCAGATGGTGCTCAACCTGGTCGAACCGCAGTCCTCGGGAATAGGCGGCGGCGCGTTCATCCTGCATTACTCGGCCGCGGATGCGAAGCTGACCAGCTATGACGGGCGCGAGACGGCGCCGGCGGCGGCGCGCGCGGATCGGTTCATCGGTGCCGACGACAAGCCGCTCGCATTCCTCGACGCGGTGGTGGGCGGCAAATCGATCGGCACTCCGGGCGTGCTGCGCGCGCTGGAACTGGCGCATGCGAAATACGGCAAGCTGCCCTGGGCGGGCTTGTTCCAACCTGCGATCCGGCTCGCGACCGAAGGCTATCCGCTGTCGCCGCGGCTGCACCACCTGCTCAGCGTGGTGCGTCTGCCCGGGCGCAATCAGGCGATGCGGCGCATGTATTACCGTGAGGACGATACGCCCAAGCCGGCAGGGACGCTGCTCAGAAATCCCGCGCTCGCCGACAGCTTGCGCAGGATAGCTGCGCAAGGCGCCGATGCGTTCTACCACGGAGACATCGCGCGTGACGTCGTGCGTGCAGCAGCGCAAGCGCCCAAGCCGGGCGACCTGAGCGAACAGGATCTGGCCAGCTACCGCGCGCGCGAACGCGAACCGGTATGCGCACCCTATCGCGAATGGAAGGTGTGCGGCATGGCACCGCCCAGCTCCGGCGGCGTCGCGGTGCTGCAGGTGCTAGGCCTGCTGCAGCGGATTGCGCCGCAGCGACTTGCAACGGCGCCGGTCCACGCCGCGCATCTCGTCGCGGAATCCGAGCGGCTCGCCTACGCCGATCGCGCGCGCTACCTTGCCGACGCCGATTTCGTGGCTGTGCCGGTGGCGGGCCTGCTGGCGCCGGCATACCTTGACCAGCGCGCGGCTCTGGTGCGTGCGGACCACGCCATGGGCCGCGCCCTTCCAGGCACGCCGCCGGAAGCGCCGCCGACCGCGCTGGCCGACGATGCATCGCCCGAACTGCCCTCCACCAGCCACATGTCAATCGTCGACGCCGAGGGCAATGCCGTGGCCATGACCAGCTCCATCGAGTTCGCCTTTGGCAGCCAGCAGATGGTGGACGGTTTCCTGCTGAACAATCAGCTTACCGATTTCTCCTTCGTCGCCGAACAGGACGGAAATCCCGTGGCCAACCGCGTCGAGCCGGGCAAGCGGCCGCGCAGTTCGATGGCGCCGACCATGGTGTTCGATCGCGCCGGCGCCCTGGTGCTGATCCTGGGATCGGCGGGCGGTAGCGCCATCATCGACCACGTGGTCAAGACCCTGGTCGGCGCGCTCGACTGGAAGCTGGACATCCAGCAGGCGATAGACCTGCCCAACTTCGGCAACCGCAACGGTCCCACTGAGCTGGAGCGCGGCACGGCCGCGGCGCAATGGGCAGCGCCGCTGCGCGCGCTGGGGCACGAAGTGCGCCTGATCGACATGAACAGCGGCGTGCATGCGATCGAGCGCACGCACGACGGCTGGCGCGGCGGCGCCGATCCGCGGCGCGAGGGCGTGGTGATGGGGGATTAGCCACCAATCGGCAACTGCGGTCATTGGCGATTTGATAACGAGTCAATCGGCGTTGCGGATTTGGGTGTCGACTCCCGCTGAAACTGAACTGGTGCTTTCGACTCCGTCCGCAGCAACTACAAGTTAGATTTCTGTTCACCTTCAATACGCTGAAGGAATGATTGAAGCAGCCGTCTCCCGTGAATGACTGCGGCAACCAGAATCTGCTCTGTTTCGATGCGGTAGATGATGCGATAGCTGTAGACGAAACGCTCTCGAATCGACGGGTTTCCGATCTCAGGGACAATTCGACCAATTTCCGGAAAATCGGGAATCGTCTCTGCTGTTTGAACTATCTTTGAGGCGACCGCCTTGGCATACCATGGCGAATCCCGTTCAATATATGACGCGATCGCCTCGATGTCCTCAATCGCCTCCGGTGACCAGCCTAGGCGGAGAGCCGTTTACCGAGGCGTGTCTTGGCGTCCTCGTGAGAAACGACGCCTTCCGTACCGGCGCGCTCCAGCCCACGATTGACCTTTTCGAGGACGTACAAGTGGTACTGAATGTCCTCGAAGCTACTACTCTCCGGTAGCGAGTCAAGCATCGCCGCAACTTCCGCCTTTGGGGTACTCATGCAGCCTCCAATCAATTTGTCAATGTTACCACCGGCTCGAGCTTTCGAAATCTAACGTAGAAGTAACCGGCGCTGCGCCGCCCCATCGCACAGCGTCCGCGTTGACTGCCGGGTTAGAAAACTATTTCGCACGGAGATACAGAACCTTCTGAGTGGCGCCCGGTGCTTGCCGTTCTTCTGTTGCGAAGAGATCTGTCCTTGCCTTCACGAGATCAGAAAGTTTTTTGTAGCCGTATAACCTGGAGTCAAAGTCAGGTTGTATCTTGGTCAGGTAGCTGCCGAAGGTACCAAGGTGCGCCCATCCGGCGTCGTCAATTGACTGCTCAAGCGCAGTTAAAACGAACTTCTTGGGAAACTCAAGCTTTGGCTCTGAAGCCTCGGCAGGGATCTGAGGTGAAATGGTCTTCTTCCTGCTCTGAACTTCTGGCGGCGGAGCGACCGGATCGGCTGTCGTGCTTGGACGAAGGACTTCAGTGAACACAAACCTGTGGCAGGCATTGCGGAAAGCCTCCGGTGTTTTCTTTTCACCAAATCCAAAAACCGTGAGTCCCTCTTCACGCAATCGCATCGCCAGACCTGTGAAGTCGCTGTCGCTTGTGATCAGGCAAAAGCCATCGAATTTTCGCGTGTATAGCAAGTCCATCGCATCGATGATTAGCGTGCTGTCCGTGGCGTTCTTGCCAGTCGTGTACGCAAACTGTTGAACCGGTTTGATTGCATATCGCTGCAATACCTTCTTCCATGAGGAACTAGTTGGCGCGGTGAAATCACCGTATATACGCTTCACGGTAGCCTCCCCAAATCTCGCGATTTCCGCTAGAAGATTTTCAATGACCGCAGCCTGCGCGTTGTCAGCGTCGATTAGAACCGCCAGTCGAAGGCTCGGCTCTACAGATTCCACTTCCGCGGCTATTCGTGAGGATGCCAAGATGACTCCAGTTTTCAACGTTCGCAGCCACCGGCGCGCGCCGACTGGCCTCTGCAATGCGCGATGCTCGCGCGCGCGTCCGGGTCGGCTGCGGGGTTAGGTCGCATGGTTCTTCTTGTACACCATGAGCATGTCGCTCGCCGGTACTGCCGGCGATGAGCGCCGTTCGGAGCGGAGACTGAGCGCGCTGCGACGCTTAAGGGGAGCACGCGTTGCAAAGACGGATCAGTAGAGTTCGTCGTGGTCCCCGACGTTGATCGGCACGATCTCGGATTGCGTGATCAGCATCTCGAGGGTAATTCGGTAGCTGAGATTGATTGACACGCTATGCAGTCCCCACAGTTTCCCCTTCAAGGCATGTAGCCGCAATGATGGGTGATGAGGATTTGCCTGGAGCAGTTTGAGTGTCTTGGCGTACTGACCGCTCGCATCCGGGTGAAGTCGCAGGAAGCGTGCGGCGCGTCGATTGTACTGCTCGGTGAAAACGAGCTGCCACGCCATTTATACCGCCAATTTGGCGAGGCGCTTTAGGTGCTGTTCGACCGATTCTTTGACGAAACGGCCCGCGTCCAAGTCCGCCTTCGATTCAGCCAAAGCAGCTTCCAATTCACATTCGCGCAAGTGCGCATATTGCTCGCGGCTCATCACGACGTATTTCGCTTGGCCTCGGACCGTCACAGATGCCTCTTGCTGGCCCGCGAGCGCTTGTTCAATTGCACCGACACCCCTGGTTTTTAGATCATTCGCTGAAATCGCATTCATATCAGTCGCACCATTCATCGCCCTATTGTTCGCATTGTAGACAATACGGATCATGTTGGCAAGCGCTGCTCCTCGAAATAATGCAGCACCTGCGCGTGCAGATCGGATGCGAAACAGTCGAATGCTTTCGGCTCCGGCATCGCGCGCAGCCAGGTAAGCTGGCGCTTGGCGAGCTGGCGCGTGGCGAAAATGCCGCGCTCTCGCAGCATGGCCCGGTCGTACGCACCTTGCAGATGTTCCCAGGCCTGACGGTAGCCGACGCAGCGCATGGACGGCAGGCCCGCGTGCAGCGCATATTTCCTGCGCAGCGCCGCAAGCTCCTCGACCAGGCCGGCAGAGAGCATCGCGTCGAAGCGCGCCTCTATGCGCCGGTGCAGCAGCGCGCGCTCGGCCGGGACCAGCGCGATCTGCACGTAGCGAAACGGCGCAGCATCGGCCTCGCGCGCACCCTGCAGCACGGATAGCGGCTTGCCGCTGATGCGGAACACCTCCAGCGCGCGCTGGATGCGCTGCGCGTCGCCGGGCTTGATGCGCGCGGCCGCCGCCGGGTCGATGCGCGCCAGTTCGGCATGCATT
>JBBRAI010000052.1:0-24396 GCA_038206915.1 Burkholderiales bacterium | reverse complement strand
AATGGTGGACGCAGAAGAAGGATTGCGCGCCGAGAAGTATCCCGGCGGACGGTGCCGCATCCACGCCAAGCGGAGAGAATTGTCCGGCACGCAATTCGACCGACATTCAACGACTGCCTTCGCGTAACGCAAAGGACCGCTTCGGGGCGCTATGTGTAGCTACACATAGCGACCCGGATCCGTCAATGATGTTTGCGGCAGTTGAATGACAGCAAACTGATAACTAAGCGGCCTCTGGCTTCGTCGAGGCGAACCGAATCAACGTCCCTGTGACGCTCAGAGTGTTGGGATGTAGCTTTTAAGCTACAATGCCAACCGATGATAGGGCTTCTGCGATATCAACGCGAAAACGGCCGCGAGCCGTTTACAGAATGCCTGAACGCACAGCGCGACAAGCTTGCCCAAGCTCGTATCCGGGTACGTCTGAGGCAAGTTCAGGCAGGCAACTTCGGTGATGTTGAACCGGTCGGAGACGGTGTCAGCGAATTGCGTATCCACGTCGGCGCAGGGTATCGCGTCTATTTCGGTCGTCGCGGGAAGGCTGTGGTCATCCTCCATTGCGGCGGGGACAAGGGCTCACAGACGGCGGACATCAAGCGCGCCAAGGTACTGTGATCGGAATCGAAACGGAGACAATTATGAGCAAACTGAAAGGCGTCATATCTCACCACGAGCAGGAAGTTGCTGAACTTCGGGCCGACCGGGAACTGGCGGTTGAATACCTGAAGACCGCCATGGAATCGCTCGATGATCCCGATGACAGGGCTGCTGGCCTGCTGGCCCTGCGCACAGTGGCAGAAGCCTGCGGCGGGTTGGGCGCAGTGGCGGCCGAGGCTGGCATCAGCCGCGAGGCCTTGTATCGTGCGCTATCGCCGAAGGGCAACCCGACACTTAAGACCTTGCTGGCAGTTCTGAAAACGGTCGGCCTAAGGCTGTCTGTCGAGGAAGAGAACCACGCGCACGCCTGACCTGCTCATCAGGTGGAGACACCTTCAGGTCATCGGTAAGTTACCGACGGCAGATGGGAATATTCGTTGGTCGTCTGCTGCTAAAGAGCCGACTGGCTGCAAAATGGCCGGTAGTACGCATTCATCCAATACGCCCGGAAGCGGCCAGTGAGTAAGGCGGCCCGCCGGCGATAAATCTATTTACGCACGAACGTGATTGATCGGTTGGACAGCCAGGCGCATTCCCATCGCCTTGAGAATAGCGGATAGTGTTTTCAATTCTGGATTTCCCTGCTCGGAGAGGGTTCGGTAGAGGGTATGTGCGTTTATTTCAGCTTGGCGTGCGACTTCCTGAACGCCCCCGAACGCTTTGCTAAGACTGCGCAGCGCCAACATGAGATCGGCTTCGTCACCGTCGATGAGTACAGAATTGAGATACTCCGCCGCCAGATCCGGATCGTTCCGGAACATTTCAGCGGTAGCTTCCTCGTGTGTTCGATGTGTCTTAGCCATTTCTCTTCTCCCAGTCTCTTAACAGTCTGACCGCTCGATCAATATCCCTACTCTGCGATTTTTTATCGCCACCACCGGTGATTAGGATCACCTTCTTGCCGACATGCGCGTAATACACTCGGTAACCGGCACCGACGTCCATCCTCAACTCGTAAATACCGTCACGCAACGCCTTGAAATCACCAAACAACCCAAATTCAACACGCGCCACACGTCTGATGACGGCTACTTTCGCAACCCTGTCCCTCAGAGAATCGAGCCAAATCTGGTACCGGTCGTTTCCAGACTTGTCGAGGTAGTGGATAACGCCGTACACGAGGTTATTTTAGCTTATAAGCGAAATATTGACCAGCAGTTTGAATGTCGCAAAGTGGTTGGTAGTACATCGGTAGTACGCATTCATCCAACACGCTCGGAAGCGGCCAGTGAGTAAGGCGGGCCGCATGCCAATGACTGCAATACGGCAACGTGTTCCTCTCCAGCGCAGCCGGCACAAATGATGGGTTTAGAGGTACCGCCGCACCCGGCGATCGAACGAATCAAAAATTGTGTATATTCTCGCCACGGGCGAACGATTGCGCCTGGGCGAACGACGACCGACGCAGATATCGATCTGAAACGGCGGCACGCATGAATCACAAGGAGGAGACATGACACCACGCAGGATTTTCTTATTGGGTACGGTCACGCTGGCTATCGCCGCGGTTTTCAGCGGACCCGCAACTGCGCAAGGAACGATCAAGATCGGCGAGCTGAACAGCTACAAGATGTTCCCCGGCTTCGTCGAGCCATACAAGAAGGGCTGGGAACTGGCGCTGGACGAAATCAACAAGTCCGGCGGCCTCCTCGGCAAGAAGGTGGAGGTGATATCGCGCGACGACAACGGCAACCCCGGCGACGCCGTGCGCGTGGCCGAGGAACTGCTGTCGCGCGAGAACGTGTCACTGCTCATGGGCTGCTTCGCCTCGCACGTCGGCCTCGCAGTGAGCGATTTCGCCAAGCAGCGCAAGATGCTGTACATCGCCGCCGAACCCCTGACCGACCAGATCGTGTGGAACAAGGGCAACCATTACACCTTCCGCCTGCGCGCTTCGACCTACATGCAGGTGGCCATGCTGGTGCCGGAAGCGGCGAAGCTGAACAAGAAGCGCTGGGCCATCGTCTATCCCAACTATGAGTACGGCCAATCGGCGACCGTCGGCTTCAAGAAGCTGCTTTCAGCCAAGCAGCCCGGCGTGGAGTTCGTCGCCGAGCAGGCGCCGGCACTGGGCAAGATCGAAGCCGGCTCCGTGGTGCAGGCCTTGATGGACGCGAAACCGGACGCGATATTTTCGTCGCTGTTCGGCGCCGACCTGCAGAAATTCGTGCGCGAAGGCAATCAGCGCGGGCTGTTCAAAGGCCGTCCGGTGTTCAACCTGCTTGCGGGCGAGCCGGAATACCTCGACCCGCTCAAGGACGAGACGCCCGCAGGCTGGTATGTAACCGGCTATCCATGGGATCAGATCAACACGCCCGAGCACAAGAAGTTTCTTGCCGCGTACCGCGCGAAATGGAACGACTATCCGCGCCTGGGTTCGGTGGTCGGATACGTCACCATGATGAGCGCGGCCGAGGCGATCAGGAAGGCCGGTTCGACCGACACCGAAAAGATGATCGCCGCGATGAAGGGCATGCAGATGGATTCCCCGCTGGGTAAATTCACCTATCGTGCGCTCGATCATCAGTCGACCATGGGCGCGTACGTCGGGCGCCTTGCGCTGGAGGACGGCAAGGGCGTGATGGTCGATTGGCACTACGCCGACGGCGCCGGCTACCTGCCGAGCGATGCCGAAGTCAAGGCCATGCGGCCGGCGGAGTAAGCGGTCCGCGGAACAAACAAGCCGCTCAGCGGCCGCCTGGTTCTACCCCCCCTTTGAAAAAACGGGGCCAGGGGGGATTTGATGGACCCTGGGGGATTTGTAGCTGCAGACAGCAGGAACTGAATGTGCTCCCCTACGATCCGCGACTAAAGCAGATTTCGCGCCGCTTGCGGCGCGAAATGACAGATGCTGAGCAAAGTCTCTGGCGCAAACTTCGAGGAAAGCAAATACTGGGCGTTCAGTTCTACCGCCAGAAGCCGATCGGAGGATACATTGTCGATTTCTTCGCGCCGGTCGCCAGTTTGGTCATCGAAGTGGATGGATCACAGCACTTCGAATCAGCGGCAGTGCGCGACGACGGTGTGAGAACCGACTATCTGCAGCGCTGCGGATTGCGGGTGTTGCGCTTTGACAACAGGCAGGTATTACTCGAAGCAGACGCAGTGGTGGATCGGATATTCGACATCGTGCGGGAACAACTGGGCAAGCCAAATCCCCCCTAGCCCCCCTTTTGCAAAGGGGGGAACACCAATACAACGATGGCATTCCCAATTTAACGATGTCGTTTTCCGCAATTTTCGTTCAACTGCTCAACGGGCTCGCTTCAGCTTCGTCTCTGTTCCTGGTTGCGGCCGGTTTGTCGCTGATTTTCGGCGTCATCCGCATCGTCAACTTCGCCCACGGCTCGCTCTACATGCTGGGCACCTATACCGCCTACAGCCTGGTGCAGATATTCGGCGGCGGCATCCTCGGCTTCTGGGGGGCGGTACTGCTGGCGGGGCTGATCGTCGGCCTGTTCGGCGCGCTGGTCGAACGCCTGCTGCTGTGCCGTCTGTACCGCGCGCCGGAACTGCTGCAGCTGCTAGCCACCTTCGCGCTGGTGCTGATCATCCGCGATTTCGCGCTGTGGAATTGGGGCCCGCAAGACCTGCTCGGACCGCGTGCGCCCGGCCTGGCGGGCGCGGTGAGCATCGCCGGCCGCCGCTTTCCCGAGTACGACCTGTTCCTGATTCTGCTCGGCCCGATCGTGCTGGGTCTGCTGTGGCTGCTGCTCACGCGCACGCGCTGGGGCACGCTGGTGCGCGCCGCGACCGAAGACCGCGAAATGGCCGGCGCGCTGGGCGTGAACCAGGCCTGGCTGTTCACCAGCGTGTTCGCGCTCGGCGCCTTTCTCGCCGGACTGGGCGGCGCGATCCAGATCCCGCGCGAGCCGGCGGTGCTGACCATGGACTTGTCGATATTGTCTGACGTGTTCGTGGTGGTGGTGGTCGGCGGCATGGGCAGCATTCCCGGCGCTTTCCTTGCCGCGGTGATCATCGGCGTGCTCAAAGCCATGTGCATAGGCATAGGCAACGTCAGTGCCTTCGGCATCGATTTTTCTTTTTCCAAGCTGACGCTGGTGGTGGAATTCATTGTCATGGCGGTGGTGCTGGTAATCCGACCCTGGGGGCTGTTCGGGCGGCCGCAGGGCGCGGCGCGCGGCGCCGCGTTCGAAGCGCCTTTGTACCTCCCCTCGACCGCAATGCTCAAGGGTCTCGCTGCGGCGCTGCTCCTGCTGGCGCTGCTGCCGCTCGCCTCCGATCGCTATACGCTGGTGCTGCTCACCGACATCCTGGTATTCGCGCTGTTCGCCGTTAGCCTGCATTTCATCATGGGCCCGGCCGGGATGCATTCCTTCGGCCATGCAGCCTATTTCGGGCTCGGCGCCTATGCCGCAGCGCTGCTGTTGAAGAATGCACTGCCGATGGAACTCGCGCTGCTGCTCGCGCCGCTGGCTGGCGGCCTCGGCGCGCTTGCCTTCGGCTGGTTCTGCGTGCGCCTGTCCGGCGTATACCTTGCAATGCTGACACTCGCCTTCGCACAGATCGCCTGGTCGGTCGTCTATCAGTGGGACGCGTTTACCGGTGGCTCCAATGGCCTGGTTGGCATCTGGCCGGCGCCCTGGCTCGCCTCGAAGACCGTGTTCTACTACCTCGCGCTGGCGCTTTGCGCCGGCGGCACCCTGATCCTCTGGCGCATCGTGTTCTCGCCCTTCGGCTACGCCTTGCGCGCGGGACGCGACTCGCCGCTGCGAGCCGACGCCATCGGCATCGATGTGCGCCGGCAACAGTGGCTGGGCTTCGCGCTGGCCGGTGTGTTTGCCGGCCTGGCCGGCGCGGTGTATGCGTTTTCCAAAGGCAGCATCTCGCCCGATGCCCTGTCGATTCCGCGCTCGGTGGACGGCCTGGTGATGGTTCTGCTGGGTGGTATTCAAACGCTCACCGGCGCAGTCGCGGGCGCCGCAGCGTTCACCTGGCTGCAGGACGCGATTTCGCGGCAGACCGAATTCTGGCGCGCCGTGCTCGGCGGCATCATCCTGTTCCTGGTGCTCGCGTTTCCGCAGGGCATCGCCGGCTTCATCCGCGAGCGCTGGGAAGCGCGTATGGGAAAGAGCCAAGCATGACGGTCCTGCGCGTCGCCAATTTGAGCAAGTCCTACGGCGGGGTGCAGGCGGTATGCGACGTGAGCTTCAGCCTGGCCGCCGGAGAGCTGCTGGCGCTGATCGGCCCCAACGGCGCAGGCAAGACCACCTGCTTCAACCTGCTCAACGGCCAGATCGCGGCCGGCAGCGGCAGCGCCGAATTCGAAGGGCGCAGCCTGATCGGCCTGAAGCCGCGCCAGATCTGGCGCCTGGGCGTGGGTCGCACGTTCCAGATCACCGCCACCTTTTCCTCGATGAGCGTGCGCGAAAACGTACAGACTGCCCTGCTCAAC
Organism: Burkholderiales bacterium; assembly: GCA_038206915.1. Classification (GTDB taxonomy): domain Bacteria; phylum Pseudomonadota; class Gammaproteobacteria; order Burkholderiales; family SG8-39; genus 2-12-FULL-64-23. The sequence goes on along the minus strand of JBBRAI010000052.1, from coordinate 18,323 downwards.
TTCCATGGCAGGCTGAATTCTCTGATCGCCATCGCAAGCCGGCAGCATCTGGACGAAGCGATGCAGTTGCTCGCACGGGTGGGCATCGCCGAGCAGGCGGAGCGCGCCTGCGGCGTACTTGCCTACGGCGACCTGAAACGCGTGGAACTCGCGATTGCGCTCGCCAACCGACCGCGCCTGCTGCTGATGGACGAGCCCACCGCGGGCATGGCGCCGGCCGAGCGCGTGGCGCTGATGCAGCTTACCGCCGAGCTTGCGCGCGCCGCGAATATCGCGGTGCTGTTCACCGAACACGACATGGATGTGGTGTTCGCGCATGCCGACCGCATCCTGGTGCTCAATCGCGGCCGGCTAATCGCGGAAGGCAAACCGGCCGAAGTGCGCGCGAACCGCGAGGTGCAGGAGGTCTACCTCGGTTCGGGCAGTCTGTACGGCGGGCTTGCGCATGCTTGAGATGCGGGGCGTGAACAGCGCTTACGGCCGTGCGCACATCCTCTACGACCTCAGCCTGATAGCCGGGCCCGGCGAGGTGGTGGTGCTGCTCGGACGCAATGGCGCGGGCAAATCGACCACGTTGAAAACGCTGATCGGCCTGGTGCGCGCGCTTTCCGGCGAAATCAGCTTCGACGGGCGCCGCGTCGAGCGCATGGAGCCGTACCAGATCGCCCGCCTCGGCCTGGGCTATGTGCCTGAGGAGCGGCGCATCTTCACCGACCTCAGCGTGATGGAGAACCTCGAGGTCGGCAGGCAGCCGGCGCGCGCCGGTGCACCGCAATGGACGCCGGAAAAGCTGTTCGGACTGTTCCCCAATCTCGCGCGCATGCAGGCGCGGCGCGGCGCGCACATGTCGGGCGGAGAACAGCAGATGCTGACCATTGCGCGCACCCTGATGGGCAACCCTTCGACCATTCTGCTCGACGAGCCTTCCGAGGGCCTGGCGCCGGTCATCGTCGAGCAGATGGCCAAGACCATACTCGAACTGAAGCAGGAAGGCCTGTGCGTCCTGCTGTCGGAGCAGAATCTGCATTTCGCCAACCTGGTGGCCGATCGCGCGTATATCATCGAAAAAGGCCACATCCGCTACCAGGGCACCATGGCCGAACTTGCGACGAACGAGCAGATGCGCGCGACCTACCTCTCGGTCTAGACACAGCGACTTTAATCGTGCGCAAAATTATTTCAGGGTCACAATATTGCGCGGACGAAAAACTGTCCGTGCGGATCGCCGATTGCGCACGGATGAAGAAACCATCCGTGCGCAATCGGCGATCTTGTATGAAAACCGACGCTGTCCTTACTTCCAATCCTAACCGCGTTTTCTGTACGGATGCCTTTTATCCGTACAGAAAACGCGGTTGGCGCGCGTATCGCGCAACGCCGCTCTGGACATGCGACAGCATTTGAGAGGTCATGTATAAAGTATGAATGCACAGAAATCCAACTGGGTCGTAGGCGTGGACGTGGGCGGCACCTTCACTGATCTGATCATGCTCGATCCGGCGAAGGGAGCGGTGCGCCTGGCGAAGGTGCCGACGACGATGGAGAATCAGGCTTACGGCGTGGTTGCCGCGCTTGCGGCCGCCGGCGCCGACTTGCCCGAACTGCGGGTGATCGTGCACGGCACCACCACCACCACCAATGCCATTCTAGAGCGCAAGGTCGCGCGCGTCGGGCTGATCACCACCAGGGGCTTTCGCGATTCCCTCGAGCTCGGCCGGCGCACCCGCCCCAAGCCCTACGGCCTGACCGGCAGCTTCGAGCCGCTGGTGCCGCGCGAACTGCGCCTCGAAGTGCCCGAGCGCATGGATGCCGACGGCGCCGTGGTAACGCCGCTGGACGAAGCCGCGGTAGCGACTGCGGTGAATGCGCTGATCGCGAGCAACTGCGAAGCGCTGGTGATCCATTTCCTGCACAGCTACATCAACCCGGCGCACGAGCGCCGCGCACTCGAGATCGCGCGCAGCCTGTGGCCCAACAGTTATCTCACCGCAGGGCATCTAATCCTGTCCGAATACCGCGAGTACGAGCGCGGCACCACGGCCTGCGTCAACGCAGCGGTGCAGCCCATCCTGGCGCGCTACATCGAGCGCCTGCGCAGTGAGCTGCGCGAGCAGGGTTTCGACAAGGATCTGCTGGTAATGCAGGGCAACGGCGGCACCGTGTCATCGGGCATCGTCGCCGAGCACGCCGTCAATACCGTCATGTCCGGACCCGCCTCGGGCGTGATGGCCGCGGCCTATACCGCCGCCGCCGCAGGCTACACCGAGGTCGTGACCTACGATATGGGCGGCACCTCCACCGACGTCGCGCTGATCCAGGCAGGCGTACCCACGGTGTCCTCGGAGCTCGAGCTCGAATACGCCATGCCGATCCACGTCCCCATGGTGGACGTGCACACCATAGGCGCAGGCGGTGGCTCGATCGCATTCATCAATCAGGCCGGCATGCTGCAGGTCGGCCCGGAGTCCGCGGGCGCCAGCCCCGGGCCGATCTGCTACGGCCGCGGCGGCAGCGAACCGACCATCACCGACGCCAATCTGATCCTTGGCCGGCTCAATCCGCAGAAACTGCTCGCGGTCGAACGGCCGGTCTCGCTGGACGAGGTGCGCACCATCATCCTCGAAAGAATAGGCAAGCCGCTGGGCCTGGACGCGACCTCGGCGGCGGCGGCGATACTGCGCATCGCCAACGACAGGATGGCGGGTGCGATCCGCATGGTGTCGCTCGCGCGCGGCCACGATCCGCGCGACTACGTGCTGTTCCCCTTCGGCGGCGCCGGACCGCTGCACGCGGCGGCGTTGGCGCGCGAGCTCGCCATACCGAAACTGCTGATCCCGGTGCGGCCCGGCATTACGAACGCACTGGGCTGCGTCGTCGCCGACGCGCGCCACGACTACGTCAATACCGTCAACAAACCCCTGCCCGCGCTCGATATAGCGCTGGTCTGGTCCACGCTGGAAGCGCAAGTGGCCGAGGGCCGCGCCACGCTCGCACGCGAAGGCATCGCAATCGAAGGCACGCGCATCCTGCACTTCGCCGACATGCAGTTCCAGGGCCAGAGCCACATCCTCACGCTGTCCTTGCCGCAGCTCAAAGCGACGAAAGACGAGCTGCAGCGCTTGTTCGAAGCCGCCTATTGGGAACGCTTTGGCGTGGAGCTGCCCGAGATCCGGGCGGTGTTGGTCAATCTGCACACGGCCGTGATCGGCTTGCGCCCGCGCCTGGACCTGGCCATGCTCGCCAGCGCCGACGAGAGCGCCGCGGACCTGACTGGCGCGCAAAACGGCACCCGCGCAGTCTGGTTCGAGGGCGGCTTTCGCGACACGCCGATCTACCAGCGCGAAAAGCTGCCCTTGAGCGCGAAATTCACCGGCTCCGCCGTCATCGAGCAGCTGGACTGCACTACGGTAATCGAGCCCGGCAATCGCGTCGTACTGGATGTCTTGGGCAATTTACTGGTGACGATCTGAAGCGATGAAAGGCCTATTGCTCACCATGACCGAACCGCCTGCGGCGATGGAAGAGGAGTTCAACGCCTGGTACGACAGCGAGCACCTGCCCGAGCGGCTTGCGATCCCGGGATTCATTTCGGCGCGACGCTGGGTCGACGCGCAGGCGCCGGCAGGCACCGGCAAGTATCTCGCGACCTACGAGCTGAGCAGCCCGCAGGTGCTCCAGAGCGCAGAATACCTCGCCCATGTCGGCGACAATTTCACGCCCTGGTCCAAACGCTGCCTGTCGCGCTGCACGCTGTTCCGCCGCTGGGCCTGCGCACAAATTCTGCCCGGCGAAGCACTGCCGGATGCGGCAGCACGAGCCCTGTTCTTCGCCTGCGGCGACGTTCCGGCCGAACACGAAAAGGAATTCAACGACTGGTACGACACCGAGCACATCCCACTGCTGTCGGCGCTGCGCGGCGTGCTGCGCGCGCGGCGCTTCTTCGATCCGGCGGGAAAGCCGCGCTACATTGCCCTATATGAACTCGCCAGCGCGAATGTTGCCGATTCGGCACAGTGGAAGTCCGCTCTGGAAACCGATTGGGCGAAGCGCATCGATGCGCTGACGCAAGACTGCGAGTGGATACTCAAGGCTTACACTGCGTACGACGCCGCTTCCCCCGGCGGAAAACCGGCGGCGGCTGGAGCAAGAACATGAGCATGGAACTAGACCCCGTCACCCTGGCGGTAATCCAGAACGGCCTGAACCAGGTCTGCAACGAGATGGACCTGGCGTTCTGCCGCGCGGCGTTTTCTCCAGTGATTTCGGAGGCCATGGACCGCTCCGACGGCATTTACCATCGCGACGACGGCGCGCTGATCGCACAGGGCGAACTCGGCCTGCCGGTATTCGTCGGTACCATGCAGTTTTCCACGCAGGCGGTGATTGCGCGCGCGAAAAGCGTCGACCCCGGCGACGTTTTCATCGTCAACGACCCCTACCTAGGCGGCACGCACCTGATGGACGTGCGCTTCGTCAAGCCTTTCTTCTACCAGGGCAAGCTGTTTGCCTGGCTCGCCAATACCGGCCACTGGCCCGACATCGGCGGCATGGTGCCGGGCGGCTTCTCCGCGCACGCCACCGAATCGGAACAGGAAGGGCTGCGCCTGCCGCCGGTGAAGCTGTTCAAGCGCGGCGTAATGGACGAAGAAATCCTCGCCATCATTCTCTCCAACATACGCATCGCCGACCAGCGCATCGGCGACATCAAGGCGCAGGCGGCGGCGCTCGCCATCGGCGAGAAGCGCCTCGCCGCCCTGCTCGACCGCTACGGGGCGGACACCGTTGATGCCGCCGTCGTCGAACTGCGCGCACGCGCGGCGCAGCAGATGCGCGCCAAGATTGCCGACATCCCGGACGGTACCTACGAGGGCCACTCGATCGTGGATTCCGACGGCGTGGTGGACGAGCCGCTGCTGATTAAAATGAAAATCACCAAACAGGGCAGCGGGCTCACGTTCGACATGAGCGGCTCCTCGCCCCCCTGCCGCGGCCCGATGAATTCGGTGATCGCCACCACCAAGTCCTCAATCTATCTCGCGATGAAGCACATATTCCCGGACGTGCCGATCAACGCCGGCACCTTCGAGCCGCTCAGCATCATCGAGCCCGAGGGCACCTTTCTCTATGCGCACTATCCGCGCCCGGTGTCGGGCTGCGCCGCCGAGGTGAGCCAGCGCATCGCCGAAGCCGTGTTCTGCGCGCTGACCCATGCGATACCGGACCAGCTGTTCGCCGCGCCGGCCGGCTCATCGGGCAATCTCGCGCTGGGCGGGCAGGATCCGAAGCGCCAGCGTTCTTACGTCATGTACGTGATCTCAGGCGGCGGTTACGGCGGCAATCCGCGCGGCGACGGCCTGTCCAATGGCTGCTCCACCATAGGCATCTCCAAGACCACGCCGATCGAAGTGATGGAGCAGTACTACCCGGTGCTGTTCGAGGAGTACTCGCTGCATGAAGGTTCGGGCGGTGCGGGCGAGTACCGCGGCGGCTTCGGCGTCAACTACACCATACGCCTGCGCCGCGGCGATGCACGCGCCTCAATGGTGATGGACCATGGCCGCACCGGCCCGCTGGGTGCGCTGGGCGGTGCCGACGGCGGGGTGAACAAGGTGCGCATCGAGCGCGGCGGCACGAGCTATACGCCGCCGCACCTGTCCAAGGACCAGGACATCGAGCTGCAGCCCGGCGATCGCATTTTCGTTTCCACCCCGGGCGGCGGCGGCTTCGGCAACCCGCTGAAACGCGATCCGCAGCGCGTGGCGCAGGACGTGGCGCGCGGCTACTACACTGCAGAGCAGGCCGGGGAATTGTTCGGGGTGATGCTGGGGGCCGATGGTTCAGTCGATCTGCGACGCACCGAGGAGCTGCGCAAACGCAGTTGATCGTCGACAGCGACGGACGTCAGGGGATTTGTTTAACTGGGGCACCCGAGCTTGCGCGGACGGCGCCCCGTCCGCGCGGATCGTCGATTGCGCGCGGATGAAAAGCGTATCCGCGCGCAATCGACGATCTTGTGTGAACCCCCAAACCGTCTTGGGGGTTAACCGTAACCGCGGTTTTTGTGCGGATGGGTTTTCATCCGTACAAAAACCACGGTTGGCACGCGCAGCGCGCAAGGTTTTCAACTGCAGGGCGACCGCATTCTGGACACCGTATATAATCCGCGAGCCTGCACGGCCACCAGACGCCCCTCCATCTTGATCACCGATCCCCTGTTTTACGCCGCCGCGATTCCGGCGCTGCTGCTCACCGGCATATCCAAGGCCGGTTTCGGCAGCGGGATGGGCATTCTGGCCGTGCCCCTGATTGCGCTCACCATGCCTGCCACGCAGGCCGCCGCGATCATGCTGCCCATCCTGTGCGTTATGGATCTGGCGGCGCTGTGGGTCTATCGCGGCCAGTGGAGCCGCGAGAACATGAAGATTATGCTGCCCGGCGGCATTGCCGGCATCGTGCTGGGCGCCCTCACTTTCCGCTACGTCAGCGAGCCCGGCCTCAAGCTCATGCTCGGCGCGGTCGCCATCGGCTTCCTGCTGCAGCACTGGCGCAGCGCCGCAGCGCGCCTCGAAAAAACCGCGCCCGCCAAAGGCAGAGGCTATTTTTGGTCCACGCTGTCGGGCTATACCAGCACGCTGGCGCACGCCGGCGGCCCGCCGATGTCCATCTACCTGCTGCCGCAGAGAATGGACAAGGCGCTGCTGGTCGGCACCACCGTGGTGTTCTTCACCGTCATGAACTACGTCAAGCTCATACCCTACACGCTGCTCGGCCTGTTCGACGCCAGCAATCTCGCCACCTCCGCCGGTCTCGCGCCGCTCGGAATTGTCGGGATATTCTGCGGCGTCTGGCTGAGAACGCATATCGATGAGGTTTTGTTCTACCGCCTCTGCTACGGCTTCCTGTTCGTCACCGGGCTGAAGCTGTTGTACGATGGCGCAAGTAGACTTATCTGAAGACTGGAGGGACGCCATGGACCAGCATCCGATATGTGAGCTAACCGAGCTGGCCGCCGCCGTACCCGACGGCGCCAAGCTCGTGATCGCCCAGGACAACTGCGGCGTGGCCATGGCTGCGACGCGCGAACTGGTGCGCCGCGGCGTGCGCGGCCTGCATCTGGTGTGCGTGCCGATTAGCGGCATGCAGGCCGATATCCTGATCGGCGCCGGCGCGGTTGCGACGCTCGAGACTTCGGCCATCACCATGGGCGAGTTCGGTCCGGCGCATCGCTTCATCGATGCCTTGCGCCATGGACGCATACGCATGCTCGACTCGACCTGCCCCGCAGTGCACGCGGCGCTGCAGGCCGGGGAGAAAGGCCTGCCTTTCATCCCCTTGCGCGGCCTGATCGGCAGCGATCTGCTCGCCTCGCGCCCCGACTGGAAAGTGATCGACAATCCGTTTCAGCCCGGAGACCCGATCGCCTTGCTGCCCGCAATCAATCCTGACATAGCGCTGTTCCATGCGCCGCTCGCCGATCGCTCCGGTAACGTGTACATAGGTCGCAGGCGCGAGCTGCTCACCATGGCGCACGCCGCGAAGCAGACTTTCGTGACCGTCGAAGCGATCAGCGAGCACGATCTGTTCGACGACCCGATGCTCGCCCCCGGCGTGGTGCCGGCCATTTATGTCAGCCGCGTTGCGCTCGCCAGGCAAGGCGCCTGGCCGGTCGGCCTGCCCGAGCACTACGGCTGCGACGACGCGGCCATCAGCCGCTATGTGCAAAGCGCCAAGACCGAGGAAGGCTTCCGCCGCTACCTGGACGAGTGGCTGGGCATGCGGGAGACGGCGCCGGCATGAGCCTCGACTACAGCCGCATCGAACTGCTGGTCGCGGTGATCGCGCGCCTGCTCGAGGGCTGCCGCCACGTCACCGTCGGTGCCTCCTCGCCGATTCCCGGCGCGGCCGCCCTGCTGCGGCGCGAACTGACCCAGGGCGCGATGCGCGTAACCATCCTCGGCTCGAACCGCTACAACGCCTATACCGACGGCGGCGTGGAGACCTTCGACATGGCGGCGCAGGGCCGTACCGACGCGTTCTTTCTCGGCGGCGGCCAGATCGACGGCCAGGGCAACATCAACCTCGTCGGCACCGGCACATACCCTGCGAGCGAGGTGCGCTGGCCCGGTTCCTTCGGTTCGTCTTATCTGTATTACCTGGTGCCGAAAGTTGTTCTGTTCCGCGAGGAACATACCCGGAGGGTACTCGTGCCGAAGGTGGATTTCATCAGTTCGCCCGGTGTGAGCGCGCCCGGCGTCTACCGGCCGGGCGGACCGTACGGCCTGCTCACCGGGCTGGCCTGGTTTTTGTTCGACAAGCAAAAACAGCGCTTTCGCCTGGAAAGCGTGCATCCCGGACACAGCGTGACGGAGATTCGCGATCAGACCGGCTTCGAATTCGATTGCCCGGATACTGCCCCCTTCACCGCTGAACCCGAGCCTGAAATCCTCGCGCTGATCCGCGGCAACATACGCAGGCAAATCGCCGAGACCTATCCGCGCTTCGCCGCGAGCTTCGCCGGCTGATCGATGGCGACAGGCAGACGCACGCAGCGAGAAATTCACCGTGCCTGAACGCGACACCGCTTCGATCACGCGCCGCGTCATCCTTGCGCTGCTGCTGGGCGCCTTATTCGCCCTCGGCTATCTGGTGCTGGGCTGGTTCGTCGCGCCGGTGGTGTGGGCGGCCATCCTCGCCTATGTCACCTGGCCCGCCTATGCGCGCCTGCGCAGACTGCTGCGCGGCCACGCGATGATCAGCGCGCTGCTGATGACGCTGCTGCTGACCACGGCGTTCGTGCTGCCGCTGCTGTGGCTGATTTTCCTGCTGCAGCGCGAATTCGTCGTAGCCTACCAGGCCGCATCCGCGTATATGGCCGAAGGGCCGCAAAAACTGCCGGATTTCATCGTGCATCTGCCGTGGATAGGCGAACGTCTGCAGACTTCTCTCGACCAGTTCGCCGCCGACCCGACTGCGCTGCGCGCCCAGCTGGCAAGCTGGGCGAGGCAATGGCAAGGCCAGCTCGGCGACCTGATCGGCGGCGTGGGTCGCAATGCGGTCCGACTCGGTTTCGCGCTGCTTACCATCGTTTTCGTCTACCGCGACGGAGAGAGCCTGCTCGACCAGGTGCGGCGGGTGTTGCGACGTTTCCTCGGCCAGCGCGTCGATGGCTATATCCTTGCGATAGGCAACACTACGACCGCCGTACTCTATGGCTTGGTGCTGACGGCATTGGCACAAGGTCTGCTGGCGGGCTTGGGCTACTGGGCTGCCGGAGTGCGCGCGCCGGTGCTGTTCGGCGCATTTACCGCGCTAGTCGCGCTCATGCCTTTCGGCACGCCTTTTGTCTGGGGCGCTCTCGGCGCCTGGCTGCTGTTCAGCGGCAACACGCTCGCCGGCGTGGGCCTGCTGTTGTGGGGCACGCTGGTAGTCAGCTCGGTCGATAACCTGATCCGCCCGCTGGTGATCAGCAGTGCGACGCACATTCCGTTTCTGCTGGTGATGTTCGGCGTGATCGGCGGTCTGGCTGCGTTCGGCTTGATCGGCATGTTCATCGGGCCGGTGATCGTCGCGGTGCTGCTGGCGGTGTGGCGCGAATGGCTGGAGGACCAGGCGACGGAGCAGCCCCGCGCGCCGCCCGCGGCCTAAAGCAGCGACCGCGCCCGCCTCAGCTGTCGCGGCCCTTCACCATGCGCAGCGGATTGTACGCAAGCACCGTCTCGCCTCTGTGGTTGACCACCTGGTTCTCGGTACGGACCAGCCCGCGATTAGCCTTGGAAGTCGCGCGCACCTCGCTGACCAGAACTTCGACATGGATGGTGTCGCCGACAAAGGTCGGACCTTTGACGTCCATGGTCGCGTTGAGAAACGCGAGGCCGGTGCCCTGAACCATCGGCAGCAGCAGGCCTTCGGCGCAGGCATACACCAGCGCTGCCGGCACCACCCGTCCTGCAATCGCCATGTTCTCGCGGTCTTCGGTGTTGGTGAACAATTCCTCCGTCAGCCAGGACAGGTTGACGAAATTCACCAGATCGGTCTCGGTGAGCGTGCGCCCCACCGTGCGGAAGCGGTCGCCCACCGAAAGGTCGTTCCAGAACGTTCCCATGCCAATTAGTTTCACGTCTTTTTCCACGCTTGGCCTCCACTTTTCGACGGGTCGATGTTACCCTCCGCGACGACACCTGTGAATACGGCGCATACCGATCTGGCATCACGAGACTAGCTTGGCCAAAATACTCGATCTGAGCGCGCTCGACATGGGCGCCATCGTCCGCGCCGGGGACAGCGTCATGTGGGGCCAGGCCAATGCCGAGCCCCTGCCGCTTACGCGCGCGTTGATGGCGCAGCGCCATGCAATCGGCGAGTTTGGCGCGTTCATCGGCATCAGCTATTCCGACACGCTGAGCCCCGAATTCGCCGACTGCATCCGCTTCTCGGGCTATGCAGGCACGGGCGGCAACCGCGCGCTGGTCAAGGCCGGCAAGCTCGACATCCTGCCCTGCCACTACTCTCACCTCGGCGATCTGATCGCCGCGCGCCGGCTCAAGGTGGACGTGCTGCTGCTGCAGCTTGCGCCGGCAAACGAGCGCGGCGAATACAGCCTGTCGATCGCGCACGAATACCTGATCCCGGCGCTGAAAGTGGCGCGCGTGGTCGTCGCCGAGGTTAACGCCCTGGCGCCGTGGACCCATGGCGAGCGTCCCATCGTCGAGGCCGACCTGGATTTCATCGTGCACAGTTCGCGTGCACCGCTGGAACTCGTGCACCCGCAGCCGGGCGCCGCCGAACGCGCCATCGCGCGCCATGTAGCCGATCTGATCGACGATTGCGCGACCCTGCAATTCGGCCTGGGCGCCTTGCCTGAAGCCATTCTCGGCGAGCTCGCCGAGCGCCGCGACCTGGGCGTGCACTCCGGCGCCATCGGCGACCAGGTCGCCGCGCTGATGCAGGCGGGCGTGATTACCAACGCAAAGAAAAGCATAGATCCGGGCGTCACCACCGCCGGCATCATGTTCGGCAGCAAGCGCCTGCACGATTTCGCCCACTGTAATCCGCAAATACGGTTTCACTCCTCGGACTACACCCACGGCCCACGCGTGCTCGCGCAAATCGAGCGCTTCACCGCGCTCAACTCGGCGGTCGAAGTCGATCTGTCAGGCCAGATCAACGCCGAGGTGGCCGCCGGCATATACGTTGGCGCCGTCGGCGGCGCGGTTGATTTTCTGCGCGCTGCGCACTATTCGAAGGGGGGGCTGCCGATCGTCGCCTTGCCCTCGACCGCCGGCAGGCACAGTCGCATCGTCTCGAAGCTCAACGGGCCGGTAAGCACGCCGCGCAGCGACGCCGGCATTATCGTCACCGAGCACGGTATTGCGGACCTGCGCGGCGCCGGCCTCGCGGAGCGCGCGCGCCGCATGCTCGCCATCGCCCACCCGGAGCATCGCGAGCGGCTGGAACGCGAGAGCCGCAGCTAGCGCAATTCAGGAACCTTCAACCTTCACCATAGCGTGACTCTTGGTGCGCGCGAGGAAGCCTTCCGACAGCGCCTTATACACCGGCCAGGGGCAAATCAGGCGTGAGGTTGCGGCCGCAAGCAGCGCGGTCGCCATCAGCGGCAGCGCAAGTTTGTGATTGTTGGTCATTTCGATCACGATCACGAACGCCGTGATCGGCGCCTGCACCACGCCCGAAAAATAGCCCACCATGCCCAGCAGCACCACCGCGCCCGCCGGCGCATAGGGCATGATTTCCGAAATATTCACGCCGAAGCCCGCGCCCACCGACAGCGAAGGCGAAAATAGGCCTCCGGGTATGCCGGTCGCATACGACACCGCAGTCGCGAGCAGCTTGAGCACGCCGTACAGTGCCGGCACTTCGCCGCTGCCCTCCAGCACCCGCCGCGCCTCATGGTAGCCGGTACCGTAGGTGGTGCTGGCGGACAGCAGACCTATCACTGCCAGCACCAGCCCGCAGGCGGCTGCGAACAGGATCGGCCGGCTGCGCCTGAATTCACCCAGTTTCCACGGCAGGCCGCGCGCAGAGGCAATGATCATGCGGCTGAATACGCCGCCGGCGAGCCCGCCCGCGGCGCCGCACACCAGCACCGCGATCCAGGCGGTGTCGAGCGGCAGCACCGCCGACGTGTAGCCGAAATAGGGATAGTCGCCGACCACCGCGAGCGAGGTGATACCCGCGATGATCACCGCGGTGAGAATGGTGCCGCTGGTGCGCTCCTCGAAAGAGCGGCTCATCTCCTCGATGGCGAACACGATACCCGCGAGGGGCGTATTGAACGCCGCCGCCACACCGGCAGCGCCGCCGGCGAGAATCAGGCCCTTCTCCGTTTCCTGGCGCGAAAAGCGCACGAACCTGCCTAGAGCGTGCATTACCGACGCGCCGATCTGTACGGTCGGACCCTCGCGTCCGGTGGACGCGCCGACGAGCAGACCGAACAGCGTAACGACGATCTTGCCCACGGCGATCTTGAGCGAGAGTATTGCGCTGCGCAGCTTTTCGTCCTGGATCTGCAGCGCTGCGATCACCTGGGGAATACCGCTGCCCTCGGCGCCGGGAAACACCCGCTGCGTGACATATACCGCCAGCGCCAGCCCCGCCGGAGTCACCACCAGCGGCAGGTAGGGTGAGTAGGCGATCATCTGGTGCAAATAGATGTTTGCGTACTCGGCGCCCTTCGCGAACAGCATGGCAATAGTGCCGACGCAAATTGCCCCGCCCCAGAGCACCACCCGGCGCAGCCACAGCTGCGGCGAAAACCAGTGGTGGCGTATCCTCTTGAATGCGGCTAACGGCACCTGCTTCCACTCCATGAACTATCGCGAGATTCCCGGGCTGGTGCATTGCCGGCAGCCGCGAGCGAGTACAATTATCGCCCGAATCGGCTCGCGCGAGTCGCCGTCCTGATGCCGGGCGCGGCGGTTTGCGTTTGACGCCCTGCGGATGCGCAACTAGACTAGATTGTCCCTGACAATAACATTTCCGGAGCACCCTGTGCCGGCCCGCATCCCCGCCGCCGACCTTGCCGCCGGCGAACATCTGCTCTCCCTGTATCTGACCATGGCGCGTATTCGCGCCTTTGAAAACGCGGCGGAAGCGGCTAGCCGCGGCAGCGTCGCAGCTTTCGGCGGTGTCAGCGACGCGGCCGCACTGGTGCGCGGCCCGCTGCACCTTTCGACCGGGCAGGAGGCTGTCGCCGCGGGCGTGTGCGCGAACCTTACGCGCAGCGACTATCTGACTTCTACCCACCGCGGCCACGGCCACACCCTGGCCAAGGGCGCGGACGCCACTGCCATGATGTGCGAGCTGTTCGGCCGCGGCGCCGGCACCAACAAAGGCAAGGGTGGCTCCATGCATATCGCCGATTTCGGCGTCGGCATGCTCGGCGCGAATGGCGTGGTCGCGGCAGGTATTCCGATTGCCGTCGGCGCCGCGCATTCGGCGAAGATCCGCGGCAGTAGTGCCATCGTCGCCTGCTTTTTCGGCGACGGCGCGATCAACCGCGGGCCCTTCCTCGAGGGGCTCAATTGGGCGAAGATTTTCGAGTTGCCGGTGCTGTTCGTCTGCGAGGACAACCGCTATTCGGCGACGACCGCGACCGACGCGATGACCGCCGGAGCCGGCGCAGCGGCACGCGCGCAGGGCATCGGCCTGCCTGCCCGGACTGTGGACGGCAACGACGTGCTCGCGGTGGATGCGGCGGCGCGCGACTTGACGCAGCGCGTGCGCGCCGGCGCCGGTCCGCAGTTCCTGCACGCGCTGACCTATCGCATGAAAGGCCATGTTTCGGTGGACGCGGCGGCCTATCGCGCGCAGCAGGAGCTGGACAGCGCGCTCGAGAGCGACCCGCTCAAGTTGGCGGCCCGGCGCCTTGCGGAGTTGGGCGTATCTGCCGAGCGCATTGCCGCAACCGTAGCCCGGGCTCATGCGGAAATCGACGCTGCGGTCGCCGCGGCGCACGCCGCGCCCCCGCCCGAGTCGGCGGAGGCGTTTGCCGACATCCAGGACACCGGAGCCGGAATATGGCGCTGATGAACTACGCGCAAGCCGCCTGCCAGGCGCTCGCCGATGCGATGCGCGCTGACGCGCGCGTGGTCGCGTTGGGCGAGGATGTCGGCCGCGGCGGCGTTTTCGGCCAGTATCGCGGTCTGCAGCAGGAGTTCGGCGCGGCGCGCGTGATCGACACGCCGATTTCCGAAGCGACCATCGTCGGCGCCGCCGTCGGCATGGCGCTGACCGGACTACGGCCGGTAGTCGAAATGCGGGTGGTCGATTTTGCCTTGTGCGCGATCGACGAAATCGTCAATCAGACGGCGAAGAACCGCTACATGTTCGGCGGCCAGGGCCGCGTTCCGCTGGTGGCGCGCCTGCCGATCGGCATCTGGGGCGGATCCGCCGCGCAGCATTCCCAATCGCTCGAGGCCTGGTTCGCGCACATTCCGGGCCTCGTGGTCGTGACACCTGCAACCGCGGCCGACAACTACAGCCTGCTCGCCGCGGCGATCGAATGCGCCGATCCGGTCATCTACATGGAACACAAGGAATTGTGGGCGCTGCAGGGCGAGGTCGATTTGGCGCCCCGTGCTGAATTGGGCAAGGCACGCGTGGCGCGCCCCGGAAATGATTTGACCCTGGTGACCTGGTCGGCGATGCTGCACACGGCGCTGGAAGCGGCTGCTCTGGCAGCACAACAGGGCGTGTCGGTGGAGGTGATCGACCTGCGCACCATCTGGCCCTGGGACCGCGAGCTGGTACTCGATTCCGCTGCGCGCACCGGGCGCCTGCTGGTCGCGCATGAAGCGGTGCAGGCGGCGGGATTCGGCGCGGAAATTGCGGCCACCGTCGCGGAAGAACTCGGCGTGCCGGTCAGGCGCGTCGGCGCGCCGCGCATTCCGGTCGGATATGCGCGGAATCTGGAAGACGCTGCGCGCATCTCCGCGCAGGAACTGCTGCAGCAGCTGATCTATTTCGCGAGTGATGGCGAACGTCTCGCGCGCTAGCGCACCGGGACATGCGCAAATTGCAAACTCGACCCCGGGTTGTTAAGATGTGCCACCAAGCTATTTTCCTAGGGGGAAAAACATGAAACTCTTTACTACCGCTGCAGTTGCGGCAGTAGCCCTGTGCGCCGTTTCCGGTGTACAAGCTGCCTATCCTGATCGTCCAATCAAAATGATCGTGCCCTGGGCCGCGGGTGGCGACACAGACAACATTTTCCGACCGTTCGCACCGGCATTCCAAAAGGCTCTCGGGGGCACGACAGTGGTCATCGCCAATATCGGCGGCGCGTCCGGTACCGTGGGCGCGCGTGAAGCGAAGGGCTCTCCTCCGGACGGCTACACGCTGTATGCCGTGCACGACTACATCCATTCGACTTATTATCTCGGCATCTCCGACGTCAATTACACGGATTTCGAGCCGGTCTGCCTGATCGCTTCGACGCCGTCGATCGTGACGGCGAGCCCGAAAACCAAGTGGAACACAATGAAGGACATGGTCGCGGACGCGAAGGCGCATCCCGGGACGATATCCGTAGGCGCCACGCTGGGCTCGACCAGCCATTTCTTCCCGGCGCTGATTGAGAAGGCCGCCGGCATCAAGTTCAAATACATTTCCTACGACGGGCTGGCCCAGCGCATGAATGCGATTCTCGGCGGCCATATCGACCTGACCGACGGCAATCTCACGCAGAAAGGCAAGGTCGACGCCGGACAACTTAAGTTCCTGGCGACTGCCACCGAAAAACGCATGGCGGACCTGCCGAATGTTCCGACGCTGAAGGAACTCGGGATCGACGTCGTCTATGACGTATCGCGCGGCCTGCTTGCGCCCAAGGGCACGCCCAACGAGATACTGGTGAAGCTAGAAGGCGCCTGTGGCCAAGCCGCCAAGGACCCCAAGTTTGCCGAGTCGATGAGCAAACAGGGGACCGATGTGCACTACCTGGATCGCAAGGGATACGCTGCATTCCTCCAGGAAAACGACAAGCTCAACAAAGATCTGGCGCGCGAACTCGGCCTGCTCAAGCGCTAGCGGAACGGCAACGAACCTTCCACCGGCGCGCTTAGATGACTCGTGACGGCGTCGCCGGGCTGGTCTGCCTGGCGCTTTCTATAGGCATGCTCGTGCTCACGCGCGGGCTGCCGCATTCCGCGTTTGTCCCGATCGGGCCGGATTTCTATCCGCGTATCGTGCTGATCACCATGGCGGGACTGTCCGCCATGCTGATCGCGTTCGACCTGTGGCGCGTATATGGGCCGCACGCGCCCGCGCCGGTGACGACGGGCGCGGAACCCGCACCCGAAAGGCGTAACTATCGGCTGGTCGGCGTCACTTTCGCCGTGTTCGCAGGCTATGTCGTCTTGCTGTCGCTGGTGGGCTACCGTGTCGCAACTTTCGTCTTCATGATGGCGCTGCAATGGGTGCTCGACCGGCCGCAGAGCAAGCGGCGTTGGATGGTGCTTCTGACATCAGCCGCGGTCACGACCGCCGTCACCTACGTGATTTTCGACGAATATCTGTCCGTGCTCCTGCCGCGCGGACTCTGGACTGGGTGGTAAATCGTGTACGAACTCCTGCTCGCCGGACTGCAGAATGTGCTGCACCTGAAATACCTGGTGCCGCTGTTTCTCGGTACTTTTGTCGGCGTCATCGGCGGCGCGTTGCCCGGCGTCACCATCACGATGACCATCATCATCGTGCTGCCTTTCACCTTCGGGATGGATCCGCTGCAAGGCCTCGCGACCATGACCGGCGTCTACGTTGGCGGTTCCGCCGGCGGCGCGATCACTGCTGCGCTGATCGGCATTCCCGGCACGCCGTCCGCGATCACCACGACCTTCGACGGATTTCCGATGACACAGAAGGGGCAGCCAGGGCGAGCCGTGTGGCTCGGCATCTGGTCGTCCTGCTTTGGCGGCTTGCTCGCGGGGGTTTTTCTGATCGGTGCCACGGGTCCGCTCGCCGCGATTGCGCTCGAATTCGGGCCCTGGGAATATTTTTCGCTGTTCGTATTCGCGCTGTCGATGGTTGCCGGGCTCACAGAGGGGTCGCTGGTCAAGGGGCTGCTATCCGGGGCGATCGGCCTCGTGATCACCACGGTCGGCTTCGACCCGATCATGAGCGTACCGCGCTTCACCCTGGGAACGGAGTTCCTGCGCAGCGGCTTTCCGTTTTTGCCGGTGCTGATCGGCATCTTCGCCTTCGCGCAGCTGATGACCGATATCGAGAAGATGAACGAACCGGAGCGCACCGCCGCGCCGATCAAGGCGCCGCCGCTCACGGTGTCGCACCTGAAGGTGTTGTGGGAAATTGCTTCGAAGCCATTTCTCTTCGTGTGGTCCACGCTGGTCGGCATCCTCATCGGCGTACTGCCGGCGATTGGCGGCAGCGCCGCAACTGTCATGGCCTACGACCAGGCGAAGAAGTTCTCAAAACATCCAGAACGCTTCGGCAAGGGCAATCCGGAGGGCATCATCGCTTCGGAAGCTTCGTGCAACGCCAATGTCGGCGGCTCCCTGGTGACCATCATGGCTTTCGGCATTCCCGGCGATGCGGTCACTGCGGTGATGCTGGGCGCGATGACCATTCATGGTATCCAGTCCGGCCCCTTGTTCGTGAGCCAGCACCCGACGATAGCCTACGGCATCTACGCGGCCTACCTGCTCGCGCACCCGCTCATGGTGCTGATCTGCGCCTTCGGCGCGCGTCTGTTTCTGCGCGTGGTGACCGTGCCGAAATCCATGCTCATTCCGAACGTGATGGTGCTGTGCGTGGTCGGCGCCTTTGCGCTCAACAACATCATGGACGACGTCGTCGTGCTGCTGCTGTTCGGGCTTGTAGGCTACGCGCTGGTAAAGGCGCGCTTCCCGCTCGCGCCGCTGATACTCGGGCTGATTCTGGGCGACCAGATCGAGGTCAACCTGCTGCGCTCGATCATGAGCGATCCCAATCCGTGGCTGTTCTTGACGCGTCCGATATCCGGCTCCCTGCTGGGTCTTTCGGTGGCTTCGGTGATTTTCGCGATGTGGCAGCATGGTCGGCAAAAAGGCCGCATCGTCGAGGCCGAGCAGGAACCCGACTTCTAGCGGCGGGACGCGCTGCATGCGCTGGTGGTCAACTTACGCGAGGACTCACGCCTCCAAGATCGCATCTGCGCTGGGCCTGTAAACGCAAAAAGCCCCGACCTGGATGGTTGGGGCTTTTTGGTTTTAGGGACCTGACGATGACCTACTTTCGCATGGGTAATCCATACTATCATCGGCGCGACGCCGTTTCACGGCCCTGTTCGGGATGGGAAGGGGTGGGACCAG
>JBBRAI010000051.1:0-24443 GCA_038206915.1 Burkholderiales bacterium | reverse complement strand
GCTGACCCTGCTGCGCGGCTTTCTCGCGAGCTCGCCTTCGCTCGAGCTGCTCGACGTCGCGTTTCAATCGACGCTGGAAGCGCAGGGACCGGAGGCGGCGCACAAGCTGGTGCGCGACGAGTTGCGCCGCAACCAGACCCTGCTCGGGCTGGACCGGCTGCTCGATGCGGAGCTGCTGGTGGTCAGGCCCGAGCGCCGCGGCGACGTGCAGCTGGTGAAGAACCTGGTGCACAGCCACACGCAGCGCGTCGCGCGCTATCGCTGCGAGAATTGCGGCTTCCAGGCGCGGCAGTTCTACTGGCATTGCCCGGCCTGCGGCGGCTGGGAAACCTATCCGCCGCGGCGCAGCGAGGAATTCGATATCACCCCGTGAGGGGAATGGTGCATGCGTGACCGACGACCGGCGCATGGCCGCGAATTGTCGGCGAATTGAATCGGGAGAGCGGTTTTGAAAATAACAGTGGTCGGTACGGGCTACGTGGGACTGGTCAGCGGCGCCTGCCTCGCGGACGTGGGCAACGAGGTGCTGTGCCTGGATCTGGATGCAGGCAAGATCAAAATCCTCAACGAAGGCGGCATCCCGATCTTCGAGCCCGGCCTGCAGGAAATGGTGAACCGCAACCACAAGGCCGGTCGCCTGAATTTCACCACTGACATCGAGCAGGCGGTTGCATTCGGCACGGTGCAGTTTATCGCGGTCGGCACCCCGCCCGCGGAGGACGGCTCGGCCGATCTGCAGCACGTGGTCGCGGCGGCGCGCAACATCGGCCGGCACATGCGCGACTACCGCGTGGTCGTAGACAAATCCACCGTTCCCGTAGGCACCGCGGACAAGGTGCGCGCCGCGATCGCCGAGGAACTCAAGCGGCGCGGCGCCGCAATCGACTACAGCGTAGTGTCCAATCCGGAGTTTCTCAAAGAAGGCGCCGCGGTCGAGGACTTCATGCGCCCGGACCGCATCGTGATCGGCAGCGACGACGAGCGCGCCACGCAGATCATGCGCAGCCTGTACGCCCCGTTCCAGCGCAGCCACGAGCGTGTCATCGTCATGGACGTGCACTCGGCCGAGTTGACCAAGTACGCGGCCAACGCGATGCTGGCGACGCGCATCTCGTTCATGAACGAGCTCGCCAACCTGGCCGAGCGCCTGGGCGCAGACATCGAAAACGTGCGCCGCGGCATCGGCGCCGATCCGCGCATCGGCTACCATTTCCTCTATCCCGGCGCGGGCTACGGCGGGTCATGCTTCCCCAAGGACGTGCAGGCGCTGATGCGCACCGCGGGCGATGCTGGCATGGAGCTGCTGATCCTGGATGCGGTCGAGCGCGCCAACGCGGCGCAGAAGCAGGTGCTGGGCGCCAAGATCGTAAAGCGCTTCGGCGTCGAGCTCAAAGGCCTGTGCTTCGCGCTCTGGGGTCTCGCGTTCAAACCGAATACGGACGACATGCGCGAGGCGCCGAGCCGGGTGCTGATCGCCGAGCTGCTCGCGCGCGGCGCCAGCGTCACCGCCTACGACCCGGTCGCGATGGACGAGGCGCGCCATATCTACAAGGGCGAGAGCCGCGTGCGCTTCGCCGATTCGCCCATGGCCGCGCTCGAAGGCGCGGACGCGCTGGCAATCGTGACCGAGTGGAAGGAATTCCGCAGCCCCGATTTCCAGCGCATCAAACAGTTGCTGCGAGCGCCGGCGGTTTTCGACGGACGCAATCTGTACGACCCGGCCGAGCTCAGGCGCAGCGGCCTGGAGTACTATCCGATCGGGCGGCTGTAATGGCGTTGTCTTATGCGGCGTCTCGTAAGCCCTTGCGCGCCATGCGCGCCAACCGCGTTTTCTGTACGGATAAGAAGCATCCGTACAGAAAACGCGGTTATGGTTAAACGCAAGGGCGACGTGGGTTTTGATACAAGATTGCCGATTGTGCACGGATGGCTTCTTCATCCGTGCACAATCGGCAATCCGCGCGGACGGCTTTTGGTCCGCGCAAAGGCGAAACTGTGCAATTGCGGCGACGCGATTTGAGTCGCTACGCGTAGAGACGAAGCGCGAGGCGCAAGCGGAGAGCGGGTTTGAGTATGAATTCGAAATTGCTGCCGGATTTTTCGAAGGCGCGGCTGCTGGTCGTCGGGGACGTGATGCTGGACCGCTACTGGTTCGGTGACGTGAGCCGCATTTCGCCGGAGGCGCCGGTGCCGGTGGTCAAAGTCGAGCGCACCGAGGAGCGGCCCGGCGGGGCCGCCAACGTGGCGCGCAACGCGACCGCGCTCGGCGCGCAGGTGACGCTGCTGTCGGTGATCGGCGACGACGAGGCCGGCGCGCGCCTGCGCGAGCTGGTCGAGGCGGATCGCGTCGTCGCCTCGCTGCACCGGGACGCGAGCATCCAGACCACGGTCAAGCTGCGCGTGATCGGCCGGCAGCAGCAGCTGCTGCGCATCGATTTCGAGACCCTGCCCAGCCATGAGGTCCTGGCGGACAAACTGAGCGAGTTCGAATCGCTGCTGGCGGACTGCGACGTGCTGGTGTTGTCCGACTACGGCAAGGGCGGGCTCGCGCATATCGAAAAAATGATCGAGCTCGCGCGCGCGGCCGGAAAAATCATCCTGCTGGACCCCAAGGGCGACGATTATTCGCGCTACCATGGCGCGACGGTGGTCACGCCCAACCGCGCCGAAATGCGCGAAGTGGTCGGGCGCTGGAAGGACGAGGCGGATCTTGCCGGGCGCGCGCAGGCGCTGCGGCGCGAGCTCGGCGCCGAGGCGCTGCTGCTGACGCGCAGCGAGGACGGCATGAGCCTGTACCAGGACAGCGGCGTGCTGCACGAGGCGGCCAAGGCGCGCGAAGTGTACGACGTGAGCGGCGCGGGCGATACCGTGATCGCGGCGCTGGCGGCGATGCTCGGCTGCGGCGCGACGCTGCCGCAGGCGATGCACGTGGCCAACTGTGCCGCCGGGATCGTAGTGGGCAAGCTCGGCACCGCCGTGGTCCATCGCGAAGAGCTGCAGTCGGCATTGAAACAGGGATAGGAGTCTGTAACAATACGAGGGGATGCATCCCCTCGTGCTCCCTTGAGTTAGAACGTAACAAAATCGCTTTTGTTGCGGATTCTAAGGAGACAGCATGTACTACGTAGTCACCGGAGCGGCGGGCTTCATCGGCTCCAACCTGGTCAGGGCGCTGAACGAGCGCGGCGAGAGCGACATCATCGCGGTGGACAATCTCACCCGTGCCGACAAGTTCCTCAATCTGGCGGACTGCGACATCGCCGACTACATCGACAAGCGTGATTTCCTGGCGCAGCTCGCGGCCGGGGAGTTCGAAGGCGCGATCGAAGCGGTGCTGCACCAGGGTGCGTGTTCGGACACCATGGA
The DNA here is from genome assembly GCA_038206915.1 of Burkholderiales bacterium. Taxonomy (GTDB): domain Bacteria; phylum Pseudomonadota; class Gammaproteobacteria; order Burkholderiales; family SG8-39; genus 2-12-FULL-64-23. The sequence goes on along the minus strand of JBBRAI010000051.1, from coordinate 21,077 downwards.
AACCGACGGGCGCTACATAATGGACAACAACTACCGCTACTCGGTGGCGCTGCTCGACTACTGCCAGGAAGAGGAGGTGCCGCTGCTGTACGCGTCGTCCGCCTCGGTGTACGGCGCGGGCACGGTGTTTCGCGAATCGCGGGAGTACGAATCGCCGCTCAACATCTACGGCTATTCGAAGTTCCTGTTCGACCAGGTGGTGCGCCGCCGCCTCCCCGACGCCGGCAGCCAGATTGCGGGCTTTCGCTATTTCAACGTCTATGGGCCGAACGAGGCGCACAAGGGGCGCATGGCCTCAGTCGCGTTCCATTTCTTCAACCAGTTCCGCAGCGAAGGGCGGGTCAGGCTGTTCCAGGGCTGGGACGGCTATGCCGACGGCGAACAGAAGCGCGATTTCGTCTCGGTCGAAGACGTGATCGAGGTGAACATGCATTTTCTCGAGCGGCCGTCGCTGTCGGGCATATTCAACCTCGGCACCGGCCGCGCGCAGACCTTCAACGACGTCGCCGCGGCCACGATCAACGCCTGCCGGCGCGCCGAAGACCAGGACGCGCTGACGCTGGAGCAGTTGCGCGCGCAGAACATGATTGAATACATCGCCTTCCCGGAAGCGCTCAAGGGCAAATACCAGAGCTATACGGAAGCCGACAGCGCCGCCCTGCGCCACGCCGGCTACAGCGCGCCCTTCCTCACCGTGGAAGAGGGCGTGGAGCGCTATTGCGAATGGATGCTGCAGGCATGAGCGCAAAACAGGTCGCCTATCCTGGCATTGAAGATAGCGTTGGCAATACGCCGCTGGTGCGCCTGAAGCGCGTTCCTGGAGCCGCCGCCGAGCGCAGCGGCAACATTGTGCTGGCTAAACTCGAAGGCAACAACCCGGCTGGCTCGGTCAAGGACCGGCCGGCGGTGTCGATGGTGGTGCGCGCCGAGCAGCGCGGCACGATCAAACCGGGCGACACGCTGATCGAGGCGACCAGCGGCAATACTGGCATCGCGCTCGCGATGGCGGCGGCGATGCGCGGCTACCGCATGGTGCTGGTCATGCCCGAGCACCTGTCGGTGGAGCGGCGCCAGACGATGCGCGCGTTCGGCGCCGAAATCGTGCTCACGCCGCAGGCGGGCGGCATGGAAGGCGCGCGCGACCTGGCGGAAAAGATGCGCGACGAAGGCAAGGGCGTGATCCTCGACCAGTTCGCCAATCCGGACAATCCGCTGGCGCACTACGAAAGCACCGGGCCGGAAATCTGGCGCGACACCGGCGGCAAGGTCACGCATTTCGTTTCCAGCATGGGCACCACCGGCACCATCATGGGGGTGTCGCGCTTCCTCAAGGAAAAGAATCCGAAGGTGCAGATCGTCGGCTGCCAGCCCACCGAAGGCTCGCAGATTCCCGGCATACGCAAGTGGCCCGAGGCCTACCTGCCGCGCATCTTCGACGCCGCGCGCGTCGATCGCGTCGAGTCGGTGAGCCAGGTCGATGCGGAGGAAATGACCCGGCGCATGGCGCGCGAAGAGGGCATATTCGCCGGCATCTCCTCGGGCGGCGCCATGTGCGTGGCGCTGCGCATCTCGGCCGAGGTGAAAAACGCAGTCATCGTCTCCATCGTTTGCGACCGCGGCGACCGCTATCTGTCGACCGGCGTGTTCCCGGACTAAACGACAGCGGACTGATGACGCCGGTCCTGGCCTTCGACATAGAAACCGCGCCCGACTGCGACGGGCTGCGGCGGCTGTACGAACTCGATCCGGCGCTCTCCGACAAGGATGTGGCTGAGATCGCATTCCAGCGCCGGCGCACCGCGGCGAACCACGACTTCCTGCAACTGCATCAGCACCGGGTCATCGCGATCGCCTGCGCACTGCGCGAGGGCGAGGGCGTGCGTGTCTGGTCGCTCGGCACGCCCGAAGACGGCGAAGCCGAGCTGATCCGGCGTTTTTTCGATGGCGTGGAGAAGTACACGCCGCAGCTGGTGTCATGGAACGGCGGAGGCTTCGATCTGCCGGTGCTGCACTACCGCAGCCTGGTGCACGGGATTTCCGCGCCGCGCTATTGGGATCAGGGAGAGGACGAGCGGGATTTCAAGTGGAACAACTATATCAGCCGCTACCATGCGCGCCATCTGGACCTGATGGATCTGCTCGCGCTGTATCAGCCGCGCAACAACGTGCCGCTGGACGAGATGGCCAAGCTCTGCGGCTTTCCGGGCAAACTCGGCATGGACGGATCGCAGGTCTGGGGCGCCTACCTCGAGGGCGGGCTGCGCGACATCCGCAGCTACTGCGAGACCGATGCGGCCAATACCTATCTCATGTACCTGCGCTTCCAGCTGCTGCGCGGCGCCTTCGACGCGGCAAAGTACGAACGCGAAATCGCGCTGCTGCGCGCGACGCTGGCGAAATCGTCCGAAGCGCACTGGCGCGAATTCCTCGCCGCCTGGAAATAGCTCATGTCCGTGGTAATCGAATCGCTCGACCGCGAGGGGCGCGGCGTTGCCCGCGTCGATGGCAAGGCGATATTCATCGAGGGCGGACTGCCGGGCGAACTGGTTTCCTACGCCTCCTACCGGCGCAAACCTACCTACGAGCAGGCGAGCGCGACCGCGATCCACGAATCCAGCGCGGCGCGCGAGCTGCCGCGCTGCCCGCATTTCGGCGTCTGCGGCGGCTGCAGCATGCAGCACCTGGAGCTGCGCGCCCAGGTGGCGGCGAAACAGCGCGTGCTCGAGGACAGCCTGTGGCACATCGGCAAGGTCGTACCGGAGGTGGTGCTGCGGGCGACATACGGTCTCGCCTGGGGCTACCGGCACCGCGCGCGGCTGTCGGTGCGCCTGGTGCCGAAGAAGGGCGGCGTGCTGGTCGGCTTTCACGAGCGCAAGAGCAGCTTCATCGCCGTTATGGACAGCTGCGAAGTGCTGCCGCGGCATGTATCGGCGCTGCTGCTGCCTTTGCGCGATCTGATCGCCGGGCTGTCCAATGCGGCGCGCCTGCCGCAGATCGAGCTCGCCGTCGGCGAAGCGGTTACGGTGCTGGTGCTGCGCATCCTCGATCCGTTGAGCGCTGCCGACGAGGGCCTGCTGCGCGCCTTCGCCGACCGGCACGGCATTCAGTTCTGGCTGCAGAGCGCGGGGCCGGACACGGCCGCGCCGTTGCATCCGGCGGATGCGCCGCCGTTGTACTACTCGCTGCCTGAATTCGGCGTGCGCGTGAATTTTCGCCCCACCGATTTCACCCAGGTCAATCATGCCGTCAACCGCATCCTGGTGGGCCAGGCGATGGCGCTGCTCGATCCGCGCCCCGGAGAGCGCATTGCCGACCTGTTCTGCGGCCTGGGCAATTTCAGCCTGCCGATCGCCAGCCGCGGCGCGCAGGTGCTGGGTGTCGAAGGCAATGCGGAGCTGGTGCGGCGCGCCGAAGACAATGCGCGTGCCAACGGCCTGGCCGCGCGTTTTCAGACGGCGAACCTGTTCGACGCCGCAAATTGCGCGCAATTTGGAAGCAGGGACGGCGGCTTCGACAAGCTGCTGATCGACCCGCCGCGCGACGGCGCGGTGGAGGTGGTGAAGGCGCTGGAGGAGGGCGGCCCGCGGCGCGTCGTCTACGTGTCCTGCGACCCGGCGACGCTGGCGCGCGACGCCGGGGCGCTGGTGCATGCCAAAGGCTTCCGCCTGGCCGCCGCCGGTGTGATCAACATGTTCCCGCACACCTCGCACGTTGAGTCGATCGCGCTGTTCAAGAATTAGCCGGCGACTCGAATCTGGCCCGCCGGAAGTTGCGCAGCCGCAATTTGCGCGGACGAGAAACCGTCCGCGCGGATCGTCGAATGTGCACGGATAAAAAGCGCATCCGTGCACATTCGACGATCTTGTATAGAACACCCGCGCCGTCCTGGTCCTTATACATAACCGTGTTTTCTGTGCGGATGTGCTTTTGATCCGCACAGAAAACACGGTTGGCGCGCGCAGCGCGCAAAGCCGTGGGGAAGCAAAAAGAAAAGGCGGCCGCAGCCGCCTTTTTCGTTTCAAGCCGGCCGCCTCTAGTCGCGCCCGCCCATGCCCAGCAGCTGCAGCAGCGCCGAGAACAGGTTATAGATCGAAATGTACAGCGTGAGCGTGGCCGAGACGTAATTGGTCTCGCCGCCCTGCACAATGCGGTTCACCTGCCACATGATCATGAGCGAGGAGAACAGCACGAACGCGCCGAGTATCACCAGGTAGAACACCGGGCTGTGCACGAAAAAGCTGGCCACGACGCCCAGCATCAGAACCACGGCGCCCACGGCGAGGAAGTTGGTGAGGCCGCTGAAGTCGCGCTTGGTGCTCGAGGCGATGCCGGCCATGATGAAGAACACGGCTGCGGTTCCGCCCGCGGCCATCATTACCAGTTCGGTGCCGTTGCTGAAACCGAGCGTGCGGTGCAGCAGCGGCCCGAGCAGCAAGCCGAGAAACAGGGTGAAGCCGAGCAGCAGCACCACGCCGAACGAGCTTTCCTTGTTGCGTTCGATCGCGTAGATCCAGCCGTAAAAGACGGCCAGAATGACGATGAAGGACAGCCCCGGGCTGGTGCGCATGAAGCTGAGGTCGATGTTGGTGCCGATGGCGGCGCCGATGGCCGTCGGGATCAGGCTTAGCGCCAGCAGCATATAGGTGTTGCGCAACACCTTGTTCTGCTGCAGGGCCAAATCGCCGCTTGCCACGGGGCGACCGGTCTCGATGGTTCTGAAATCAGGTTGCATGGTATTCCTCCGCTGTAATCGTTACAGGCCGTTAGACTAGGTTAACGGCCGGAAAGTTGCAATTGGTGAAGTATAGCCGCTGCGCGCGACAAATGCCTATGCCAAAACGTATATTTCGGGCCGGAAATGCCGATTTCAAGAGCGGCCCGGCAGCCCTCGCGACATTAAGTCACGTCGCGCTTGCGGCGCCGGCCCAATGGGGGCACCATATTCGGACGCAGCGCCGGGGTGCTCGCGCGTAGCGGGATTTGGGGAGGCAGCGTGCAATTGCGTGAGGCAAACAGGCGGGCAGGGGCAGTTGGCGTGCGTATGCATGCGTCTCATGCCTGGGCTTGGACGCCGCTGCTGTTCGCACTTGCCATACATTCCCTGGAGGTCCGTGCCGAGCTTCTGTTTCGCAGTGCCGAACTGCAGGACGGCCAGGCGCACTGGTCGGCGCCGCGCGATTATGCCGATCCATCCGACACCGTCTATCCGCGTGATCTGGCCGACGGCACGCAGGTCTCCGCCGAGGAAGTGCAGGTGTTCCTGCGGGGCGAAATCACGCAGCGCGACGTGTACGCCGCGAAGGTGATGGAAAGCCTGATCAAGCGCGGAAGGCACAAACTTGCCGGGAACGCCGTGTCGCTTGCCGGCAGCGGCGGCGACGTCGATGCGGCGATGGAACTGGGCCGCCTGCTGCGCAAGCTGCGCATTTCCACCGCGGTCGCGCGCGACGAGCAATGCCTTAGTTCCTGCGTGTTCGCGTTCATGGGCGGCGACCAGCGCACGGTTGCCGGGCGCGTCGGCATTCATCGGCCTTATTTCTCGTCCGCGCGCCAGGTTCCGAACCGCCGCGCGTATTACCGCCAGTTGCAAAAGCGGCTGCAGCAATACATCGAAGAGCTGGATTTTCCGCCGTCCTTGTATGAGGCGGTCATGGCTGTGCCGCCGGAGTCGGTGAGCATATTGAGCGCCGCGGAGCTGAAACGATACTATCTGCAGGGCATGAGCCCTGCGGCAGAAGACGAGGCGGATGCGGCCGAGGCAGGACGCCTGGGCATTTCGGTGCAGGCGTATTTGCAGCGCAAGGCGCAGTCACCAGCCTGCGCCGACGGCGGCGCGTGCGGGCAGGCGGAAGGCGGCAGCGCCGCTGCAGCCGGCGCGATTGCACCGTCGAGCGCCGAAAATCCGCCGCCGGTTGCGCGCGGCGATGCGGGGCAGGGAAAAGCTGCCGGCGCGGGCCCGGGCGCAACGCGCGGCTCTGCCGGCCCGCCTACGTTCTGAACTGCGTGTCGCGTCGCTTGCGCGATTCGACGCGCCGCAGTACACGGGCACAACTGTTCCGAATGTTAAAATGCGCGCGGCGCAGCCGGCTTGTTGCGGCGCAGGCTAAGCTTCAGGTTACGCCGGAGCCAAAACCAGCAGGTAATGTTCGAAACAGGGAAGGTTGGCCGAGCGGTTGAAGGCACCGGTCTTGAAAACCGGCAGGGGTGCAAGCTCCTCGTGGGTTCGAATCCCACACCTTCCGCCAGTCCCTACAGCGGATGGACCACCACCGGCAGCTCGGAATAGCCCTTGACGAAACTGGAGTAGATGCGCTTCGGCGCGCCGACCACCTCCACGGCGTGGAAACGCCGCATGATTTCCTCCCACACGATGCGCAGTTGCATTTCCGCGAGCCGATTGCCCATGCAGCGGTGGATGCCGAAGCCGAAACTCAGGTGCTGGCGCGCATTGGGCCGGTCTACCAGGAATTCGTTGGCGCGCGGGATGGCATCCTCGTCGCGGTTGCCGGAGGCATACCACATGACCACCTTATCACCGGCTTTTATCGTCTTGCCGCGCAGCACCGTGTCCGTCTTCGCAGTGCGGCGCATGTGCGCGAGCGGCGTCTGCCAGCGGACGATCTCCGACACCATGTTCGGAATCAGGGCGGGGTTGGCGCGCAGCTTCTGATATTCGGCGGGGTTTTCGTTCAGCGCGAGCACGCCGCCGGAAATGGAATTGCGCGTGGTGTCGTTGCCCCCCACGATCAGCAGCATCACGTTGCCGAGGTATTCGTTCGGCGACATGTTGCGCGTCGCTGCGCCGTGCGCCAGCATCGATATCAGATCGTTGCCGGGTTCCCGGTTCACGCGCTGGTTCCACAGCCGGGTGAAACAGGCCAGGCACTCCTGTATCAATTCCTGCCTCTGTTCGTAGGAGTCGACGATGCCCTTGCCCGGGATGGCGGTGAACGCGTCAGACCAGCGCGTCAGCTTGTGGCGGTCTTCGAACGGGAAATCGAACAGCGTGGCGAGCATCTGGGTGGTCAGTTCGATGGATACCTTTTCCACCCAGTTGAACCGCTCTCCGAGCGGCAGGCGGTCGAGTATCGCGCACACCCGCTGCCGGATCACGCTTTCGAGATTCTTCAGGTTCATCGGCGCGACCACGCTCTGCACCACTTTGCGCTGCTCGTCGTGCTTGGGCGGGTCCATGGCGATGAACATGGGAAAGGTATTGTCCGCGTTGGCATCGACGATGCCGATCGTGGGTTCGGAGGAATAGATTTCCGGCGAGGTATCCACCTGCATGATGTCGGCGTATTTGGTCACCGACCAATAGGCGCCGACCGCCGAGTGCTTGCAGTAGTGGACCGGGTCTTCTTTGCGCAGGCGCTCCATAAACGGCAGGAATTCGTTGGCCTGCCAGATGCCCGGATGCGACAGGTCGATTTCCTCCAGCGGCATGGTCCAGGGGTCGCGCCCGACCATGCTCCAGGTTTTTTTTCCTACCGCCGGCGTCTCGTTCATGTGCGTTCCCGCAGTGCTTGCAGATTCAATTCGACCGGAATCCCCGCGCGCGAAGCTAATACTGAAACTCCGGCGTCGTCACCACCAGCCCGTTCAGCGCCTCGCCGAGCCTGATCTGGCAGGCCAGGCGCGAATTCGGCTGGCGGTCCGGCGTGAGCCCGAGCATGGATTCCTCCCAGTGCTCGATCCTGCCGACCCGGTCGAGCCAACCCGCGTCCACGAACACATGGCAGGTCGCGCAGTAGCATTCGCCACCGCAATCGGCGTCGATGCCCGGCACTGAGTTGGACTTGGCCGCCTGCATCAGCGAGCCGTCCGGCTCGACGTCGATTACCTTCGTGCTCGCATCGTGCGCGATGAACGTGACTCTTATCATGTCGGAGACGTCGGCCCTGTCGGTGAGGAAGGACAATAGCAATATGCCGGGCAAAGGAAAAGGGCTGGTTTTCCGCGCGCCTTTCCGAGCATAATTCGGCACGCACGCCGTCCCGGCCCCTTCTACCGCCAAAAAACGAGAATGCCCATGACCCAGCCACTCCTGTTCACGCCGCTGCGCCTGCGCGAGATCACGCTGAAAAACCGCGTGGTGGTCGCGCCTATGCACCAGTATTCCGCGGTGAAGGGCTTTGCCAAAGACTGGCATCTGATGAACGCCGGCCGCTATGCCGCCGGCGGCGCCGGCCTGGTGATCCTCGAGTCGACCAAGGTGGAGCGCCGCGGCTGCGGCACCGTGGGTGACCTGGGCATCTGGGACGATGCGTTCGTGCCGGGGCTCGCGCGCATCGCCGAATTCGTGCACCAGTGCGGCGCGGCGGCGGGCATACAACTGGGCCATTCGGGGCGCAAGGCGCGCATCCGCCGCCCCTGGGAAGGCGGCGCGCCGCTCACGCCCACGGATGCGGCCGATGCGGGAATCGAAGACTGGGATGACTGGGAGCTGGTCGCCCCGAGCGCGCTGCCGGCGGACGCGGGCGTGCCGGTGCCGCGCGAGCTCACGCGCGCGGAAATTCGCTCCATCGCCGAGGCCTGGGGCAAGGCGGCGGCACGCGCGGACGCAGCCGGTTTCGACGTAGTGGAGATCCACGGCGCCCATGGCTTTCTGATTCACGAGTTTCTTTCGCCGCTGGCGAACCAGCGCAGCGACGAATACGGCGGTTCCGAGCAGAACCGGATGCGCTTCGCGCAGGAGGTGTGCGCCTGCGTGCGCGAAACCTGGCCGCCGGGCAAACCGCTGTTCCTGCGCCTGTCGGCCGAGGACGATGCCGGCTGGGGCCCGGCGCAGAGCGTGGCGCTGGCGAAACTGGTGAAGCCTATGGGGGTGGACGTGATCGACTGCAGCTCGGGCGGCATTCTCGGCAAGCCGCCTGCCGGGGCTGCGAAGCCCGCCTACGGCTACCAGGTGCCCTATGCGGAGAAGATCAGGAAGGAAGGCAGGATCATGACCATGGCGGTGGGACTGATCGTGCATGCGGCGCAGGCCGAGGCCGTGCTGCAGGAAGGCAGGGCGGACCTGGTCGCGCTCGCGCGCGAAATGCTCTATAACCCGAGCTGGGCCATGGACGCCGCGCAGAAGCTGGGCTGCGATGCGAAATTCATGCTTGCGCCGCCGCCTTACCGCTACTGGCTCGAGCGGCGCGCGTCCACGCTGCCGGGGGTGCAGCCTTCGACGTTTGGCAAGGCTTGAGACCCGGGGCGCGCCGCCGCCGCGCGCCGCGTATCAAAGTATGCCGGCCATTCCGGCGAGCGCTCCGGCGAAGATCAGCCACACCGGATTGAACCGGGTGCGCAGCATCAGCACGACGGTGACAAGCGTCGCGAGCGCGCCGCGCCAATCGTGGTCGGCCGAGTACGCAAGGATCCAGCCGCTGGCGAGCGTAAGTCCGATGGCGATCGGGCCGAGGCCGCCGCGAATCGCGCGGCCCAGCCGCGTGTCGGCGTTGTTGGCGGTGAAGCGCGTGACGCCGAGGGTCAGCAGGATGGGCGGGACCACGATGGCCAATGTGGCCGTGATCGCCCCGGCCCAGCCGGCGAGCTGCCAGCCCATCAAGGTAACGAACATCATGTTGGGCCCGGGCGAGGCCTGGCCCAGCGCGTAGGCGTCGGCGAACTGGCTGGCGCTCAACCAGTGGTTCGCCTCCACCATGTAGCGCTGCAAATCCGGCAGGATCGAGCCGACGCCGCCGATCGCCATCAACGACAGCAGTGCGATATGCAGGCACAGGTCCGGCAGGTCGACCGCTTGCATCAGGTTTCCTTGCGCCAGGCGGCGGCGATGGCGAACGGCGCCAGTGCGCCGATGACGCTGAGCAGGGGCCAGCGCAGCACGCCGACGCCGCCCAGGGCGAGCGCGGCAAACAGCCAGGGCCGCCACTGCCGCTTCAGGCTGCCGGTCATTTTCAGCCCGGTGGCGAGCATCAGCCCGGCGGCGACAGCCGACATGCCCGACAGCGCATTCTGCACCAGCGGCATTTTGCCGTAGCTGCTGAAGAGCATGCCAACTGCGATCATGATGACGAAAGGCCCGCCCACCAGCCCGGTAACGGCTGCCACCGCGCCGGAGTAGCCGGCAAAGCGATAGCCGATGATCACCGCCATGTTGCCGATGTTCGGTCCCGGCAGCAGCTGCCCCAGCGCGAGCGTCTCGACGAATTCGCTCTGCGTGAGCCAGCCTTTGCGCTCGACCAGAGTGCGGTGCGCCCAGGGCATCACGCCGCCAAAGCCGGACAGTGCGAGCTGCGAAAAAGCGATGAACAGCGCGAGCGGCGTGATATCCGGCCGCATCGCACCGGTTGTGTCGCCGGCAGGCGACGGGTCTGTAGCCATGATGCAAGCTGCTCTCTGCGGAACGGGAGGCATTATCGCAGTTAGCGCGCAGCGAGCCAAACTCGAGCGCAGATCGGGGGCAATTGACTATATCCGCCGGAGCGCAGCGGCTGTGACCCTATTCTTTCGCGGAAGGGCATAATAGCGCGGTCCTCCCATGACCCGCGCAACAATGAGCCTGCCCAAGACCCGCATCGATCCCCAGTCTGAAACGTTTCAACAGCAGCGCGGTGCGATGCTCGCGCTGGTAGAACGCCTGCGTGCGCTGGAGGCCCGCGCCGCCGCGGCCTCTGCGACTGCGAAGCCCGCGTTCGACAAGCGCAATGCGCTGCTGCCGCGCGAGCGCCTGTCACAGCTGCTCGATCCGGGCGCGCCCTTCCTCGAAATCGCGAGCCTCGCGGGCTATTGCACCGAGGACGGGGACCGCGACAGCAGCATTCCGGGCGCCGCGGTGCTCGCCGGCATCGGCGTGATCTCCGGCGTGCGCTGCATGGTGGTGGCCAACGATTCGGGCATAGGCGCGGGCGCGCTGAGCGCGCTTGGCGGGCGCAAGATCATGCGCTGCCAGGAAATCGCGCTGCAGAACAAAATGCCTTTCGTACAGCTCGTGGAGTCCGGCGGGGCCAACCTGCTCACCTACAAGGTCGAACGATTCATCGCCGGCGGCGGCCTGTTCTACAACCTCGCGCGCCTGTCCGCCGCGGGCCTGCCGGTGATCGCGGTGGTGCACGGTTCCTCCACCGCGGGCGGCGCCTATCTGCCCGGGCTGTCCGATTACGTGATCATGGTGCGCGGGCGCGCCAAGGCTTTCCTCGCCGGGCCGCCGCTGCTGAAAGCGGCTACGGGCGAGATCGCCACGGACGAAGAGCTTGGCGGCGCCGAGATGCACGCGCGCGTTTCCGGCCTCGCCGAATTCGTCGCCGAGGACGACACCGATGCGATCCGCATCGCACGCGAGCTGCTCCGCAGCCTCAAGTGGGAGCGCGTGGGAGCCGTTGGCGCGGCCGCGCCAGCGCCCAGGCTCGATGCGGACGAAATCGCCGGCCTGATGCCGCTCAGCATGCGCAAGCCGGTGGACATGCGCGAGATGATCTGGCGCATCGCCGACGCTTCCGAACTGCTCGAATTCAAGCCAGCCTATGGCCGGTTCACCGTGTGCGGCCTCGCGGCGATCGACGGACACAAGGTCGGCTTCATCACCAACAACGGCCCGCTCGATCCGGCCGGCGCAACCAAGGCGACGCAGTTTATCCAGCTGTGCTGCCAGTCGCAGACGCCGCTGATCTATCTGCAGAACACCACCGGTTATATCGTCGGCACCAAGTCCGAGGCGGCGGGCATGATCAAGCACGGCTCGAAAATGATCCAGGCGGTTTCGAACGCGACCGTGGCGCAGATCACCGTCATGTGCGGCTCCTCCTTCGGCGCGGGCAACTACGGCATGTGCGGGCGCGCCTTCAATCCGCGCTTCGTGTTCAGCTGGCCCAATGCGCAGACCGCGGTCATGGGGCCGGAGCAGGCGGCGATGACCATGGCCATCGTCGCCGAGGGCACAGCGGCGCGCAAAGGCAAGCCGGTGGACCAGGAAGCGCTGCAAAAACTCAAGCAGGCGATTGTCGCCAACTTCGAAGGCCAGATGGACGCGTTCTACACCAGCGGCCTGCTGTTGGACGACGGCGTGATCGATCCGCGCGACACGCGCAAGGTATTGGCTCACGCATTGACCATCTGCGCCGAAGCCGATGCGCGGCGGGTGGAGAAAATACAGTTCGGCGTCGCGCGCCCCTGAGAGGAGTGCGGGGTGAGAAAGGCTTTGCGCGCTGCGCGCGCCAACCGTGTTTTCTGTGCGGATGAAAAGCGCATCCGCACAGAAAACACGGTTATTGATAAAGGCAAGGGCGGTTCCGTGTGGCTTCTATTCAAGATCGCCGATTGTGCGCGGATGGCTTTTTATCCGTGCACAATCGGTGATCCGCGCGGACGGTTTCATGTCCGCGCAGGTTTGGAAAAGACCTGCGCGCTGCGCGCGCCAACCGTGATTTCTGTACGGATAAAGAACATCCGTACAGAAATCACGGTTCTGGTTAACACCGAACGCCGTGCGATTGGATTCGTCGCCTAAGGAAATGGAAAGACACCGAGGAACAGGACCATGCTATTCACCCATGAGCACGAAGAACTGCAGCGGCAGCTGAAGAAATTCGTCGACGCCGAGATTAACCCGCACGTGGACGAGTGGGAGGAAGCCGAGATCTTTCCGGCGCACGAAGTGTTCAAGAAAATGGGCCAGCTCGGCTTTCTCGGTGTGTGCAAGCCGGAGGAATACGGCGGCCAGGCGTTGGACTACTCCTACTCGATCGCGATGGCCGAAGCGCTCGGGCACATCCAGTGCGGCGGCATCCCGATGGCGATCGGCGTGCAGACCGACATGGCGACGCCGGCGCTGGCGCGCTTCGGCTCGGACGAACTGCGCAAGGAATTCCTCGCGCCGTCGATCGCGGGCGACTACGTCGCCTGCCTCGGCGTATCCGAAGTCGGTGCGGGCTCGGACGTGGCTTCGATCAAGACCACGGCGAGGAAAGACGGCGACGACTATGTCATCAACGGCGGCAAGATGTGGACCACCAACGGCACCCAGGCCGATTGGATGTGCCTGCTGGCGAACACCGGTCAGGGCGCGGCTCACAAGAACAAGTCGCTGATCTGCGTGCCGATGAAAACCAAGGGCGTGAGCATCGCGCGCAAACTGAAGAAGCTCGGCATGTGGTCCTCCGACACGGCGCAGATTTTCTTCGACGATGTACGCGTGCCGCAACGCTACCGCATCGGCGAGGAGGGCATGGGTTTCACCTATCAGATGCAGCAGTTCCAGGAGGAGCGGCTTTGGGCGGCGGCGCGCTCGAGCTCCATCGGGCGCCTGATCGACGAGACCGCGAAGTACGCGCGCGAACGGGTGGCATTCGGCAAGCCCATACTCGACAATCAGTATGTGCATTTCCGCCTGGCCGAATTAAAGACCGAGGTCGAGTGCCTGCGCGCGCTGGTGTACCGCGCCACCGAGCTCTATATCGCCGGCAAGGACGTGACCGAGCTCGCGTCGATGGCGAAACTCAAGGCCGGACGGCTCGCGCGCGAAGTGCCGGACGCCTGCCTGCAATTCTGGGGCGGCATGGGCTACATGTGGGAAAACCCGATCGGCCGCGCCTACCGCGATGCGCGCCTGACTTCGATCGGCGGCGGCGCCGACGAAATCATGCTCGGCATCATCGCCAAGCACATGGGCATCTTGCCGCGCAAGGATTGAGCCATGGCCAAGGTACGCAGTCAGCGCCACGGCGGCTTCCTCCATCTGACCCTCGACGATGCGCCCACGCGCAATGCGCTGAGCCCTGAGATGGTAACGGAGCTGCGGGCCGCGATCGATGCGGCCGCGGCCGACGCTACGCTGCGCGCGGTGGTGCTGCGCGGCGCCAACGGCTTCTTCTGCGCCGGCGGCAGCATGGGCAGTTTCCAGCAGAGCCATCAGCGCGCGGCGGCGCCGGGCGAAGCCGACCCGATCGCCGCGAACAACCGGCGCTTCGGCTTTTTTCTGACGGCGCTATCGAGCCTGCCCAAGGTGCTGGTCGCGGTGGTGGAGGGAGCGGCCATGGGCGGCGGCCTGGGCCTCGCCTGCGCCGCCGACGTGGTTCTCGCGCGCAGCGACGCGAAATTCGCGCTCAGCGAAACCACGCTGGGTCTGGTTCCCGCGCAGATCGCGCCGTTCGTGGTTGCGCGCATCGGCCAGGCCAGTGCGCGCCGGCTCGCGCTAACGGGCGAGCGCATCGACGGTGCCGAGGCGCTGCGCATCGGCCTCGCCGACTTCACGGCCGCAGATGCAACTGCCCTGGAAGGTAAGCTGGGAGCCATTCTTCAGGGCATTGCACGCTGCGCGCCAGGCGCCAACGCCGAGACCAAGGCGCTGCTGCGGCGCTGCGCGGAAGTCGATTACGGGCCTATTCTGGACGATGCTGCCGAGGCTTTTGCGCGCCAGATGCGCGGCGAAGGCGCCGAAGGCGTCGCCGCATTTCGCGACAAGCGCGACGCGGCCTGGGTGGAGAAGGTCGAGCGCCTGCCTGACCTCGAGAAATGATCGCAATTCTGACATTTTCATCCTTGTCATTCCGAGGCCCCCTCGACTACGCTCGGGGCAGGCTCCGGCCGAGGAATCTGCTTTTTGCCCCCCGCCGAGAAGCAGATTCCTCGCCTCGCTCGGAATGACAATTGCTGAGGGAGCCATGACGGAAAAAATCGTGCGCATCGGCGGCGCTTCGGGCTTCTGGGGCGACAGCTCGGTCGCATGTGCACAACTCGTGCATCGCGGGCGGGTCGATTACCTGGTGTTCGACTACCTTGCCGAACTCACCATGTCGATTCTGTCGGCGGCGCGTGCGAAATCGCCGGACGCGGGCTATGCCACCGACTTCGTCGACGTGGCGATGAAAAGCGTGATCCGCGACATCGCCGCGAAGGGCATCAAGGTGGTCAGCAACGCCGGCGGCGTGAATCCCGCCGGCTGCGCCGCGGCGCTGGCCAGGCTCGCCGACGAAGCCGGCGTGAAGCTCAGTGTAGCGATCGTCGAGGGCGACGACGTGCTGCCGCGCATCGCCGAGCTACGCACCGGCGGCGCGCGCGAAATGTATTCGGGCGCCGAACTGCCGCAGAACATCCTCTCGGCCAACGCGTACCTCGGTGCGCTGCCGATCGCGCAGGCGCTCGCCGCGGGCGCCGACGTGGTCATCACCGGACGCTGCGTCGACAGCGCAGTGGTGCTGGGGCCGCTGATCCACGAGTTCGGCTGGAAGGAGGACGACTACGACCGTCTCGCCGCGGGCAGCCTCGCCGGCCACATCGCCGAGTGCGGCTGCCAGGCCACGGGCGGTCTGTTCACCGACTGGGAGTTGGTGCCGCGCTGGGACGACATCGGCTATCCCATCCTCGAGTGCCACGCCGACGGCAGCTTCGTCGTGACCAAAGCGCCGGGCACTGGCGGCCTGGTTAGCCGCGCGGTCGTGGCCGAACAACTGCTCTACGAAATGGGCGATCCTGGCGCCTACGTGCTGCCCGACGTGGTGTGCGACTTCACCGGCGTCGATATCGCGGACGTCGGGCCGGACCGCGTGCGCGTGAGCGGGGCGCGCGGCCTCGCGCCGACACCGACCTACAAGGTGTGTGCGACCTATCCCGACGGCTACCGCTGCACTGCGGTCCTGAACATCATCGGCGTCGATGCGGCGAAAAAAGCGCGGCGCACGGCGGAGGCGATCCTCGAGCGCACGCGCACGATCTTCCGCGACATAGGCCTGCCCGATTACTCCGCGACGCGCATCGAAGTGCTCGGCGCCGAAACCGTGTACGGTCCGCACGCGCGCACGGCGCACACGCGCGAGGCGGTGATGCGCCTCGCGGTGGCGCATGCCAAACGCGCGGCGCTGGAAACCTTTTCGCGCGAAATCGCGCCGGCGGGCACTTCCTGGTCGCCGGGCACCACCGGCATGGGCGCTGGCCGGCCCAAGGTCGCGCCCGCGGTGAAGCCTTGCTTCTTCCTGCTCGACAAAGAGAAATTCAACGTCAGCGTTACGCTGGCCGGTGAGCGGCGCAGGGTGGTCGTGCCGATCGTCGGCGGCTATCCGGGCCACGCGCCCACCCGGGCGCCGGCGCAGGGCGAAACCCTGGTGCCGAGCGGTGCAACCCAGACCGTGCCGCTGCTGCGGCTCGCCTGGGGCCGCAGCGGCGACAAGGGCGACACCGCCAACATCGGCATCATCGCGCGCCGTCCCGAATTCCTTCCGCTATTGCGCGCGCAGCTCACGCCGGCGGCGGTAAAACAGTATTTCGCGCATCTTGTTCAGCGCGAAGTCGAGCGCTTCGAGGTGCCCGGCATCCATGCGCTCAATTTCCTGCTGCACCAGGCGCTCGGCGGGGGCGGCATGGCTTCGCTGCGGGTGGATCCGCTGGCCAAGGGCTACGCGCAGATGCTGCTCGATTTTCCCGTTGTGGTGCCCGAAGACTGGCTCCGGCTCTACGCCCTGGGCTGATTGCGGGTAGGGTCGTCGCGACGCAGGGGCTGGAAGAGCCGGTGCCGCGATGTCCGAAAACGGCCAGACAAGGCAGGCCGCCGAGTTCATACTGCGGCCATGACACTCGATTCAAACACCTGTTACCGCGCGCTCAAGGCGCGCGACGCGCGCTTTGACGGCCGCTTTTTCGTCGCCGTCTCCTCGACGCGCATCTATTGCCGGCCGGTGTGCACGGTCAAACCGCCAAAGCGCGAAAACTGCAGTTTCTATCCGAGCGCTGCCGCAGCCGAATCCAACGGCTACCGGCCGTGCCTGCGCTGCCGGCCGGAACTGGCACCCGGCAACGCCAGCGTTGACGCCACCTCGCGCCTGGCGCAGGCCGCTGCGAGTCTGATGGAAGACCTCGCGCTGGACGATGCCGGGTTGGACAGCGTCGCGGTGCAGCTCGGCATCACCGACCGGCATCTGCGCCGCGCCTTCGGCGCCGAGTTCGGCGTCTCGCCGGTGCAATTCGCGCAGACACAGCGGCTGCTGCTGGCGAAACGCCTGCTGACTGACACCGCGTTGCCGGTGACGGAAGTGGCGTTCGCGAGCGGATTCGGCAGCGTGCGGCGCTTCAACGCACTGTTCAGCGAGCGCTATCGGCTGCAGCCGGGACAACTGCGGCGCAAAGCGGCCGCCTCCGACGCGGTCGATGTGCTGAAATTCGAACTGAGCTTCCGTCCGCCTTACGACTGGCCCGCAGTGGGCGCCTTTCTCGGCGCACGCAGCATAGCCGGCGTCGAGGCAGTGGAAGCGGGCTGCTACCGGCGCACCGTGCGCGTTACGACGGGCGACAAGGAACACCGCGGCTGGATCGAGATTGCGCTGTCGGCGAAGAAGCCGGCGTTGCGGGTTTCAGTATCCGCGTCGCTCGCAAAGGCGCTGCCGCCAGTGCTCTCGCGGGTGAAGGCGCTGATGGACCTCGCTTGCCACCCGACCGAGGTAGGGCACGCCCTCGGCGCGATGGCCAGGCGCCATCCCGGCCTGCGCGTCCCGGGCGCGTTCGACGGGTTCGAAGTCGCAGTGCGCGCGATCCTCGGCCAGCAGGTATCGGTGGCTGCGGCGCGCACCATAGCCGGCCGCTTCGCCGCCGCGTTCGGCGACCCGATCGAAACGCCGTTTCCCGCGCTTACCACGGTGTTTCCGCTGGCGGCGCGCATCGCCGAATTGCCTTACGCACGCATCGCGAAACTGGGCATGCCAGGTGCACGCGCGCGCAGCGTGCTCGCGCTCGCGCGCGCGGTGGCCGACGGCGAACTGGTGCTGATGCCCAACGCCGACATCGAGGCGACGCTGGATCGATTGCGCGCGCTGCCGGGGGTCGGCGAGTGGACCGCGCAATACATCGCGATGCGCGCACTCGCCTGGCCGGACGCGTTTCCGCACACCGACCTGGGCGTGATGAAGGCGCTTGGCGAAACCGACGCGCGCCGCGTTCTCGCCGCCGGTGAGGCCTGGCGGCCATGGCGCGCTTACGCGGTCATGCATTTGTGGCAAACACTGGCAAAACAGTAACAGGAGGAAGCATGCACTATTACGATTTCTACGAAAGCCCGCAGGGACAGATGCTGCTCGTGGCGAACGGCGGAGGGCTTTGCGGCGCCTACTTCCGCGGGCAGAAATATTATCCGCAAGTCGTATCGCACCTGCGGCGCGATGCGCAACATGCCCCGCTGCGTCAGGCGCGGCGCGAATTGGCGGAATATTTCGCCGGCGAGCGCAAGCGCTTCGACGTCGCGCGCGCTCCCGAAGGCACGCCGTTCCAGCGCGCGGTATGGGACGCGATATCCGGCGTCGGCTTCGGCCGGACCATTTCGTACGCGGAGCTCGCTGACAGGGCAGGGTGCCCGGGCAGCGCGCGCGCCGCGGGCGCTGCGACCGGACGCAACCCTATCGGAGTCATCGTTCCCTGCCACCGCATCGTGGGCTCCAACGGCAGCCTCACCGGGTATGCCGGCGGGCTCGCCATCAAGCGCGCGCTGCTCGCGCTCGAATCGGATAGCGCGGATTTGTTCGCTGCCGCTTAGAACCTGTGGCAAATTGAAATGTCATTCCGAGGGCCCCTCGACTGCGCTCGGGGCAGGCTCCGCCCGAGGAATCTGCTTCTTGCTTGATGCAAAAGCAGATTTCTCGCTTCGCTCGGAATGACAAATCTTGAATGACTCATTTTGAAATAGCCCCTTAGGGCGTCGACGCGCCGGGGAAACTGCTCGCGGAAGGGGGCGCCGGTGGACGCGGAACTCGACGCCGACGGTTATCCTGCTCCGTCGACACTCTTCCATCGGTTTCTTGTCGAGGTATGCGCAGTGCCGCAAGGGGTGAGCGCGAGCGGCGCGGCCAAATCCCCGGTTTCACCTCCTCCAGTCCAGATTTAGCGAGCGCCAATGTACAAGCCCGGCCGGACCGCGGTATCATTGTCCGCCAAGACCAACACCCATAGGTAGTATGCGAAGGCATTATGGCAACAAAATCTAGGGCTTACAACGCCGAGGACATCGAAATCCTGGAGGATCTGTCGCCGATCCTGCACCGCCCGGGGATGTATACCGACCCGTCCAACCCGAACCATGCGCTGGTGGAGGTGATCGACAATTCCTCGGACGAGGGCCTCGCGGGCTTCGCCAGGAACATCGCCGTTGTGCTGTATGAAGACGGTTCCGCCGAAGTCGCCGACGACGGCCGCGGCATCCCGGTGGACATTCATCCGAAAAAGAAAGTTCCGGCGGTGCAGGTGATATTCACCACGCTGCATTCGGGCGGCAAGTTCAGGAAGACCGATGCGGACGCGGCCTATCGCATCGCCGGCGGCCTGCACGGCGTGGGCATCTGCGTCACCAACGCGCTCGCGACCCGGCTCGAAGTCGAGGTCAGGCGCGACGGCGCGAAGCACCGGCTGGTGTTCGCCGACAACGGCAAGGTGAAGGAGCCGCTGAAGAAAATCGGCGCGGCCGGCGCGCGCGAAAGCGGCACGCGAATCCGCTTCTGGCCCGATCCCAGGTATTTCGATTCGCCCAAAATCGTCACCGCCGATATCGCGGCGCTGCTGCGCGCGAAGGCGATGTTGCTCCCCGGGGTGCGTTTCACGCTCGGCATAGAGAAGAACGGCAAGATCGAGCAGAGCGAATGGCATTTCCCAGAAGGCATACGCGGCTATTTCGCCAGCGCGGTGGCCGGCCTCGAGCCCGTGGCCGAGAGCTTCTTCGGCGAGCGCTATATCGCCGCGCAGTCCGAGTCGGACAGCTTCGCCGAAGGCGAGGGCGCGCTGTGGGCGATTGCATGGACGCCCGAGGGCGAGGTGGTGGCCGAGTCCTACGTCAACATGATCCCCACGCGCCACGGCGGCACCCACGTCGCCGGCCTGCGCGAGGGCGTGTACAACGCGATCCGCAATTTCATCGACCTGCACGCCATGGGGCAGCGCGGCATCAAGATCGTGCCCGAGGACGTGTGGTCGCGCGCCTCCTACGTTCTGTCGGTGAAGATGCTCGATCCGCAGTTCAAGGGCCAGGTGAAGAACGAGCTGATCTCGCGCGACGGCGTCAAGCTCATGGCGCAGATGGTGCGCGACCCGTTCGAACTCTGGCTCAACCAGCACGTCGACGAGGGCAAGCGCATCGCCGAACTGGTGATGCGCCAGGCGATGACGCGCACGCGCGCGGCGCAGAAAGTCGAGCGGCGCAAAAGTTCGGGCGTGGCGGTGCTTCCCGGCAAGCTCACCGACTGCGCGTCGGATGACCCGGAGCGCAACGAACTGTTCATCGTCGAAGGGGATTCCGCCGGCGGCTCGGCAAAGCAGGCGCGCGACAAGGAATTCCAGGCGGTGCTGCCGCTGAAGGGCAAGCCGAAAAACACCTGGCAGGATTCGCCCGATACGCTCTACTCGAACAAGGAGATCGAGGCGATCGCGCTCGCAATCGGCATCGACCACCATGCGCGCGGCCAGGCGGTGGACATGGCGCGCCTGCGCTACAAGAAGATCATCATCCTCGCCGACGCCGACGTAGACGGCGCGCATATCCAGGTGCTGCTGCTGACGCTGTTCTTCCGCCATTTTTCGCGGCTGATCGAAACCGGCTCGGTGTACGTGGCACAGCCGCCGTTGTTCCGCATCGACGTGCCCTCGATGGGCAAGGGCAAGCCCGCGCGCAAGCTCTATGCGCTGGACAAGCAGGAACTCGCCGGCATCGAGGAGAAACTTCTGGACGAAGGCATGGACGAAGGCAAATGGGCGGTGAGCCGCTTCAAAGGCTTGGGCGAGATGAGTCCGGAGCAACTGTGGGAGACCACGCTCAACCCTGACACGCGGCGCATGCTGCCGGTGCAGGTCGAGGACGTGGCGCTGGAATCCGACCGCTCGGTGTTCAACATGATGATGGGCAAGGAGAATGCGTCGCAGCGGCGCGAGTGGATGGAGATGTACGGGAATCTCGTCGACGCGGATATTAGTTGAGTGGGGATATCAAAATTGTCGAATTTGTATTCAACCATAACCGCGTTTTCTGTACGGATGCCTTTTATCCGTACAGAAAACGCGGTTGGCGCGCGCAGCGCGCAAGGTGTTCGGAAAACCTGCGCGGACGAAAAACCGTCCGCGCGGATCGTCGATTGCGCGCGGATGATGAAGCTATCCGCGCGCAATCGACGATC
>JBBRAI010000050.1:0-25845 GCA_038206915.1 Burkholderiales bacterium | reverse complement strand
CGCGATGGCGTCGTCGTGCGTGACCAGCACCAGCGTGGTGCCGGCAGCGGCGTTCAGCGCGAACATCAGCTCGATGATGCCCGCACCGGTGTCGGCATCGAGGTTGCCCGTGGGTTCGTCGGCCAGCAGCAGTTTGGGCTCGATCACGAAAGCGCGCGCCAGCGCGACGCGCTGCTGCTCGCCGCCGGAAAGATATTTCGGATAATGCCCCAGGCGCTCGCGCAATCCGACGCGCTCCAGCATCGCCGCCGCACGCCGCGCCGCATCGGCGGCGCCCGCCAGCTCCAGCGGCAGCATCACGTTCTCCAGCGCGTTTAGCGCCGGCAGCAGCTGGAACGACTGGAATACGAAACCGAGCAGCCGGGCGCGCAGCGCCGCGCGCCCGTCCTCGCTCAGCGCGAACAGATCCGTGCCGTTCAGATGCACGCTGCCGGCGCTGGGCGTGTCCAGACCGGCGAGCAGGCCCAGAAGCGTGGACTTGCCCGAACCCGAGGCGCCGACGATGGCCACCGCCTCGCCCGACCTGACCGCGAGGTCGATCTCATGCAGAATGACAAGCTGCTCCGGCCCGTTCGGCACCACTTTGGACAGGCCAGACGCTTTTACCAGGGGTGTTTCGATGCTTTGGGTCATGTTGCGAAGATTGTTCCTTAGCTGCTCGATGGCGCTGCTGTGTCTGCCGCTTGCAGCCAGGGCCGGCGGCACCATCCTGGTCTATGGCGACAGCCTGTCGGCCGCCTATGGCCTGCCCCAGGATGCCGGCTGGGCCAGCCTGCTGCAGGCGCGCCTGAAGCGGGAAGGCTTGGATTATACCGTCAGCAACCTCAGCGTCAGCGGCGAAACTTCCAGCGGCGGCGCGGCGCGCATCGCCGCGGCGCTGAAGCAGCACGAGCCCAAAGTGGTCATCGTCGAACTGGGCGCCAACGACGGCCTGCGCGGATTGCCGGCGCAGGAGATGCGTGCCAACCTCGAGAAGATCGTCAGCGCGAGCCGGCGCGCCGGGGCGCGCGTGCTGCTGGTGGGCATGCGCATGCCGCCGAATTACGGCGCGACCTATACGCGGCAGTTCGCACAGGCCTACGCCGACGTCGCGCGCAAATACAATGTCGCAAGGGTGCCCTATCTGTTCGAAGGCATCGATCAGCGGCGCGAACTGTTCCAGGCCGACGACCTGCACCCGACCGCGCAGGCGCAGCCGATGCTGCTGGAGAACGTATGGAAAGCGCTCGCGCCGCTGCTGAAGAAATGAGGCAACCGGCATCGCTTGCGCTACGTGCGATAATTTGCCTGCGCACTTAAACGGGAGTCCGAGCCGTGATCAAATTCGGTTTCAAAGTGAAGACCCGCGGCGGGACGGTGGTAGACAACCTGATGATCGCGGCGCGCGACCGCGCCGACGCCGAGCGCAAGGTCGCCCAGATTTACTACCAATGCGAAATCATCGAATGCCACGAAGTGCAGGCGCCGATGGTAAAGGAAGAGACGCTCGATCTCGAACGCGCGATCAATCTGATCGGCAAGGAACCGAGCCCTGGTTCGGCCGGGCAGGGCCAAGCTGACTAGGCGAGGAAGCCCGCAGTCTCCAGTTCGTCCAACAGCGCCGCGTAGTCGCGCGCGCCGCGGCTGTCGGGCGCGTGGGCGAACACATCGCGATTCTGCGCCGGACTCTCGGCCAGGCCCACGCTCTCGGCGATGCGCGTCTCGCACATTTCGGCGCCGAAGCGCTCGCGCAGCTTGCGGTCTATGTCCCAGGACATGTTACGACGCGCATCGAAGCGCGTGAGCACGAAACGGCGGATCGGCGGCTTTTCCAGCACGCGCTCCAGCGCGCGCAACGTACGGTCGATCTGCAGCGCGCCGTTTACCGCGAGGTAGTCGGCGGAAATCGGCACCAGCACGCGGTCGCAGGCGAAAATACCGTTCAGGGACAGGGTGCCCAGCAAGGGACAGGCGTCCATGAGTATGGGCCGGTCGGTGTTGAGGTTTTCCCTGGTGATGCCGGCGTTGAGCCGCTGCAGCGCGCGCGGCCCTTTGCCGAACTGGGTGTCGACCTTGGACAAATCCAGATGCGCGGGAATGATGGGCCAGCCGCCCTTGCTCGTGCGTATCAGTTCCGCGAGCGGCTTCAAATCCTGGTAGAAGGCGTAGAGGCTGTCGCCGCCGTCGTCGGCCGATGATTCGCAAATCGAAGACAAGTGCGCCTGCGGATCGAGGTCGATCGCCAAGGGCGCGTGGCCGCGGAGTGCGAGCAGCGCAGCCAGATTCAGCGTGGTCGTGGTTTTGCCGACCCCGCCCTTCTGGTTAAACACAACGATTTTTGCCATTGGTCCGCTCCTCGATTACATCCCGGCAAGCACCGGGGTTCGACCGTAGCAAAAGCGAGTAGCTAATAATCTCTCAAAAACAAGGTCTTGTAAATGCCAATTCCGACATTTTCTGCGTTGAACGCCAAAGCCCCCTAAATAGATTCGAAAACCCGCGATCGGGCCCTGCAGTAGAATTCCCGGAATAGCATGAACTCCGTCTGCTAATTCCTGACGACAATGCATGGACAAGCCCTCCTTTAGCGCGCGCCGCAGGCAACTGCGCGATCTGGTCGACAGCGGCCGCACCACGCCGGCGCTGGGCGCCAGCGACGCGCTCAGCGCGAAGCTGATCGCGGCAGCGGGCTTTCCCTGCGTCTATATCGGCAGCTATGCCACCGCCGCGAGCCGTTTCGGCCTGCCCGATACCGGCCTGCTGAGCCTGCCGGACATGGTGGAGCAGGCGCGCAGCATCGCCAATGCGGTCGAGGTGCCGGTGATCGCGGACGCCGAGGGCGGCTTCAACGACGCGGCCAACCTGTGGCGCACGGTGCGCGACTTCGAGCGCGCCGGCGTGTGCGCGATCCATATCGAGGACCATGCCTTCGGCAAGCACGCCGACGTGCCGCAGCGCCTGCATCCCGCGGACGAGGTCGCGAACCGCATCCGCGCCGCGGTGGACGCGCGCAGCGACCCCAATTTCCTGATCGTCGCGCGCAGCGATGCGGCCTGGGCCCTGGGCGACGTGGACGAAACGATCGCGCGCCTGAACGCCTACGCCGAAGCCGGCGCCGACATGGTGTTTCCGACCATGATCCCGCCGCCGAAACTGAAGCAAATCCGCGCCGCACTCGCAAAGCCGGTCATGGTCGTCGATACGCCAGGCTATGCGCTCGCCGACGAAGCCGAGGCGGGCGCCGCCATCGTCCTGTACTACGGCTTTTCGCTGCTAGCGCAGTATCGCGCAGTGCGCGACGCGGTCGAACGCTTTCGCGACAGCGGCGATGCCGACGCAGTCGAAGGACTGCGCGCCGAAGCGGCGGAATTCGAGAAATTCATGGGATACGCGGAGTTTGCCGCGCGCTCGCGCAAGTACGGGCCGCGCTAGCCGCCGCTTTGCGTCAGCGCAGCACCACGCCCTGCCCAGCCACCATGGTGCCAATGCGGCGCGCCGCCGCGAAACCGCAGCGGCTGAATTCGGCCAGCACCTCGGCCGCAATCTCGGCTGCGCAGGCGACGAGCAGGCCGCCGCTGGTCTGCGGATCGGTGAGCAGCGCGCGCTGCCACTCGGGCGCGCCCGCGGGCAATTGCACCTCCGCGCCGTAGCCGCTCCAGTTGCGCCCGCTCGCGCCGGTCACCGTGCCCTCGCGTGCCCAGTGCAGCGCCTCATCGATGACGGGCAGGTCGGCGAAGCGCAGCTGCGCGCCCAGCCTGGAACCGCGGCACATTTCGAGCAGGTGGCCGGCGAGGCCGAAGCCGGAGATGTCGGTCATCGCATGCACGCCCGGCAATTCGCCGAGAGCGGCGCCCGGGGTGTTGAGCTGCGTCGTGGCGGCGATCATCTGCGCGTAGCCTGCGGCGGAGAGCGTGCCTTTCTTGAGCGCAGCAGAAAGTATGCCCACGCCCAGGGGCTTCCCCAGTATCAGCACATCGCCCGCCTGTGCGCGGTCGTTGCGCTTCACCCGGTCCGGATGCACCAGCCCGAGGCCGACCAGGCCGTAGATCGGCTCGAGCACGTCGATCGAATGACCGCCCGCGATGGGTATGCCGACCGCGGCGCACACCGCTTCGCCGCCGGCGAGGATTTTCTGGATCACTTGCAGCGGCAGCTTGTCCAGCGGCATGCCGACCACGGCCAGCGCCATGAACGGGCGCCCGCCCATGGCGTAGATGTCCGACAGCGCGTTGGTCGCCGCGATGCGGCCGAAGTCGTAGGGATCATCGACGATGGGCGTGAAGAAATCGGTGGTCGCGATCAGAGCCTGGCTGTCGTTCAGCCGGTACACCGCGGCGTCGTCGCTGGATTCTGTGCCCACCAGCAGGTCGGCTGGCATATTCCGGATCGGCGTGGCGGCGAGCAGCTTGGTGAGCACGCCGGGCGCGATCTTGCAGCCGCAGCCGCCGCCGTGGCTGAACTGGGTGAGGCGAAACGCTGCTTCGGCAGGCGTATTCATGGCGGCAGGACTCCGTTGGAAGGCGGTGTTTGCGTGTAAACTCGCGGCTGATTCTAAAACAGAAAAGCCGCATGCGTAGCCGATGCGGCTTTCCCGGAAGATCCGTGAAATTTCCTGACCTCGCAAGCGTAGCGCAGCTGGCCGAATTCGACACGGTCATCGACGTGCGCTCACCATCCGAATTCGCCGAAGACCATGTGCCCGGCGCGATCAACTGTCCGGTGCTCGATGACGCCGAGCGCGAAGCCATCGGCACCATCTACAAGCAGGTGTCGCCGTTCGACGCGAAAAAGCGCGGCGCGGCGCTGGTGGCGAAGAACATCGCACGTCATATCGAGGAGCAATTCGCCGCGCACGGCAAGGGCTGGCGCCCGCTGGTGTATTGCTGGCGCGGGGGAAAGCGCAGCGGCGCCATGGTGCACATTCTGAGCGAAATAGGCTGGCACGCGGCGCGGCTCGAAGGCGGCTACCGCGCCTACCGCCGCGAGGTCCTGGCGCAGCTGACCGAACTGCCGCACAAATACAGCTATCGCGTCGTCTGCGGCTCGACCGGCAGCGCCAAGAGCCGCCTGCTGCAGGCGCTGGCCGCGGCCGGCGCACAGATGCTCGACCTCGAAGAACTGGCCAGCCACCGCGGTTCGGTGCTGGGCAATCTGCCGGCGCAGCCGCAGCCGGGGCAAAAAATGTTCGACAGCCTGGTGTGGGACGCGCTGCGCAAATTCGACCCCGCGCGCACGGTGTACGTGGAGGCGGAAAGCCGCAAGATCGGCCAGCTGCAGGTGCCCGATGCACTGCTGCTGCGCATGCGCGACAGCCCCTGCGTGCTGATCGAGGCGCCGCTGGCCGAGCGCGTCGCTTTTCTCGTCGACGAGTACGTCCATTTCCTCGGCAATCCGCGCGAACTCAAGGCCAGGCTGAGCAGCCTCAGCGCGCTGCAAGGCGGCGAGACGATTGCGCGCTGGTTGCATCAGGTCGAAGAGCAGCGCTGGGACGAACTGGTGGCCGACCTGCTGGAGAACCACTACGACCCAGCGTACCGGCGCGCCACGCTGAAGAATTTTTCCCGCCTTGGGGGCGCGCAGGTGCTGCGGCCGCCCAAGCTGGATGCCGCCGCGCTCAAGCGCATGGCGGCGCAACTGATGACCGGGGCGCAGACATGAACACTGCGGAATTGAAGGCGCGACTGCTGCAGCTGTTCCCGGTATTCCAGAAGTTTCCGCCCGCCGCGGTGGACGAAATCGTGGCCGGCGCGACGCCGCGGCAGGCGCCGGCGGGCGCGATCCTGTTCGAAGCGGCGAGCCCCTGCACCGGCTTTCCGATGCTGCTGGAAGGCAACGTGCGCGTGGTCAAAGCCGCGCCCAATGGCCGCGAAGTCCAGCTCTACCGCATCACACCGGGGGAGAGCTGCCTGCTGTCGAGCAGCTGCCTGCTCGGCGGCAGCCCCTATTCGGCCACCGGCGTCGCTGAAACCCCGGTGACGCTGCTCGCCCTGCCGCCGGCACTGTTCCACCGGCTGCTCGCCGAGCACAAATTGTTCCGTGACTATGTGTTCGGCCTGTTCTCCGAGCGCCTGGCCGATCTGATGAGCCTGGTCGAGGCAGTCGCGTTCCAAAAGCTCGACCAGCGCCTCGCGGCATTGCTGCTGGGCAAGGGCGAACTGGTGCGCGCAACGCACCAGAGCCTCGCCGACGAACTGGGCAGCGTGCGCGAGATGGTGAGCCGCCTGCTCGCCAATTTCCAGGACCGCGGCTGGGTCGCGCTGGGCCGCGAGCAGATTCGCATTACCGACGCCGCCGCGCTGCGCAAACTGGCTCAGCCGTAGCTCTATTCACGGTCTCGGTAGCCGTCGCATGCCACCGGTGGATTTGCGCGCTGCGCGCGCCAACCATGTTTTTGTTACGGATAAACACCATCCGTAACAAAAACATGGTTATGCATAAAGGCAACAACAATGCGGGTCTTCACACAAGATCGTCGCTAGCGCATGGATGGCTTTTTCATCCATGTGCTAGCGACGATCCGCGCGGACGGTCCTTTGTCCGCGCCAAATTGCAGCTCTGCAACAGGTCACGATTCAAATCCAGACGCAAGGAGTCCGGCACCAGCGCGCGACACCTACAAGCCGCCCAGCACCTTGATGTGCGCAACCACGCCGCGCGCAAGCGCGGACAGGTTGTAACCTCCCTCGAGCACCGAAACGATGCGTCCCTCGGCGTACTTGTCCGCGATTTCCTTGATCTGGCCGGTAACCCAGGCGTAGTCGGCGTCGACCAGGCGCAGCATCGCCATGTCGTCCTCCACATGGGCGTCGAAGCCGGCGGAAAAGAACACCATCTGCGGTTTGAATGCCTCCAGCGCCGGCATCCATTGCTGCGTCACCGCATCGCGAAACGGCTGGCTGCCGGCGCCGGCCGGCAGCGGCACGTTGACCATGTTCGGCGTCGGATCGTCGATGCCGCTGTAGGGATAAAACGGATGCTGGAACGTGCTTACCATGAGCACGCGCGCGTCGTCGCGGAATATGTCCTCGGTGCCGTTGCCGTGATGTACGTCAAAATCGACGATGGCGACGCGCTCGAGGCCGTACTCCTCCAGCGCGTGTCGCGCGGCGATGGCGACATTGTTGAACAGGCAGAATCCCATGGCGCGGTCGCGCGTTGCGTGGTGTCCGGGCGGACGCACGCTGCAAAAGGCGTTGTCGGCCTGGCGCTTGAGCACCAGGTCGGTCGCCAGCACCGCGGCGCCGGCGGCGTGCAGCGCCGCCTCCCAGGTGTGCGGATTCATCGCCGTATCCGGGTCCAGGTGCACCGTGCCGTGCTGCGGCGAGCTGCTGCGGACATGGCTGATGTACTCCATCGGGTGCACGCGCGCGAGGCTGCCCACCTTCGCCTGCGGCGCCTCATAATGATCGAGGTGCGGCCCCACGCCCGAGGCGATCAGCTGGTCCTCGATCGCGCTCAAGCGCTCCGGGCACTCCGGGTGATAGGAACCCATGTCGTGCTTGCGGCAGTTCGGGTGGGTTATGAAAGCAGTGGCCATTCGCCTTGCGTCTCGGTGGGTTGGATGAATATTAGCCGAAATCCACGTAAGATGACGAATGTATGCCTCAGGCATAATCGCATAATCGCCCTGTCCCCCCGGGCGCACCGGCGCCGCTGCCGGCGCCGCGCAAACGCCCGGTGCCGCCGGCGCCAATACGGAGAACCCCATTGCTGCTGCACGCTGAAACGAAATTTGCCACCCGCGACACCTCGATTCATCGCGTCATTGCCGAGGCCGGAAAAGTCATCCTCGGCAAGGAGCGGCAGATACGCATGGCCGTCGCCTGCCTGCTGGCGCGCGGCCACCTGCTGATCGAGGACCTGCCCGGCGTGGGCAAGACCACGCTCGCCCACACCCTCGCCAAGCTCCTCGGCCTGGGCTTTCAGCGCATTTCCTTTACCAGCGACCTGCTGCCCGCCGACATCATCGGCGTGTCGGTGTTCGACCGCGACACCGGCGCATTCAAGTTTCACCCCGGTCCGATATTCTCGCAGCTGATACTGGCCGACGAAGTCAACCGCGCCACGCCAAAGACGCAAAGCGCGCTGCTCGAGGCGATGGAAGAGCACCAGGTGACCGCCGAAGGCGAAACGCGGCCGCTGCCCGAGCCGTTTTTCGTCATCGCCACGCAGAACCCTTCGCACCAGGTCGGCACCTTCCCGCTCCCCGAATCGCAGCTCGACCGCTTTCTCATGCGCATCGAGCTCGGTTACCCCGACCGCGACGCCGAACGCGCGCTGCTGCAGGGCACCGACCGGCGCAACCTGGTGGCGACGCTGGAGCCCTGCCTCGCGCCGGGCGAGCTGCTGGAAATGCAGGCGAACGCGGACCAGGTGCACGCCGCGCCGGCCCTGCTCGACTACATTCAGGCGATCGTGGAACACACGCGGCGCGCGCCCGAATTCACCAGCGGCCTGTCGCCGCGCGCCGCGCTGGGCGTCCTGCACGCCGCCAAGGCCTGGGCCATGCTCGAGGGCCGCGACAAGGTGCTGCCGGAGGACATTCAGGCGGTGCTGCCCGGTGTCGCCGGTCACCGCCTCGCGCCGGCGCACGAAGGCGCGCGCAAGCGCGCCTCCGAGGTCACCACCGCGCTGATCGAGGCCGTGCCGATCCCCTGAAACCTCCCGACCATACCTGGCGCGCCGGCGCAATGTTCGAAAAAATCCTGAGCCGCTCGCAGCTCTATCTCGCGTTCTTCGGGCCGCGCAAGCCCGAGCCGGGTACTATCTACCTGCGCCAGAACCGCGTCTACATCCTGCCGACGCGCCCGGGCCTCGCCTTTGCCGTGGCGCTGGGCGTGATGCTCATCGGCTCGATCAATTACAACCTGTCGCTGGGCTACATCCTCACCTTCCTGCTCGCGAGCATGGGGCTGGTCGCGATCCTGCACACGTTCCGCAACCTGGTGCATCTGCACATCACGCCGGGCCGCGCGAATCCGGTGTTCGCGGGCGAACTCGCCTGGTTCGAACTGTTCGTCGAGAACCGCTCGGCCTACGACCGCTGCTCCATCGTGCTCTGGCACGAAGGCAAGGCAACGCAGTGCGACGTCGCGTCGGCGCGCGGCGCCACGGTGAGCATTCCGGTCGCGGCGCCGCGCCGCGGCTGGCTCAGCCCGCGGCGCATCACCATCGAAACGCGCTTTCCGGTCGGCCTGCTGCGCGCCTGGAGCTACATCCAGCCGGATTCGCACTGCGTCGTCTACCCGCGACCCGACGCGGGCCTGCTGCCGCTGCCGGAGCCCTCAGGCGGCAGCGGCGAGAAGCGCGTGGCCAGCGGCGGCAGCGACGATTTCGCCGGCCTGCGTGCCTACCAGGTGAGCGATTCGCCGCGGCACATACACTGGAAGGCTGCCGCGCGCGAACAGGGGCTGCAAACCAAGGTGTTCAGCGGCCGCGCCACCGCCGAGCTGTGGCTGGATTGGAATGAGCTGCCGGCGAATCTGGGTCTCGAAGCCAGGCTGTCGCGCCTGACGCGCTGGGTGCTCAGCGCAGATCAGGAAGGGCTGCGCTACGGCCTGCGCCTGCCCGGCGTGGAACTCGAGCCGGACGCGGGCGAGCCGCACCGCCTTGCCTGCCTGCGGGAGCTCGCCTTGTATGAACTCTAGCCGCGCAGCATACGGACCGGGCGCGCCTAACGCGGCGATCCAGCTGCGCCATTTGTTCTGGCTGCTCGGCGGGCTCGCGCTGGTCATCGCGCCGCATATGCTGAACCTGCCCTGGTGGCTGAATCTGGACGCGTGCATCGTGTTCGCCTGGCGCATTTATCTGGCGCTGGGCGAGCGCGCGCTGCCGAAGAAATGGCTGCTGGCGCTGCTGGTCGCCGGCGGCATGCTCGGCGTCTACCTGACCTATCACACGCTGTTCGGCCGCGATTCCGGCGTGGCCCTGCTAGTGCTGTTCCTGTCGCTGAAGCTGCTCGAGCTGCACCGCCCGCGCGATGCCATCGTGCTGGTGCTGCTCAGCTACTTTCTCGCGCTGACGAATTTCTTCTATTCGCAGACGCTGCCGACCGCAGCGCTGATGCTGGTTTCTGCGCTGGTCAACACCGCCAGCCTGGTGAATTTCGCCGCGCCCGGGCGCGCGCTGCAGGCCAATCTGAAAACCTCCGCCGTGCTGCTGACGCAGGCGGGGCCGGTGATGCTGGTCCTGTTCCTGCTGTTTCCACGGGTGCAGGGGCCACTGTGGGGCCTGCCGCAAGACGCCTACAGCGGCGTCACCGGCCTGTCCGACTCGATGTCGCCCGGCGCAATCAGCAGCCTGTCGCAATCCGACGCCATTGCGTTTCGCGTGCGTTTCCAGGGCGATTCGCCGCCGCGGCCGCAGCTCTATTGGCGCGGGCCGGTATTCTGGAATTTCGACGGTTTGACCTGGCGGCCCGGTGACACGCGCAGCTTCACCCAGATCAGGTTCGAGGCCCGCGGCACGCCCTACGACTACGAAGTCACGCTGGAGCCGCACAACCACAACTGGCTGTTCGCGCTCGAGCTCGCGGCGAAAGTGCCGCCCAACGCCAGCGTCGCGCCCGACTACGTGCTGTTTGCGCGAAGGCCGGTGCGCAACCGCGTGCGCTATGACATGCGCTCCTATACCAGTTTCGCCGAAGGCGCGGACGACGATGCCGACGAGCTCAGGCCGGGGCTGCAGCTGCCGGCGGGCTTCAATCCGCGCGCGCGCCGGCTGGCGCAGGAGTGGGCCGCCGGCGGCGCCAGCGGCACCGCCATCGTGCAGCAGGCGCTGAATTATTTTCGCGAGCAGGGCTTCGTCTACACGCTGCAGCCGCCCCTGCTCGGACGTGATTCAGTGGACGAATTCCTGTTCGGCAGCAAACGCGGCTTTTGCGAGCATTACGCATCGAGCTTCGTATTCCTGATGCGCGCAGCCGGCCTGCCGGCGCGCGTGGTCACCGGTTATCAGGGCGGCGAAATCAATCCGGTGGATGGATACATGATCGTGCGCCAGTCCGACGCGCACGCCTGGGCCGAAGTGTGGCTGCAGGGCCGCGGCTGGGTGCGCTTCGATCCCACCGCCGTGGTCTCGCCGGCGCGGGTCGAATCCGGCGTCGCCGCGGCGGTGTCCGCGACCGATCCGCTGCCGCTGATGGCGCGCACCTCGCTCACCTGGCTGCGCGGCCTGCGCTACAACTGGGATGCGCTCGCGAACAAATGGAACCAGCTGGTGCTGGGCTACAACCCGGAGCGTCAGCGCGAATTTCTCTCCAGGCTGGGCATGAGCGAACCCAGCTGGGAAAACATGGCGCTGACCCTGTTCTGGGGCGTGGGCGCGCTGCTTGCGCTGCTCACGGCCTGGCTGCTGCGGCGCATGCGCACCTCCGACCGGGTGCAGCGACTGTGGCTCAGATTCTGCGCCAAGCTGGAAACGAACGGCTGCGCGCGCGCCGCGCATGAAGGTCCGGCGGATTTCGTCGCACGCAGCGCAGGACGCTATCCGGCCGAGGCCGCGCGCATCCGCGCGATCGGCGAGCGCTATATCGCGCTGCGCTATGGCGAGAGCACCGACGCGCACGCGCTGGCGGAATTGCGCCTGCTGGTGCGGGAGTTCCGCGTTTGAGCCGCGCGGTGCGCCGCCTGCTGCGACTGCTGTCGCTGCTGGCCTTGTCCTGCTGCTTCGCGCTGGCGTCCGCGCCGGTTTTTGCCGCGGGCGGCGGCAAGCGCTACGCCGAGCGCAAGGACGTGCAACAGTTCATCGCGCAGATGGTGCGCGAGCACGGTTTTGTCGAGAGCGAACTGCGCGCGCTGTTCAGCCACGCGCGCTACCAGGCATCGGTGATCGCGGCCATCACCCCGCCGGCCGAGCCGCGCGCGCGCTCCTGGGAGGCGTACCGCGCGCTGTTCGTCACGCCGGAGCGCATCGAGGCGGGCGTGATCTTCAGCGTCAGGCAGCGCGAGGCGCTCGCGCTCGCCGCGGCGCGCTATGGCGTACCAGAGGAGATCATCGTCGCCATCATCGGCGTGGAAACGGTATATGGGCGCAACACCGGCAACTACCGCGTCATTGACGCGCTGACCACGCTCGCCTTCGACTATCCGCCGCGCGCGGAATACTTCCGCGGCGAACTGGAGAATTTCCTGCTGTATGCGCGCGACGCGGACATCGACACGCTGGCGCTGAAAGGCTCCTACGCCGGCGCCATCGGCATCCCGCAGTTCATGCCCGGCAGCTATCGCCGCTACGCCGTGGATCTGGACGGCGACGGCAAGCAGGACCTCTCCGGCAGCTTCGCCGACGCGATCGGCAGTGTCGCCAATTTCCTCAAGGAGCATGGCTGGGAAACGGGCGCGCCGGTGGCCTTCGCCGCACGGGTACAAGGGGAGGATTACCGCGCACTGGTCGATTCCGGCATCAAGCCGGGCTACCGCTTCGGCGAGCTGGAGGACTTCGGTGTCGGCACGGACGGCGCAGCACCCGCAGACGTGCCCTGCGCGCTGATCGAACTGAGCACGCCGCAAAAAGTAAGCGAATATCTCGTCGGTTTCAACAACTTCTACGTGATTACGCGCTACAACCGCTCCAGCATGTACGCCGCTGCGGTGCTGGAGCTTGCGCAAGCGGTAAAGTCGGCCTCTCAGCCCAAATGAATGCGCAATTTCTCTCGATACGCCGGGCCACGCGTGCAGACGTGCCGCTGGTGCTCTCCTTCGTCAAGGACCTGGCCGAATACGAAAAGCTCAGCCACCTTGTCGCGGCTACCGAAACCGTCATCGCCGAAGAGTTGTTCGGCGCGGGCAGCCGCACCGAGGTGCTGCTCGGCTACTGCGGCGCGCAGCCCGTTGCCTTTGCTGTGTATTTCCACAACTTCTCGACGTTTCTCGGCAAGAAAGGCCTGTACCTGGAGGACCTGTACGTGCATCCCGCGCACCGGCGCCGCGGCTTCGGCCGCGCCATGCTGCTGCATGTCGCGCGCGTCGCAGCCGAGCGCGATTGCGGGCGCCTTGAATGGTCCGTGTTGGACTGGAATGAGCCGGCGATTTTCTTTTACGAAACGCTGGGCGCCACGATCATGCACGAATGGAAACTTGTGCGCGTCACGGGCGCAGCGTTGGAGAATCTGGCAAAGATGAAGTAGGCTGCGATCGGCGCGCGGGCCGGTCTCTACAGTTGCGCCAGCGCGCGCCGGATTTCCTCCACCGCCTCGGGCTTGAGCGCCTCCTGCGGCGCGATCGCATCGCCGACATCGAAGCCCTGCAGCTGCAGCGCGGTCTTGATGCAGGCGGCGAGCGCGTACCTGGTGAAGACTTCGTTGATCGCCCACTGCCGGCGCTGCTCGGCCATCGCCGCGTCCCAGTCGCCGGCACGCGCAAGATCGTACAGGCGCACGCACTCGCGCGGCATGACGCAGCCCGGCCCGGCCATCCAGCCCACGCCGCCGAGCTTGAGCACCAGCAGCGGTATGTGCGCCGATGCGCTGAACACTTTGATGCGATCGCCCATGCGGTTGAGCATGGACAGGATGCGGCCGGTGTTGCCCGAGGCATCCTTGACGTACTCGATGTTCGGCATATGCGACAGCGCGTCGAGTGCATCCATCGGTACGTCGCCGCCGAGCAGCCCCGGATTGGTGTAAATCGTCATCGAAGTCTGCGGCAGCGCGCGGGCGATGTCGCCGAAATAGCGCTCGACGCCGCGCGCCGGCACCGGGAACATCTGCTGCAGGATCAGGATCAGGCCGTCAGCGCCGAGCCGCACATGCGCCTCGGCCTGCCGGATGGCGTCGCTGGTCGCGAAGGCCGCGACGCCCGCGAGCACCGGCACGCGCCCGGCCGCGGCGTCGACCACGATGCGCACGATCTCCTGGCGCTGTTCGAACGACAGATAGGCGAATTCGCCGGTGCTGCCCAGCGGCGAGAGGCCGTGCACGCCGCAGCCGATCAGGTGCTCGACCAGCTCGCGCAGCACGCGCTCGCGCACGCGGCCGCTCGATGCATCGATCGGTGAAACGAGATAGGGAAAGATCCCGCGAAACTCGGTCATGGAATCGGATCCTCGATGCGTTTACCAGGATAGACGCGATGATAGCGCCGTTTCATCGACAATAGGCGCAAGGCCGCGCTTGCAAGCTGCCGCGTTCAACGCAACAATGCGCGCTTCGCGAAAAATGAGCCTTATCCCATGAAGAACGGCAAGCCAAGACGACCGGGAGCGCGCATCGTGTTGCGCCGCTCGGGCATACACGGGCGCGGCGTGTACGCGCGCCGTCGGATACGCGAGGAC
The DNA here is from genome assembly GCA_038206915.1 of Burkholderiales bacterium. Taxonomy (GTDB): domain Bacteria; phylum Pseudomonadota; class Gammaproteobacteria; order Burkholderiales; family SG8-39; genus 2-12-FULL-64-23. Next base: position 11,595 of record JBBRAI010000050.1, on the reverse strand, counting down.
GAGACGGTGTGCGAATACAAGGGCGAGATCATCAGCGAGGCCGAAGCCGCGCGCCGCTATCCGGAGAACATGGAGGGACTGAACCACACCTTTGTTTTCGGCATCGCGCATGACCACAACATCGACGGCGGCGCCAAGGGCAATATCGCGCGCTGGATCAACCACTCCTGCGCCCCGAACTGCGATACGTACGAGAAGGACAAGCGCATGTTCATTCGCGCCATCCGCGACATCCGCCCCGGCGAAGAGCTATCCTACGACTACTGCATCGAAGCGGGCGAGCGCATCACCAAGGCAGTGAAGGCGCGCTGGCCCTGCTGGTGCGGGGCGAAGCAATGCCGCGGCACCGTGCTGGTACCGACACCCAAGCCGCGCAAGAAGAAAGCCAGGCGCCTGACCACCTGAAACTGCCGCGCCGCGGGAAAAATCGCCGTGTCGGCGGGGAGGCCGCGGCTGCACAAATTGACCGGCGCCGCCGGCGCAGGGTTTAATGGCACACCGCTTGGAGAGGCCGCCGATGACGCCGTCCGCACAGCAGAATCGACAGTACCGCTACTACGACCTGGTCATGGCGGCGTTCGTCTGCGTTCTGATTTGCTCCAACCTGATCGGCCCGGCCAAGATCGCGCAGATTTCGCTGCCCTGGCTGGGCGTGGTCAATTTCGGCGCCGGCGTGCTGTTCTTCCCGATATCGTATGTCTTCGGCGACATCCTCACCGAGGTCTACGGCTACGCGCGCGCGCGCAAGGTAATCTGGGCCGGCTTTACCGGCCTGGGCTTCGCCTCGATCATGGCGGCGGTGGTGGTGGCGCTGCCGCCGGCGCCGTTCTGGCACAACCAGCCGGCCTACGAAGTCGCCTTCGGCTCGACCTGGCGCATCGTGCTCGCCTCGATGTGCGCCTATTTCTGCGGCGAGTTCGTCAATTCCTTCGTCCTCGCCAAGATGAAAATTCTCACCGCCGGGAAATGGCTATGGACCCGCACCATAGGCTCGACCATCTTCGGCGAGGCGGTGGATTCCGCGCTGTTCTACCCGCTCGCTTTCTACGGCAGCGGCATCATCCCGAACGACAAGCTGCCGCTGGTAATGCTGTCGCAGTTCGTGATCAAGGTCGGCGTCGAAGTGGTGTTCACACCGCTCACCTACAAGCTGGTCGGTGCGCTCAAACGCGCCGAGCACGAGGACTATTACGACCGCCATACCGACTTCAATCCGTTCACCCTCAGGACCTAGGCCGGACTGGATCTATACGCTTGATTTATATGCGGATTCCGCTCTGGCGCGAAGATTGTCAAAATTTGTTGCGGACAGGCGTGGCGGGCGCGGCTTCAGCATAATATACAATGGTCAAAAGACGGCGCGGGAAACGGACGCGCGAACTCTTTAGCGGCGCGGCAGCCTAAGCAGAATAAGCAGAAAAGGGTACAGAAAACGGCATGGATATACGCGGCAACGATTTTGACGTAAGCGCGCAATTCAACACTACCGATCCGCAGGTGGTCAACGACGAGGTGGACCGCATTTACCTCGAACTCTATCCGTCCGCGCCGACCAAGCTGCTCGACCACGCGTTTCGCGACCTGACGCGGCTCTATCGCGGCGAATACCCGGGATACCACCCCTGCGACACCGCCTACCACGACGTCCAGCACGTGCTCGACGTGACGCTGGCGATGGCGCGCCTGATCGACGGCTACGAGCGTTCGCGCATCGGCACCCAGCCCTTCGGCGATTCCCTGTTCCGCCTGGGCGTAATTACCGCGCTGTTCCACGACATGGGCTATGTGCGTGCGCTCGACGACCACGAGCACAGGAACGGCGCCGAGTACACCCTTACGCACGTCTCGCGCGGCTCGCTGTTTTTGCGCGACTACCTGCCGAAGATCGGCATGGCGGAATTGGCCGAAGTCGCGGGCGAACTGATCCACTTCACCGGCTACGAGATGCCGGTCGGAAACATTAGGATGCCCTCGCCGATCTACCGCCTGCTCGGCAGCATGCTCGGCTCGGCCGACATCATCGCGCAGATGTCGGACCGCTGTTATCTGGAAAAATGCCGCGACCGCCTGTACCCGGAATTCGTCGCCGGCGGCCTCACCGTGAAGCGCGACGAGGAAGGCGCGGAGCGGGTCATCTTTGCCTCGGGCGAGGACCTGGTCATCAAGACGCCGCAGTTCTTCCAGGGCGCGCGCAAGCGGCTGGATCTCGACCTGGGCGGTTCCTACAGCTACGCGCAGCAACATTTCGGCGGACAGAACCTGTACCTCGAGGAACTGAACAAGAACATTCAGTTCGCGCAGGGCATCGGCGCGGAATCCGACATTTCGATGCTGAAGCGCAAGCCTCCCGAGACGCTGAAGACCGACTGATCCCGCGGCAGCCCTGCGGCTAGAGCAGCACGTCCCGCGACAAACCGCGCCGGCGCAGAGTGCGGCGCAACTGAATCAGCGCTTCGAGCTGGATCTGCCTGACGCGCTCGCGCGTGAGGCCCAGTTGCTGCGCGAGATTCTCCAGCGTGCACACTTCCTTGCCGTTCAGGCCGAAGCGGCGCTCGATCACGGTGCGCTGTTTCTCGTTCAGTTGCTCCAGCCACTGACCCACCAGCGATTGAATCTCCTGCGTCTGCACGCCTGTTTCCGGGTTGACGCCCTGCTCGTCGGATATCGATTCACCGATCGACAGCATCGGGTCGATGTCCAGCGGCGCGTCGAGCGAGGCCATATGCTCGTTGTGGGCGAGCACGGCGCGCACGTCGTCTGCCGGTTTGCCGAGCAGGTGCGCAATGTCCTCCACGCTCGCCTCCCGCTCGCCATGCGTTTCCAGATGGCGCTTGGCGCGCAGCACCAGGTTGAGCTCCTTGATCACATGCACCGGCAGCCTGATCGTGCGTGACTGGTTCATGATCGCGCGCTCGATATTCTGCCGTATCCACCAGGTGGCGTAGGTGGAAAAGCGAAAGCCCCGCTCCGGGTCGAATTTTTCCAGCGCGTGCATCAGCCCGAGATTGCCCTCTTCCACCAGGTCCAGCAGCGGCACGCCGCGGTTGAGGTAGTGCTTCGCGATATTCACCACCAGGCGCAGGTTGCGCTCGATCATTTTCTGCCGCGCGGCGAAATCCCCCTTGGCGGCAAGGCGTGCGTAATGCAACTCCTCCTCCGGAGACAGCAGCGGGTTGAGGCCGATTTCGTGCAGATAGATCTGGGTGACGTCGGAGAGAAATTCGGCTTCCGGCTCCGCCGCTTCGGTCGGCGCCTCGGCCAGGACCGCGGGCTCCGCCTCGTCCTCGAACTCCTCGTCGGGGGAAGACGCTTTGGAATTCACGCCGGCGGCAGGTATTTTGCCGGGTCGACTGGTTTGCCGAGCTTGCGGATCTCGAAATGCAGCATGGGCTTGTCGCTGTCGCTGTTGCCGGCCTCCGCAATTTTCTGCCCTTTGACCACGTTCTGGCCTTCTTTCACCAGGATTGTGCTGTTGTGCGCATAGGCCGACAGATAGGTCTGATTGTGCTTGATGATCACCAGCTTGCCGTAGCCGCGCAGGCCGCTGCCGCTGTAGACCACGCGTCCCGCCGAGGACGCCGTCACCGGATCGCCGATATTGGCGGCGATGTCCAGGCCCTTGTTACTCGCTTCGGAAAAGCCGGCGATCACTTTGCCCTTCACCGGCCAGCCCCAATCGACCTTGTCCTCGTCGTCTGCGGCGGCTTCGGGCTTGGCTGCAGGCTCCTTCGCCGGCGCCGCGGCCACCGCAGGAGCCGCGACGGGCGCGGGCGCGGGTGCCGCGGCAGGCGGCGCAGCAGTTGCTGGCGGCGGCTCGCTGCGCTCGAGCAGTGCGACGTTCTCCGGGGTATACGGCAGCTTGCGCGCCAGTGGTCTCGTCTTGATCGTGCCCTCCGTACCCGTCGATCCGGACGCGGCCCCGGCCTGCGTGCCGAGCGGGCGCGCCTCGACCCGCCCCGAGCTGGTTATCGGATTCACCGTCACCGGCCCTTCCTGCGCGCCGGCCGGGGGCTTGATCCGCAGTTGCTGGCCGGGGCGTATGCGGCCCGGATTGTCGATATTGTTCCAGGCGGCGAGGTCTTTGTAATCGAGACCGTGGTCGAGCGCGATGCTGAACATGGTGTCGCCGCGGCGCACGGTATAGTAGCTATCCGAACTGCCGGCCTGCGCGGGGGTCGGCTTGGCCGCGACCGCGGGCGCGCGCTCCAGCACCGGCGCCTGCACCGGCGTGCTGCCGCAACCCGAAAGCAGAATCGCGGCCAGCGCGCCAAGGCATGGCAGGCGCAGGTACGTGGCGCGCTTCACTCCACCCCCATCAGCATCGGCACGAAGCGCACGGCGTCCAGGGTGGTCTCGCTGTAGCCGCCGCGGTTGCGCTCCACCAGCCGCAATACCTGCGTTGAACTGCCCAGCGGCAGGATCATCCTGCCGCTGGGCGCGAGCTGCCGCAACAGGACCTGCGGCAGCTCGCGCGCGGCAGCCGAGAGAATGATGGAATCGAAGGGTGCGGCCTCGGGCAGCCCTAGATTGCCGTCGGCGTGCTTCAGGCGCAGCTTGGAAAGGCGCAGGCCGCGCAGATTGGCGCGCGCCTTGGCGAGCAGCGGCGCAATGCGTTCGATCGAATACACTTCGGTCGCCAGCTGCGCCAGTACCGCCGCCTGGTAGCCGCAGCCGGTACCGATTTCGAGCACCTTGCCAAGTTCGCGCCCGGCGCGCAGCGCCTGGATCATCAGTGCGACCACATAAGGCTGCGAAATGGTCTGGGAGAAACCGATTGGCAGCGCATCGTCGTCGTAGGCGCGGCTCGCGAGCGCTTCCTCGACGAATACATGGCGCGGCACAGCCGCGAGGGCCGCGAGCACGCGCTCGTCGGTGATGCCTTCCTTGCGCAGGCGCTCGACCATGCGCGCGCGCGTGCGCTGGGACGTCATGCCTATGCCCTGCACTTGCGGATCGACGCGGCGGTTCACTGCTTCATCCAGTCGCGCAGCAGCGGAATCTGCTGCACGTGCGTAAGATCGACCTGCAGCGGCGTCACCGATACGTGCTGCGCCGCGACGGCGAAGAAATCCGTGCCTTCGCCCGCGTCCTGCGCGCCTCCGGCCGGCCCTACCCAATATACCGTTTCCTGGCGCGGATTCAATTCCTTGACCACAGGTTCGGCCTTGTGGCGCTTGCCCAGACGCGTAACGTCGAGACCGCGCAGTTGTTCGTAGGCGACATCGGGAATATTCAGGTTGAGCAGGACCGGCCCCGACATGGGCGCGCGGCGCAGGCGTTCGATCATCTCCAGGGTCACGCGCACAGCGGTGTCGAAATGCCTGCCGGCTTTGCTCGCGAGCGATACCGCCAGCGAGGGAATGCCGAGCAGGTAACCCTCAGTTGCCGCCGCTACGGTTCCCGAGTAAATGGTGTCGTCGCCCATGTTGGCGCCGAGGTTGATGCCCGACACCACCATGTCGGGAAGCTGCTCGAGCAGGCCGGTCACCGCCAGGTGCACGCAATCGGTCGGCGTGCCGTTGACGAACATGAACCCGTTGGCCGCGCGCTTGACCGTGAGTGGCCGGTCCAGGGTAAGCGAATTGGACGCACCGCTGCGGTCGCGCTCCGGAGCGACCACTGTGATTTCGGCCACGCTGGCGAGGGCTTCTGCAAGACGGGTGATTCCGGGCGAAAAATAGCCGTCATCGTTGCTGATTAGAATGCGCATGTGCCCCGGATTATAAAGTACGCGGCCGGGTCTTGTACGCCGGCCGCGGCGCGCCGCGAAGCGTGGGCGCTTTCACTGCGCGCTGGCGCTTTCACTGAGCGCGGGCGCTTTCACTGAGCGCGGGCGCTTTCACTAAGTGCGGGCGCTTTCAATAGGTCCCGGGCACCAGGATAGCCTGATCCACTTGTTTCACGTCGCGCAGGCCGCAGAACGCCATGGTGACATCGAGTTCCTTGCGGATCAGTTCCAGGCACCTGGTGACGCCCGCCTCGCCCATCGCGCCGAGGCCGTAGACGAAAGCGCGGCCGATATACACGCCTTTGGCGCCCAGGGCGAGCGCCTTGATCACGTCCTGTCCCGAGCGCACGCCGCCGTCCATGTGCACCTCGATCTTCCCGCCCACGGCCTGCGCGATCGCAGGCAGCGCCGCGATTGAAGACGGTGCGCCGTCGAGCTGGCGTCCGCCGTGATTGGAGACGATGAGCGCATCGGCGCCGGAGCGCACCGCGATCTCCGCGTCCTCGGCATCCATGATGCCCTTGAGGATCAGCTTGCCGCCCCAGCGCTCCTTGATCCATTGCACGTCGTCCCAGTTCAGGGTCGGATCGAGCTGGCCCGCGCTCCATTCGGAAAGCGAAGTCAGGTCGGCGGCGGTGCTCGCATGGCCCACCACATTGCGGAACGTGTGCCGGCGCGTCGCAAGCATGCCCAGGCCCCAGCGCGGCTTGGTGCTCATGTTCAGCATGTTGCGCAGGGTGATCTTGGGCGGCGCGGACAAGCCGTTGATGATGTCCTTGTGGCGCTGCCCCATGATCTGCAGGTCGAGGGTGAGCACCAGCGCCGAGCACCCGGCCGCCTTGGCGCGGTCGATCAGCCTCTTGATGAACTCGCGGTCGCGCATCACGTAGAGCTGGAACCAGAAGGGCTTGCTCACGCTGTCGGCGACGTCCTCGATCGAGCAGATGCTCATGGTCGAAAGCGTGAACGGAACGCCGAACTTTTCCGCCGCGCGCGCCGCCAGTATTTCGCCGTCGGCGTGCTGCATCCCCACCAACCCCACGGGCGCGAGCGCCACCGGCATCGACACTTCCTGGCCCACCATGGAGCTCTTCAGGCTGCGGTGCTCCATGTTCACCGCCACGCGCTGGCGCAGTTTTATCCTCGCGAAATCGCTCTCGTTGGCGCGATAAGTCTGCTCGGTCCACGAGCCCGAATCGGCATAGTCGTAGAACATGCGCGGCACGCGCTTTTTCGCCAGCAGGCGCAGGTCTTCGACACAGGTGATTACGGGCTGCATGCGACCTCCGGGCGTGAATTGAATCCTGCGCTCGCGCTCAGCACCCGCAACCAAACTCCCGTTTGCGGGCCGACTCAGGAGGGGCGCGAAAGAGGCTGTCCCTTCGTTTCCTTGCAGACTCTGGGTCCAGCCGCGCAAGATTACCATATGCGACGCGCAAAGCGGCCCGGACTCAAAGCCTTGGATTGCCCAAGAGCGCGTAGGTCATTTCGTGCTGCCGCTGGCAGGCGATGCAGCGTTTCGCGGTGGGGTAAGCGAGCAGCGGTTCATAGCCTATTTCCGCGCCGCAATCGACACAGACGCCGTAGCGGCCATCGGCCATGGGCGCCCGCGGAAATTCCGGCGTTTGCGCCAGTTCAGGCGGCGGAGGGCACCACGGGGGGCTGTGCCGGTGCGCTCCCGGGCCGGGTCACGAGCGCTCCCCAGCGGGCGACGCCAAGGGTGCCGAAATAGCTCCCGTGCGAGAAGTTTTCCTGGACGAACCACTGGGCCAGTTCCGCCGCGCTCGGCGCCGGCAACTCCCGCTCTGCGTGCGCTTCGCCATCGAACGAGTTGAGCGCCATCCCTGCGCGCACCGCCATGCGCCGCATCGGCGTATTGTCCGACAGGAACATCACGAACACCTTCTTCGCGCCACACATGCGCGCGCGCAGCATCAGCCGCTCGATAAGTTTGGTGCCGATTTTCTGGCCGCGCTTGTCCGGCCGTACCGAAAACGCCATTTCGCTGGCTTCGGCGCCGCGGATCAGTTCGGCCAGCCCGAGCAACCCTGCGTGTTCGTCGAATGCGCCCAGCACCGTGTCGCGGCTGAAATTCAGCCGCTCGACATAGTTTGAAATGGTGTCATCGGAGAGAGAACAGCAGAAGCGCTTGCGACGGTCATCCGGGGAAAGCGCCAGATAGAAGCTTCTCACGGCCTCCCGCTCGAATAGCGTCAGCGGTCTGATAATCATCGAATCGATATTCCGCGTCAAACTCCTCCTCAGTGCGCATATATAACATATTGATGCGACGCAGCATAACGTAATATGTGATGAATAAGATCGGAAAAACGGATGACAGAACAAACAGATTCAGGCCGGTTTTCGCACCAAGACTGTTGCATCGCACCATTGCCTGTTGTATTATTTGTTTGCGGGGTTTCTCCTCCTCCTCCTTTGGAATCCCGTCTTTGAGCCGGTGGCGTTCGCAAAAGCGCCACCGGCTTTTTTTCGCCCCTATCACCGCGTTCCCCGAGCGCGCAGAAAATCGCGGTATTTCATGTCCTCGCGGAGCAGATGCTCCACCAGCAGTTGCTTGATGCGCAGACCTTTGGCCGCCCAAACGAAACTGATGTCGGCCGCGGCGAATTCCTGCTTCACGCGATCAAACTGCGCCACCAGTTCTGTATGCTTGGCGGCGTGCGCTTCGAGTTCCGGGTAGTCGCAGTGGGCCAGCATCTCCTCTTCGTGCAGGAAGTGGCTTGCGGCATCGCTCAGCATCCGCTCCATCGCGAGTGCCACCGTCGCCTTGTCTTCGGACTCGAGAATCGCCCGGTTCAGCTCGTTCACGCGCGCGATGAACTGCTGGTGTTCCTCGTCCATTTCCGGAACGTCGACGCGCAGGAAATTGCTCCAGGCGATTTCCCATTCGTTCTTGTCCAAGCCATGCTCCTTTCATCTGCGCGCTCCATGCGCCTTTGGATAGCATACGGCGGCCGCACGCGCTTAATCTTGATCTGCGCCAGTATTTGCCACCTGCACCCGGTTATTTCCTACAACCTTCGCGCTTGCCAGGGCAGATTCCGCCTGCTGCAGCAAATCTGCGGCGGTTTTGCCGTGCTGCGGGAATAGCGCAATACCGATGGAGACTGACACTTTGTCCAGTTTGCGGTCAAAATATTCCAGGTTCAGTGCGAATATGGCCTCGCGCAGCTGCTTGCTGCGCATGACCACGCCTTCGAGCGGCGCTTCCGGGAAGACCAGCGCGATTTGGTCTTTGCCGTAGCGACAGGCGATATCGCTCGAACGAATGTGCTTGTTGATCAGTTGGGCAATTTCGCGTAAGGCGAAGTCGCCCGCGTCGGCGCCAAAGCTCGCTTTGAAGCGCTCGAATTGATTCAGCTCGCAGATCGCCGCCGCGAGCGGCCGGCTTTTGCGCTGCGCCGCTGCGACTTCGCGTTTAAGCGATTCTTCCATGTAGTGCCGGTTGAATAAGCCCGTGTGCGAGTCACGCACCGAGAGATCGCGCAAGGTCTCGCGCAGCCTCATGTTGGCCAGCGCGAGACCGATCTGGCCGGCGAAATTCTGCGCAGCCGCGCGCACCGAGGCAAGCGACCCGGACTGCGCGCTGTCTTCGAGCAGCAGCACGCCAAGCGCGACGCCCTGCCCCATCACCGGCACGCACAAGCTGGGCGCCGGCGGCGTCTGCTGCATATGGCGGCACGCCATATCGGCGGGGCCGGCGGCGAGGTAGGCTTCGCCGCGGCGTATCGCCCAGCAATCGGCGGGCGCGAAACTGCGGCTGCTGCCTGCGCGCTGTTCCCACTCCGCCTTGATGTCAAGCTGGCCGCCGGGCTCTTGCGCGAGGTAGAGCGCGCCGCCGAAGCCGGGGAATGATCCGGCGCCGAAGCGCTGCACCACCATGTAGGCATCGGCGTAATCGCTGCTGGACTGCAGCAACTTGCTCATGTCATCGAGTGGCGCCGGACCGACGACACCGGCCTGCCGCCGGCGCCGCGCGTCTGCCGGCGCGGTCTTCGCGTTCGCACTGAAGCGATAACCGAACAGTACAAACAGCAACAGCAGAAAATTTCCCGCCATCGCTGCGCCGATCACGAAATTCACCTGATGCAGCTCATCATCCAGCTGCGTACGCAGTTTGCCCAGCGCCTGCTGACGCTGCGCATCGAGCCGCCCTGGTCGCGCCGCGTCCGCGCCCCCGCCTCCCGCATCGGCGAGCGCGGCGATGGCAACGTCGGTTCTGGCGACACGGGTGTTCAAGTCGAACGCCAGCCAGTTCAAACCCAGAAGGGTCGCCAGCACTGCAGCGAGAACCAGATTTTGCGGCTTGCGCCAGACCGGCCACGGCATAGAGTTGTTGATTGCGCCCTCAGACGGGACGCGACCCTTCACGGTGTGTGGAAGTGGGCTAGTTTACGCTTTAGTGCTTTAACTCGATAGCGCAACCGCGGCCGCGTGGCGCACGCATTCTCCCCGGACGAACTTTGAGCGCCGCGGCTGTCATAATGAGTACTGCGTGTTTGGGCGTCCGCGCAGCGCGCTCCTGAGTTCCGCCCGCGGATATGAGCGCGACACTCAATCCCTGCACACCCGGGCGCCCTAGATCGTTCTGCCCTCGAGACGGAGATGCACCCATGATTCTGGCTGGCGACATCGGCGGTACAAATACGCGGCTCGGTCTGTTCCATTTTCGCGGGAATCGAATAAGCGCCGCGGCAACCGAAACCTATTCCAGCCTGGAGTTCGACAGTCTGGACGAAATCGTGCGCAGGTTCGTCTCCGGGCAACCAGAGCGCATCGAAGGCGCTTGTTTCGCTATCGCCGGACCGGTCAAGGATGGCAAGGTTTCGACCACCAATCTCGCATGGACGGTGGATGCCGAGCGGCTCGCGCGTCAACTCGCACTGGGGTCGATCGAACTCATCAACGATCTCGAGGCGATAGGCCACGGCCTGAAACTGCTTGACCCGGAGGACTTGGCGACGCTGTCCGGGGGCGCAGCGGGAGCGCAGGGCAACCGCGCGATCATCGCCGCAGGCACCGGCCTTGGCGAAGCCGGCTGCTACTGGGACGGGCACGCGCACAGGCCTTTCGCCTGCGAGGGCGGACATGCCGATTTCGCGCCGCGCAACGCGCTCGAAGTGGAACTGCTGGAGTACCTGCTCGGCAAGTTTGAGCGTGTCAGCTACGAGCGCGTACTTTCAGGCTCCGGGCTGTTCGAGTTATATCAGTTCATGCACAACACTGGCCGTGGCGAGGAGGATGCCGCGCTCTCCGAGACGCTGTTCCAGCAAGCGCATCCGGCGCCCATCGTGCGCGCGGCGCTGGATGGCCGCTCGCAACGCTGCGCGCTCGCGCTCGACCTGTTCATATCGATATATGGCGCGGAAGCAGGCAATCTGGGATTGAAGCTGATGGCCAGGGGCGGCATATACGTCGGCGGCGGCATTGCGCCGCGCATCATCGAGCGCCTGCGCAGAGGCGCTTTCCTCGAGGCGCTCGGCGCGAAAGGGCGCATGAGACCGCTGCTCGAATCAATGCCGGTGCATGTAATACTGAACGACAGAGTCGGCCTGATGGGCGCTGCACATTTTGCCGCGGTTAGCGACTCGGCGAGCTAGGCGTGCGGCGTCTGACCAAGCGTATTCGTCAAAAGTAGACACACGAGTTTGCACTCCAAGCGATCGCGCCGCCCTCTATGTGTCCGGTCAACCCCTTGAAGTTTTTGGTCGGGGCGAGAGGATTTGAACCTCCGACCACCTGCACCCCATGCAGGTACGCTACCAGGCTGCGCTACGCCCCGACTGAACCGATTTTATCATGCCGGTCGCGACGACGACCAGCGATGCACGCGCATGCGCCGCTCA
>JBBRAI010000049.1:0-26367 GCA_038206915.1 Burkholderiales bacterium | reverse complement strand
CCTCATACGCTTCCTCAAATCTCATCTTCCGTATCTCCTGTAGCACTTGTGTCGGCGTCATTTCGCACCCCCTTCGGGGCACTATGACAACCGGACAGATGTCGTGCTACAGAACCGGACAGATCACGAGCTCGCGACAATTCGCCGCGCGGCGCATTGCCGGACCGGTGCGATTGTGTTCTCATACGGGCCTTCATTGTTAACCAAAGAATTGAGAACGCCATGCTCGAAATGCCAACCGGCCGGCCGCCGACGCTCGCAGCGCGCGGCATGGTCGCCTGCCCGCATGCGCTCGCATCCGAAGCCGGCGTCGAAATCCTCAAGGCGGGCGGTTCTGCCGTGGATGCAGCCATTGCCGCGAGCGCCGCGCTGAGCGTGCTCTATCCGCACATGACCGGCCTCGGCGGAGATGCGTTCTGGCTGATCTACGATGCAAAGCAGAAGCGCGTGCGCTGCCTCGACGGCGCCGGCTGCGCCGCGGCAAGCGCCTCGATCGATTCCTTCCGCGCACGCGGCATGGGCGAGATTCCGTTCCGCGGCATCCTGCCCGCGACGCTCACGGTGCCGGGCGCGGTGGCGAGCTGGTGCGAGGCGCATGCGCAGCACGGGCGTCTGCCGCTGGCACGCGATCTCGCTGCGGCCGCGGGCTATGCGCGCGAGGGCTTTCCGGTGACCGAGCGCCTCGCCAACTGGATCGCCGCGACTGCGCCGGAGCTGACGCAGAACCCCGAGGCAGCCGCCGTATTTTTGAAGGAGGGCAAGGCGCCGCGCACCGGGCAAAGTCTGGTGAACGCGAATCTCGCGCGCTCGATCGAAGCCGTCGGCGCGGGCGGCCGCGCCGCCTTTTACGAAGGTGAAATCGCGCAGGAACTCGCGCGCTACGCGCATGCCAACAGCGGATTTTTCAGCGCTGCGGATTTTCGCGCGCAGCGCGCGCAATGGCGCGAACCGATCCACACAGACTATCGCGGCGTCCGGCTGTACCAGACGCCGCCGCCGACACAGGGGATCGCGGTGCTGCAGATGCTCAGGCTGCTCGAGCCCTACGAACTTGCGGCAATGGACTATCTTGGGGCGGACCACGTGCACTATCTGGTCCAGGCGAAGCAGCTTGCCTACCACGACCGCGACCGCTGGGTCGCCGATCCCGCGTTTGCCGAAGTCCCGCTAGCGCGCATGCTGTCGCGCGAATACGCCGATGAGCGGCGCAAGCTGATCGACCCGGCGCGCGCGCTTGCCTGGGACAAAGTGCCCTCCTATGGCAGCCTCGCCGGCGACACCGTGTACATCAGCGCCGTCGACGCCGAGGGCAACGCGGCTTCGCTGATCCACAGCCTCTACGGCGTGTTCGGCTCATGCGTGGTCGCGGGGACGAGCGGCATCGTGCTGCAGAACCGCGGCGCGTATTTTTCGCTCGACCCGAAGCATCCGAACCGGCTCGAGCCCGGCAAGCGGCCGCTGCACACGCTAATCGCGTCGCTCGCGTTCCGCGACGACAAGCTGTGGCAGGTGTTCGGCTGCATGGGCGCGGACGGCCAGCCGCAGATCCAGCTGCAGGCCTACGTCGCGATGATCGATTTCGGCCTCAACGTGCAGCAGGCAATCGAATCGCCGCGCTGGCTCTCCGGCCGCTTCGCGCTGGGCGAACCGCGCGATCTGCTCAACATAGAGGGGCGCTACCCGCAGAGCACGCTGAAGGAATTGGAGCGCAGAGGCCATGTGCTGAACCGCTGGGGCCCGTGGAACGAACTCGCGGGACACGCCCACGGCATCAGCATCGACCCGGACACCGGCACGCGCTCGGGCGGATCGGACCCGCGCAGCGACGGCGCCGCAATCGGATATTAGAGACGGCAGTTTAACTACCGCGCCAGCGACGAAAGACCTTGCGCGCTGCGCGCGCGAACCGTGTTTGCAGCACGGATGAAAAGCGCATCCGTGCTGCAAACACGGTTATTGTTAACACCAAACAGGGCGCGAGGGTTTTCTTACAAGATCGCCGATTGCCCACGGATACGCTTTTCATCCGTGGGCAATCGGCGATCCGCGCGGGCGGGACGCCGGCCGCGCAAGTGCAGCTTCATCGTCGTCCCTAACGCATGCCGGGAATCATCCCCTTCATCCCGCGCATCATTTTCGCCATGCCGCCCTTTTGCATCTGTTTCATCATTTTCTGCATCTGCTCGAACTGTTTGAGCAGCCGGTTGACTTCCTGCACCTGAACGCCGGCGCCGGCGGCGACGCGGCGCTTGCGCGAAGCTTTCATCAGTTCCGGGCGCGCCCGCTCCTGCAGCGTCATGGAATTGATCACGCCTTCGATGCGGCGCATCTGCTTTTCGCCCATGTCGGCGGACTGCGCCTGCGCCGCCTGCGCGAGCCGCGCCGGCAGCTTGTCGATCATCGAGGACAGCCCGCCCATCTTGCGCATCTGCGAAATCTGCTGCTTGAAGTCCTCCAGGTCGAAGCCCTTGCCCTTCTTCAGCTTGTCGGCGAGCTTCTGCGCCTCGGCCACATCGACGTTCTTCCTCGCCTCCTCCACCAGCGACATCACATCGCCCATGCCGAGGATGCGCGCGGCCATGCGCTCGGGGTGGAACGCTTCGAGCGCGGCGAGCTTCTCGCCGACGCCGGCGAATTTGATCGGCTTGCCGGTGACATGGCGCACCGACAGCGCCGCGCCGCCGCGCGCATCGCCGTCGAGCTTGGTCAGCACCACGCCGGTGAGCGGCAGCGCTTCGCTGAACGCCTTGGCCACGTTGACCGCATCCTGGCCCTGCATCGCGTCGACCACGAACAGCGTTTCGGCCGGGTGCAATGCGGCATGCAATTCGGCGATCTCCTGCATCATCGCCGCGTCTATCGCGAGGCGGCCGGCGGTGTCGACGATAAGCACGTCGTTGTAGTGTTTGCGCGCGTAGTCGAGCGCGCCCAGCGCAATTTCGCGCGGCTGCTGCCCCTGCGGCGATTCGTAGAAATCGATTTGCAGCTGGCGCGCGATGGTGCGCAACTGTTCGATCGCAGCGGGACGGTATACGTCGCAGCTCGCGAGCAGCGGCTTTTTCTTCTGCTCGGCGAGGTACTTGGCGAGCTTGCCGCTGGTGGTGGTCTTGCCCGAGCCCTGCAGGCCGGCCATCAGGATCACGGCGGGCGGCGTGACCGCGAGATCGAGCGCCGCGTTCTCCCCGCCCATCAGCGCCGCCAGTTCGCGCTGCACCACGCCCACCAGGGCCTGGCCCGGGGTGAGGCTGCCGATGACCTCCTCGCCCATCGCCTTTTGCTTCACCGCCGCGATAAAATCCTTCACCACCGGCAGCGCAACGTCGGCCTCAAGCAGCGCCATGCGCACCTCGCGCAAAGCTTCCGCGACGTTGGTTTCGGTCAGGCGCGCTTCACCGCGCAGGGTTTTGATGACCCGGGACAGGCGGTTGGTCAGGTTGTCGAGCATTCTGTAGTGTAAAATTTGGGCATGTCCGGCATTTTACCCTATGCACTCACCGCGCTCCTGTACGCCGTGCTCGGATGGCATTTCTGGCGCACGCGCTGGAGCGCGGGCGCGCAGGCGGAACCAGGCGCCGGCATTGCCGCCTGGGAGCGCGTAGCCATACTCGTGCCGTTCGCGCTGCACTCCTACCTCCTCTACGCCAGCCTGGTGGCGCAGGCCGAGCTGCATTTCGGCTTTTCCCAGGCGCTGTCGGTGACGCTGTGGCTCACGGTGCTGATCTACTGGCTGGAGAGCATGGTCTACGACATGAAAGGCATGCAGGCGCTGGTGCTGCCGCTGGCCGCCGTATGCGCGTTGCTGCCGGTGTTTTTTCCCGGCCCGGAAATCCCCACCTACACGCATACCTTCGCCTTCAGGATCCACCTGCTGGTCGCGATGCTCGCCTACAGCCTGTTCACCATCGCCGCGCTGCATGCCACGCTGATGACTCTGCTCGAGCGCAGGCTGCACGCCGGCACCCTCGCCGGGCCGCTGGCCTCCCTGCCCCCGCTGATGACGCTGGAGACGCTGCTGTTCCGCATACTCGCGCTCGGATTCGTGCTGCTTTCGCTGACGTTGCTGTCGGGCTTCGTATTTTCCGAAGAGCTGTTCGGCCAGGCGGCGCGCTTCAACCACAAGACCGTATTCGGCGTCATCTCCTGGATTATTTTCGCAGCGCTGCTGGTCGGACGCTACGGCTGGGGCTGGCGCGGACGCACTGCGCTGCGCTGGACGCTCGCCGGTTTCGCCGCGCTGCTGCTGGCCTACGTCGGCAGCATGTTCGTGCTCCAGGTTATTCTCGGAAGGGTCTAGGCGTGCGCACACGAAACGCCGCGAGCAGAACGCACAAGGCCGGGCGCGCCGGACGCGCCGCGCCGCGCACCTAGCGCCGGGCGCACTGCGCAGTCTCATATGGAAGATATACCCTTATCGGCGCAATTCGGTGCGCTGATCGTTCTGCTCCTGCTGTCCGCCTTCTTCTCGCTCGCCGAAACGAGCATGATGGCGCTCAACCGCTACCGGCTGAAGCATCTGGTGCAGCAGGGCCACCGCGGCGCGCGGCTGGCGCACGCGCTGCTCGCGCACACCGACCAGCTGCTCGGCGTGATCCTGCTCGGCAACACGTTGGTGGCCGCGGGCGCGGCGACGCTCGCGGCAATGATCGCCCACCTGCTGCTCGGAGAGCACAAATGGGTCCCCGGCGTGAGCGCGGTCGCGATCACGCTGGCGCTGCTGATCTTTTCCGAAATCACGCCCAAGGTGATCGGCGCCGCCTATGCCGAACGCATCGCGTTCGCGGTGAGCTACGTGCTCACGCCGCTGCTGAAGCTGCTCTACCCGGTGGTCTGGTTCGTCAACCTGTTCGTTTCCGCGCTGCTCAAGCTGCTGCGCTTCAAGCCGCCCGCCGGCGGCGAGCCGCAGCGCCTCACCGCCGAGGAACTGCGCTCGCTGGTGCTGGAGGCGGGGCACTATATCCCGAAGAATCACCGCAGCATCCTGGTCAACCTGTTCGATCTGGAGCGCGTGACGGTGGAAGACGTCATGACGCCGCGCGCGCAAATCGAGGCCGTCGACCTGGAGGCGCCGCTGGAGCTCATCGCCGAGCAGATTGCCACCAGCTATCACACGCGGCTGCTGGTGTACCGCAACGAGCTCGGCAACATCGCCGGAATCCTGCACCTGCGCAAGGTGCTCGGGCTGATGCGCGACGGCGAGCTGGACCGCGACAAGCTCGCCGAGCTGCTGTCGGAGCCCTACTTCATCCCCGCCAGCACGCCCCTATTCGCGCAGCTGCAGTACTTTCAGGAAAACCGCCAGCGCCTCGCGCTGGTGGTCGACGAATACGGCGAACTGCAGGGCCTGATGACGCTGGAGGACATCATCGAGGAAATCATCGGCGAATTCACCACCAACGCGCCGTCGATCGCCACCATTCGCGCCTGGGACAAGAATGGCAGCGCGCTGGTGGAGGGCACCAGCCCCTTGCGCGAGCTCAACCGCAAGCTCGGCCTGGCGCTGCCGCTAGAGGGGCCCAAGACGCTCAACGGCTTGATCGTCGAGCACTTCCAGGACATTCCGGAAGCGGGCGTCAGCCTGAAGATTGCCGGCGTGCCCATGGAAATCGTGCAGACCCAGGACCGCGTAGTCAGGACCGTGCGCCTGTTCCGGCCCAAGGCCGAGTCACCCAAGGTGCTCGAAGAATCCTGACCGCAGCACGCGAAGCAAGGCATTTCTTCACACAATATCGTAGTTAAAACATTCTTATCTTCAATACATTAGACTAACTACCTCAGCCTTTACAAAAAGCTGCGAGCAGTGCATCATGAATGCACGCGTAATAAAATTGGCGTGGTCCGTGGGCGCCGGAGGAAAACATGGCAACAGCCGCAGCCGCAAAAGACAAGATCAAGGACTTTACCTTCGTCTGGGAAGGGAAGGACAAGCAGGGCAAAGTCGTAAAGGGCGAGCTGCGCGCCCAGGGCGAGGCCGTGGTCAACGCAACGCTGCGCCGCCAGGGCATCCTGGTGACCAAGGTGAAAAAGCAAAGAGCGGGCGGCGGCGGCAGCGTCTCCGAAAAGGACGTTACGCTGTTCACGCGCCAGCTCGCGACCATGATGAAAGCCGGCGTGCCGCTGCTGCAGTCTTTCGACATTGTCGGCAAGGGCCACAGCAACCCCGCCGTTGCGCGACTGCTGATGGCTATCAAGACCGACGTTGAAACCGGCTCCAGCCTGACGCAGGCATTCCGCAAGTTCCCTCTGTATTTCGACGCCCTGTTCTGCAACCTAGTGGGCGCAGGCGAGCAGGCCGGTATTCTCGAATCGCTGCTCGACCGCCTGGCGACGTACAAGGAAAAGACGCAGGCGATCAAGTCGAAGATCAAGGCCGCGCTGTTCTACCCGATTGCGATTATCGCGGTCGCATTCATCATCACCGCGGTGATCATGATTTTCGTGATCCCGGCGTTCAAACAGGTATTCACCAGTTTCGGCGCCGACCTGCCGACGCCGACGCTCGTGGTGATGGGGATTTCGGACAACTTCGTCAGGTACTGGTACATCATCTTCCCGCTCATATTCGGCAGCGTCTACGGCTTCATGTACGCATGGAAGCGCTCGCTCGCGGTGCAGATCTTCATGGACAAGCTGCTGCTAAGAGCGCCGGTATTCGGCCACCTGATACGCATTTCGACCATCGCGCGCTGGACGCGCACGCTCTCGACCATGTTCGCCGCCGGCGTGCCGCTGGTGGAGGCGCTCGATTCTGTGGGCGGCGCCTCGGGCAATTACGTCTACCTGGTCGCGACCAAGCAGATCCAGGCGGCGGTCAGCACCGGCTCCAGCCTTACCGTAGCGATGACCGACACCGCCGTGTTCCCGAGCATGGTGATCCAGATGGTGCAGATCGGCGAGGAATCGGGAGCGCTAGACGGCATGCTGTCCAAGGTGGCGGACTTTTTCGAGGCCGAAGTGGATGACGCCGTGGATGCGCTGTCCAGCCTGATGGAACCGGTCATCATGGTGGTGCTGGGCACGCTGATCGGCGGCATGGTGATCGCGATGTATCTGCCGATCTTCAAACTCGGCCAGGCGGTCTAGGATCACAGGCGCGGAGTGGCGATACCGACAGCAAGGTGTCGCCCGCGCGCGTTTCTCCCTGGCTTGCGCTATAGGTGCGGCGCATGTCGCTGCTAGAAACGCTGGGCCACGCCGCTGTCTTTCCCTGGGTTTGCCTCGCCGCAGGCCTGTGCGTGGGCTCGTTCCTCAACGTGGTCATCTACCGCCTGCCGAAAATCATGCAGCGCGACTGGGAATTGCAGTGCGCCGAACTGCGCGGCGAAACACTGCCTGAACGCGAGCCGTTCAACCTCGCGCTGCCGCGCTCGCATTGTCCGGCCTGCGCGCAGCCGATATCGGCGCTGCAGAACATTCCGCTGGCGAGCTACCTTGTACTGCGCGGCAAATGCGCGGCCTGCGGCACGCGCATCAGCCCGCGCTATCCGCTGATCGAAGCGCTCAGCGGAATCGCCGGCGCCTATGCCGCCTGGCACTTCGGTTTCGGACTCGCCGCGTTCGCCGCGATGGCCTTCCTGTGGTGCATGATCGCCCTCGCGTTCATCGATTTCGACACCCAGCTGTTGCCCGACTCGATCACGCTGCCGCTGGTCTGGGCCGGGCTGCTGCTAAACCTGCCGGGCACCTTCGTCGACCTCGCCTCGGCCGTGGTCGGCGCGGTCGCCGGCTATCTCTCGCTATGGTGCGTGTACTGGGGCTTTCGCTTCGCCACCGGCAAGGAAGGCATGGGCTTCGGCGACTTCAAGCTGCTCGCCGCGATCGGCGCCTGGGTCGGCTGGCAGATGCTGCCGCTGGTGGTGCTGGCCTCCTCCTTCGTCGGCGCCGTCGCGGGCATCGCACTCATGGTGTTTGCGCGACACGGGCGCAATGTGCCGATTCCGTTCGGCCCCTACCTTGCAGTGGCCGGCACGGTAGCGCTGTTCTGGGGCAAGGCGCTGACCTACGGTTACCTGAAGCTGTATTGAGGTGGGCAGCGACGCACAGGAATACGGGGCCATGCCTTTCATAGTAGGCCTGACCGGCGGAATCGGCAGCGGCAAGAGCGCTGCGGCGCAGGTGTTCGGGGAACTGGGCGTGGCCGTGGTCGATACCGACGCCATCGCGCACGAACTCACCGCCCCGGACGGGGCTGCGATCGGACCGATACGCGCCGCATTCGGCAGCGACTATATCAGCGCCGAGGGCGCGCTGGCGCGAGCGCGCATGCGCGAGCGCGTGTTCGCCGACGCCGCGAGCAAGCGTCTGCTGGAAGGCATTCTGCACCCGCTGATCCGCGAACGATCGAACGCGCAGGTACTTGCGGCGCGCAGCCCCTATGTGGTCCTGATGGTGCCGCTGCTGATCGAATCGGGCGCTTACCGCGCGCGCTGCCGGCGCATCCTCGTGATCGACTGTCCGGAAGAAATGCAGGTGGAGCGCGCTGCCACGCGCAGCGGCATTTCCGCCGCGCAGGTGCGCGCGATCATGGCGTCCCAGGCGCCGCGCGCCGCGCGGCTCGCGGCAGCCGACGACGTGATCGACAACAGCCGCGACCTCGCCCACCTGCGCCGGGAAGTCGAGGCGCTGCACGCGCTCTATTTGCAGCTTGCCGCAACGGACGGCTAAGGTTGTAAATTGCTGACGAATCGGTCAAAATCTTCGAAATTGTCCTTCACCCCGGACTAGTAACGCGATAGTGATCACTTACGAATATCCTTTCAACGAGCGCATCCGCACCCTGCTGCGCCTGGAGGATCTGTTCGAACGCGCGCGTTTCTTTCTCGCGCGCCACGACGCGCTGGACCATCACGCAGCGCTGCTCACGCTGTTCGAAATTCTTGAGGTTGCGAGCCGCGCCGACCTGAAATCGGACCTGCTGCAGGAACTGGAGCGGCAGAAGCAGGTGCTGCTTTCGTTTCGCAACAATCCGGAAGTTTCCGACGAGGTGCTGAACCAGGTCATCGCCGAGATCGAGCAGGCGAGTTCGGCGCTGTTCAACATGACCGGCAAGATCGGCCAGTACCTGCGCGAAAACGAATGGCTGATGTCGATCAAGCAGCGCACCGGCATTCCCGGCGGCGTATGCGAATTCGACCTGCCTTCATACCATTACTGGCTGCACCGCGATTCCGGCGCGCGCGCTTTCGACCTGCACGGCTGGATCAACCCGCTGTATCCGATCCGCGACGCGTCGGCCATCGTGCTGCGGCTGCTGCGCGAGAGCGGCAAGCCGGCCAGGATCGTCGCCCAGCAGGGTTTGTTTCAGCAGATGCTGGGCGGCAGGGTGGTGCAGATGGTGGGCATCCGCCTGGCGCAGAGCTCCGAGTTCATCCCGGAAATCAGCGCCAACAAATATGCGCTGAACATCCGCTTCACGGTATTCGGCGACGACGCGCGCCCGCACACCAGCAGTTCGAACGTCGAATTCGACCTTACGCTTTGCAACCTGTGAGCGGCGCAAGCCGCACCGTCGCCTGTCCGCGCTGCGGCGCGCCGGTGCGCTGGAGCGCCGAGTTTCCGTTCCGCCCGTTCTGCTCCGAACGTTGCAAGATGATCGACCTGGGTGCCTGGGCCAACGAGGACTACCGCGTCGCCGTCCGGGACGGCAACGATGCGGACGCCGAATCGACCGAGCTGAAACCCGCCGCGCCCTGAGGCGCCATCCGCATCCGCCTACCAGCTGCCGCGCACCATGGCGATGCCGTGCGCGCCGCAGCGCCACGCGGCTTCCAGGTCGTCCGGCCGCATCCCCCCCAGCGCGAACACCGGCAGCATCGTCCCCAGCGCCAGTGCGCCGAATGCGTCCCAGCCCAAAACCCTCGCGCCCGGGTGCGTCGGCGTCGGCTGCACCGGTCCGAGAACTGCGAAATCCATCCCTAGTTCGACCGCGCGCGCGAGCTCCGCTGCATTGTGGCAGGAGGCGGCGCAGCGCTCGAGCGCCGGCCGGCGTTCGATGCGCGCGAGCTGCGCCGAGTTCAAGTGCACGCCGTCGGCGCCGAGGCGCTGCGCCAACTCGATATCGGAGTTGATCATGACCTGCGCGCCGCGCGTGCGCGCGCGCTCGATCACCGCGGCGGCAAAGCGCGCGAGTTTCGCCGCGGTCATGCCCTTTTCGCGCACCTGGACCAGGCGCAGCCCCTGCGCCAGCCTCTGATCGAGCAGGCGCAATTGCGCTTCGGTCCCGATTTCGCCCGCATGAGTGATGGCGTACTCGAAGGGCAGGCGCAGCGCGCGCAGCACCGGCGCATTGGCGGGCAGCAGTGGCGCCACGTCAAGCGCCGCCAGCTGCTGCCAGGAGAGCTGCTGCGCTTCCTTTCCGTGCGGCACTCCGCGCCAGGCGCGCACGCGGAAAAAATTCAGCCGCACGTTTGCATGCGCGTAAGCGTAGGTCTGAACGATCCAGGGATAGGCGCGTTCGACCTCGATGCCGAGCTCTTCGTGCAACTCGCGCGCGAGCGCCTGGGCGAGCGGCTCGCCGGGTTCAACCTTGCCGCCGGGAAACTCCCAGTATCCGGCGTACACCTTGCCCTCGGGGCGCTGCGCCAGCAGGAACGCGCCGTCCGGCCGCTCGATCACCGCGGCGACGACTTCAACCAGAGAGGATGTTAGAACCTTAGCGGCCATTTCAGAATTACCGAAATGGCCCCAAATTAGGGGAGCATGAGGGGAGGCGCCCCGGAGGAAGTCCCCCTGGGGGATTTCCCCTCATATCGTGATTTCCCCTCTTCAACCGCGCTTGGCACGCGGCGCAGCGGCGGCGCGCGGCGCAGCGGCGGCACGCAGGCGGCCCGACACGTCGCGCGCGAACTGCCAGGCGACGCGGCCGGAACGCGAGCCGCGCGACAGCGCCCACTGCAGCGCCTCCTCGTGCGTGGCGGCTATCTCGCGCGGCGAGCAGCCCAGTTCGGCGAGCCAGTGCTCGACGATGCCGAGGTAGTCGTCCTGGTCGAACGGATAGAACGACACCCACAGGCCAAAACGCTCCGACAGCGAGATCTTCTCCTCCGAAGTTTCCCCCGGATGAATCTCCTCGCCGACGTGCTTGTACTCGAGGTTCTCCTGCATGTACTCGGGCATCAGGTGGCGCCGGTTGGAGGTGGCGTAGATCAGCACGTTTTCCGATGTCGCCGAGATTGAACCGTCGAGCACCACCTTGAGCGCCTTGTAGCCGGCTTCCGCCGCCTCGAACGACAGGTCGTCGCAGAAAATGATGAAACGCTCGCTGCGCGCCGATATCTGGTCGACGATGTCGGGCAGATCGATCAGATCGTGCTTGTCCACTTCGATCAGGCGCAGCCCCTGGCGGTGGAATTTATTCAGCACCGCCTTGATCAGCGAGGATTTTCCGGTGCCGCGCGCACCGGTCAGGAGTACGTTGTTCGCCGGCAGTCCGTTCACGAACTGGCGCGTGTTCTGCTCGATCACGCGCTTTTGCCGGTCAACCCCGTGCAAATCTGAAAGCCTGATCTTGTGCGGATGGGCGACCGGCTGCAGATGGCCGTGCCCGCCCGCTTTGCGCCAGCGATAGGCGATGCTTGCACTCCAGTCCACCGGCGGCTGCAGCGCCGGCAGCAGCAGCTCGAGACGTGCGACCAGCGCTTCGGCGCGTTCTAGAAATTTCGACAGTTCGCTCATGCAAGTCAGCTGCGGTAATCGGCGTTGATGGAAACGTAGTCGTGCGAAAGGTCGCAGGTCCACACCGTGGTCTGCGCGGCGCCGCGGCCGAGTTCGACGCGCACCGTGATTTCGCTTTGCTGCATTACGCGCTGGCCGTCCTCTTCGCGGTAGGCCGGATTGCGGCCCCCGTCCCTGGCCACCAGCACCTCGCCCAGATACAGCTGCACCTGGCCCACGTCCAGGTCGGTAATGCCCGCATAGCCGATCGCAGCGAGCAGCCGCCCGAGATTTGGGTCGGAGGCGAAGAACGCGGTTTTAACCAGCGGTGAGTGCGCGATGGCATAGGCGACTTTGCCGCATTCGTCTTCGCTTTTGCCGCCTTCGACCTGCACCGTGATGAACTTGGTCGCGCCCTCGCCATCGCGGATGATCGCCTGCGCCAGCCACACCGCGACTTCCGTGACGGCCGCGGCGAGCGCGGCGTAGTCCGGGTGATCCGCGCCGGTGATGCGCGGCGTACCCGCGGCTCCGGTCGCGATCAGCATGAAGGAATCGTTGGTGGAGGTATCGCCGTCCACGCTGATGCGGTTGAACGAGCGCGCAGTGGCCTGCGCCAGCATGCCCTGCAGCGCTGCAGGCGCTAGCGCGGCGTCGGTGGCGATGAATCCGAGCAGCGTCGCCATGTCCGGGTGGATCATCCCCGCGCCCTTGGCGATGCCGGTGACGGTCACCGGCCTGCCGCCGAGGCTGATCCGGCGCGAGCAGGCCTTGGGCACGGTATCGGTGGTCATGATCGCTTCGGCCGCGTTCGCCCAGTTGTCGGCGCGACAGTCGGCGAGCGCGCGCGGCAGCGCCGCGACGATACGCTCCAGCGGCAGCGGCTCCATGATCACGCCGGTGGAAAACGGCAGGATCTGCGTGCGCTCGCAGCCGAGCAGCGCGCCGAGCTCGGCGCAGGTCTGGTGCGCGCGGGACAATCCATCCGCGCCGGTGCCGGCGTTGGCGTTGCCGGTGTTCACCAGCAGCGCGCGCACTGGTCGCCCGGCACCGAGATGTTCCTTGCACACGATCACCGGCGCGGCGCAGAAGCGGTTCTGCGTAAACACGCCGGCGACGCCGGTGCCGTCGGCGAGGCGCATGAGCATCAGGTCCTTGCGTCCGGCCTTGCGCACGCCGGCCTCGGCGACGCCCAGCTCCACGCCTTGCACGGGCAGCAGATCTTCAGGCTTCGGCGGCGCTAGATTCACCGGCATGGCTGTATTTGCTCTAAGTCAGTTTTCCGTGGCACTGCTTGTACTTCTTGCCCGAACCGCAGGGGCAGGGATCGTTGCGACCGATCTTGCCCATCTCGCGCACGAACGGGCGCTCCTTGGGTTGCTCATCGGTCGCATCGGCGGCGACGGGCTCGTCGTAGCCGGCGTGCCGGTATTGCACGTTCTCGACCGCGGGCGCAGGTTCCGCCGCCGCCTCGGCCAGTTCGGCCTCCGAACTGACCTGTACGGCGGTCAGCGTCTTGGTGACCTCGAGCTTCACGCTCTCGAGCATGCCGGAGAACAGCTCGAACGCCTCGCGCTTGTACTCCTGCTTCGGGTTCTTCTGCGCGTAGCCGCGCAGGTGTATGCCCTGGCGCAGATGATCCAGCGCCGCCAGATGCTCGCGCCAGTGCTGGTCCAGGGCGGTGAGCATGACCCAGCTCTCGTACTGGTGCAGGGCTTCGGCGGGCGCGAGCGCGAATTTTTCCATGTACAGGCGATCGGCTTCGACCACCGTCTTCTCCAGCAGCGCCTGGTCGTCCAGGTTGGGGTCGCTGTCGAGCCAGGATATCAGCGGAATCGCGAATTGCAGCTCGGCGGCGAGCGCCTTCTCCAGGCCGGGCACGTCCCACTGTTCCTCCACGCTCTCGGGCGGAATGTGGGCGCGGAAAATATCGCTCACCACGCCCTGGCGCAGCGAAGTAATCGTCTCGCTGACGTCCGCGCTCTCGAGCAGCTCGTTTCTCTGTTCGTAGATCACCTTGCGCTGGTCGTTGGCAACGTCGTCGTACTCGAGCAGCTGC
Organism: Burkholderiales bacterium; assembly: GCA_038206915.1. Lineage (GTDB taxonomy): Bacteria > Pseudomonadota > Gammaproteobacteria > Burkholderiales > SG8-39 > 2-12-FULL-64-23. The sequence continues at coordinate 12,659 of JBBRAI010000049.1, read as the reverse complement.
TTGCGTATGTCGAAGTTGTGCGCTTCGACCTTGCGCTGCGCCGATTCGATCGAGCGCGACACCCAGGAGCTCTCGATCGCCTCGCCTTCGGGCATCTTCAGGCGCTGCATGATCGCCTTCACGCGATCGCCGGCGAAAATGCGCAGCAGCGGATCCTCCAGCGACAGGTAGAAGCGCGACGAGCCCGGATCGCCCTGGCGCCCGGAACGCCCGCGCAGCTGGTTGTCGATGCGGCGCGACTCGTGGCGCTCGGTGCCGATGATGTGCAGGCCGCCGGCGGCGATCACGTTGGCGTGCAGCTGCTTCCATTCCTCGCGCAGCGCGACGATGCGGCGCTCTTTTTCCGCCTCGTCCACGCTCTCGTCGGCGCGCAGGATGTCGATGGTTTTTTCCACGTTGCCGCCGAGCACGATGTCGGTGCCGCGGCCGGCCATATTGGTGGCGATGGTCACCATCTTCGGCTGCCCGGCCTGCACCACGATCTCGGCCTCGCGCGCATGCTGCTTGGCGTTGAGCACCTGGTGCGGCAGCTTGATTTTGTCGAGCATGCCCGCGAGCAGCTCGGAATTCTCGATCGAGGTAGTGCCGACCAGCACCGGCTGGTTCTTGTCGTAGCAGTCCTTGATCGCCGTGATGATGGCGTCGTTCTTTTCGTTGATCGTCTGGTAGACCAGATCCTCGCGGTCGTCGCGGACCATCGGCTGGTGCGTCGGCACCACCAGCGTTTCCAGGCCGTAGATTTCCTGGAACTCGTAGGCCTCGGTGTCGGCCGTTCCGGTCATGCCCGCGAGCTTGGCGTACATGCGGAAATAGTTCTGGAAGGTGATGGTCGCGAGCGTCTGGTTCTCGTTCTGGATCGAGACGTTCTCCTTCGCCTCGACCGCTTGATGCAGCCCGTCGGACCAGCGACGTCCGGACATCAGCCGCCCGGTGAATTCGTCGACGATTATGACTTCGCCCTCCTGCACCACGTAGTGCGTGTCGCGCAGGAACAGGTGGTGCGCGCGCAGCGCCGCGTACAGGTGGTGCATCAGGTTGATGAACGAAGGCTCGTACAGGCTGCGCCCTTCGGGCAGCAGGCCGACGCGAGCGAGCAGCTCCTCCGCGTGCTCGTGTCCGGCCTCGGTCAGCAGCACCTGGCGCGATTTCTCGTCCAGGGAAAAATCACCCGGGCCATCCTCCTCGAGCTGGCGCACCATCATCGGCGCCACTTCGTTCATGCGGTAATACATGTCGGTATGGTCTTCGGCCTGGCCGGAGATGATCAGCGGCGTGCGCGCCTCGTCGATCAGGATCGAATCGACCTCGTCGACGATCGCGTAGTTGAGGCGGCGCTGATAGCGGTCGACCTTCTGCATCGCCATGTTGTCGCGCAGATAGTCGAAACCGAACTCGTTGTTGGTGCCGTAGGTGATGTCGGCCGCGTACGCCTGCTGCTTCACGTCGGCGGCGCTTTGCGACAGATTCACCCCGACCGTAAGACCGAGGAAGCGGTAGACGCGCCCCATCCAGTCGGCGTCACGGCTGGCGAGGTAGTCGTTCACCGTCACGATATGCACGCCCGTGCCCGGCAGCGCGTTGAGGTAAGCCGGCAGCGTGGCGACCAGCGTCTTGCCCTCGCCGGTGCGCATCTCCGAGATCTTTCCCGCGTGCAGGATCATGCCGCCGACCAGCTGCACATCGAAATGGCGCATGTTGAGCACGCGCTTGCTTGCCTCGCGCACCACGGCAAAGGCTTCCGGCAGCAGCTCGTCCAGCGCCTCGCCCTTGGACAGGCGCCCCCTGAACTCCACGGTCTTGGCGCGCAGCGCCTCGTCCGACAGCGCGGAAATCGCGGGTTCGAGCGCGTTGATGCGCTGCACCGATTTGTTGTAGCGCTTGATCAGCCTGTCGTTGCGGCTGCCGAAAATACGGGTGAGGATGCTGGTGAACATGAAATGCGCGGGGGAGGTTCCGGAGGAGAGCGCGAATTTTACCATGCCTACCCCGGCGAAAACGGCGGGAATGCTGCACGGCGGCGCGACTGGCGCGCGGCATTCAGGCTGCGATTCGAGCCTGCGGCTTACAGCAGAATGTCGGCGCGCGAATGATTCAGGCGCATGCGTTTCGCGTCACTGCACGTGCATCGAAACGCGCGGCCGCTGCCGCGCCCCGGCGAGCGGCAGTCTTATTTCAATGCCGCAACGGAGTCGGCGGAGACCTGAAGGAAGCGGTTAGGATTCTGCGCGACGCCCTTGTAGCGCACTTCGAAGTGCACATGAGGGCCGGTGGAGCGACCGGTCGATCCGGACAGCGCGATGTTCGCGCCGCGCTGCACCACGTCGCCCGGCTTTACCAGCAGCTTCGAGTTGTGCGCGTAGCGGGTGGTGAAATCATTGCCGTGGTCGATTTCGATCATGTAACCGTACTGGGGATGGAATTGCGCGACGACCACTACGCCGCCGGCCGCGGCGTGAACCGGCGTGCCGGGCTCGACCAGGAAATCTATTCCTTCGTGCATCGCGTTCTGGCCGGTAATCGGATCGATGCGCCAGCCGAAGCTCGACGCGTTCCAGTCCACGTCGACCGGCCTTACCGTCGGCATGAGCTTGTTCTTGGCCCTGACGTCGAACAGGCGGCTTTCCAGTATGTCCATGTAGTCGTAACGATTCTCCATGTGCCTGGACAGCGCATCCAGCTGGCCGGTGAGTTCGTACATCGACAGATCCTGCACCGGAATGCTGCTGGACAGTGCGCCGCCGCGGCCGGGCATCTCGTTCATGCGGAATTCCTGCGGCTTGACTCCTGCCAATGCCGACACCCGCTCGCCCAGCGCGTCCAGGCGTACCAGCTGCGCCTGCATCTGCCCGACCCGTACCGCCATCGCGTTCAGGTTTTCACGCATGAACTCCTTCGCGTTCCGGCTCTGCTGCGCCTGCGCCGACAGCACCAGTTCCTGCACCAGCGGCAGCTTGATTTCGACCGCATGGCGGAATACCAGATAGAACAGAGAACTCGACAGCGCCAGGACGGCGGCCGTCAGCAGCGCCACCCCTATAAGCAGGTGGTGCGTGCCCAGCGAAATCGATTTGGCCGTTGCCAGCCGGTTCGATACCAGAATAATATGCACGATCCCCTCCAAGACACAGCTTCATGCATTCCAACAAACTTCGCGCCTACCTGGACTCTGCCGCAGGCATTGCAGGCTTGTTACCCCAGGTGGAACGGCTGATTGAATTGCGGCGCATCTACAGCAGCCTGGTGCCGCCGCAACTCGCGCGATCTTCGTCGATCGTCAATTATAAGCAGCAAAAAGTCGTCATCTTCGCCGAAAACAACGCGATTGCTGCCAAACTGAGATTGCTAAGTCCTCGATTAATCAACGATTTTTCAAAAGGCGGGGTGGAGGTTACCGGAATTCGTCTCGAAGTGCAACCTCGGCAGGTAGCCGTAGCGAAAGTAATACCGAGGCACGCCGAACTCAGTCGGGCCGGGGCGGAAAACCTCGAAGCGCTGGCAAGCCGACTGCCGGACTCGAAACTCAAGCAAGCGCTTTCGCGCCTGGCTGCACAGGGCGAACCGGCGCCGCAGCCCTCCGCCGCTGACCCCGGCCCTGCGCGCGGGAAACCGGCACGCAAGACGAAGTAAGCGCTAACACGATCGATTCGGGGTGGCGACGGCGATCCGGCCGTCCGCGGGTACGGCGGGTTCAGGCGGCCTGGGCGAGAAACCGGGTAAGGCCGGCCGGGGCGTCCTCGACGCGATCGAAGCTTGCATATTCCCAGGCGCCGGCATCGGCCAGCGTGGCGCGCAGCAGCGCATTGTTCAGGCCGTGGCCCGATTTGTGCGCGCTGAATGCCCCGATCAGCGGGTGGCCCAGCAGATACAGATCGCCGATCGCGTCCAGAATCTTGTGCTTCACGAATTCGTCCGCATAGCGCAGGCCGTCCGAATTCAGCACCCGGTATTCGTCCATCACGACCGCGTTTTCCAGGCTGCCGCCCATGGCGAGCCCGCTGGCGCGCAGCGTTTCCACGTCCTGCATGAAACCGAAGGTGCGTGCGCGCGCGACTTCCTTTATGTACGAGGTCTCGGCGAAATCGACTACCACCTTCTGGCTGGACTTGTCGAACACCGGATGGTTGAACACGATGGAAAACGACAGCTTGAAGCCCGCGTAGGGTTCGAAGCGCGCCCATTTGTCGCCGTCCCTGACTTCCACCGGCTTCTTGATGCGGATAAAGCGCTTGGCGGCGGCTTGCTCGACGATGCCGGCCGACTGCAGCAGGAACACGAAAGGCGAGGCGCTGCCGTCCATGATGGGCACTTCCGCCCCGGTCAGGTCGACGTAGGCGTTGTCCACGCCCAGCCCGGAAAACGCCGACATCAGGTGCTCCACGGTGGCGACCTTGACGCCGCCCTCCTCCAGCGTGCTGCACAGGCGCGTATCGCCCACCTTGTAGGCGCCGGCGCGCACATCGGCTGGCTGCGGCAGGTCCAGCCGGCGAAATACGATACCCGTGTTGGCTTGCGCCGGGCGCAGGGTCAATTCCACCTTCTCGCCCGAATGCAGTCCTACGCCCGTTGCGCGTATGACAGACTTGAGGGTGCGCTGCTTCAACATGAATGTCGTATTCTTGTAGCTTGATTGCAATGCCGATATTTTAACATATGCGTGACGGCTTAAATCGCGCCGCCGTTGTTGCAAGGTTGCGATGTTGCGCGGACGAGACGCCGTCCGCGCGGATCGCCGATTGCGCACGGATGAAAAAACCATCCGTGCGCAATCGGCGATCTTGTACGAAAACGCGCGCTGTCCTTGTTCTTAACATAACCGCGATTTCTGTGCGGATGGTTTTTATCCGCACAGAAATCGCGGTTGGTGCGCGCAGCGCGCAAGGACGACGCTGTATATAGTCGGGAGGCTGGTCGCGCGGCCCGGAGCGCAACCAGCCTGCTTTTGCGTTGCCCCTTAGTCGGCCTGCTTGCGCAGGAACGCCGGGATGTCGTACTTGTCCATCCCGTTTTGCTGCAGCGCCTCGATGGTGGAAGCGCGGTTCTTGCGGATTACCGCCGGCATCGCGTCGAGCGTCGCGTAGTCAACGCCGCTCACCGCCATGTTGTCGGTGCCGTTCTTCACCACCAGCTGCGGCTTGGTCTGGCGTATCGCGGCGGGCTGGCCGAGCCCGGTCGCGACCACCGTCACGCGCAGCTCATCGCCCATGTCCTCGTCATAGACCGCGCCGAGGATGACCGTGGCGTCTTCGGCGGCGAAGCTGCGTATCGTCTCCATGACCTCCTTGGTCTCGCGCAGCTTGAGGCCGGATTTCGCGGCGGTGATGTTGACCAGCACTCCGCGCGCGCCGGACAGGTTGACGCCCTCGAGCAGCGGGCATGCCACCGCCTGCTCCGCCGCGATGTGCGCACGGTCCATGCCCGATGCGGACGCCGACCCCATCATCGCCATGCCCTGCTCGTGCATTACCGTCTTGACGTCCTGGAAGTCGACGTTGATCAGGCCGCGGATGTTGATGATCTCGGAAATGCCGGCCACCGCGTTCTTCAGCACATTGTCGGCCGCGCTGAACGCCTCCTCCATCGAGATCTCCTCGCCGAGCACTTCCTCCAGCTTCTCGTTGAGGATCACGATCACCGAGTCGACGTTCTGCGCCAGCTCGTCGATGCCGCCCTCGGCCGCCTGCATGCGCTTGACGCCTTCGAACGAAAACGGTTTGGTGACCACCGCCACGGTGAGAATGCCCATCTGCTTCGCCACCTCGGCCACCAGCGGCGCGGCGCCGGTGCCGGTGCCACCCCCCATTCCGGCGGTGATGAACACCATGTGCGCGCCCTGCAGCGCTTCTTCGATCGACTCGCGCGCCTCCATCGCCGCAGCGCGCCCGGCCTCGGGTTTGGCGCCCGCGCCCAAACCCGTCGCGCCGAGCTGGATCTGGTTCTTCGCCTGGCCGTGCGCGAGCGCCTGGGCGTCGGTATTCATGGCGATGAATTCGACGCCCTGCACGGTGTTTCGGATCATGTGATCGACGGCGTTGCCGCCGGCGCCGCCGATGCCGACCACCTTGATCACGGTACCGTTGTTCTGTGCATCCACGATTTCAAACATAGTGCCTCCTTCCGGGTCTTAGTTAAAAAACAAACTGCGAACTCACTGCCATTTCCGGCCGGGAACCGAAGTCCACGCCGCCTAGAAATTCCGTTGAAACCATTCGCGCATGCGCGAAAAAACCTGCCTGAACGACGCCCCCTGCAGCGCCTGGATGCCGCGCTGCGTCTGCGACTGCCCTTCGATCAGCAGGCCGATGGCGGTGGCGTAGCGCGGGTGCTTCACCACATCGGCCAGCCCGCCGGCGTAGCGCGGCGTACCGAGGCGCACCGGCATGTGGAAAATCTCCTCGCCCAGCTCGACCATGCCGCGCATCACGCTGGAGCCGCCGGTGAGCACCAGGCCCGAGGACAGCAGCTCCTCGTAGCCGGACTCGCGCAGCACTTTCTGGATCAGGGAGTACAGCTCCTCCACGCGCGGCTCGATCACTTCGGCCAGCGTCTGGCGCGACAGCTGGCGCGAGCCGCGGTCGCCGATGCCGGGCACTTCGACCAATTCCTCGGGGTCGGCCAGCTGGCGCAGCGCGCAGCCGCTGCGGATCTTGATTTCCTCGGCCTCCGCCGTCGGGGTGCGCAAGGCCATGGCGATGTCGTTGGTGATCTGGTCGCCGGCGATCGGGATCACCGCGGTATGGCGGATCGCACCTTCGCGGAAAATCGCGATATCGGTGGTGCCCCCGCCGATGTCGACCAGGCATACGCCGAGTTCCTTCTCGTCCTCGGTGAGCACCGCAATAGACGACGCCAGCGGCTGCAGGATCAGGTCGTTGACCTCGAGGCCGCAGCGGCGCACGCACTTGACGATGTTCTGCGCCGCCGACACCGCGCCGGTGACGATGTGCACCTCGACTTCGAGGCGCACGCCGCTCATTCCGAGCGGCTCGCGTACGCCGTCCTGCCCATCGACGACGAACTGCTGGGTGAGGATGTGCAGGATCTGCTGGTCCGTGGGGATCGGCAGCGCGCGCGCCGTCTCGATCACGCGCTGCACGTCGAGCGCGGAAACTTCCTTGTCCTTGATCGCCACCATGCCGCGCGAGTTGAAACTCTTGATGTGGCTGCCGGCGATGCCGGTGAACACGCGCGTGATCTTGCAGTCGGCCATCAGCTCGGCTTCCTCCAGCGCGCGCTGGATCGCACTGACCGTGGCTTCGATGTTCACCACCACGCCTTTCTTCAGTCCCTTGGATTCGTGGCCGCCCATGCCGATGATGTTCAGCCGGTTGTCCGGCAGCAGCTCGGCCACGATCGCCACCACCTTGGAGGTGCCGATGTCGAGGCCGACGACGAGGTTCTTGTTTTCCTTGCTCATGCCGCCGCCTCCGCGCTCATACCGCCGCCTCTGTTCCCTTGCCGCGCTTGTGTTTCACGCCGTTCTGTTCCTTCTTCTGATGTGCGAACTCCGGTACGCGCAGCGCGAAGCCGCTGGGGTAGCGCAGGTCCGCGTATTCGAACTTGCGATCGAAGCTGCCCAATGTCTGCGCATAGTGGTCGACGAAGCGCGCCAGCCGCTGCAGCACCGGTTCCTTGAGCTGGTCGCGCCCGAGTTCCAACGTGAGGCCATTGGACAGGCGCAGCTGCCAGGAATAGCGCGCCGACAGCAGCACCTGCCGCGGCTCGATCTGCAGCGGCGCGAGCGCCTGGCGGAACGCCGCGTAGCGGCGCGTAACTTCCTCCGCGCTGCCGCTGGGCCCGGCGAACAGCGGCAGGCGCACGGCGTCCGGCAGCTCGCCTTCGAACACCTCGCCGTGGGTGTTGACCAGGCGCGCGGACTGCGCATCCGCGCCCCAGCGCGCCAGCGCCACGTGTTCTTCGATCGAGACCTGCAGCCGATCGGGCCACACGCGCCGCACTTCGACTCTGCGCACCCAGGGCAGGGACTCGAACGCGCCGCGCACCGCGTCCAGGTCGACGCTGAGGAAAGTGCCCGCAGCGCCCGCGCGCGCGGCGTGCTCGGCCTGCACTCGCGTCATATGCGCCAGGCCGCCCTTCAGTTCGACCTGGCGCAGCGGCAGCAGCGGCGTGTGCACCAGCGCGTAGCCGCCGGCGAACACCAGCGCAGCTGCCGCAAGCGCGTACAGCGCATCGGCGCAGCCGTTGAGCATGTCGGCGTTATCCCACATGCGCCAGCTCCAGGATACGCAGCACCAGATCTTCGAACGCCATGCCGGCGTGGCGCGCGGCCATCGGCACGAGAGAGTGGTCGGTCATGCCGGGCGAGGTATTCACTTCGATGAACCAGGGCTTGCCCGCTTTGTCCTGCATCAGGTCGACCCGCCCCCAGCCGCGGCAGCCGAGCGCGTTGAACGCGGCGAGCACCTGGCGCTGCAGCGCGCTTTCAGCCCCGGCCGCGAGGCCGCAGGGAATGATGTAGCGCGTGTCGCTGGCCGTATACTTGGCCGCGTAGTCGTAAAAATCGCGCGGCGTCTCGAGCTTGATCAGCGGCAGCGCCTCGCCGCCGAGCACGCCGGCGGTGAGTTCTATGCCCTCGATGAACTGCTCGGCAAGCACCAGGCTGTCGTAATTCGCGGCCAGCGCGTAGGCTTCTTCGAGAGCGGACGCGGCGCGCACCTTGCTCATGCCTATGCTCGAGCCTTCATTGGCGGGCTTGACCATGAGCGGCAGGCCGAGCCGCGCCGCCACGCCCGCGAGGTCGCTGTCCGCGCCGAGCAGCTCGTAGCGCGGCGTCGCAATGCCGGCCGCCTGCCAGACGAGCTTGGTGCGCCACTTGTCCATCGCGAGCGCGCTCGCGAGCACGCCCGAACCCGTATAGGGAACGCCGAGCAGCTCCAGCGCCCCCTGGATGGTGCCGTCTTCGCCGTAGCGGCCGTGCAACGCGATGAACACGCGGTCGAATCGTTCCGCGATCAGCGCCGCGAGATCGCGCTGCTGCGGATCGAACGCGTGCGCGTCGACGCCGCGGCTTTGCAGTGCGCGCAGTATCATGCCGCCGCTCCTGAGCGAGACTTCGCGCTCGGCCGAGCGGCCGCCCAGCAGCACTGCGACTTTGCCGTAGTCTTTGGTGCTCACCGTTTTTCACCCACGATGCGAACTTCGGCAATCAGGTCCACGCCCTGCTTCGCCAGCACGGTCGCCCTCACGTGCCCGATCAGGTTTTCGATGTCGGCGGCGCTGGCGCGCCCGCCCGGATTGACGATGAAATTCGCGTGCCTTTCCGATACGCGCGCGCCGCCGATGGCGCAGCCCTTGAGGCCGCAGGCCTCGATCAGGCGCGCTGCATGGTCGCCCGGCGGGTTGCGGAACACCGAACCGGCATTGGGCAGCGCCAGCGGCTGCGCCGCGATGCGCTGCTGCAGCAGCGCTTTGATGCGGGCGAGCGCGGCAACACGTTCGCCGCGCTCGAAGCGGAACCAGGCGGCGGCAAACCATTCGTCCGCGCCGAGCCCAGCGTGCCTGAGCGCAACGTGGCGGTATGCAATGTCGAAGTCCGCCGCGCTGCGCTGGCGCAGTTCGCCGTTGCGGCCGAGCATAAGCACGCGCTCGACGCGATCCCAGGTCTCGCTGCCGTAGCAGCCCGCGTTCATTGCCAGCGCGCCGCCCACCGTGCCGGGAATGCCGGCGAGAAACTCCGCGCCGGCGTAGCCCTGGGTCGCGGCATAGCGCGCCACTTTGGGGCTGGCGACGCGCGCTTCGGCATAGACCAACGCCCCGTCCATGCGCACGGCGGCATGGCTGGAATGCATCAGCAGGACGGTGCCGCGCAGGCCGCCGTCGCGCACCAGCAGGTTGCTGCCCAGTCCGACGAAACACACCGGCTCGTCCGCGGGCAGGCTGCGCAGAAACAGCGCCGCGTCCTCGAGGTCGGCCGGAGCGTAGGCGCGATCGGCGCAGCCGCCGGTGCGCCAGGTCGTGTGCTTTCGCATCGGCTCGTGCGCGAGCAGCCTGCCGCGCAGCGCCGGGGGGGAGAGATGTTTTTGCTCAGCCATGTGCATCTCTCACTCCGCGCCCTTTACCAATACCGCCGGCACGCCGCCGATCGATCCGGCGCCCATGGTGAGCACCACGTCGCCGTCCTGCGCCGCCGCGGTGATCGCGGCCGGCATGTCGGCGATGTCCTCGACGAACACCGGCTCGACTTTGCCGGCGACGCGCACCGCGCGCGCGAGCGTCCTGCCGTCGGCAGCGACGATGGGCTGCTCGCCTGCGGGATAGACTTCCGCCAGCAGCAGCGCATCGGCGTTCGACAGCACCTTGACGAAGTCCTCGAACAGGTCGCGCGTGCGCGTGTAGCGGTGCGGCTGGAACGCAAGCACGATGCGCCGCCCGGGGAAAGCGCCGCGCGCCGCATCCAGCGTCGCCTGCATCTCCGCCGGGTGGTGGCCGTAGTCGTCGATCAGCGTGTAGGTGCCGCCGCCCTTGGCGGCGAGCCTGTCGTAGCTCTGGAAGCGCCGGCCCACGCCGCGAAACTCCGCCAGCGCCTTGACGATGGCCGCGTCCTCGAGCCCCAGTTCGGTCGCTACCGCGATGGCGGCGAGCGCGTTCTGCACGTTGTGCCGGCCAGGCAGGTTGAGCGTCACGTCGAGCACGCGCGAGCGGCCTTCGCGCACCGCGTGAAAGCGCATCTTGCCGCCGGAGTGGCTGACGTTTTCCGCGCGCACCATCGCGTCGGCGCCGAAGCCGTAGCTCAGGATGGGCTTGGAAATGAAGGGCTGGATCTCGCGCACGTGCTTGTCGTCGGTGCACAGCACCGCCGCGCCGTAGAACGGCAGGTTCTGCAGGAAGGCGACGAAAGCCTGCTTCAGTCGCGCGAAATCGTGCTGATAGGTTTCCATGTGGTCAGCGTCGATGTTGGTGACCACGGCGATGATCGGCTGCAGGTGAAGGAAGGAGGCGTCCGACTCGTCGGCCTCGACCACGATGTATTCGCCCGCGCCGAGGCGTGCGTTCGAGGCAGCACTGGTGAGCCGGCCGCCGATGACGAAGGTCGGATCGAGCCCGGCCTCGGCGAGCACGCTCGCCACCAGGCTGGTGGTAGTGGTTTTGCCGTGCGTGCCGGCGATGGCGATGCCCTGCTTCAGGCGCATCAGCTCGGCCAGCATCAGCGCGCGCGGCACCACGGGGACGCGCCTGGCGCGCGCCGCCATCACCTCCGGATTGTTGTTCCCGACCGCGGTGGAGACCACCACCGCGTCGGCTTCGGCAACATGCTCGGCCGCATGCCCGGTGTGCACCGTCGCGCCCAGCGCGGCGAGGCGCTGCGTCACCGCGTTGTCGCCCAGATCGGAGCCGGTGACCTTGTAGCCGAGATTGAGCAGCACCTCGGCGATGCCGCTCATTCCCGAGCCCCCGATCCCGACGAAGTGAATGCGTTTAACTTTGTGTTTCACCGCGCCAGCTCCATGCAGGCGCGGGCGACGCACTCGGTCGCGTCCGGCTGGCCCAGCGCCCGCGCCGTTTCGGCCATGTCGAGCAGGCGCTCGCGCGTGAATTCGCGCAGCAGCCCGGCCAGCCGCTGCGGCGTGAGTTCGGACTGCGGCAGCACGATGGCGGCGCCGCCGCCCGAGAGGAATTTGGCGTTGCTGCTCTGGTGATCGTCCACCGCGAACGGAAACGGCACGAGTATGCTGGCGACGCCGGCGCAGGCGAGCTCAGCCACGGTGAGCGCGCCGGCGCGGCAGATGACCACATCGGCTGCGCCGTAGCGCGCCGCCATGTCGTCGATGAAGGCGAGCGTTTCGGCCTGCACCCCGGCAGCGCCGTAGCCCGCGCGCAGCGCCACCAGATGCTGCGCGCCCGCCTGATGCACCACCTCGGGCCGTACCGCCTCGGGCAGCAGCGCCAGCGCCTGCGGCACAGCTTCATTCAGCGCGCGCGCGCCCAGGCTGCCGCCGAGCACCAGCAGCCTGAGCCGGCCGCTGCGCGCGGCGGCGCGCGCGCGTGGCGGCGCCAGCGCGATGATGTCGCTGCGCACCGGATTGCCGCACAGCTCGGCGCCGGGCAGGGTTTCAGGAAAAGCCTGCAGCACGCGGTCGGCGACGTGCGCGAGCGCCTTGTTCGCCAGACCGGCGACCGAATTCTGCTCGTGGATCGCAAGCGGCCGGCCGAACAGCGCCGCCATCATGCCGCCGGGAAAGCTGATATAGCTGCCCATGCCGAGCACCACGTCGGGGCGCCGGGCGAACATCGCGCGTGCGCTCTGCCAGAACGCGACCAGCAGGTTGATCGGCAGCGCCAGCATGCGCAGCAAGCCCTTGCCGCGCAGTCCGGAAAAGCGCACCCAGGCCATTTCATAGCCGTGCCTGGGAACAAGATCGGCCTCCATGCCGGTTCTGGCGCCGAGCCACACGACACGCCAGCCGCGTTCACTCAGGTACCCGGCCACGGCGAGCGCCGGAAACACGTGACCGCCGGTGCCGCCTGCCATGATCATGATTGTGCGTGCCATGCTTTTGCCATCGCGTTCATGCGGGCTGCCCCCGCAGCGTCGGGTGATTTTAGTTTCGGCGTAACGCGGGCTGCGCCCGCATTAGCCTTCACTGAAATCTTCGCGCTCATGCGGGCTGCCCCCGCATCAGCGCTCGATTTTCGTAGTCGAT
>JBBRAI010000048.1:0-26773 GCA_038206915.1 Burkholderiales bacterium | reverse complement strand
AACTTGAAGTCGACCGCCGAAAAACGGGGCCTGGATACCCCATTCTGCGCTGCCTCTTGTCATCCTTCAAGCCGATCAACTCGTTACGGGTACTTGGCACACTAAATGCCCAGACGGATACCCGATTCGCATGGAAACCGCAGGCCGAGCGCAAGCGCTGCAGCAAGCAATTGCCAAACCCAGGCTCCTGGATCAGGTGCGGGGCGTGCTGCGGCGCAAACATTACAGCATTCGAACGGAGCAATGCTACGTCGATTGGATCAAGCGCTTCATCCTGTTCCACAGCAAGCGGCATCCGGCGCAGATGGACAAAGCGGAGGTGACTGCGTTTCTGACGTATTTGGCGGTCCAGCGCGACGTGGCCGCCTCGACCCAGAACCAGGCGCTCTCGGCGATTCTGTTTCTGTATCGGGACGTGCTTGAGCTGGAACTGGGATGGGTCGAAGGCTTCGAGCGGGCCAAGCGTCCTGCGCGCCTGCCGGTGGTCCTCACGCCGGCGGAGGCACGCGCGGTGCTGGCGCAACTCGAAGGCACGAAATGGCTGATGGCAAGCCTGTTGTATGGTAGCGGGCTGCGCTTGATGGAATGCCTGCGGCTTCGGGTGAAGGATGTCGATTTTGGCTACGGACAAGTCCTGATCCGCGATGGCAAAGGCGCGAAGGACCGCGTGACTATGCTACCCGCGGCCATAGTCGAACCGCTCAAGGCGCACCTTGCGAAGGTTCGGACGTTGCACCAGCGCGACCTGGAAGCAGGATACGGCGAGGTCTGGCTGCCGCATGCGCTGGAACGCAAATATCCGCGGGCAGCCAGAGAATGGGCTTGGCAATATGTATTTCCCTCGCGCAAGCTCTCGACGGACCCGCGCAGCGGCGCGGTGCGCCGCCATCATCTGGACGAAGACGTGCTGCAACGGGCAGTAAAGGAAGCGTCGCGCAATGCAGATGTCCGCAAGCCGGTTAGCTGCCATGCGTTTCGCCACTCGTTCGCAACACATCTGCTCGAAAACGGTTACGACATACGCACGGTACAGGAACTGCTCGGCCACGCGGATGTATCGACCACCATGATCTACACCCATGTCATGAACAAGGGCGGACGCGGTGTGAAAAGCCCGCTCGATTGGCTTGGGCAGCCGGACGCGGTTCGCGCGCCGTCCGGTTGTTGATTGATGCTGATACCGACGGCAACCGCATGCTGCCGCGCGCCGGCTAGACCAGCCGCCCGATCAGCGTCAGCGCGAGCGACAGCAGGATGGTGGTGGTGAAGGGCAGGTAATAGTCGCGGCCCTTGTGGCGCAGCGTGATGTCGCCGGGCAGGCGGCCGAGGCCGAATCGTCCGGGCGGCAGGAACACAGTCAGCACGACCAGCGCGATGGCGAGGGTCAGAATCCACTTCAGCATCGAATCATTGTAAACTGCGGGCTAGAGGAAAAAACGGAGATGGAGAAAAAAGAATGATCGACCTCTACACCTGGAAGACGCCCAACGGCCGCAAGGTTTCGATCATGCTGGAGGAGTGCGCGCTGGCTTACAAAACGCAGCCGATCGACATCGGCAAGGGCGAGCAGTTCACGCCGGAATTCCTTGCGCTCTGCCCTAACGGCAAGATTCCCGCGATCACCGATTCCGAAGGGCCGGACGGCAAGCCGATCGCGCTGTTCGAATCGGGGGCGATCCTCGTATACCTCGCCGGCAAGACCGGCCGCTTCCTGCCCGCGTCCGACCGCGGTAAGTACCTCGCGCTGCAATGGCTGATGTTCCAGATGGGCGGCGTCGGCCCGATGTTCGGCCAGGTGCACCATTTCCTGCGCGCGGCCAAGGAGCAGGTGCCTTACGCGATCCAGCGCTATGGCAAGGAGAAAGACCGGCTCTACGGCGTACTCGACAAGCGCCTGGGCGAGGTGCCGTATCTCGCCGGCGAATATTCGATCGCCGACATCGCCACCTATCCCTGGGTGGCGCGGTACGAGTGGCACAAGACCGAGCTCGCCGATTTCCCCAACGTGAAGCGCTGGTTCGAAGCCGTCGGTGACCGTCCGGCGGTGCCGCGCGGCATGGCCGTTCCGACCTAGGCGCCGTACAGGCGATGGCCAAGGATTCCGACTCCGATCTGGTGGAGCAGCTCGAAATACTCGAAGCCGCGCCGCGCAAAAGCGGCAGTGGGCGGCCGCTGCTGTTTGTGCACGGCGCGTTTGCCGGCGCCTGGTGCTGGTCCAAGCATTTCCTGCCGTATTTCGCCGCGAAGGGTTTTCGCGCCTGCGCGCTGAGCCTGAGCGGGCACGGCAACAGCCCCGGCCGCGAACGACTGGACTGGCTTTCAATCGGCGACTACGTGCGCGACCTGGAGCAGGCGGTGGACACCGTCGGCGGCGACCCGGTTCTCGTCGGTCATTCCATGGGCGGTTTCGTGGTGCAGAAGTATCTCGAACGAGCAAGTGCATCGGGTGCCGTGCTCATGGCTTCGGTGCCGCCACAGGGCTTGCTGTCCTCATCGATTGCGCTGGCGTTCTCCAATCCGGGCCTGTTCAGCGGAATCAACTCCATGCTGCACAGCGGCCGCGCCTCGCTCGCCACCTTGCAGCATGCCTTGTTCTCGAGCCCGGTGGCGCTGGACGAGCTGCAGGCCTATTACCGTCTGATGCAGCCGGAGTCGCAGCGCGCGATGTGGGATATGACATTCTTCGACCTGCCGCGGCTCGCGCGCGAGCGCTGCCCGCCGCTGCTGGTGTTGGGCGCTGAAAGCGACATCCTGGTACCGCCGGCGCAGGTCGAAAATGCGGCGCAAACCTACGGCACGCAGGCGGAGATTTTTCCAGGCATGGGCCATTTCATGATGCTGGAAGCGCGCTGGCAGAAAGTGGCCGACCGCATCGTCGCGTGGCTGCGCAAGTCCGGTCTCGACCAGGCCTAGGGCGGGCGCGGCGGCTGCGCTAGCGCGGCAGCTGCACGATGAAGCGCTCGACGC
Organism: Burkholderiales bacterium; assembly: GCA_038206915.1. GTDB lineage: Bacteria > Pseudomonadota > Gammaproteobacteria > Burkholderiales > SG8-39 > 2-12-FULL-64-23. Next base: position 23,806 of record JBBRAI010000048.1, on the reverse strand, counting down.
CCTTGAGCAGCATCTCTACCGCGATCGCGGTGAGCACCAACCCCATCAGGCGCTCGATTGCGATCACGCCGCGCCGGCCGATCCAGGCGCTGATGCGCTGCGCCGAGACCATCACCAGCGTGGACACCAGCATCGCCAGGCTCAGCGCCGCGACCCAGTCGAGCACGCGCTGCGGTTCGCGCGACACCAGCAGCAGCACCGTGGCCAGCGCGGAAGGCCCGGCGATGGCCGGGATCGCCAGCGGCACGATGAAAGTGCCGCCGCGCTCGTCGGCGCCGGGGCCGCTTTCGCCGAATATGCCTTCGGCGTGCGGGAACACCATGCGCAGCGCGATCAGGAACAGGATCAGGCCGCCGGCAATCGCGAGCGCGTTGTCCGACAGGCGCAGCAAGTGCATGAACCTGTCGCCGCCGAACATGAACGCGAGCAGCACCGCGTAGGCGATCGCGCATTCGCGCAGCACGACCCTGGTGCGCGCGTCCGGCTCCACGTTCTTCAGCACCGAGATCACCAGCGGCATGTTGCCGAAGGGATCCATCACCAGGATCAGCAGGATGGTGGCGGAAACGAGGTCCATGGCGGGCAATTAAAGTGATGCGCGCCGGTCGCCGCTGGCGAAGCCGATGAGCGGCGCGGCGTAGTCCCTGCCCAGCGCGATGACCTTGAACAGTTCGCCCATCTCCGAAGGCGAGAGCAGCGGCTGCACCGCGGCCGCCTGCGGCAGATAGGCCGCGGCGTCCTCGGGCGGGGTGCGCAGCAGGATGTCGGTGATGCCGCAGTTGATCAGGAACTGCGCCTGGCCGGTGTAGCCGAGCAGTTCCAGCCCGGCCTCGCGCCCCGCGCGCGCCACGGCGCTGAAATCGACATGGCTGGTGATGTCCTGCAGCCCCGGCAGGAAGAACGGGTCGGCATGCGCGCGGTGGCGGTAGTGGCACATCAGCGTGCCCGCGCTGCGCTCGGCATGGTAGTACTCGTGCTGCGGAAAGCCGTAGTCTATGAGCAGCATCACGCCGCGCGCCATCGCGTCGGCGAGCGAGCGCACGAAGGCGCAGGCCTGCAGCTGGATTTCCGTGTGGTAGCCCGGCGGCAGTCGCAGCGCCTCGGCCGCCGTGCGCAGCTCGCCCGCCGCCGGACGCCATTCCAGCGCGAAGGCGCCGTCACGCAGCGCGACCCCGCCCTCCTCGGGGCCGGCGCCGCCGCCCCTGGCCAGATGCACCGGCATCGCGTCCAGCACTTCGTTGGCGACGATCAGCCCCTGGTACAGCGTGGGCAGCCGGTTGAGCCAGACCACGCGCTCGAGCAGATCCGGCACTTTCTGCGCCAGCAGGTCGCGCTCGCGCTCGCGCAGGTCGGGGCTGACTTCGAGGATGTAGTATGCGCGCGGCAGCCGGCCGATGCGTTCGAGCTCGGTCAGCAGGGCCGCGGCGAGCGCACCCGATCCGGCGCCGATTTCAAGTATCTGGTCCAGGCCGGAGTCCAGCACCTCGGCCGCCTGGTGCGCCAGCGTCTGGCCGTAGAGCGGAGTTATCTCGGGCGCGGTGGTGAAGTCGCCTTCGCGCCCGAGTTTCCTAGCGCCGGCGGTGTAGTAGCCCAGGCCCGGCGCATACAGCGCGAGTTCCATGTAGCGCGCGAACGGGACCCAGCCGCCCGCGGCGGCGATTTCGTTGCGGATCAGCGCAGCGAGCTTGTCGCTGTGCGCCAGGGCTTCGGGCGGCGGCGTGGGCAAGGCGGACATATGGGGAATAGTGCGCGATTCCGGTAAAATCTTCAAATGATGCCGATGCAGCTGCAGGACAAAACCATCCTCGTCACCGGCGCGGCCAGGCGCGTCGGCGCCGCGATCGCACGGCGCCTGCACCGGGCGGGCGCCAGGCTGGCGCTGCATTATCATTCGTCGGAACGCGAAGCGCACGCGCTGCAGTCCGAACTCAACCTGCAGCGCGCCCAGTCGGTGATCGTGGTGAAGGCCGATTTGCTCGAAACCGCCGGCCTCGCGGAAATCGTGAAGACCTGTGTCGAGCATTTCGGCGCGCTCGACGCGCTGGTCAACAACGCGTCGAATTTCTATCCCACAACTGTGGGCGCGATCGACGAACGCAACTGGGACGAACTCATCGGCACCAACCTGAAAGCGCCCCTGTTCCTGGCGCAGGCGGCGGCGCCGCACCTGAAAAAGAGCGGCGGCTGCATCGTCAATATCACCGACATCCACGCCGAGCGGCCGTTGAAGAATTATGTGGTGTACAGCATCGCCAAGACGGGCCTTGCCGGCCTCACGCGCTCGCTCGCGCGCGAACTCGGGCCGGAAGTGCGCGTGAACGGGGTTGCGCCCGGACCGATCGAATGGCCGGCGGACGGGTCGTTCGACGAAGTGACGCGCCAGCGCGTGATTTCGCACACGCTGCTGAAGCGCATCGGCGAGCCCGACGACATCGCGCGCGCGGTGTACTACCTGATTGCAGAGGCGCCGTACGTCACCGGTCAGATAATTGCAGTCGACGGTGGCCGCAGCGTGAATCTATGAATGCCCCCGACCACAAGCGGCTGGAAAAGCTGCGCGTAGACGCGAACAAGCTGGAGAAGCGCCTGTGCCGCCTCGCCGGCCAGGCGATCGCCGATTTCGACATGATCAGCGCGGGCGACCGCGTCATGGTCTGCCTCTCCGGCGGCAAGGACAGCTACGGCCTGCTCGACGTGCTGCTGAAGCTGCGCGCGCGCGCGCCGATAGACTTCGACATCGTGGCGGTGAATCTCGACCAGAAGCACCCGGGCTATCCGGCGCAGGTGCTGCCCGGGTACCTGAAGTCGCTGGGTATCGAGTACCGCATCGTGGAGCAGGACACCTATTCGGTGGTCAAGCGCCTCATTCCCGAAGGCAAGACCATGTGCTCGCTGTGCTCGCGCCTGCGCCGCGGCGTGCTCTACCGCCTTGCGGGCGAGCTTGGCGCGACGCGCATTGCGCTCGGGCATCATCGCGACGACATCCTGGAAACGTTTTTCCTGAATCTGTTTTTCGGCGGCAAGCTGAAAGCGATGCCGCCCAAGCTCGGTTCGGATGACGGCAGGCACGTGGTGATCCGCCCGCTCGCCTACGTAAAGGAGAAGGACCTGGCGCGCTACGCCGAAGTGCGCGCCTTCCCGATCATTCCCTGCGACCTGTGCGGCTCGCAGGACCAGCTGCAGCGCAAGCAGGTGAAGCAGCTGTTGCGGCAATGGGAAAAGGAATTCCCGGGCCGGGTCGAAACCGTGTTCAACAGCCTGCAGCGGGTCACGCCCTCGCACCTGCTGGACCGCAAACTGTTCGATTTCCCGGCCGTCAGCGCCGCCGGTGCCCCGCTAGTGGATGGTGACAAAGCCTTTGATCCAGAAGATTTTTCGTCCACTGCGACAAGCCTGCCCGAGCCCGATACCGAGGCCGAATAGACGCGGATCAATCGCGTTTTGTCAAACCCAGTTTGTCATGCTAGAATATCGGCATGAATTGCGCTGAACGATTGGTATCGATTTTCGGCAGCCAGGCCGAAGTGGCGCGGCGCTTCCAGCTCGATCGCGCCGTGGTCAACAATTGGGTCAAATCCGGCTATGTTCCGGCGCGCTGGGCGATGGAAGTCGAGCGCGTCACCGAAGGCAAGCTGGCCGCGGTAGAAATCCTCAACGAAGCCAATGCCAAGAAACCGGTTCGAGTCAAATCGCGCCCCGACGACCTGTTCGGGACGCACCTTCCAGGGAGTGACGCAATGAGTGATTTCGCACCAGCGAAACGGATTTTTTCCTTCCATCCGCCGCAGCGCACGCTGATGGGGCCCGGCCCCTCGGAGATCAACCCGCGCGTAATGGCGGCGATGGGCCTGCCGGCGATCGGTTATCTCGATCCGATATTCGTCGACATGATGGAAGAGCTGAAGTCGCTGCTGCGCTACGCCTACCAGACCAAGCATGCGCTCACCTTCCCCATTTCCGGCCCGGGTTCGGTGGGCATGGAGTACTGCTTCGTCAACCTGGTGGTGCCGGGCGACAAGGTCATCGTCTGCAGGAACGGCGTGTTCGGCGGACGCATGATCGAAAACGTGCAGCGCTGCGGCGGCACGCCGATCATCGTCGAGGATGCCTGGGGCGAACCGGTCAGCCCGCAGAAACTGGAAGACGCGCTCAAGGCGAACCCCGATGTGCGCCTGGTCGCCTTCGTCCACGCGGAAACCTCCACCGGGGTGCAGTCGGATGCCGAGACGCTGGTGAAAATTGCGCACAAGCACAACGCGCTCGCCATCGTCGACGCGGTGACCTCACTCGGCGGCACGCCGGTCATAGTCGATGAATGGAAGATCGACGCGATCTACTCCGCCAGCCAGAAGTGCCTGTCGTGCACGCCCGGCCTGTCGCCGGTGTCGTTCAGCGATCGCGTGGTCGAGCATGTCAAGGCGCGCAAGGACAAGATCCACTCATGGTTCATGGACATGAACCTGCTGCTCGGCTACTGGGGTGAAACCACGCGCACCTACCACCACACCGCGCCCACCAACAGCCTGTACGCGCTGCACGAGGCGCTGCTGATCCTGAAGGAAGAGGGCATAGAGAACGCCTGGGCGCGGCACACGCGCCATCACATCGCGCTCAAGGCCGGCCTCGAAGCCATGGGACTGAAATTCCTGGTGAAGGAAGACGCGCAGCTGCCGCAGATGAACGCGGTGGTGATACCGGAGGCGGCCAGGGCGCGCGAAGCCGAAGTGCGCAAGACCCTGCTCACGGAGTTCAACCTCGAGATCGGCGCCGGCCTCGGGCCGCTCGCCGGCAAGATCTGGCGCGTCGGCCTGATGGGCTACTCGTGCAAGCCCGAGAACGTGATGCTGTGTCTGTCGGCGCTGGGTTCGGTGCTCTCCGACATGGGCCTGCCGATACACGTCGGCGACGCCGAGGCGGCGGCGCACGGCGCCTACGCCGCGCTGCATGCGACGGCGGCGAAGCAGAAGCAGCAGAAAAAACGGGTGGCCTGAGTCAGGCCGCCCCGCCTGAGTGCAGGCGGCGCAGGACGGCGACCAGCGGGTCGCCGTTTCTTATTGTGATTGTGCCATCGACCGGCGCAAATAGCTTGCGGCGATAGGCATGCTTCGATTGCTTCGCGCGACTTTGTTCGCGGGCCTGGCGGACTGATCCACACGCGGGCGCCGGTCGCGACTCGCGGGCCGGCTATTTCAGCTCACGCTTGAACGCTTCTGTGGCTGCCGCCGCAGACATGCCCAGGCAGCGCGCATTCCACAGATAGTTGAACATTGCAGCGTCCAGCCCGCCCTCGATCTGCGGAGGTGGTTTCCCTGCAGGGCCCGCAAGGAAGCGCTTTCCGTTCGCTATCCCGCAAACGACCGTCCCCAGTTGGTTCTGGACAAGCCTGAGTTCTTCAAAGGAAATGTCAGCGCTTGGGCGCGCCAGCGCTTTGGCAACCACTGCACGGGCCTCCTGCAATGCGGATTCTTCGTCTCTCTGTTGGCAGGCTGACAGCGATGGACTCATCAGCAACACGAGGGCGACTGCGAGCTGAACCCAAACGCAAGCGGTTTGCTTCATGGCGTCCGCCAAGCTCAATCCTCGCCCGCGAAATGCGGAGGCCCGCGGACTGCCAGCCCCGCGCGCTCGCCTCAACAGGACTAATCCGAATGCGCTGTTATTTCGACGGCATCTGCTGCAGATACGCCGCGACCGCTTCCATGTTCTTGTCGCTGAGCGAGTGCGTAATCGCTTTCATCGCGACGCCGTCCGGCCTCTGATCGGTGCGCTGGAATACCGTGAGCTGCTTGATTACGTAGTCCGAATGTTGATAGGCCACGCGCGGGAACTGCCCATTGCCCTGGCCGTGGTCGCCGTGGCAGGTGCTGCAAGGCGGAACGCCCTGCGCCGGGAGTCCGGTATCGAATATCGTCCTTCCCTCAGCGATCTGCTTCGGATTTCCCGGTGCCAGGGGGCGTGATTTTTGCGTGGAAAAATACGCCGCGAGGCCCTTGATCTGATCGTCCGTGAGGTGGCGGCTGATGCCCCACATGTATTCGAAACCCTCCGGATCCGCGCGCCTGTGGTTTCGGAAGCGCGTCAATTGATCGACGATATATTCGTCCGGCTGCTCGGCCAGTTTCGGGAAATTGGGCGAAACCGAATTGCCGTCAATGCCGTGGCAATTCGAGCATACCTGCTGGGCCAGCGTCTTGCCCGTGACGTTGGGATCGGCCAGATTGCGCGAGCGCTCCGGCGACGTGGTGCAGCCGGCGGCGACTGCGGCCAGGGCCAGTACCACTGTAATAGTTGCAGTTTTCATCGTTCCGTCTCCGAATATATGCGTCGTGAATGTCGGGTGTGTGCGGCCTGCGCGGCGGGCACCGCTCGCTTGCAGCTGGCGGCTCAATATGCGCCCCAGATGTAGAAGAACAGGGTATTGCTGCCTTTGGCGTCCAGTATCGTCGCGCCGCTCGGATCGCGCGGATCTATCATGTTGTCGTTCTTGTTGAACATCGTGTACTGGAGGCCCAGCCGGATATACTGAACCGGCGTCCAGAACACCTCCGGTGTCCAGCCTTTCGATTCCTGCCCGAGCGTGTTGGTCAGGTTGAAGTAGGAAACCGAGGCGCCGTATTTCGCCTGGTAAGTGAAGGAAGCCTTGGCCCGCAGTGAATTGACGGTGCCGGGCGCGACTGTTGCAGGGTCGTCGCTGGCGATGGTTTCATGGATGCGGGTGGCCATGGCAGTGACCGTGTATGGATCGAGCAAGTACTGGTACTGGGCGTCGATGGCGTTGTCGCGATAGTGGCTGGTTCCGAGGGTGAAATCGGTCGGGTCCAGGTATTGATGGACATCGAGATGGGTCATGCCGACCATGATGTTGTGCGGGCCCCATTCCTTGGTCAGAGCCAGGCGGGCGTAGGGGTTGGTGCCCTTGTAGTAATTCTGTCCGCCGTTACCCTGGGTCATGAAGGAAAAGAGCCCGTTGCCGGTGCGATAGCCAGTGAGTTCCGCATACACCATCTTGTTCCAGTAGGCGTAGGCGCCGATCCCCGCCACCTGCTGGCCAAGGCCGCCGTCCAGCTGCGGCGTCATTCCGGCTCCCACTCCGGTGCTGCCGGGAACGACGGCATAGCCCCAGGCCGGCGCACTATTGAATACATCCTGCATGCCAGGGTTGTTGTGCAGCGTAAAGCCGTAGACCAGGTCTCGATTGGCGTCGATCAGGTGGTCCGCATAGCGCAGGTCCAGATTGTCCGAACCGCTGTGGCCCGCCCAGGCGCCGGTATTGGGATCCTGGCTGTCGTAGTTGTTATAGGTGATCTGAGCGAAGCCACCTACGTTGTCGGTAATCTTTCCGGCGAGGAAAACGCTGCCGGTGTTGAAAACGAGCGAACCGTCCTGGGTCTTGCCGAGGGCGGGATCATTGACCTTCTGTTTGGTGGCGGTGATCACGCCCATCATTGACAGCGGCAGCGTGCGCTCGCCGATGGTGTAGCCGGTCAGCTTGAACATGCGTCCGTAGGGGGTTAACTCCGGGAACTGCCCGCCGGCATGGCAGGCGACGCAGTTCTGGCCGGTCTGGCGCGCGAACACGGGTAGGGCGCGGGCGTCTATCGGCGCCAGCGCGAGCAGCAGCGGGGCCAAGGCGATGGCGGCGAGCGCTCCAGCGGCCAGCTTACGTGCGATTTCTTTCCGTATTGTCCGCAGGATCGAAACGCCGGCCGCGATGTTTATTGCGGGCGGTGTTGCCCGGAGGCTGAGTAAGCTGCGCGGTTTCATATCCATGAAGTGGTTTCTCCAAGCTGTCGGTTAGTTTTGTGCAAAATGTACGCGCAAACCCTTTGGGTCGCTGTAAGGAGATACCCGCATATTGGAGGAAGCGCCGGAATGAATGCGATTCGCAACAACGGCCTGGTCACAGCGCGGGAACAAGCGCGCCGAGCGCGGCGGCTTCGCTTCCTTGCTGCAGAACGTCGCCGGAGCGCGACGCCGACCGTGCCGGCTCGGCAGCCCGCTTCCTCGCGGCTGCTATAGAGCGAGGCGTACGCGCGCGGCCTCGTACTCGCGCCGCAGCCGCTGCACCAGTTCGGCGGTGGTGGGAACGTCGTCGATCTGGCCCACACCCTGGCCCGCGCTCCAGATGTCGCGCCAGGCTTTGCGCGCGCCGCCTCCGCCCGAGCCGAAATTCATCTTGTTTTTGTCCGGCGGCGGCAGGTTGTCGGGGTCGAGGCCGGTCTGCAGCACGCTGTGCTTGAGGTAGTTGCCGTTGATGCCGGAGAACAGCGCGGTGTAGACGATGTCTTCAGCGGCCGACTTGATGATCATCTGCTTGTAGTGCTCGCTCGCGTTCGCCTCCGTCGTGGCGATGAAGCGCGTGCCCATGTAGGCGAGGTCGGCGCCCATGGCCTGTGCCGCGAGCACCGAAGCGCCGCTGGAAATGGCGCCGGCGAGCACGATGGTCTTGTCGAAGAACTTGCGCACTTCGGGCAGCAGCGCGAACGGCGACAGCGTGCCGGCATGCCCGCCGGCACCGGCGCACACCAGGATCAGGCCGTCGACGCCGGCCTCGGCCGCCTTGCGCGCGTGGCGCACGTTGATCACGTCGTGCAGCACGATGCCACCGTAGCTGTGCGCGGCCGCGATGATCTCGCCCGGCGGACGCAGGCTGGTGATGATGATCGGGACCTTGAAGCGCACACAGGTTTCCATGTCGTGCGCGAGCCTGTCGTTCGACGTGTGCACGATCTGGTTCACGGCGAAAGGCGCGACCTTCTCCTGCGGGTGCGCCGCCTTGTACGCGGCAAGCTCGGTGGTGATGCGCTCGAGCCACACCGCAAGCTCTTCCTTGGGCCGGGCGTTGAGCGCCGGAAACGATCCGACGATGCCGGCCTTGCACTGGGCTATCACCAGATCGGGCGTGGAGACGATGAACATGGGCGAGCCGATGACGGGGAGGTTCAGATTGTCTTCTAGCATTGCTGGTATGGGCATGGTGCGTCCTGTGCGCGTGGGCGGGCGGCGGGAAAAAGAGCGTATTGTGAACCAATCCGGCGCTGCGGTGCCGCCACGCGCGGCAACGGCGCGTGCGAGGCCCGCGGCGACCTTTCCGCAATCCGGAATGCGTGGAACAAATCGTTCGAATTATTGCTCTCAGTCAATGCCGCGCGACCGGATTGCCGGTATCTATGCAGGGCGAACGTACAGGCGTGCCTGCCGCGCGCAGAGATCACGACGGCGCGCGGAAGTCCCGGTTGCAATGCGCGCGCCGGCCCAGTGCCGTTGCGTACCTGATTCGAGAGGCCCCGGGGCCGAGCCCGGACCGAACCCGCGATCCGGGTGCGGCAGCTCCCCCGGTATAATTTTCTACACGATGGAAAAGAGGATTACTTCATGGCTACCGCCTACAAGATTTTGATCATGGGCGCATCCTACGGTTCGCTGCTCGGGACCAAGCTCGCGCTCGCGGGGCATACGGTGAAGCTGGTGTGCCTGCCGGCGGAAGCGGAGCTGATCAACCGCGAAGGCGCGATCGTGCGCCTGCCGGTGAAGGGCCGCGAGGGACTGGTCGAGGTCAACTCGCGCAAGTTGCCCGGCAAGTTGTCGGCCGGCGGCACCACCGCATTCAATCCGGCCGATTTCGACCTGGTCGCGCTGGCGATGCAGGAGCCGCAGTACCGCTCGCCCGGCGTGCGCGAGCTGCTCGATATGGTGGCCAAGGCGAAGCTGCCGTGCATGTCGATCATGAACATACCCCCGCTGCCTTACCTTGCGCGCATTCCCGGACTCGATCCCGCCGCGTGCAGGGGCTGCTATACCGATCCCGCCGTGTGGGACAGCTTCGACCCTAAACTGATGACGCTGTGCAGTCCGGACCCGCAGGCATTTCGGCCGCCCGAAGAAAAAGTCAACGTGCTGCAAGTCAGGTTGCCGACGAATTTCAAATCCGCCCGCTTCGACTCCGATGCACATACCGTCATCCTGCGCCAACTGGAGGCAGACATCGAGGCGGTGCGCTTCGACACTGGCGCGGGCAGGATCGAGCTGCCGGTCAAGCTCAAGGTGCACGATTCCATTTTTGTGCCGCTGGCGAAATGGAGCATGCTGCTCGCCGGCAATTATCGCTGCGTGCAGAAGGACGGAATCATTCCGATCAAGGAAGCCGTGCATGGCGACCTCGATGCCTCGCGTTCGGTGTACAACTGGGTAGGGAAACTGTGCGTGTCCCTTGGTGCCGACGCGAAAGACATGGTGCCGTTCGAAAAATACGCCGCCGCGGCGCAATCGCTGGGGAGCCCGTCCTCCGCGGCGCGCGCGCTGGCCGCGGGTGCGCCCAATATCGAGCGGACCGACCGCCTGGTGCAGACCATAGGAACGCAGAAAGGCATGAAGAACGAGGTGGTCGATCGCACCGTAGCGCTGGTCGACGGCTGGATCGAGGCGAATCGGCGCAGGGCCGCGTAAGGGCCTGTAACAAAACGAGGAGATGCCTCCCCTCGTGCTCCGCTGAATCTGCCGCAACAAAATGACTTTTGTTACCGGTTCCAAGACGTTCGCGCGCGCGGCGCCGACCCCGGCGCTTATCGCTTGCGCGGCGGCTTGTGGTGGCGCAGCTGGTGCGCCTCGCGCTCCAGCGGGTCGCGCAGGCGTAGCAGCTTTGCCTGGCGCTTGGTGATCAGCGGGTAGTGTCGCGCCGCGTCCAGCGCCCAGCCCACGTCCCAGCAGCTCTTCTTCTGCGTGACCCAGACTTCCGTGTCGATCCGGCGCATGTCGAACGCGCCGGAGTAGCTGCGCAGCGTCTTCTGGTGGCGCTTGTTGCAGTATTCGTGGAAATAGGACATCGCGAGCTCGCGCAGGCTGCGGTACACCGGGTCGCGCCAGCGCAGCACCGGATGGTTGGTCTTGGACATCGCGCCCCAGCAGTCGTTGCGGCGGTACAGCGTCACGATATGATCGTAGTCGCGCGTCGCCTTGAGGTCCATCAGCAGCGGTGGCTCGCCGTGCACCCACAGCGCCGCGGCTGCGATCAGCGCGCCTTCGATGCACAGCGCGCGGCGCTGATTGAGCGCCTCGCGCACCGACAGGCAGGTTTCGCCGCCGATCTCGAAGTTCTGCGGAATGGCGTCGATGTAGGCCTGGATCTTCTCGGGGCTGTTGAGGCGCCTGAGGATGGCGAACTCGGCTTTGGCGAGTCCCAAATCTACGCGACGGGCGTAGCGACGCCGGTTCATCCGGTCCGCTTGCCGCGCCGGGCGGGCGTCGCTCGCCGGGCGGCCTTTTTCTTTGCCGCATTCTCCGCGACCTTCTTCGCTGCCGGAATCTGCCGTGCGATCTTCCGCGCGGCCTGGGCTTGGCCGGCGACCTGCTTCTTCGCGTTCGCGCGCAGGGCGGCGGCATAGGCGCTGCGCGCCCAGGGCAGCATGAGATCGGGCGATTCCATTGCATCTGCGGGCGCGCGGTAGAAATTCAGGCTGGCGCGTTTGCCCTTGCGCGCGTAACTGAACATTTCGCAGCCGGCCTGTTCGTATTCGACGCGGTTCATCGCATCGGCCTTGAGGTAGAGCATGTCGCCCGCTATGAGGGCGAACATCAGGCCGTCGAGGTACACGCCATGGCCGCCAAACATGCGGCGCGACACCACGGTGCCGAAGGGCCCGAGCAGCTCCATCACGTAATCGACGAAATCGTCGGACATCGTCAGGATCCGTCTGTTGTGCAGGCTACGCGCCGAATTGTAGGGTCTGGCGCGCCTCTAGCCAAGCAATTCCGCCCCGGAGTCCTCAGACGTGCGGCGCGGACCGGGTTGCCGCGCCGCGATAGTGCGGATTGAGCCAGACGATCAGCGCCGCGTTGCCGCATGACTCGACATCCTCCGGGATATAGCCTTCGACGATGCCGCAGAACTGAAAGCCTTCGCGCAGCTGGAAGCGCAGCACCGTGTCGTCGATGTCGCCCCAGATCACTTTCATGGCGTAGGTGGTCGCGCTCATGTTGTTCGCGTAGCTGTGGAACCCCGGGAGGCGGCCGGCCGCGATTACGCGCCGCAAATTCAGGTCGCGGCATAGCCGCCGCCGAGCCGCATAGAGCGAGCGCCCTATTCCGCGACGCCTGACGGCTGGATCGACGAATACTTCCGCGCCGTACAGGGTCTTCCCCTGCGGGTTGTGCGTGCTGAAGGTGCCTTCGTCGGTCACCTCGCGCCAGTTGTGGTCCAGTCCGTAGTCGTCCCACAATACGATGAGCGAGCTCGCGGAGCCGACGATCCTTCCATCGAGCAAGGCGACGAACTGCCCTCCGGGAAAGACGTGAAGCTGCCGCTCGAAATATTCGCGCGGCCAGGGCGCTATCGTCGGATATATTCGTTTTTGCAGCCCGCGTATCCCGTCGATATCGGCAGGCTCGGTATTGCGTATGACAACGGACATGACTCCCCCCTTTCGATCCGCGTGCGATCGGCGGAACCTGGGCGCGTATTCATATCATGAAGCAGCGCTTTTCGCCAATATTGAGATGGCCGAACCACGTTCGCATCTCAATCGAAACGCGTCCGGCGCGTCGATACCGGATGTTTTCGGTTATGATCGCGGCGACGGGGCCCGGACCCGGAACAACGGGCGATCGCCGGAGCGAGGCGTAACGATGACCGAACCGCAGCACATCCCCAAACACCAGACCGTGCGCATCGCCGCCGTGCAATATCTGTTGCGCTCGATTCGCGACTGGGGCGGCTTCGAGGACCAGGTGCGCTTCGTTATCCAGGCCGCCGGCGATTACAAACCGCAGTTCGTGCTGCTGCCGGAAATCTTCACCAGCCAGTTGCTGTCCTTTATGGATACCTCCGATCTGCGCCGCGCCGTGCGCAATCTCGATGACTATACGCCGCGCTACATCGAGCTGTTCAAGGAGCTCGCGCAACAGTGGAAAGTGCACATCATCGCCGGCAGCCACCCTACGCTGAAGGACGGCAGCCTGCGCAACGTCGCCTACCTGTTTACGCCCAAGGGCGGGGTGTTCGAGCAGGAAAAAATCCACCGCACGCGCTGGGAAAAGGAGAAATGGAACAGCGATCCGGGCGAACAGCTGCGCGTTTTCGACACCCCCCACGGCAGAATAGCCATACTCATCTGCTATGACATCGAATTCCCGGAACTGACGCGCAAGGTGTGCGAACTCGGCACCGACATTCTGTTCGTTCCCTCGTGCACCGATGACCGCCAGGGCTACTGGCGCGTACGCTATTGCTGCCACGCCCGCGCCATCGAAAACCAGGTCTTCGTCGCGCTTACGAGCACGGTGGGCAATCTGCCGGTCGAAGGTCTGGGCCTGAACTACGGGCAGGCGGCCATCATTACGCCTTCGGACTTTCCGTTTGCGCGCGACGGCATCGCCGCCGAGGGCGTGCCCAACGCCGAGCAGATAATTGTCGCGGACGTAGACTTGAGGAAGCTCGTGGACAACCGGCTCAGCGGCACGACGATCCCGCTGCACGACAAGCGCATCGACGTATACGCGAACCCGGTGCAGGTGGTCTCGGCGCTCTGAAATCCGCGGCCGGCCGGAACTCAATCGGGACCTATCGATGGCAGCAGAATCCGCAAAGGACGAGGGCCGCAATGCGCAGGAGGAGGCGCACAAGCGCGCGCTTCCGGCGACGCCCCACAGCGACTCGATGGCGGTGCTCGCCGTCGCCGTGCTCGGAGTGGTCTACGGCGACATCGGCACCAGCCCGATTTATGCCTTGCGCGAATGTTTCGCCGGCAAGAATCCCATTCCGGTCACGGCCGACAACGTCCTCGGCATCCTCTCGCTCATGTTCTGGACCCTGATCATGGTGATCTCGGTCAAGTACATGGCCTATGTGCTGCGCGCGGACAACCGCGGCGAGGGCGGCACTTTTGCCCTGCTCGCACTGCTGCGGCCTGAGCGCGATCAGGCACGGCGGGCGCGCCGTTTCCTGATTTTGCTCGGCGTTCTCGGCGCCTCCATGCTTTACGGCGGCGCCATGATCACGCCGGCGATTTCCGTGCTGAGCGCGGTGGAAGGCCTGCAGGTTGCGGCACCCGCCCTGGGTACCTATGTGCTACCGATCACCGTGCTCATCCTGATCCTTCTGTTCGGCGTGCAGCGCCATGGAACGGCGGCGATCGGCGCGGTCTTCGGCCCGGTGACGCTGGTCTGGTTCGCCGTGCTCGCGCTGCTCGGCGTGCGCGGCATCCTGCTGTACCCGCAAGTGCTGCTTGCCGTCAATCCGTGGTACGCAATCAGTTTTTTCATGGAAAACGGAATCAAGGGCTACTTAGTCCTCTATGCCGTGTTTCTGGTCACGACCGGCGGCGAAGCGCTCTACGCGGATCTGGGCCATTTCGGCCGCCAGCCGATACGCAGGGTCTGGTTTGCATTCGTGCTGCCCGCGCTGCTGCTCAACTACTTCGGGCAGGGCGCGCTCCTGATCGCCGCGCCGTCCAAGGGCATCCACCCGTTCTACGCGCTCGCGCCCTCCTGGGGGCTCTATCCGCTGATCATTCTAGCCACGGCCGCAACCTGCATCGCCTCGCAAGCGGTGATCACCGGCGCCTTTTCGATGACGCGCCAGGCGATGCAACTCGGCCTGTTTCCGCGTCTCACGGTGGCGCAGACGTCGGCTGATGCGCGCGGACAAATCTACATGCCGGCAGTGAACTGGCTGCTGATGCTGGCTGCCATCGGCCTGGTGCTCGCATTTCGGTCCTCGGGCAATCTGGCGGCGGCTTACGGCGTGGCGGTCAACTCCACCATGGCGATCACCACGGTGCTGGCGTTCAACGTTGCGCGCGAGCGCGGCGGCTGGAGCCTGCCCGCTACGCTTGCGTTCCTTCTCGTATTCCTGACCATCGATCTCGGATTCCTTGGTTCCAATATGCTCACCATACCCGATGGCGGTTGGTTGCCGCTATTGATAGGCACGCTCCTGTTCACGATGATGAGCACCTGGCGCCGCGGCGCGACTATCCTGGCCGAGCAAATTGCGAACACCACGCCGAATCTGGAGACCTTCATCGGGCGTGTGACCAACGAGCCCATTCCCCGCATTCCCGGCACTGCGGTATTTTTCACCGGCCGGCTGGAGCAGACGCCGCCGTCATTGCAGAAAATGGTGCGGCACACCGGTGTGCTGTACGAGAGCGTGATCGTGGTAACGGTCGTAATCGAGCCCGTGCCCACCACCAGCAAGGACGAGCGCATGGAATTCACGCAGCTCGACATCGGTTTCTATCGCATCGTGCTGCGCTATGGTTTCATGCAGTCGCCCAACATCCCTTCCGAACTGAGCGCCTGTGCCGCGCTCGGTCTCAAGCTCGACCTGGACCAGGTTCATTACTTCATCGGCCAGGTCGATCTGCTCGCCGGGCGCAAGCGCCACGGCATGGTCGTGTGGCGCGACAAGCTGTTCGCCTTCATGGCAAGAAATACCCAGGACGCCACCGCCACCTACCACCTTCCCACGGCGCAGACGATGACGGTAGGCCTGCACGTCGGCATCTGAGCCGGCGCCGGCGAGCACAGTGCCTATAAAAGAGAATTGCGCAGCGCGTAGAACATTGCCGCGACTGCGAGCGCCATGATACCGGTGGCGAGCCAGCCGAGGATCTTGAGCTGGCGCTTTATGGTGAAGCGCCCCATGATTTCTGGCCGCACCGCCATCAGCATCATCACCGCCATGATCGGCACCGAAATCACGCCGTTGATCACCGCGCTCCAGATCAGCGCACGCACCGGCGGCAGGCTGGTGAAGTTCAGCGCCACCCCGACCAGCGTCGCCACAGTCAGGATGGCGTAGAAGCCGCGCGCCTCCGCCAGGCGCAGTCCCAGGCCGATGGGCCAGCGGAACGATTCCGCCACGGCGTATGCCGCCGATCCGGCGAGGATGGGGATCGCCAGCATGCCGGTGCCGATGATGCCAGCGGCGAACAGGGCGAAGGCGAACTCGCCGCCGATCGGGCGCAGCGCTTCGGCGGCTTCGGCCGAACTCTGGATGTCGGTGATGCCGTGCAGATGCAGCGTCGCCGCCGCCGTGAGCATGATGAAAAACGCCACAGTGTTGGAGAAGATCATGCCGACGTAGGTGTCGAGCTTGATGCGGTTCAGGTGCGCCCGCGCCTGCGTCGGCGCCTCGCGCAACGGCGCCTCGCCCGGTCCGGCGCGCTGCTCCTCCACTTCCTGCGACGCCTGCCAGAAAAAAAGGTAAGGGCTGATGGTGGTGCCGAACACGGCGACCAGCGTGAGCAGATAATCGGAATTGAATTCGAGCGGCGGAACCACGGCCTGGCGCAGTGCCTGGCCCCAGGGCACGTGAACCACGAACGCGGTGGCGACGTAGGCGAACAGCGTCAGCGTCAGCCATTTCAGGATCGGCGCGTAGCGCGGAAACGGGATGAAAATCTGCAGCCCCAGCGACAGCATGGCGAACGCGACGATGGCGAGGTGCGACTGTCCGCCGATGAGCAGATGCAGCGCGGCGGCCATCGCGCCCAGGTCGACGGCGATATTGATGGTGTTGGCCACCAGCAGCAGCCCGACCACGCTGTGCAGCAGCCAGCGCGGGTAGTGCTCGCGGATGTTGGCGGCGAGGCCATGGCCGGTGACCCGGCCGATGCGCGCGCTGACGATCTGGATGCCGATCATCAGCGGCAGCGTGAACAGGATCGACCAGAGCATGCCGTAGCCGAACTGCGCGCCGGCCTGGGAATAGGTCGCGATGCCGCTGGGATCGTCGTCGGCCGCGCCCGTGATCAATCCCGGACCGAGCCGCTTCAGCAGCGGGGCGGCAGGCACGGTTACGTCACCTTGGCGGAATGCGCGTGCGGGTCTCATGGGCTGGCCGGTCGATAATGGCGGTGATCTGGGCGCGCCTCGCGCGCGGCGGCGCGCAGTCTAGCGCATTCTGACCGCGTCGCGCGGAAAAAGTGCGGCTGCTGCGGCGCTACGACCAGTCCGAGCCGGATTGCACCCGGGGGCGCTACAGCCAGCGCCGCATCGAATAGCCGCCAATCAGCGGGCGCTGCAGCGCCACCATGGCCATCTGCCGGCCCCACTTGAACTCCTTGTACAGCACGACGAAGCGCCACAAGTCGCGCAGCACCTTGGCCCGGTCGCGCCAGCCCAGGGCCATCAGCGCCGCCGGGAAGTCAGCCTCGTGCGGACGATCGAGCGCGATCTTCAGCGGGTTCCACTGGTCGGAGGTGCGGCGCACTTCGGAGGCAATCATGCGGCGGTACATCTCCTGCACCGGGCGGTTGCGCGCGCGCGCCTCCACTATCGCCTCGCCGCTGATTGCGCCCGAGTGCAGCGCGCAGCTCATGCCTTCGCCGATCATGTTGAGGAAGCCCGCGGCCTGCCCGGTGATCAGCACGTTGCCCTTGCCGAACACGTAGCGGTTGATCAGCGACGGCCCGAAGTTCTCGCCGCAGCCCTCGTCCTCGGTGTGCGGCTGCAGGCGCACGCCGTGCTTTTCGGCGAGGTAACGCACCACGTTTTCGTGCTTCTTGGCGAAATTGTCGCCGCGCTTGAAGCCGACGCCGACGATCTGCCGTCCGTCGCGGGCGTGGCTCCAGGTGTAATGGCCCAGTTCCGGATGGAACCAGAAATGGAAATAGTCGGTATCGAGCGGGCAGTCGATGATGTCGTGGAATTTCTGCCCGACGAAGAACCAGGGGATGGACTGCGGGTAATCCGGGTAGATCGAGCGGATCACCAGCGAGCTCGGTCCATCGGCGCCGATCACCTGGCGCGCGCGGTATTCGACCGGTTCGCCCTGCCGGCGCGCCTGCACCAGCACATGATCGCCCTTGTCCTCCAGGCTGGCGAACGAGGTGCGGTCATGCACTTCGGCGCCGCTGCGCTTGATCGCCCAGTAGTCGGAGTACTTGCGGTGCAGATGCGGCGTGCTGCCGCCGAAGAAGTCCATCGGCAGCGACACCATGCTGGGGAAATGAAAGGTCACGCCGCGACAGGAGGTCGGCTCGTGCAGCGCTTCGCGCGGCAGCGGGCCGAAGTTCTCCAGCAGGAAGCGGTGCCCGCGCGGCGACAGGATGCCGCTGCAGATCTTGTGCCGCGGCAGCTCCTTGCGCTCGAGCACGATGGTTTCCAGGCCGGCATCGACCAGGCGCTTGGCGGCCGCGGCAGCGGACAGGCTGGCGCCTACAATCACCACGTCAACCGTGCGCGTCGTCATTTGGGAGACATTTCATATTGGCGGCATTCCGTGCGCAAGGCACGGGGAATCCGCCTGTCGTTTGAGCCGCAAATCATGCAGACGTTCCATCATCCGCCAAATCGGCGAGGTGCACCACCGGCAGCGCGCCGGCCTGTTCGAACGCCGCGCCGTCTTCCAGGTTCTCCACCACGACGCGCGCGATCTTGCGTCCGTGCAATATCCAGCGCAGCTGCACGCCGTCGTCGGCTGCTTCCAGTCCCAGCCGCTGCGCCAAGCTGCGCGCCGTCGCCGGCACGGCGATGCGCTGCAGGTCGAGGTTAAAGGCGCAGGCGGCGGCTGCGCGCAGGCCGTCGTAATGCTTGACCAGGCGCTGGTAATCGGCGTGATAAGCGCGCGGCTCGATCACGTACAGGTCGCTTGCGCGCAGGCGGCCGCGTACGGCGGGGAGCCGGCTCAAGGCCTCGCCCAGACCGACGCTGCGCGCGCGCGGCAGCCAAATGCGCAGATGGCGCAGCAGCAGGCCGTCGGCGGCGACTATGGTCGTGGCGCGGCGCAGCGCCTGCAGGAAGCGCTCCAGGCGCGCCGCCGGAATCGCGACGCCGGCTTCGAGCGCCAGCGCGATGTCGGCGCCATCATCAGCGCCAAGCGCGATGCGGCTTGCGCCGCCGAGCAGCGCGCTTACGCGCGCCAGCGTCGCCGGGCGCTCGCGCAGCGCCCGGTCGGGCAGCAGCACTGCGGCCGCGGGTGGCGGCGGCATAGGCGCGGTCGCCGCGTTGCTGGCCTCGTGCGCGAACCGGACTTGCGCAGCGGCAGCCTGCGGCAGCCGGCTGCGCAGGTCCAGGGTCATCGCGACCAGCGCGATCTCCTCCGGACAAACCGGCTCGCAGGCGGCGCACAGGGTGCAACTTTCGGTCGAAGCGGCGATGTCGGTGGCGCGCGCGCCGTATTGCAGCGCCTTGGCGCGCCCGAGCGGAGTCAGGCCCAGATCGTGCGTGCGGCGCCAGACCGGACATACCAGCAGGCACAGGCCGCAGCCGCTGCAGGCGGTGAAATCCGCGGGCCGGCGCGCCGTGCCGTTGCCGAGTCTGGGCTGCATCAGAAAATCACATGCCGGTTGAGGATCATCGCCGGATCGGCCGCGCGCTTGAGCGCCAGCTGCCGGTCCACTACCGCATCGCCGAATACGCGCCGGATGTAGCCCTTCATCATGCCGCCGAAGCGGTAGTAGCTCGCGCCCATGTCGACGCCGATGTCGTAGATTTCGTTCTTGAACGATTGCAGGTAGTCGCGGCTGTAGACCCTGTCATCGAACATGGGCTCGAACTCGCAGCCGTAGGCCCAGCCTTCAGCGTCCGGCGGAATGCAGGACATTTCGTAGTGCGCGCGGTGCTCGGGCCGCAGCCGGATGCCGACCAGGTAAAGCGTGTAATGCGCGAAGTACTTGCGGCAGACCGCGTTGCCGCGCTCCACCGCCTCGACGAATTTTTCTGCCGAGGTCGCGAGGTCGGGGATCACCATCTGCCGGCTGCCCCAGAATTTCCACACTGCGCGCGAAAACACGACGCTGCGATCGAACATGGTGCCGTCGTGCATGTATTCGGAGCGCTGCAGCTCAGGAAACAGCTCGCGCTTGCGCTGCAGCAGATACCAGGCTTCGCCGAGCTTCCACGGGCGCAGGATGTAATGGATCAAGGTGCGTAGGCCGAAGCTGAGCTCGCCGTGACCGCGCAGCCGCGGCCGCCAGTCGGCCATGAACGCCGCCTCGCGCTCGTCGGAGTCGAAGGCCACGAGCACATTCACCGCGCAGTCCATGATGGTGAGTATGCCGGAATAGTCGCTGGCGTCGTTGCGGTCGAGCACCTGCAGATCTTCGATCGCGGTGCGCAGCGAAGCGTAATAGAAATAATGCATGCGCAGCGGCGTGTAGCGGCGCACGCGCAGCGTCGCCTCGGTTATCACGCCGAACTGGCCGTAGCCGAGGATCACGCGCTGGAACAGCTCGGCATTGTGCGTGTCGGAGCACTCGACGATATCGCCGGTGGGCGTGACCACCTGCAACGCCAGCGCCTGGTCGGCACTGCAGCCCAGGCGCGCCGAGTTCACGTCGATGCCGCCCACGCCCAGCGTGCCGCCGACCGAGGAAGTCAGGTTGAGCGGGGCCGACAGATAGTCCAGGTCCTGCCGGCGCAGCTCCTCCGCCAGGCTATGCCAGAAGATCCCGGCCTCGGTGCGCACCGTCAGCGCCGCCGCATCGATGGCGATCACGTGGCTCATGCCGCTCATGTCCAGCAGCACGCCGCCGAAGGCCACCGACTCGCCCTCGGTGGTCAGGCCGCCGCCGCAGACCGTGACCGGAACGCGAAACGCCTGCGCCGTGCGCAGCAGCTGCGCTACCTGTGCCGCGCTGCGTGCAGTCACGACGCCGTGCGGCAGGCCGTGGGCAGTACCACCCGCGTCGGTGGCGAATATGGCGCGCGCCGCATTCGTTTCCTGCAACTCGACGCCCTGACTGCGCAGCGCGGCGGCGAACTCCGGCCAGTTGGGGCCGTTCCAGCGTCCCGGGTTAGTCTGCTGGCGCTTGATTCCCTGCAGGGCGTCCGGCGCGACCGGGCAGGGGCCGACGGTGCCGGGCTCGACTAGCGGAATGTCCACGCGCGCCTTAAGGCCCCAACCTGTGCACAAATTTCACTATGGCATCCGTTCGGGCTCATAGCCCGAGCCGTTGCCATATCGTAGAAACCAGCCCGGCCTGGTTCATGGTGTAGAAGTGCAGGCCCGGCGCGCCCTGGGTGAGCAGGCGGTCGCAGAGCTCGGTGACTACGTCCAGTCCGAAGCTGCGGATCGATGCGAGGTCGTCGCCGTAGCTCTGCAGGCGCAGGCGCAGCCAGCGCGGGATCTCCGCGCCGCAGACGTCGGAAAAGCGCGCGAGCTGCGTGAATTTTGCGATCGGCATGATGCCCGGGACGATGGGGATCGCCATGCCGAGCGCCTCGCAGTCGTCGATGAAGCGGAAATACGCGTCGGCGTTGAAAACATACTGGGTGATCGCGGCGTTCGCGCCGGCGTCGATCTTGCGCTTAAACGCCTGCAGGTCGTCGTGGGCGGAGCGCGCCTGCGGGTGAAACTCCGGATAGCCGGCGACTTCGACGTGGAAATGCTCGCCGGTGGTCTCGCGGATGAACTGGACCAGTTCGTTGGCGTAGCGCAGTTCGCCCGCGCCGGCCGAGCCCGAGGGAAGGTCGCCGCGCAGCGCGACGATGTGGCGCAGTCCGTGCGAGCGGTACAGTTCCAGCGTCGCGGCAAGGTCGGCGCGCGAGGAGCCGACGCATGACAGATGTGGGGCGGCGTCGCCGCCGTCCTTCTTGATCTCGAGCACCGCTTCCAGCGTGCGGTCGCGCGTTGAGCCGCCGGCGCCGTAGGTGACGGAAAAGAACCTGGGCTTGAGCTGTATCAGTTGCCGCCATGTGGCGCGCAGCTTGTCCATGCCCTCCGGGGTTTTCGGTGGGAAGAATTCGAAGCTGAACGTCGGTGGGTATTTTTTCTGCGATTCCATGTCGGGGAGCAGGATGGCCGGCGGCGAGGGGCGCCAAAACACCCCTCGGCCCCCATGCCCTTCCTCAGTAGCGGTACGAGTCCGGCTTGTACGGACCCTGTTTGGGCACGCCTATGTATGCCGCCTGCTCGTCGGTAAGCTCGGACAGCTGGGCGTTGAGCTTTCCAAACTGCAAGCGCGCCACTTTCTCGTCCAGGAGCTTGGGCAGCACATAGACGCCGACCGGGTACTTGCCCGTGCCCTTCTGCGCTTCGCCCCAGAGCTCGATTTGCGCCAGGGTCTGGTTGGCGAATGAAGAGGACATGACGTAGGACGGATGCCCGGTGCCGCAGCCCAGGTTCACCAGACGCCCCTTGGCCAGCAGGATGATGCGCTTGCCCGGTCGTCCTTCCATTGGGGGAAAAATGACGTGGTCGACCTGCGGCTTGATCTCCTCCCACTGGTATTTCTCCACCGAGGCGACGTCGATTTCATTGTCGAAGTGGCCGATGTTGCAGACGATGGATTGATCTTTCATTTTCTTCATGTGCTCGTGCGTGATCACATGGTAGTTGCCGGTGGCGGTGACGAATATGTCTGCCTTGTCGGCGGCATAGTCCAAGGTAACGACGCGGTAACCCTCCATCGCCGCCTGCAGCGCGTTGATGGGGTCGATCTCGGTGACCCAAACCTGCGCCGAGAGCGCGCGCAGCGCCTGCGCGCAGCCTTTGCCGACGTCGCCGTAGCCGCACACCAGCGCGACCTTGCCGGCGATCATGACGTCGGTGGCGCGTTTGATGCCGTCGACCAGGGATTCGCGGCAGCCATAAAGGTTGTCGAACTTCGATTTGGTGACCGAGTCGTTGACGTTGATCGCCGGGAACGCGAGCTTGCCCTCCTTGTGCATCTGGTACAGGCGATGCACCCCGGTGGTGGTTTCCTCGGTCACGCCCTTTATTGCGGCCAGGCGCTTGGAATACCAGCCGGGCTGGGCGGCGAGCCGCTGCTTGATCGCCGCGTACAGGCAGGTCTCTTCTTCGCTGGTCGGCTTGGCGAGGATGGAGGCGTCCTTTTCCGCGCGCGCGCCCAGGTGCAGCAGCAGGGTGGCGTCGCCGCCGTCGTCGAGGATCATGTTCGACGGGCCGCCGTCGGCCCACTCGAATATGCGGTGGGTATAGTCCCAGTACTCGGCCAGCGACTCGCCCTTGTAGGCGAATACCGGCGTGCCGCTTGCGGCGATCGCCGCCGCTGCGTGGTCCTGGGTGGAATAGATGTTGCAGGAGGCCCAGCGCACCCGCGCGCCGAGCGCCTGCAGCGTCTCGATCAGCACCGCGGTCTGGATCGTCATGTGCAGCGACCCGGTGATACGCGCGCCTTTCAGCGGCTGTTTCACCGCGTATTCCTCGCGAATCGCCATCAGACCCGGCATTTCGGTCTCGGCAATGCGGATTTCCTTGCGTCCCCAGTCGGCAAGCGACAGGTCGGCTACCTTGTAGTCGGTGAAGCCTTTGCTTTGCAGTACGGCGCTCATCACGCGCTCCTTTCGTTTTAGAAAAAAGTTCGTGAGCGCCGTTGCGGTTGTGGACACCTCGAGCCTGGCGAATGGTGAAACCCGTCGCAACGCTCCTCGAGGGAGGCGCATTTTACCCCAAATTGCAGGCCAGGCGCCAGGCTCATACCTCGTTGGAATAGACTGGCATCGCGAGCGCTGGCGCGTGCGGAGGCGGTGGCTACAAATGCAAAGGGCGGCTGTTCGAGCCGCCCTTTGATCGAGGCCTTGCGGCCGGTGCGCGTGTCAGGCCGGAACCGCGGTCAGTTTGATTCCGGCGTCCGCCGCCAGCAGCTGCGCTTTGTCCGTCGCTTCCCAGGTGAACTCCGGCTCGTCGCGGCCGAAGTGGCCGTAGGCAGCGGTCTTTTCATAGATCGGGCGCAGCAGGTCGAGCATCTGCACGATGCCTTTGGGACGCAGGTCGAAATGTTTGCGCACCAGCTCGGACAGCTTTTCGTCGGAAATCTTGCCAGTGCCGAAGGTCGTCACCATGACGCTGGTCGGATGTGCCACGCCGATCGCGTAGGACACCTGGATCTGGCAGCGACTC
>JBBRAI010000047.1:0-27773 GCA_038206915.1 Burkholderiales bacterium | reverse complement strand
GAAGCAGGGGCTTAGCTTCTGCCTGTCGCTGCCGCTGGACTATCCCGGCGGCAACGCGGTCAGCCCGCGGCGCATGCCGCCGCGGCGTTTTGCCACGGCGCGCTCCGGCGGTCCGAATTTCAATTTCCTGTTCTCCAGCGTCGATGCGCGGCACACCGACGTGGTGTGCGACGACGGCGTGCTGCTGTGGCTGCAGTACTCGACGCAATGGGATAGTCTCGCGCACGTGGGCGCGCAGTTCGATGCCGACGGCGACGGCGTGGCCGAGACCGTGTTCTACAACGGCTGGCGCGCGGACGAGCATATTCTCGCGCCGCAGCACGGCGAACTCAGCCCCTGGGGCTGCTACGAGGGCAGCGACGCGAAGCGCCTGGGCATAGAGCGATTGGCCGAGACCTGCGTGCAGGGGCGCGCGGTCATGATCGACCTGGAGGCGCACTTCGGCCGCTGCCGCAAGGCGGTGGGTTACGACGAACTGATGCGCGTGCTGCAAGCCGACGAGGTGGAAGTTGAAGCCGGCGATATGGTCTGCCTGCATACGGGCTGGAGCGACGTGATCCTGGAGATGGGGCGCGAGGTCGACATGAAGCGGCTCGATGCGGCCTATCTCGGCCTCGACGGTCGCGACGACAGGCTGCTGCAATGGATCACCGACAGCGGCGCCGCAGCGCTGATCGCCGACAATTATGCGGTGGAGCTGCTGCCGGCACGCGAGGCGACCGGCGCGCATGCGGCGATGCCGCTGCACGAGCACTGCCTGTTCAAGCTCGGGGTGCACCTGGGCGAAATCTGGTACCTGGGCGAACTCGCGCGCTGGCTGCGCGCGAACCAGCGCAGCCGCTTCCTGCTCACCGCGCCGCCGCTGCGGCTGCCCGGCGCCGTCGGCTCGCCGGCGACGCCGGTGGCCACCGTTTAACCACCCAGCCGAAGGAAACGCAAACATGGAACTCAACAACGCAGTCTGCATCGTCACCGGGTCGGCCAGCGGCATCGGCGCCGCCAGCGCCATCATGCTCGCTGGCAAGGGCGCGCGCGTGCTGGTCAATTACAGCAAGAGCGAGGACGGGGCGCGCGCGACGCTCAAGGCCTGCGAGGCTGCCGGCGCGAGTTTTGGTGGCGAGGCGCTGCTGGTCAAAGCAGACGTGGCTCAGGACGCCGATTGCCGGCGCCTGGCGCAGGCGGCGCTGGATAAATGGGGCCGCATCGACGCGCTGGTCAACAATGCCGGCGTGACCAAGTTCGCCAGTCACTCCGACCTGGACGCGCTCTCGGCCGAGGATTTCCAGCGCATCTACTCGGTCAACGTCGTCGGCAGCTACCAGATGGTGCGCGCCTGCGCGCCGGCGATGAAACAGGGCGGGCGCGGCGCGGTGGTCAACGTGTCATCGATCGCGGGCAAGAACGGCATGGGGTCGAGCATCGCCTACGCCGCGTCCAAGGGCGCACTGAATACGATGACCATGTCGCTCGCGCGCGTGCTCGGCCCGGAAATACGCGTCAACGCGGTTTGCCCCGGCATGGTCGACACCAAGTGGCTGCGCGAAGGCTACGGGGCGCGCTACGCCGCGATCGAGGCGCGCTACCGCCAGGGCACGGCGCTCGGCCGCCCGGCTACACCCGAGGACGTGGCGGCGGTGATCGTCTGGCTGATCGAAGGCGCGGACCTGGTTACCGGCGACACCATCATGGTTGACAGCGGCATGCACATGGGATTGAACCCGACGAGATAGTTAAACAGGTTCTTCCCCGGAGCGCGACATGAAACTGAACAAGCTGGGCGAAAGCGATCTGATGGTGTCGGAAATCTGCCTCGGCAGCATGACCTGGGGCGAGCAGAACAGCGAGCGCGACGCGCACCTGCAGCTGGATTTCGCGCTCGATCACGGTATCAATTTCATTGACACCGCGGAGATGTACCCGGTGCCGCCGGGCGCGGCCACCTATGCGCGCACCGAAACCTACATCGGCCCATGGCTGGCGAAGCAGAAGCGCGAGCGGCTGGTGATCGCGAGCAAGGTGGCAGGCCCGGGCCGGCGCGACTGGGTGCGCGGCGGGCGCACCGAGCTTACGCGCACGAACATAGCCGAGGCGGTCAACGACAGCCTGAAGCGCCTGCGCACGGACTATCTCGACCTGTACCAGATCCATTGGCCCGGGCGCAACGTGCCGATGTTCGGTGTGACCCGCTTCGATCCGTCGAAGGAGGCGCCTGCGATACCGATCCTGGAACAGGTCGAGGCCATGGCCGCGTTGATCAAGGCGGGCAAGATCCGCCACTACGGTCTGTCCAACGAAACCACCTGGGGGGTGAGCGAATTCCTGAGCGTCGCGCGCGCGAACGGCCTGCCGCCGCCGCTGACGATCCAGAACTGCTACAGCCTGGTGAACCGCATGTTCGACGGCGAACTGGCCGAGGCGAGTTTCCGCGAAAGAGTGCCGCTGCTCGCCTATAGCCCGCTCGCGATGGGCATGCTCACGGGAAAATTCCGCGGCGGTGCGATGCCGCCACGAACGCGGCTGGGCCGCTACGCCGACTTCGGCGAGCGCTACAAGCGCGAGCTGGTGCGCGCGGCCGCGGACGCGTATTGCGAATTCGCGCAAAGCCGCGGATTGAGCGCCGCCGAGATGGCGCTTGCTTTCGTGCGCACGCGCTGGTTCGTGGCGTCCACCATAGTCGGCGCCACCGATCTGGCGCAGCTTAAACAGAACATCGACAGCGTCAAGGTTGAACTGGACGCCGAGACGCTGGCCGGCATAGACGCGATCCACCGCCGCTATCCCAGCCCATCGGCCTGATCCCCGGGGCTTGCGCTTTGCACCCGCGCACCCCATGTAGAATGCTCTCATGGCGGAATCCATCACTTTGCTGCTGCTGGCCGCGCTCGTCTGGCTCTGGTTCGACAGCATGCGCGCGCGCGAGCGCGCGCTGGCGCTGGGCAGGCGCGCCTGCGAGCGCGACGGCCTGATGTTCCTCGACGAGACGGTGGAATGCGTGTCGCTGCGCCTCGCGCGCGATGCCGACGGACGCGCGCGGCTGCGGCGCACCTACGGCTTCGAATTCAGCGATACCGGCAACAACCGCCGCAACGGCAGCATCGTCATGCTCGGCGGCGAGGTGGAGTCGCTCTACACCGAACCGTTCCTGATCCAATGAGCAAATGGGTCGAAGGCACCGTGGTGGCGCAGAAGCACTGGGCCGGACTGCTGTATTCGCTGCAGGTCGACGCCAGACTCGCGCCGTTCAAAGCCGGGCAGTTCACCAAGCTCGCGCTGGCGGTAGAGGGCGAAATGGTCGGGCGCCCCTACTCGTTCGTCAATGCGCCCGCGGTGCGCCCGCACGAGTTCTACTATGTCGTGCTGCCCGATCACCCCTTGACGCCGCGCCTGTGCAGGCTCGAACCGGGCGACCCGGTCTATCTCGCACCGCAGGCCGCGGGTTATCTCACGCTGGAGGAAGTGCTGCCGGGAGAGCAGTTGTGGCTGCTCGCGACGGGCACCGCGCTCGGCCCGTTCCTGTCGATAATGGGGACAGACGCGCCGTGGCGGCGCTATCGCCGCGTGGTGCTGGTGCACGCGGTGCGCCGCGCCGAGGAGCTGAACTACCAGGAGCAGATCGGCGCGCTGCTGGCGCGCCATGCGGGGCTGTTCACCTACGTGCCCGTGGTCAGCCGTGAACACAGCGAGGTTGCCCTTGGCGGCCGCATACCTCAGGCGATCGAAGACGGACGGCTGGAGGAAAAAGCCGGGGTCAAGCTGGACGCGCGCTCCGCGCGCGTGATGGTGTGCGGCAACCCTGCGATGGTAGCCGACACCGTGCTGGCGCTGGAACGGCGCGGGCTGAAAAAGCACCGGCGGCGCGACCCGGGGCAGATCAGCATCGAAAGCTACTGGTAGACGCCGGCGATGCGGCGCTTGTCCGATCTCCTGATTCTGCTGCCGGCGCTGGCAGCGCTCGCCGGCTGCAGCGGCGCGCGTCTCGCCTACAACAATGCCGACGCCGCCGTGCACTGGATTGCGGACGACTATTTTGCGTTCGAGGGCGCGCAGGACCAGGATTTCCGCGCGCGCCTGGCGCGCTTTCACGACTGGCACCGCAGCGAAGAGCTGCCGCGCTACAGCGCGCTCGCGTCAGCCGCGGGCGAAAAGCTCGCCGGCGGACTCACGCAGGAGAAGCTGCAGTGGGCCTGGGACAGCGTCATCGCGCGCTATCGCAGCATGGCGCAGCAGGCAGCGCCGGACCTGGCGGCGGTGCTGGTGACGCTGACGCCGCAGCAGTTCGCGCAAATGGAGCGCAAATTCGCCGACTCCAATGCGGAGTTCAGCGCGAAGTACATCAAGGGCGGGGAAACGGAGCAGCGCGAGCGGCGCGACAAGCGCAATCTCGAGCTGATGCGCGAATGGTTCGGCGAGCTCTCCGACGCGCAGGAGGCGCAATTGAAGGACGCGGGCGCGAGACTGCCGCTGCTCTACGCCCAGCGCCTGCAGAACCGGCAGCGTCGGCAGCAGGAATTCGCGGCGCTGCTCGGGAACCAGCGCAGTGCGGCGGAGCTCGAGCCCGCGCTGCGCCGCTGGCTCACCGACTGGGACGCGGCTGCCGCGCCCGAATATCTGCGCCTGTCGCGCCTGTACCGCGAGCGTTACATGCAGATGCTGCTGGAGCTGGACCGCAGCCTCGCGCCGGCGCAGCGCGCGCGCGCGGTGGCGCGCTGCGCCGATTACGGCGAAATATTTGCGGCGCTCGCCGTCCAAAACAAGCTCGCGCGCGCGCCCTCCGACTGAGGCGCCCGCGATGAACCGTGACATCGTGCATTTTTCGCACGCCAACGGCTTTCCGGCCGCGAGTTACCGCAAGTTCTTCAGCTTTCTGGAGCCGGATTTTCGCGTCGGCAACATCAACTGCATCGGCCACGATCCGGCATATCCGGTCACCGACGGCTGGCCGCATCTGGTAGCGCAGCTGCTCGACCATATTACCGGTCACTACCGGTCGCCCGTGGTGGGCGTCGGGCATTCGCTGGGCGGCTATCTCACTTTCATGGCCGCGGTGCAGCGCCCGGAACTGTTCAAGTGCATCATCCTGCTCGACGCGCCCATCATCGGCTATTTCAAGGGCACGGCATTCGGCATGCTCAAGCGCCTCGGCCTGGTCGATCGGATCACGCCCGCCCACGCCACGCGCGAACGGCGGCGCGACTGGTCCGACACGGAGGACATGATCGCGCATTTCCGTCGCAAGAAACTGTTTCGCCATTTCGATCCCGAATGCCTCAGCGACTATGCGGCACTGGGCAGCGTGCACGAAGGCGGGCGCGTGCGCCTGCTGTTCGACCCGGAAATCGAATATCGTATTTACCGCAGCGTGCCGCACGACCTGGTCTACTACTGCAGCCGGCTGAAGCTGCCGGCCGGTTTCATCGGCGGGCGCCACTCCGACGTGCTGCGCCGGGTAGGTTTGGCGCACACGCGCCGCAGCTTTCGCGTCAAACGCATCGAGGGCGGGCACCTGTTCCCTTTCGAGCGGCCACAGGCGGCGGCCGAAGCGGTATGCCAGCTGACGGCCGAACTGCTCGCCGGCTGAAGCACCCGGGCGTCAGCATCTGCGTCGCGCAGAAACGACAAGGGCGGCTCCAGGCCGCCCTTGCTGCTTGAAACGGTCTGCGTATTACTTCAGGTGCTTGCTGACCAGCTTGGTCATTTCGAACATCGACACCTGCTTCTTGCCGCCGAATACGTCTTTCAGCTTGTCGTCGGCATTGATCATGCGACGGTTCTTGGCGTCCTGCAGCTTGTTCTTCTTGATGTAGACCCAGATTTTCTTGGTAACTTCCGTGCGGGGCATTGCGTTCGCGCCGATCACCGCGCCGAGCGAGGCGCTCGGGGTCATCGGTTTCATAAATGCTGCGTTCGGTTTGCGCTTAACTTTTGCTTTTGCCGGCTTCTTGCTGGCGGTCTTCTTGCTTGCGGTTTTCTTGCTTGCCTTCTTCTTTGTGGCCATGAGTTTCCTCTCCTAAGGGTGATTGACGGCGACTGCGCTTGCTCTAATGCGGAACACGCAGCGGCAGAATGAATCAGCCTGTGAAATTTGTCAATCGGTATCGTGCGCCTGTTGTGCAGGGGCAACGCGAGTTGTTTCGTGGCGCGTTCGCGCCGCGTCTTCTATAATCCGCCCTGTCCCGTATCCGGCCCCCGTGCCCCGCCCGCAGCCCGGCGATGGCGCACCGCGTCCAGTCTCATGCAAAACGCCAGGAAGAACGTCACTCTGCTCGCCGGTTGCCAGGCGATGCTCTATACCAACAATGTCACCCTGATCGCGCTCGCGGCACTGGCCGGGTTCTCGCTTGCGGACAACAAGATGCTGGCCACGCTGCCTGCCACCGCCTATGTCGTCGGCGCGGCGCTGACCACGCTGCCGGCCTCGTTCTTCATGAAACGTTTCGGCCGCCAGGCGGGCTTTCAGTTCGGCACCGTGATGGGCATCGCGGGCGCCCTGGTGTGCTGCCTCGGCTTGTGGCTGCATAGTTTCTGGACGCTATGTGCGGGCGTGCTGGTGCTGGGCGTGTACAACGCTTTCGGCCAGTACTACCGCTTCGCCGCCGCCGACGCGGCCACCCACGGTTTCAAAGCCAAGGCGATTTCCCTGGTGCTCACCGGAGGCCTCGTCGGCGGCATCATCGGGCCGGAACTGAGCAAGCACACGCGGGACATGTTCGCCGTGCCGTTTCTCGGTGCATACGCCTCGCTGATCGTGTTCTGCCTGATCACCATGGTGCTGCTTGCCTACATCCGCATTCCCGTGCCGAGCGCGGCCGAGCGCCACGAGCCGGTGCGGCCGCTGGCGCAGATCGCGGCCCAGCCGGCGTTCATCGTCGCCGTGACCGGCTCGGCGCTGGGCTACGGCGTGATGAGCCTGCTGATGACGGCAACGCCGCTGGCGATGGGGCTGTGCGGTCATCCCTACGGCTCGGCAGCGACGGTGATCCAGTGGCATGTGATCGGCATGTTCGCGCCTTCGTTTTTCACTGGCTCGCTGATCAAGCGCTACGGCGTGCTCAAGGTCATGTTCGCCGGTGTGTTGCTGGAAGCCCTGTGCGTGGCGATCACCCTGTCCGGGTCTCTGGTGGCCAACTTCTGGTGGGGGCTGCTGACGCTCGGCATAGGCTGGAATTTTCTCTATGTCGGGGGCACGACCCTGCTTACCGACACCTATCGCGCGTCGGAAAAGGCCAAGGCCCAGGGCACGCACGACTTCATGGTGTTCCTGACCACCGCGACCTCGTCGTTTTCCTCGGGCCTGCTGATGAACAGCAACGGCTGGAACATGCTCAACTACGCCGCGCTGCCGGTGCTCGCCGTGATCGGCGCGGTGATCACCTGGCTGTCGCTGCGGCGGCGCGCGGCGGTCGCGGCCTGAACGGCGGCCGGTGTATCGGTATCTCGTAGGAGGATAACCATGCCAGTCGATCCGCAAATGCAGGCCGTGATTGAGCGTGCGGCAAAATCCGGGTTGCCGCCGTATTACACGCTGAGCGCGGCCGAGGCGCGCCGCCTGTACAAGGAGACGCGCGCAATCCTGGGCCCGGCGGTGCCGGACGTCGCCGAATCGCGCGATCTCGCCGCGGACGGCCCGGCGGGGCCGATTCCATTGCGGCTGTATCGCGGCTTCATCACGCAGGCGGACGCGCCGCTGCCGGTGCTGATGTATTTTCATGGCGGTGGCTGGACCATAGGTGATCTGGACACCCACGACATCGTCTGCCGCACGCTCGCCAACAAGGGCCGCTGCGCGGTCCTCGCAGTCGACTACCGCATGGGGCCGGAGCACAAATTTCCCGCCGCGGTGGAGGACTGCGTCGCCGCCACGCGCTGGGTGGCGGCGCAGGCGGGCGCGCTGGGCCTCGACCCGGCGCGCATCGCCGTGGGTGGAGACAGCGCCGGGGGCAACCTCGCGGCGGTGGTGAGTCTCATCCTGCGCGATGCGGGCGGGCCGCCCCTGGTGTTCCAGGCGCTGGTGTATCCGGCGACCGACCAGCGCATGGATACTGGCTCGCACGCGAGCTTCGCCGAAGGCTACCTGCTCACGCGCGGCAACATGCTCTGGTTCCGCGACAACTACCTCGCCCCGGCGGATTACGCGGACTGGCGCGCCTCGCCGCTGCTGGCGGCCGACCTCGCGCGGCTGCCGCCGGCGCACATCATCACCGCAGGCTACGATCCGCTGCGCGACGAAGGGCGCGCCTATTCCGACCGGCTGGTCGCCGTCGGGGTGCCGGTGGTGTACGAGTGTTTCGAAGGCATGGCGCACGGCTTTCTCACCATGGGCGGCGTGGTCGCCGCCGCCAATCACGCGCTGTACCGCCTCGGGCAGAGCTTGGCGCAGGCGTTCAAGGGCTAGCAGCGTACCCGATGCGGCGCGCGGTCGGCATTCTCGACTATCTCGGCCGGCACGCGACGCGCTTTCTCGCCGGCGGTGCGCTGCTCGGCCTGCTGGTGCCGCAGCTGGCCACGCTGGCGCGCCCGCTGCTCATCCTCGGCCTGGTGGTGCCGCTAATAATCGCGCTGCTGCGGCTGGATTGGGGCGCCATCGCCGCCTACGCGCAGCGGCCGCTGCTCGTGGGCGCGATCGTCCTGTGGATGCTGGTCGTTTCTCCGGCGCTGATGTGGATGGCGCTGAAGCTGTTCGAGCTGCCGGCCGCGCTGGTCCAGGCTTTGGTGCTGATGACGGCTGCGGCGCCTATCATCTCCTGCGCCGCGCTGAGCCTGATCATGGGGCTGGATGCGGCGCTGGCGGTGGTCGTAGTGGTCGCGTGCACGGCGCTGATGCCGTTTTCCCTGCCTACGGTCGCGTTGGCGCTGCTCGGCCTGAACATCGACATCGATCTGGCCACCTTCATGCTGCGCCTTGCCCTGATCGTCGGCGGCTCCTTTGCCGCGGCGCTGATCGTGAGGAAGTACGTGCCCAGGGAAACGCTGGCGGCGAATGCGCGCGTGCTCGACGGCGTCTCGGTCGCGATCCTGCTGATTTTCATCCTCGCGATCATGGACGGCGTCACCGCGGTGGCGCTCGCGCGGCCCGGCTACGTGGCGCTGGTGACGCTGGCCGCCTTTGTCGCCAATATCGGGCTGCAGGCGCTGGGCGCGCTGGTGGCGCTGAAGCTGGGGCTGCGCCAGGCGCTTACCGTCGGTTTCATGACCGGAAACTGCAACATGGGTCTGGTCATGGTGGCGCTCGCCGACAAGGCCGATTTCGACGTCATTGTGTTCTTTGCGATGGCGCAGCTGCCGATGTACATGCTGCCCGCGCTGCTCACCCCTCTGTACCGCCGCCTGCTGGCGCGGCAGCACTAAAATCGCAGGCACGTTACAATTCCACCTTGAGTATGCGGAGAATCTGATGGGTGCAAACCATCCCGAACCCGGCATAGTACGCAAGATCGTCAAGGCCGCCTGCCCGCACGACTGTCCCGACACCTGCGGCCTGCACGTCACAGTGGAGAACGGCGTTGCGGTGAAAGTGGAGGGCGCGAAAGACATGCCCTTTACCCAGGGCACGTTGTGCACCAAGGTCGCGCGCTATCTGGACCGCACCTATTCCAGCGAGCGCGTGCTGCATCCGCTCAAACGCGTCGGCGCCAAGGGCGAGGGCAGGTTCGAGCGCATATCCTGGGACGAGGCGCTGGATACCATCGCGGCGAAGTTCAAGGCCGTCGCCGCCGACGACCCTCAAGGCATCCTGCCCTGCAGCTATGCCGGCACCATGGGTATGGTGCAGTACTCCTCCATGGACCGGCGCTTCTTCCACAAGCTCGGCGCCACGCTGCTCGAGCGCACGCTGTGCTCCTCGGCCGGCAAGGTCGGCTTGAAAATCACACTGGGCGGCCTGGTCGGCATGGACCCGGAGCGCTTCGACGAGGCGAAGCTGATCCTGATCTGGGGCACCAACCCGATTGTGTCCAACCTGCACCTCTGGTCGCGCGTGCAGGAAGCCAAGCGCCGTGGCGCGAAGCTGATTTGCATCGACCCCTACCGCAGCCTGAGCGCGGCGAAATGCGATCAGCACATCGCGCCTCTGCCCGGCACCGACGCGGCGCTGGCGCTGGGCATGATGCACGTGATCATCAACGAGGGCCTGTACGACGCCGATTACGTGGCGCGCCATACCCTCGGCTTCGAGCAGCTGCGCGAGCGCGTGCAGGACTATTCGCCGCAGAAAGCTGCGGCGATCTGCGGTCTTGCCGCCGAGGCGATCGTGGCGCTCGCGCGCGAGTACGCGCGCGCGCGGCCGGCGGCGATACGCATCAACTACGGCATGCAGCGCCATTCCGGCGGCGGCATGGCGGTGCGCACCGTCGCCTGCCTGCCCGCGCTCACCGGCCACTGGCGCGACGCCGCCGGTGGCGTGCTGCTCTCGACCGCCGACTGGTACAGCTTCGACCACGCCGCGCTGGAGCGCCCCGACCTGATACCGAACCGGCCGCGCAGCATCAACCAGTCGGCGCTGGGAGATGCGCTCACCGCGGCTGATCCGCCGGTGCGCGCGATCTACGTCTACAACAACAACCCGGTGGCGGTGTGCCCGGATTCGCAGAAGGTGATTGCCGGTTTCAAGCGCGAGGACCTGTTCACCGTGGTGCACGAGGTCTTCCTCACCGACACCGCCGACTATGCCGACATCGTGCTGCCCGCGACTACCCAGCTGGAGCACTACGACGTGCACAAGTCCTACGGCCATCTGTACGTCCTCGCCAACAGCCCGGCGATCGCGCCGCTGGGCGAGGCCAGGCCCAACAGCGAGGTGTTCCGACTGCTTGCCGCGCGCATGGGCTTCACCGAGGACTGTTTCAAGGATAGCGACGAGGACATCTGCCGCCAGGCGATCGCGTCGAAGCATGCGCGCATGTCCGGCGTCGAGTGGAACGCATTGAAAGAGCAGGGCTGGCAGCGGCTTGCCGTGCCGGCGCGTTTCGCGCCTTTCGCCGAGGGCAATTTCCCCACGCCCTCGGGCAAGTGCGAGTTCTACAGCGAAACGGCGAAGAACCTGGGCATGGACCCGCTGCCCGCGTACACGCCGCCGCGCGAGTCTGCCCTGAGCGCGCCGCAGCTGGCGGAGAAGTATCCGCTCGCGTTCATCTCGCCCCCGGCGCGCAACTTCCTCAATTCCTCCTTCGCCAATCTGCCGTTCGCGCTAAAGGAGGCGGGCGAGCCCAGCCTGGACATCCATCCGCGCGACGCCGCCGCGCGTGGCATCGCCGAAGGCGACGCGGTGCGCATTTTCAACGGGCGCGGTTCCTTCGTAACTAAGGCGCGCATATCCGAGCGCGCCCGCCCCGGAGTGGTGGCGGCGCTGTCGGTGTGGTGGAAAAAGCTTTCGCCCGACGGCCGCAATGCCAACGAAGTCACTTCGCAGGCGCTCGCCGACATGGGCGGCGCGGCGACTTACTACGACTGCCTGGTCGAGGTCGAGCGCGCAGGCGCAGGCTGACGCGCGGCGCATGTCGCCGGCCTACCCGGCGCACGCGTTTCCCTGCTCGAAGGAATCAGCCGCGGCCGAATCCGCGGTCGCCATGCTCGGACCGGCCCTTCCGGTGCCCTGACGACCGGACCAGCACCTCGTCCGCCACTTTCTGCTGCTCCGGCGACAGTGCCGCGTAAAGCGGCTTTTCCACGGCGAGCAGTTCGTTGATGCGCGTAACCGCCTGGGCATGGAAGCTCTGCTCCCGCTCCAGGCGTTCCACCGCATTGGCGCGCTGGTGTTCGGGGCGTGCTCCCTTGGCGGAGCGCCAGGCGGTGATTTTCTGTTCGACCTCCTGGGCGGACTTGCGCACCAGATTGGCGTATGCGTCCCACTGCGGCTGTTGCGCATCGGTAATCTTCAGCGCTGTCTTGACGTACGCGAGGCGGGCTTCGATGCGCTCGGTGGGTCGCGCAAACGCGTGCTGTTCGAAGTGGCGTCCGGCGCCGGCCTCGTGGCGCGATTGCGGGCTGTTGGCCGTCTGCGCCAGCGCCAACGAAACGCCGCTTGCGGCGAGAAAAGCGGAAACGATGGCAGTGCCGAAAAGTTTGTTCATGTATATCTCCAGAGTTGTCTAGCTTTGGTTCGGTTGATGCAAAGAAAACGCCAAGGGTGCCAAATTTGCTTTCGCCGCAATCAGCACGACGAGCGCGGAGCCGATGAATTTCATGACGCCGTTGCGCTGCGAGACCTGCACGTTCATCGCACCATTCCCGGAGGCGGAGGCGGCGGATAACCGGGAGGCGGCGGCGGATACGCGCTCGCCGGCGGCGCTGCGTACGCTGGCGCCGGTGCGTATGCCGGGGCGTATGCCGGCGCCATCTGGCCGGATACGGGAACGCGTTCACCCCTGGCGTACATGCACTGGAGGTAAGCATTGTCGTAGCGCCGCTGCGCGCCGTAGCCGGACGCCTGGCCTGCATTGGCGCCCGCTGCGGTTCCGGCTAATAGTCCTACGCCGGCGCCGACTGCCGCACCCGAGTGCCCGCCCAGCGCCGCGCCGGCCGCTGCACCGACGATGGTGCCCAATGCCGCGCTCTTCACGCCGCTGTCGACGGCGGCATCGTTGGCGCTCGCGCCGCCGATCTGGCCCAGCGCGAACTGCCTGCAATCGGCATCGTCGCGGCGGAACTGGTCGAAATTCTTGCTGCTTCCCGGCATCGCCATGACGCTCGGTCCGTTCGGTATGGTTGCGCAGGCGCCGAGCAGCAGCAGCGCGGCGAGAGGCGAATAGCGCAATAGTCTGGACATGATGAGCCTCCTGTTCCGATCAGCGCGCCGGCGCCTGCGCCGGCACTCGCTGCCAGCCGGCCGGACATTGCGCCACGTAGGGGTAGTAGGCCTTGGACTCGGCGCAGTAGTACCAGTCGTTTTGCGATTGCGTCGGCGCGGACGCCGCCGGTGCCGCCTCCCGCTCGATATACACCGGGGGAGCGGAAGGTTGCACGACTACTGGCGGATAGGCGTAGACCGGCGCGGGGTAGGCATACACCGGCTCCGGGTAGGTATAAGCCGGATAGCCGTAATAGGGTGAGGGATAAAAGCGCGGTCCGAATACCGGCACGCCGATGGAAATGCCGAAGCGCACGTTTCCGCCGTGGCCGTGGCCGTGGCCGTAGCCATGGCCGCGGTAGTCGGCCAGCGCCGCGGTGCTCGCGAGCAGGCCGAACGACAGCAGGACCGAAGTCGCTATCGCCTTGGGCAATGTTTTCATGATTCACCGCTCCGTTTGCTTCACAGGAACTCAGGCTATCAAGTTCCCGCGAGCGGAGTGGTAAGGAATTGTTTCAATATGTAAGCCGGACCGGCGCGTGGCGCAGGTCCGGTCCGGCGCGGGCCGCATCCTGCGGCGGGAGGGGGGGTCAGCGCTGCGCCAGTTCCTTGCGCACGATGGCGGCGCCCGCGGCCAGGGCCTTGAGCTTGCCCTGCGCGACCGCGCGCGGCAGCGGCACCATGCCGCAGTTGGTGCAGGGATAGAGCTTCTCCGGCGCGACGTACTTGAGCGCCGCTCGCACCGTCTGCGCGACTTGTTCGGGCGTCTCGATTTCCTCGCTGGCCACGTCGATCGCGCCGACCATGATGTCCTTGCCCCTGAGCAGCTCGACCAGCTCCAGCGGCACGTGCGAGTTGGCGCATTCCAGCGACACCTGGTCTATTTTCGATTTCGCCAGCAGCGGAAACGTCGACTCGTACTGGCGCCATTCCGAGCCCAGGGTCTTCTTC
The DNA here is from genome assembly GCA_038206915.1 of Burkholderiales bacterium. GTDB lineage: Bacteria > Pseudomonadota > Gammaproteobacteria > Burkholderiales > SG8-39 > 2-12-FULL-64-23. The sequence continues at coordinate 14,041 of JBBRAI010000047.1, read as the reverse complement.
CAGTCGTTGTTGGCCTTGATGCCGTAGCCATAGCAGATGTGCACCGCGGTCTTGCATTTGAGCCCGGCAGCCGCGGCCTCCAGCGTCTCGACGCCCCAGTCGCGCACCTCGTCCATGAACACGTTGAACGCGGGCTCGTCGAACTGGATCACGTCGATGCCCAGGGCCGCGATCTCGCGCGCCTCAGCGTTGAGGATCTTGGCGAATTCGCGTGCGAGCTTCTCGCGGCTCTTGTAATAGCCGTCGTAGAGCGTGTCCACCATGGTCATCGGTCCGGGCAGCGTGTACTTCACCGGCCTGTCGGTCTGGGAACGCAGGAAGCGCGCGTGCTCGACGAAGATCGGATGCGTGCGCGCCACCGGGCCGACCACCATCGGCACGTCGGCATCGTATCGATTGCGGATGCGCACGGTTTTGCGGTTCGCGAAATCCACGCCCTCGAGCTGCTCGATCAGGCTGGTGACGAAATGCCGGCGCGTCTGCTCGCCGTCGGCGACGATGTCTATGCCCGCCGACTCCTGCTCGCGCAGCACCAGGCGCACCGCGTCCTGCATGCCCTCGACTAGGTCGTCGCCCTCGAGCAGCCACGGCGCCCATAGCTGCTTTGGCGTCGCCAGCCAGGCGGGTTTGGGCAGGCTGCCGACGATGGTGGTTCGCAGTAGGGCTGTGCTCATAGGGTGCTCCGGAAGCAGGTGAATGATTGGCGCGGATAGTATGCGCCTGGCGCGACGGTTGCGGACGTTCGATCCAGGGATACGCGCATTTTCGATTATTATGGCGGCACATTCGATCGGGAGACGCAATGGGCAAGACCGTGGACTACTATTTTTCGCCGATTTCACCCTGGACCTACCTCGGGCACGCGCGCTTCGCCGAGATGACGCAGCGTCATGGCGCCAAGGTCAAGGTCAAGCCGGTCGACTACGGCAAAGTCTTTCCGCTCTCGGGCGGACTGCCGCTGCCCAAGCGCGCTCCGCAGCGCCAGGCCTATCGCCTGGTCGAGCTCAAGCGCTTCAGTGAACACCTGAACGTGCCGCTCAATTTGCATCCCAAGTTCTTCCCCGCGCCCGGAGATCTGGCGGCGCAATTCATCGCCGCAGCGGGCCGCGCCGGCGGCAGCGATGCGGCCATGCGGCTGGCCGGGGCGATCCAGCGCGCCTGCTGGGCCGAGGAGCGCAATATCGCTGATGCCGAGACGCTCGCCGCGATGTGCACCGAACAGGGTATGGACGCTGCGAAGCTCGCCGCGGCGGCGCAGTCGGATGCGGTGAAAGCGGAATACGCGGCGAACACCCAGGAGGCGATCGAGCGCAACGTGTTCGGCGCGCCGAGCTATGTCATCGACGGTGAAATCTTCTGGGGGCAGGACCGGCTCGAGTTCGTCGAGCGCGCGCTGGCGTAGCCCCGGCGCTTGATCCGGGCCGATGGGGATGACTCGCCTGCGCCCGATGCGCGCGCTGGCACGTGCGCGAGCCTGAGTATTGAAAAAAGCTAAAAGCTGGTTCTCCCGCGAGCGCGCCAGCGTCGAGGTGAGCGAGGAGGACGGCGTGCGCTCCCTGCACCTGGGGGGCGACGCGATCCAGAGTTCGATCCGGCTCGACCGCCCCGACGAGCTCGCGCTCGACTACACGCGCGCGATGATGGCCTTTCTGCTGTTCCAGCCGCTGCCGCAGGAGGTCCTCATGATCGGACTGGGCGGCGGCTCCATGGCGCGCTATATCCACCAGCGCATGCCGGGTACGCGCTCCACGGTGGTCGAGATCAACGCGAAGGTGCTGGCGGCGGCGCGCGGCATGTTCCATTTCCCCGCCGACGACGCGCGACTGCGGGTCGAGATCGCCGACGGCGCGGACTATTTGCGCGAGAAGCCGGAATCGGCCGACGTGCTGCTGGTCGACGGCTTCGACGACGGCAGGCAGCCCGCGGCGCTGTGCAGCCAGGCGTTCTACGACGCCGCCTACGCGGCCCTGCGCCCCGGCGGCGTGATGGTGGTCAATTTCATGGCGCAGGAGAAGAAACTCGATGTCTACCTGCAGCGCATCGAGAACAGCTTCGACGCTCGCGTGGTCTGCCTGCACGCGAGCGACCGCGTCAACCGCATCGCGTTCGCCTTCAGGCAGCAGGCGCGCGAGATCGCCTGGTCGGAGCTGAACAAGCGCGCGCTCGCGCTGGGGAGGATCCACGACCTGCCGCTGAAGACGTTCGTCGCCGGACTGAAGGAACTCAACGCGCATTCGCGGGCGAAGCTCAAGTTGCGCGCGGCCGACTGATAGTATTTTACGAAACGAGGGGACACATCCCCTCGTGCTCCCCTAAGTCGGCGCGTAAAAAATGACATTTTTTACGGATTCCAAATCTCCTCCCGCTGCTCTCAGCCGGCCAGCGTTTCGCGTATCTCCCGCACCAGCGTTTCGGGGCTTTCCGCCGCGTCCAGCCGCAGCGCATCTGCCGGCCGTTCGAGGATGGCGAACTGCGAGTCGAGCAGGGCCGGATTCATGTAGTGGCCGCGGCGCGCCGCAAGGCGCGCGCGGATGATTTCGCGATCGCCGTCCAGAAGCACGAAACGCACCGCGGCGCAGCCGCGGGCGAGTCGCTCGCGGTAGGCCTGCTTCAGCGCGGAGCAGGCCAACACCACGCTCTCACCGCCCCGGTCTGCGTCGAGCAGCAGCGCATTGAGGCGATCCAGCCAGGGCCGGCGGTCCGCGTCGGTTAGCGGCGCGCCGCTTTTCATCTTCGCCACGTTCGCAGCAGGATGAAAATCGTCGGCATCGTGAAACGCCCAGCCCAGTTCCTGCGCCAGCAGAACTCCGACCGTGGTCTTGCCGCAGCCGGTCACGCCCATCAGGATCAGGATCACGATTTCCCGCTCTCGCCCGCGCCGTGGCGCGCCGGCGCGCGCGCGGCGGCCATCATGGCGCTGCGCATGCTCACACCGAACGCTGCGCCTTGTCCTTCTCGTTCTGCGCCTTAATCAGCGCGCGCGCCTGCTCCCATTCGGCATCGCCCCACTTGAGCATTTCGGTGAACGAGGCGCCGTTGGCCTGCCAGCCGGCGCCGTCGAGCGCGAGGGTCTGGCCGGTCAGCCATTCGCAGCCGTCGGCCATCAGAAAGCAGGCGAGGTTCTGCAACTCGGACATGCGCCCGTGGCGGCCCATGGGATTGGACTGCGCCGCATCGCGGTCCTTGCCGTCCTTGCCCGGGCTCAGGCGCTTGCTCATGCCCTCGGTCGGGAACACGCCCGGCGCGATCGCGTTGAGGCGGATGCCGTAGCGCCCCCATTCGACCGCGAGCGACTGGGTCATGACGTGGATTCCGGCCTTGGACATGGCCGAGGGCACGACGAATGGCGAACCGGTCCAGACCCAGGTGACCACGATCGACACTACGCTGCCCTTGTCGCCGCCCCGGATCCAGCGCTTGCCGACGGCATGCGTGGTGTAGAAGGTGCCGTGGAACACGGTGTTGGCGATGGCGTCGAAGCCGCGGTGCGACAGGTCCTCGGTGCGGCTGATGAAATTGCCGGCCGCGTTGTTGACGAGGCCGGTGAGCGGCCCGCCGTCGCTCCAGATCGATTCGATCATCTTGTCCACGCTTTCGGCATTGCGGATGTCGACGGCGTGGGTCTTGACCGAGCCGCCGCGCTTCTGCGTCAACTCCTTCGCCGTCTGCTCCAGCACTTCCTTGCGCCGGCCGCAGATGTAGATATCCGCGCCGAGCTCCAGGTATTTTTCCGCCATCTCGCGGCCCAGGCCGGTGCCGCCGCCGGTGACGAGGATGCGCTTGCCTTTGAACAGTCCGGGTCTGAACATATCGTGTCCTTTGCGGGAAGTTTTCGCGCGGTCATCGCCGGGCGGCGGCGCGAACGCGGCAATCTTACCGCATCGGCCCGCCCCGCGGCGGCGGGGCGTATAGAATGGCGCGTCTGCCGCAACACACGCGATCAAGCCTCATGAGCACTGCCATTCCCGCCCGCATCGGCATGCCGCTGGCCGAAGTCGACACCCCGGCGCTGATCCTGGACCTCGATGTGTTCGAGCGCAATCTCGCGCGCATGGCCGAGGCCGTGCGCGGTGCGCCGGTGCGCCTGCGTCCGCACGCGAAAAGCCACAAGTGCGGCGAAATCGCGCTGCGCCAGATCGCGGCCGGCGCGGTGGGCGTGTGCTGCCAGAAGGTGAGCGAAGCCGAGGCGCTGGTCGCGGGCGGCGTGGGCGACGTGCTGATCACGAACGAGGTCGTGGGCGCGGTCAAACTCGAACGCCTGGCGGCGCTGGCGCGCAAGTCGCGGCTGGCGGTATGTGCGGACGATGCCGGGAACGTGCGCGACCTGGACGCCGCGGCGGCGCGCGCCGGCGTGCGCCTGGATGTGTACGTCGAAATCAACGTCGGCGCCGACCGCTGCGGCGTCGAACCCGGCGCGCCCGCGCTGACGCTCGCGCGCGCAATCGCAGGCTGCAGCAATCTGCGCTTTGCCGGCCTGCAGGCCTATCACGGCGGCGCTCAGCATTTGCGCAGCGTAGCCGAGCGCCGCGCCGCAATAGGGCGCGCCGTGGGCATGGTGCGCGCGACGCGCGCGCTGATCGAGCAGGACGGCATCGCCTGCGCCACAGTCACCGGCGCGGGCACCGGCAGCTTCCCGCTGGAGCTCGCCAGCGGCGCCTGGGACGAGCTGCAGCCCGGCTCCTACGTCTTCATGGACGCCGATTACAACCGCAACGAGTACGACGCCAGCTGGCCGCGCTTCGGCCAGAGCCTGTTCGTCTGGACCACGGTGATGAGCCGGCCGAACGCTGAACGCGCGGTGGTCGATGCCGGGCTTAAGGCGTCCAGTGTCGATTCCGGCATGCCGCAGACCTGGGAACTGCCGGGCGTGGAATACGTAAAGGCCTCCGACGAACACGGCGTGCTCGCCATCGCGCCCGGCGCGCAAGCGCCCGCGCTGGGCGCGAAGCTGCTGCTGGTGCCCGGGCACTGCGACCCGACGGTCAATCTCTACGACTGGTTCGTGTGCGTGCGCAGTGGCGTGGTCGAGGCGCTGTGGCCGGTCAGTGCGCGCGGCGCGCTAACCTAACCGCGCCGATCACCGGCGCAATCAAGCGGTTAGAGACCTTGGCATCGCTACTTCAAGATCATTGACTGCAGTAGCACCCAGTGCTACCATGAAAGCATGCTCAAAGACAGTCCGCCAGCAGCGCATGCATTCAAGACGGCCTCTTTTGCTAAAGCGGCGAGAAAATCGCTCATAACGGACGCTGAATTGTGTAAGGCCGTCCGCCAAGTCATTCTGGGGCAAGCAGAAAATTTGGGCGGTGGTGTATTCAAGAAGCGGCTGAACGACAACATGCATCGGTCGATCATTCTTGCCAAAGGTGAGCACAACTGGATTTTTGAGTACCTGTTTGCCAAGAAAGATCGCGCAAATATTGGTGATGACGAGTTGGTCGAGTTTCGTAAGCTCGCAAAGATATATTCCGGGCTGACTGAAAAGCAGTTTGATCAACTATTGAAAGACAAGGACCTAATCGAGATCTGCCATGACGACAAAACTGAAGTTTAAGAATGATGCTTTCAAGGCGATTCATTCCTCGGCGCGCGCCTTGCACAAGGTCGGAGCCATTAGCAAAGCCACTCTGCGCGAATTCGATGAATCTTGTTTGACTATGCCTGCGGAGATTAAACCGAAGCAGATAAAAACGATGCGTGAACTTAATCATGTGAGTCAGCCGGTTTTTGCCCGCTATCTCAACACGAGCGAGTCGACTGTTCAGAAATGGGAGTCGGGTGCAAAGCGTCCAAGCGGAATGGCCCTTAAGCTACTAAACATCGTGCAGAAGCACGGTCTAAAGGTATTGGCTTAAGGCTCCGGCTGCACGGTGATGACTCGTCTGACGGCTTGCTGGCGTAATGTAACGACTATCACGCCGATAGGAGCCAGTGTCGACGACGTAGCCAGGGGCAGGCGCCGATCACTTCAGGGCGGCCCGAGGTTGTCATCCGTTTAGCGTAGTGGCACGCCGCCAATCCGAATTGGAGAGCCAGCGATGGGTGTGCCAATCACTCGGTAAAGTGCGAGGGCACCGCGCTTGTCACACGGCCAAGCTTTACGACTGGTTCGTGTGTGTGCGCGACGGCGTGGTCGAGGCGCTGTGGCCGGTTAGCGCGCGCGGCGCGCTAACCTAACCGCGCTGACCTAACCGCGCTGACCACCGACGGAATCAAACGGCTGACGACCCCCCGTAGCGTTTCCGTAGCTGACTGCTAACGGCCCAGACTGTGTAAAAACGCGAAAAATTCCAATTTCGAAAAAATATTTCTACTACAAAATAATATTGCGGCGCCTCATCAGGAACCACTACCGCGGATGGTGGATTTAACTGTCGATTTGCTCGCGTTCTCCCACTTCGAAAGAAGCGGCTTGCGTTTTCACACAGCCTCGGCCAATACCGGACGCTAGGGCGGATTTATCTCATCTTAACGTCTACCTGCTCTGAATCGGTAAGTCGGATTCTGAGCAAATCAGCGGGGGTGAGGCAGACTCGGAGTTAGAAATAAAGCCGGCCTGCATTCGTACGACTACGCGGCATATAAGATGTGACGCGAAAACAATCCAGTAGACATCTAAATAGCTGCGATGGCTTGTATGTGCAAAGAAGACGGTGATTATTACAACGAAATTTAGGAACAACAAATTGCTAAAAGCTGCGCGACGTGCGCAAATTCGAATCGCCCGCCTATTCAGGCGCTTGTACCCGGGCTTCGAGACGGGGGTCCGGCCGTGCTAGGATTGCGGGCGGACGCAAGGCAATGAACCAGAGGACGAATTGATGGAGCAGTTCATCGGTACCAAGCCGGTGGCGGAGAAGCAGCGCTTCGACGTCGCCCGGCTGGAAACCTACATGCGCGCGCACGTTGAGGGATTCGCCGGCAGCCTCGAGGTCGAGCAGTTTAAGGGCGGTCAGTCGAATCCGACCTATCGCCTCTCTGCTGGCGGCAAGCGCTATGTCATGCGCGCCAAGCCCGGCCCCGCAGCCAAGCTCTTGCCCTCGGCGCATGCGGTGGATCGTGAATTCCGCGTGATCAGCGCGCTCGGCAAGACCGATATACCGGTGCCGCGCACCTACGCGCTGTGCGAGGACGAGACTGTGATCGGGCGCGCGTTCTACATCATGGATTGCGTCGAAGGGCGTGTGCTGTGGGACCAGGCGCTGCCGGGCATGAACAAGGCGGAGCGCGGCGCGATCTACGACGAGATGAACCGGGTGATCGCCGCCCTGCACAGCGTGGACTATGCCGCCATCGGCCTGGCCGACTACGGCAAGCCGGGCAATTATTTCGCGCGCCAGATCGGTCGCTGGAGCAAGCAGTACCAGGCTTCCGAAACCGAGAAGATAGCGGAGATGGACAATCTGATCGCCTGGCTGCCGGACAACATCCCCGTCGGCGACGAGACCGCGATCGTGCATGGCGACTACCGCATGGACAACCTGATCTTCCATCCGACCGAGCCGAGGATTCTGGCCATTCTCGATTGGGAACTGTCCACCCTGGGCCATCCGCTGGCGGATATCTCCTATCACTGCATGAGCTGGCGCATTCCGCCGGGGCAGTTCCGCGGCATCGGCGGGCTCGATCTCGCGGCGCTGGGGATACCCGCCGAGCGGGACTATGTAGCCGCCTACTGCAGGCGCACCGGGCGCACGCGCATCGAAAACTGGGATTTCTACCTCGCTTATAATATGTTCCGCATAGCCGGCATTCTGCAGGGCATCAAGAAGCGCGCGGTGGACGGCACCGCCGCCAGCGCGCACGCAGCCGACGCCGGATCACGCGTCCTGCCTCTGGCGAAGATGGCCTGGGAGTACGCGCAAAAAGTCATCGCCGCCGGAAAGTAACCCGGCAGCGCCCGCAACACTTTCATTTTAGGAAAGGCAAGCCATGGATTTCGCATATTCCGACAAGGTCAAGGCCATGCAGGCCAAGCTCATCGCCTTCATGGACCAGCACATCTATCCGAACGAGCACCGCTTCCACCAGGAGATCCTGGAAAACCGCAAGAAAGGCAATCCCTGGATACCGACCAAGATCGTCGAAGAGCTCAAGCCCAAGGCGCGCGCGGCCGGCCTGTGGAACCTGTTCCTGCCGCATTCCAAGCGTGCCCCCGAAGGCCTGTCCAACCTCGAATACGCGCCGCTGTGCGAAATCATGGGTCGGGTCACATTTGCCTCCGAAGTATTCAATTGCTCGGCGCCCGACACCGGCAATATGGAGACCATCGAGCGCTACGGCAGCGAAGAACAAAAGAGCAAGTGGCTGGAGCCGCTGCTGCGCGGCGAAATCCGCTCCGCCTTCCTCATGACCGAGCCTGCGGTCGCCTCGAGCGACGCCACCAACATCCAGTGCCGCGTCGAAAAGAAAGGCAACGAATACGTCATCAACGGTCGCAAGTGGTGGTCCTCCGGCGGCGGCGATCCGCGCTGCAAGCTTTACATCGTCATGGGCCGGACCGATCCGGATGCGCCGCGGCACAGCCAGCAGTCGATGATCCTGGTGCCCGCGGATGCGCCCGGCGTCAAGGTGGTACGCGCGCTGTCGGTGTTCGGCTACGACGACGCGCCGCACGGGCATATGGAAATCGAGCTCAAGGACGTAAAGGTGCCGGCGTCGAACCTCCTGCTTGGCGAGGGCCGCGGCTTCGAAATCGCGCAGGGGCGCCTCGGACCGGGCCGCATCCACCACTGCATGCGTCAGATCGGCGTGGCCGAGCGCGCGCTCGAACTCATGTGCACGCGCGCCCTGTCGCGCGTCGCGTTCCACAAGACCATCGCCGAGCAGGGCGTAACGCGCGAGCGCATCGCGCAGGCGCGCATCATGATCGATTCAACGCGCTGGCTGGTGCTCAACGCCGCCTACATGATGGACACCGTGGGCAACAAGGGGGCCAAGGCCGAGATCGCGATGATCAAGGTGCTCGCGCCGAATATGACGTTGCAGGTGATCGACTGGGCGATGCAGGTGTACGGCGGCGCCGGCGTGTCCGACGACACGCCTCTGGCGATGATGTGGGCGCATTCGCGCACGCTGCGCTTTGCCGACGGTCCGGACGAAGTGCACCGCAACGCCATCGCCAAGCTCGAGCTGTCCAAGCACATGAGCGTACCCAAGACGGCCAAGACGGCCAAGACGGCCTGATGCGCCAACTATCAAAGGGAAAACGGCAATGTTGAAACTCGGCGGATTCGCGGTCAGCAACTACTACAACAAGGCCAAGGTGGCGCTGTTGGAAAAAGGCGTCCCCTTCGAGGAGGCGTACTGCACGACCTCGCAGGAAGAGGAATACCGCAAGCGCTCGCCCATGGGCAAGGTGCCCTACCTCGAGGTCGACGGCCAGTACCTGTGCGAGTCGCAGGTAATCTGCGAATACATCGAGGACACCCATGCGGACAAGCCGCTTTACCCGAAAGACGCGCTGGAGCGTGCGCGCGTGCGCGAACTCATCACGGTGATGGAACTGCACATGGAGCTGGTGGCGCGCCGTCTTTATGGCCAGGCGTTTTTCGGCGGCTCGGCGTCGGACGAGACCAAGAAGCAGGTGGAGAAGGAGCTCGCGAAAGGCGTACGCGCATTCCAGCAGCTGGCGAAGTTCTCGCCCTTCGTGGCTGGCGCGAACCTGACGCTCGCCGACTGCTCCGCGGGCGTGCATCTGCCGCTGGTGTCACTCGCAAGCAAGATCGTGCTCGGCGGCGATGTGCTCGGCGATTGCGCTGCGGTCAAACCCTATCTGAAAATGCTCAACGAGCGTCCCGCGTTCAGGAAAATGAACGACGACCGCAAGGTCGCCACCGAGGCGATGGCGGCGGCGGCGAAGAAGGGCTAGGCGCGAGCGCGGGCGCCTGCCCGCGCGGGGTTTGGCGCTGGCCGCCGGCACGGCGCCCATACCGGCATAATAGGCAGCGCTGTTCCGGCCGGCCGCGCCGCCGTTCATATCGCATACAAACTGGGGAATACGCCAATGATCAAACTGCACTATCACCCGATTTCCACGTATTCGCGCCGCGTGTGCATGGCGCTGCTTGAAAAAAACATCCCGCACGAACTCGTCGTGGTGGACATGGCGGCGCGCAAGCACCGCGACCCCGCCTACCTTGCGCTCAATCCCTATGGCCGCGTGCCGACGCTGCAGGACGGGGATTTCCTGCTGTATGAATCGACCGCGATACTTTCCTACCTCGAGTGCCAGTACCCCGAGCCGGCGCTGGTGCCCGCCGATCCGCGCGAACGTGCGCTGGTCGACATGCACATGAAACTGTGCGACATACAAATGGCGCGCCAGGCGGGCATCATCATGTTCCCGAAGCGCTTCCTGCCGAAGGAGCGCTGGGACGAAAAAGCCATGGCGCAGGCGAAAGGCGAAATCGAAAAACACCTGGCCATCGTCGAGAAGCAGATTGCCGGCAAGCAGTTCCTCGTCGGCGACCGCTACACGCTGGCCGAAATCTGCTATACGCCTTTCGTGCAGTTCTTCCCGCTGATGGAAATTACCGTGCCGCCCGCGGTCGCGGGCTGGATCGCCCGCATGCAGCAGCGGCCGAGCGCGGTGAAGACCGCGCCCGCCGGCTAAGCTGCGCCGCGCCGGTGCGGGTCGCGTACATCGCGCGCAAGTCGCCGCAGCAGATTGCGATCTTTATGTAAGCGCTCAGGAAACGATGTAGGCGGCCGCGCCGCTCGCCAGCAGCGTGGCGTCCGCGCCGAGAAATTCCATGCGCGCGGTCGCGACGCGCGAGCCGAGGCGCATCACGTTGGCGCGCAGTTCGAAATGATCGCCGGTTGCCGGCCGCAGGTAATCGATGCGCAGGTCGATCGTCCCCAGCTTGCCGAAGCGCAGCAGCCGCTGCGCCGGCGCCTCGTCCATGTGGCGCGCGCCGATCGCCGCCATCACCGCGACGCCGGCCATGGCGTCCAGCCCCGCGCTGATCACGCCGCCGTGGAGCCGGTTGGAAACAAAGTGGCCGATGAGTTCGGGGCGCATGGCTATCCTGCCCTTCACGCCGTCCGCCGTCAGCGCAACGATCTTCAGGCCCAGCACCTGGTTGAACGGGATCATTTCTTCGAAGATCCTGGTCAATCCGGCGATGAATTCCGGCTCGAAATCCGGCGCGGCGTTTGATTCGGCGCTTCTCTTCATGATTCCAGTGAGATCGTTTGCATCCTGCCAGTTTAGCTCCTAAACCGTGCGTGCCGCGGCGCGGGATTGAAAGCGTGGCGCTTTCCGGCCTAGGCCGCCTTGAAGCGGTTGCCGACCAGCGTCGCCGCGACCACCAGCAGCGTCGAAATCAGGATCATGACGATGCCCAGCGCCGAGAGCTTGCCCCACAAGCCGTCCTCGGCGAAACGCAGGATCTGAACGGCAAGCACTTCAGTGCCGGGACGGGACAGCACTACGGACAGCGTTAGCTCGCGCAAAAACATCGACGCCATCAATATCCATCCGGACACGATCCCCGGAATCAGCAGCGGCACGATAATGCGGCGCATGGTGGTCAGCGGGCTGGCTCCGCACACCAGCGACGACTCCTCGAGATGGCTGTGGATCTGGATGAAGGCGCTGGACATCGGCCGGATGCCGTAGGGCAGGTAGGTGGCGATGTAGCCGAGAAGCAGTGCCCAGATCGTCGCGTACAGAGGCGTCTGCACGAAGAACCACATGAAGCCGATGCCGATGACGATGCCGGGGAAGGAAAACGACAGATAGCTCAGCGATTCAAGTATGCCGGAAGCCCGGGTCTTCACCTTGACGATGGCATAGGCGACGAACACCGACAGGATCACGCCCAGGGTGGCGCCGACCACCGCGAGGAACAGGCTGTTCTTCAGGGACAGCAGCGAAATCGGATCGCCGAGCACGTCGATCCAGTGCTTCCAGCTCATCATCGAGAACGCGCGTGCGCTGGGCACCATGGAGTAGGGCACCAGCGAGGTGTACAGCAGCACCGCCACCGGCAGCACGATCAGCACGAAAGACAGCAGCCCGACCAGCCAGAACAGCGGCATCCGCGCCTTGCCGAGCAGGATCACCACCGGGCGGAAGCCGCGGCTGGAGATGGTCACGTATTTCTCGCTTTCCGCGGTCAGCGCGCGATAAACGACGATCAGCGTGACCGAAGCGACGAGCACGCTCATGCCCACTGCCGCGGCCTTGCCGTAATCGGTGGCGAATCCGGTTGCGATCATTTCGTACAAGTGCGTGGCCAGCACATGCACCCGGCCCGGCATGCCGATCACCGAGGGCACGGCAAAGGAAGCCAGGCTGCGTACCAGTCCCAGGATGAAGGCCGCGAGGATCGCCGGCCGCAGCACCGGCAGGGTTACCCTTACCAGCGTGCGCCAGTTGCCCGCCCCGCAGACGCGCGAGGACTCCTCCAGCGCCACGTCGAACGAGGCCATCGCCGGCGCGATGATCAGATACGCGATCGGCATGTCGAGCAGGCCTTCCACCAGGATCATGCCCCAGATCGAGTAGATGTTGAACGGCGCGCTGTCCAGCGAAAACGCCTGCTTCAGCGCGAGATTGATCAGACCGTTCGAGGGATTGAGCAGCAGGGCCCAGCTCACCGCGAACAGCAGGTGCGGGATCATCATCGGAATGATGGAAATGACCTTGAACAGGAACTTGAACGGGATGTCGGTGCGGGTATTCAGGTAGGCGAGGAACAGCGCCAGCAGCGTGGACAGCAGCGACGCGCCCAGCACGAACACGGCCGTATTGACCATCACCTCGAAGAACACCGGGTCGGTATAGGCCTGGACGTATTTGTCGACGGTGAACTTGCCGAATGCGGTCAGCCCTTCGGAAAAGCTGCCGAGCGCCAGCATCAGCACCGGGAATACGGTCAGAGCGCCGACGATCGCGATCAGCAGCCAGGTCAGCTTGGAGCGGGAGTGATCCATGCCGCTCGGATCAGATCGCCACCAGCAGGCAGTGCGCCGGGTCCAGCGTGAAACTCACCGCATCGCCTTCGTTCAGCTTCGCTTCCGGATCGATTTTGGCGAGCAGCTGCTCGTCGCCGACGCGGATCTCCGCTTCATAGGCTTCGCCGACGAACACCAGCGACTCGATGCGGCCGTTGACGACGTTGCCTTGCTCCCGGGCCTCGCCTTTGACGATGCGGATGAATTCCGGCCGGATGCACAGCGTGGCCTCGCTGCCGACGGGAATGTCGCGCCGCTGGCACACGATCCTGCCCAGCGCGGAATCGACCACGGTGTGGCCGCCCTCTTCGGCGCGTACCGTGGCCTTGACCAGGTTGGCGCGGCCGATGAAGTCGGCGACGAAGCGGTGGTCGGCGTCGAAATAGATTTTTTTCGGCGTGCCGGTTTCGACGATCTGCCCGGCGCGCATCACCGCGATCGAATCCGACAGCGCCAGCGCTTCGACGCGGTCGTGGGTCACGTATACCGCGGTGATCTGCAGCTTGCCGAGGAAGGCGCGCAGTTCCTTGCGCGTCTCCTCGCGCAGCTTGGCGTCGAGGTTGCTCAGCGGCTCGTCGAACAGGATGACCTTGGGTTCGGCCACCAGCGCGCGCGCCAGCGCGACGCGCTGCTGCTGGCCGCCGGAGAGCTTGGTGGCCGGCCGCCGCTCGAAGCCCTCGAGCTGCACGAAGCGCAGCGTTTTCGCCACGCGCTCCCGGATGACGTCTTTCGCCAGCTTGCGTACCTGCAGCGGGTAGGCCACGTTGTCAAATACGTTCATGTGCGGCCAGATCGCATAGGTCTGGAACACCATGCCCAGGCCGCGCTTTTCCGGCGGCACGGAAATATTTCTGTCCGCGGACCAGACGACCTCGTCGCCGATGCTGATCTCACCGGTATCCGGCACTTCAAGCCCGACAATACAGCGCAACAGCGTGGTCTTGCCGCTGCCGCTGGGTCCGAGCAGCGTGAAAATCCGCCTGGCCGGAATGGTCAGGTTGACGTCATCCAGGGCCTTGATGGTCTTGCCCTCGGAGTAGTAATACTTGCTCACGCCGCGGATGCGGATTTCCATGGT
>JBBRAI010000046.1:0-27936 GCA_038206915.1 Burkholderiales bacterium | reverse complement strand
TGGAACCGGTGCGCTCACCTTGCGGTCACGTCTAGTTCCGCTGTGGGTCGGGACACGACAGCCATCATTTCGAGTTCATCGCCGGAAAGCCGCCATTGAAATTGCGCTTCCCAGAACCTGCCATTCGTCACTGAGTGCAGGCGACCCTGAGCCGACATAGCTGTTTCCTGATTGCGGACACTCGACGACGGCCGCCACTGTGGGAGATGCAGCAGGACGGGCAGGCCGAGATCGACCGGCATGCCCAAGCGTCACCGGCCTATGAGTTCGATCAGCGCATCGCGTGGTAGGGCCAGACGAGCCGCCCTCGCTCGCCCGTGGCCGCTCGTGCGCTGTGGTTTGGGTAGGTTTCCAGGTTCCTTCGACACAAGTTTCCAGATTGACTACGACCGAAAGGCTCGGGATACTTCCGAAAGTGGCTTCGAAAGTGGCTTTGAAATTCCTATCCTTCAGGTGGCGGTAGTGCAATGCACGTTCATCGACTCGACGAACGCGGCTGCGCTTATGTCGTAGCGATCAGCGCGAATCGGTAGGTACTTTGGTACGACCTGACCGATTTAAATCGCTCCTGCGTTGATCTGCGTGGTCAGAATCCGTGCGGCGCAACGCAATGGTTGATTAAACGCCCGGCGGCGAGCGGAGGCATCACGCGCGGGAGATTGTTGCTCGGTGCGGACTGACGCGCACAAGGAAGTACGACCTTCGAGTGATATCTACGTGCAAGCCGCCAATCAGCCCAGAGAATGTGTGTCACGCGGCTGCTGGTTGGAAGCGTTTGCGTGAGTCCGAGAACGCGAAACTTACGGGGAGCCTGTGGCTGTAGTTGCGGGCGTCGGCGACTGCACCAGTCGTACTCGAACAGTTGCCGCGGACGCTGTTGGAACGCTGCGTCGGTCGTCAAACCACGACGAGCGATTGAGCCCAGTTGTTGCGCGTTTTAAGAACAGATGTCAGGTGCTCGTACTACTCGTGATGAGATTGTTGAACGAATTCTGAAAATAGCCGTGACGTTTCTGTCATATGCTGCCCCAAGAGTTCGCTGACTGCGGCCGCATTGCGCACCTTGTAGGCGGCAAGGATCGCCCGGTGTTCCGTCTGTGCCTGCTTTCGATAGTCGGAACACGTAATCAGTACTCGCAAAAAACGATCTATCTGCGCTTTCAGCGATTCGATCATAGCAAGGAGACGTGGCCGTTCAGCTCGCTCATAGAGAGCAGAATGGAAGCGCCAGTTGATATCCATCCAGCGCGCGGCGTTCTCGGTGCGTTCCGATTCATCGAGTGCTTCCTCAGCTCGGTCAAAAATCGTGGCGTCGGCTCGCGGTATCGCCCAGCGAACGGCCTGGATTTCGAGTACACCGCGAATCTCTAGCAGTTCTTTAGCCTCGCCGGCGGAGAGACAGCCTACCGTTGCCCCTCGATTGGGGCGAATGGTAACCAAGCCTTGCGCCGCCAGATGCCGTAGCGCTTCCCGCACCGGAATGTGACTGACCCCAAATCGGTCCGCGATTGAGGCTTGACGTAGCGGCTGCCCAGCTGCGATCTCGCCCGACAGGATGGCGCTACGCAAAGCTGTTGCGATTGCGTCCGCTGCTGAGACGCCGACAAATGGTGAGTGGGTTTCACGAAGTGGCATAAATTGCACTGTATATTATTGCGCGCTTCGTCAAAATCTAAAATGCAGCACTTTTATCGATTTTAACAAAAGTCGCGTCTCAAATATAGCTCCTAAATATCTGAAAGTAGATGTTTTGTCAATTACTAACTACTTCTTCAGATTAAATTGTGGGCTGACGGGGGAGGCGAATACTTGACTCAATCGTAAGATGATATATCATCGGGCCGTTTTCTGCGCGCGTGCACATTCTCTTCTCAAAGGAGTGGAAGTCATGATTATCGCGATAGTTCGATACAAGCTTGCGCCATCGATGGACCACAATGACCAATTGGAACACTTTGCCAAGATTGCCCCTGGTTTCCGCGACGCGAAAGGTCTAATTAGTAAGCATTTCATCTGGAACGAAAGCGGAACTGCCGGAGGTATCTATAAGTGGGAAACCCTCGACGAGGCTAAGTCGTTCTACAGCGGTCCTTGGTTAAAGGGCATTGTCGAGCGGTATGGTAAGGAACCCGAAATCGAATATTTCACAGTGTTCGCCATGACGGACAACATTACCGGCGACGTCACAATGCTCGAAAAAGCGCGGCCAGCGAAGGATCATCAGCAACGGCAACGTTCCTCGATATAGAGAGCGTAGATTACTCGAAATTACGAAAGGAGCCTACAAATGAAACGTCGGGGATTCATTAAGAAAGCGGCTTTAGTGAGCGTCGCAGCGTCGGGGATCGGAGCCTTTCCGACCCCGGCTATTAGCCAAAATAAGACGGAGTGGCGCATGGTCACCAGTTGGCCGAAGGGTCTGCCCGGGCTCGGCACGGGTGCCGATCTGCTCGCCAAAAGGATAACAACCATGTCGGGCGGCCGACTGTCAGTGCGTGTATTCGCTGCGGGCGAGTTGGTGCCCGGCCTGCAGACTTTCGAAGCGGTCCAAAGCGGAACTGCGGAGATGGGCCATGACACGCCAGGCTTCCATTTAGGCAAGAATCGCGCGTTCGCGTATTTCTTCGGTGCTCCGTATGGGATGGCCTACCAAGAGCACGTCGCGTGGCTCTATCACGGAGGCGGTCAGGCGTTATGGGACGAACTTTCAGCTCAGTTTGGCCTTAAGAGCTTCGCCGTCGGCAACATTGGAACGCCGTCCTTTGGCTGGTTCAAGAAGGAGCTTACGAGCGTCGATGATTTCAAAGGCCTCAAAATGCGTATGCCGGGCATCGGCACCGAGATGATCCGGCGTCTAGGCGCGGTACCAACATTGATGGCGCCGGGCGATTTGTTTCCGGCACTACAGGCGGGGACGCTAGACGCCACGGATTTTACCGGACCGGCCAACGATATGGCGCTCGGGTTCCAGCAAGTATGCAAATATCTCTACTGGCCGTGCGTTCAGAAGCCAGGTGCAATTCAGCAGGTTATTATTAGTAAGGCCAAGTTCGACAAACTTCCCAAAGACCTGCAAGAAGTCGTGACCGTTGCCTGCCAAGCGGCACATCAAGACATGCTCGCAGAATACAATTGGATTAATGCGCAGGCAGTGAAGTCACTAAAGGAAAAGCATCAAGTTAAATTCTTGTCGCTGCCACCAGCGATCCTTCAAGCGCTGGGTACCGCCGCCGGGCAGATCTTGATTGAGGAGCGAGACAAGCTTGATCCCTTAGGTAAGAAAATTTGGGATTCGTACTTTAAGGCGCGGAACGACTTGATGGCTCTTTCGAATGACGGAGATCGTGAGTTATTCGATGCGCGGAACCTGAAGTTCAAATACCCGGTATAGAACGCCGGCCGTGAGCCCATCTCAGCACGGCGTTCTCCTCGCCGCCGCAGATCGCCTCGATAGTTTGACCAGGGCGATCGGGCGGGTTGTCGCCTATTTCACCGTTGCAACAGTGCTAATTTGCTTCCTTAACGTGTACTTGCGATACGCGATAGGGGTGGGATTTGTCTGGCTTCAAGAATCCTACATTTGGACCCACGTCGCAGCCATCATGTTCGGTTCGTCCTACGCCCTCTTGCAAGGTGCGTTTGTTCGAGTCGATCCATTCTACAGTCGGATGAGCGAGCGAGGTAAGGCGTGGGTGGATCTCTTAGGTACGGTCCTCTTCCTAGGACCATTTTTGTGGATGATGGGGTTCTCGGGGTGGTCTTTTTTCCTCGCCTCCTGGAAGATGGACGAACGTTCAGCGTATGACTCCGGCCTCTCCGCTGTTTATCTCCTTAAGGGGACTTTGCTCGTCTTTGTCGCGCTGGTCGCCTTGCAAGGCATTGCCATAATCTGTCGCTGCGTGCTCACGTTGCTTGGTCGCGAAGTGCACGCTACGGCCGCCGTTTCTGCGGAATCAGTTTCCGCGGAATGGTTATAGGGCGCGCGAGCGCCCAACAGCTATGGAATCGCTCGCAATCGGCGAAATCCTTTCTGTTGCCCTCTTTTTTGGATTGATTGCGGCGTTGATGCTCGGTTACCCGATTGCCTTCACGCTCCCTGGTATAGCATTTTTCTTCGCAATTATCGGTTGGGCATTCGGTGCCTTCGATTTGACTTACTTCGAGGCGTTGCCATTACGCTATTGGGGAATCGTCACTAACGAAGTGCTTATTGCTGTACCGCTATTCGTGTTCATGGGAGTGATGCTTGAGCGCTCACGCCTTGCCGAGACTTTACTTACTACAATGGGAGAGTTATTCGGCTCTCTCCCTGGCGGTCTCGGTATTTCGACCATAGTGGTCGCCACATTGCTCGCAGCCTCGACTGGAATTGTCGGTGCAACCGTCGCAACTATGGGTCTCATCAGCCTGCCCGCAATGCTCAAGGTCGGCTACAACAAGCGTCTGGCTTCGGGCTTAATCTGCGCCTCGGGCACACTTTGTCAATTGATCCCGCCTTCCACTATCCTTATTTTTTTGGCCGTAGTTTTACAGAGCTCATTCAGTCAAGCCCAGTTGGCAAAAGGCAACTTCACTCCGGCGACGCTTTCCGTTGGCGACCTCTTCGCTGGCGCCTTTATTCCCGGCGTTGTTCTAGCCGGACTATACATTGCTTGGGTCTTTGGCAACGCGATTCTGAAGCCAGAGTCTGCCCCGCCGCTGAAGATAACTTACAAAAGCAAACGGGAGTTTGGCGGCCGCGTAGTGGTTGCTCTGCTGCCGCCCTTAATGCTGATTGTTGCTGTGTTGGGATCGATCCTGGCCGGTGTCGCGACGCCGACCGAAGCGGCTTCGGTAGGCGCCGTCGGCGCCGTATTGCTAACGCTAGTCAAGCTTTTGGCCGAGTATTTTGTCAGACGCATGGCAGCGGAGGCAGTGCAACGTGCACTTTTTCGTTTCTGGTTGATCTTCTTTGCTGTATCCGTTGCGCTCGCCGTTTTTACTGGCGCGCTCGGTGTACTGACGCTCGCGGTGGGCTCGTTGGTAGCTGGAATCGCGGTGGCAGTCGCAATCCCGGAAGTACGGCGCGAGTTCTTTGGCATCGTGGACCATGTCAGTCGATCAACGTTGACGATCACTGCGATGGTATTTGTAATCTTCATGGGTGCCAGCGTCTTCTCCGTGGTGTTCACGCGACTTGGCGGCGCCGATCTGGTTCAAGATTTCTTCTCATCGATGACCGGAGGAGCTACCAGCGCATTGTTTCTCGTCATGCTCGTGATGTTCGTGCTCGGATGTTTTCTCGATCCGTTCGAGATTATCTTTGTGGTGGTACCGGTGGTCGCGCCGGCACTGTTCAAGATGGACGTCAATCCGATCTGGTTTGCAGTTTTGGTTAGCATCAATCTGCAGACCAGTTACCTGACGCCTCCATTCGGGTTTTCGCTCTTCTTTCTTAAAGGCGTAGCCCCAGCGGAAGTAACGACCGGTGACATCTATCGTGGGATTATTCCCTATGTGGCGATTCAGTTCGTATGCATTGGGATCGTGTGGGTCTATCCGTCACTCGCAACCTGGCTACCAAAAGTGATCTACGGAGGATGATGGTAACTGCGACAGCGTTACCAACTTCTGTTCGCTCGTGTAGATAACCATGCCTCGGATGATCGATCCAGCTACCTCGCTAAAGACTAATGCCGTATTGGAAAAGACTCCGCCGAGCACGGTTGAGTGCATTGAATTAATATCACGCGCGCACGAGAGCGGACGGAAACGCCATCAGAACAGTCCAGGGCGCCCGCAGCGCCCGAAGGTGGCATCTTCTACCTCGGCGCATGCTTGAAGCGCCTGTGGCCGCTGATTCCCGATTGGTGGCGTCGGTGGTCATGCTGCGATCCTGCTCGATGCCAGTGCATCGAGCAGGTCCAGGTGCTTGCGCCATGTTGTCCGCAATTCGTCCCGATTCGCGTAGACGCTGCCATCTGCGGCGACGACTTTCCCGCCGGGCAGTTCGACTGCGACCGGGAACTAATCCTCGTCCTGCTGCGGGAATGGTGCGATCGGGTGCGCACCGCCGTCCTTGATCTCCCACGCAACCAACGGGACCGCGATGACATAGCCGGGCGATTCGCGTGCCTCGCAATAGATCAACTTCAAATAACCCTGCCCGGCCGGAATGACTGCCGCTGGGGTGGTGGTTTGCCTTTCGCTCATGGCGTTTAACTCCGTTTTCTTGCATTCAAAAAAAAGCGTTTCAGTGATCGGGTGTCTCACACCCCATCCCCCTAAGGATGGGAGGTGAAACAGTCACCCTTGTTTCACCTGTTTCACGTCTGTTTCAGAATCGTGAAACAAACCTGACGCCCCACAAACTGCCCTGTTTCGTGTTTCTTGTTTCAGCCGTGTTTCTGTTTCAGAACCCGCTGAAACAGAGGCCCCTTGTTTCAGCGATCTGAAACACTCAGCAGCGCCTTTTTGTTGCACTGCGATATGCCTCTGAATTGGTGGTGCTGATCATCAGTTTCGCCGGCGGGATATAACTGCGCCCAGCATTGGATAGCCTCACCTTCCCCTTGATGGGGTCTAGCCGAAACGTGATCGGCTCGAAATGCCGGCCGGAGGCGTCAGCTTTCACCCGGCCAGCACACTGGATGCGCCGGCGATCGCGGAAGTCCAAGCCAACGTGGACGTTATCGACGCGACTTTGCAGAAAATTGAAATGTAACAGTGACGGTCGGCTCCTGGCCGGGAGCACGATTTGCCCAACGGCCGGTTTGTGGAAGCGAAACTCGGAAATCCGGTACCCCACCCTGCGGCCGCTTTGGAGCAACCCGTCGGACGGGTATGGGTCGATCTCAGACAGATGGCTGTCCGCTTTCTGGAAGTCCATCTGTGGCTGCCGTATGGGCTGGCCAGGGAATCTGAAGAGAAGGCGTGATCGTGATCCCGGCCGGGACTCGAACCGGCGGGCCGCTGTTCAGCCCTACCGGCGGCTACAGGTCGAACGCAAATATGCGATGTCCCGCGCGCCGCGCTCAGTAATGCGGCGGAATCTCACTGCCCGGGCTTGCGGCCTCGGCCGGCCCGGCTTCCTGCTGCTGCCGACGCAGCACGCGAATGTCCTGCGTCAGCTGGTCGATCTGCTGCTGCTGTCGGTACACCGTGCGGTTGAGTGTTTCGAGCAGGTCTTCGGCGAGGCTCAACTTGGCTTCGAGTTCGTTCATTCTGGATTCCATGATTCGTCCTTCGCCGCTCGTATATTCCTAAATCAACACGCCGACTGTCGCGCCGGTGAGGCAGGTGGCGAGCGTGCCCGCCACGATGCTCTTGACGCCCAGACCGACGATTTCCTCGCCGCTCCCCGGTTCACGCCTTGTTCAGTTCCAGTTCGGCGCGGAACTCCGTTTCAACGCGCTTGAGCGTGAAGCCGGTCTTGCGCGACACGCGCTGCATCGCGACGTTGTCCGAAAGGATCGAGGCGACGATGCGCTGCAGTTTTTCGTCGCGCCCGATCTGCACCAGCCGGCGCAGCAGCTCGCCGCCGAAGCCGTGGCCCTGCCAGGCGTCGCTCACGAGTATGGCGAACTCGGCCTCAGCCGTCTGATGCAGCTTGCTCAGGCGCCCGATCGCGAGTATGGCGCGCTCCTTCGTCTTCGGATCGGTGCGCTCGACCACCAGCGCCATCTCGCGGTCGTAATCGATGAAGCACAGCCGTGTCAGGCGCTCGTGCGCGACGCGCTGGCTGTACTGGATGAAGTGGAAGTAGCGCATGTACACGCTTTCCTCCGACAGCGTGGTATGGAACTGCACCATCAGCGGCTCGTCCTCGGGCCGGATCGGACGGATGGTAACCGTCATGCCGCCCTTCGAAGTCCATTCGGTGGCGTACTGCGCCGGGTAGGGGCGGATCACCAGCCTGGGCAGCTTGTCCTCTGCGACCTCCTTGCCGTGCAGCACGATGCGCGCATCGAGCGCGACGATGCCGGCGACGCCCGGACCGGCGAGCAGCGGATTGATGTCGATCTCCTTGATCCAGGGCTGCTCCACCACCAGCTGGCTGAAACGCACCAGCAGGCGCGCGAGTGCGTCGAGGTCCACCGGCGCGCGGCCGCGTACGCCCAGCAGCGCCTTGTGGATGGTGGTCTGCTCCATCATGCGCCGCGCCAGCGTGGTGTTGAGCGGCGGCAGCGCGAGCGCGCGGTCGCGAAACACCTCGACCAGCTGGCCGCCCGCTCCGAACAGCAGCACCGGCCCGAATTGCGCGTCTACGCTGCTGCCTATGATCAGCTCGTAGCCGTCCAGACTGACCATGGGCTGCACCGTCACGCCGAGAAAGTGCTTCTTGCCGCCGGCCGCGAGAGCGCCCGCCTGGATCTCGCGCCATGCGCGCCGCACCGCGGCCGCGTCGGCGAGGTTGAGCTGCACGCCGCCGACGTCGGTCTTGTGAGTGAGCGTGTGCGAGTGCAGCTTGAGCACCACCGGATAGCCGAGCTCCGCAGCGCATTTGACCGCCTGTTCCCTACTGGTCGCGATGCGCGTGTACACGGTGGGCAGGCCGTAGGCGGTGAGCACCTGCTTCGATTCGAACTCGGACAGCAGCGTGCGCCCGCGCGCGCGCACCGACTTGAGCAGCTTCTGCACGTCGGCGCGCTCCGGCGCGCTTTCCGCAGCTTGCGCGACCAGCGTCGGGGTTTCGTACAGGCCGCGCAAGTTATAGGCGTAGCGCCACATCAGGGTGAAGATGCGCGCCGCGGTGTCCGGATAACCGAAAGTCGGTATGTTCGCCTGGTTCAGGATGGTCTCACCCGCGAGCACATCCTTTCCGCCCATCCAGCTCGCGATCACCGGCTTGCCCCGCGTCAGCGCGAACGCAGCGAGGCGTCGCGCGGTTTCGGTCGGATCGGTCATCGCCTGCGGCGTCAGCGCCACCAGCAGGCCGTCGCTGTTGGCGTCCATGGTTGCAATCGCGAGTGCCTGCGCGTAGCGCTCCGGATCGGCGTCGCCGAGGATGTCGATCGGGTTGCCATGACTCCAGTGCGGCGGCAGTACCTTGTCCAGCGCGTCTATCGTTTCGGCGGACAGCTCCGCCAGTTCGCCGCCCATGGCGATCAGGGTGTCGGTGGCGAGCACCCCCGGCCCGCCGGCGTTTGTAACTATGGTCAGGCGCGGGCCGGCGGGCCGCGGCTGCTTCGCCAGCACTTCGGCCATGGAGAACAGGTCCGAAATGGAGTTGACGCGCAGCACGCCGCAGCGGCGGAACACCGCATCGAGCACATCGTCGGCTCCGGCGAGCGCGCCGGTATGCGAAGCCGCCGCCTTCGCCGCTTGCGCGGTGCGCCCGGCCTTGATCACGATGATCGGCTTGGTCAGCGCGACTTCGCGCGCGGCGGAGATGAACGAGCGCGCATCGCCGATCGACTCCATGTAGATCATGATGCTGTGCGTATGCGGATCGTCGCCGAGGAAATTGATCAGGTCGCCCCAGTTGACGTCGAGCATCGAGCCGACCGAAACGCAGGCGGAAAAGCCGACGTTTTCACGGAAGCTCCAGTCGAGCACCGCGGTGAGCAGCGCGCCGCTCTGGCTGATGAAGGCGACCGAGCCCGGGCGCGCCATCGCGCTGGCGAAGGTCGCATTCAGGTGGGTGCGCGGGCGCATCACGCCGAGGCAGTTCGGGCCGATCAGGCGCATCTTGCCGTGCGCCAGCGCGGCGATCTCGCGCTCGAGCTCGACGCCGGCCGCGCCCGCCTCCTTGAACCCGGCGGAGATGATGATCGCGCCCTTGACGCCGGCGGCGACGCATTCCGCGACCACGCCGGGAACGGTCGGCGCGGGCGTGACGATAACCGCGAGGTCTACCGTCTCGGGAACCTCGCCTATGCTTTTGTATGCCTTGATGCCGAGCACCTGGCGGTGGCGCTTGTTGATCGGATAGACGGTGCCGCCGAACGGGTTGCTGATCAGGTTCCACAGCACGGTGCGTCCGACATGGCCCTCGCGTTCGGTCGCGCCGATCACGGCCACGCTCTTGGGCGCGAATATGGCGCCCAGCGAATCGCGTTCGAAATGCAGCACGTCGAGCGTGCGGTCGGCGGGGTCACCCGGCTTGGGTGATGCGGGTTTCAGCTTGCCCTTGTGTTCCTTGTCGGTCACGTCATGCTCCTAATGCAGGATGAGGATATCCGTCCCCACGCGCTTCTCCTTTGCCTGCCGCTGCATGGTTTTTTTCGCAGCGCATTCGATGGCTTGCCGCTGAACGTTCGCCGCGCTACGCGCTCCCGGCGCCGCTCGCGCCGAGCACCGCCCGGCGCAGCTCGTCGTAGTCGCGCGTCACCGGAAACTGCGGAAACTCCGCCGCCACGTTGTCGGGCGGGCAGAACAGGATGCCCGCGTCGGCTTCGTCCAGCATGCCGGTGTCGTTATAGGAATCGCCGGCGGCGATGGTGCGGAAATTCAGTTTCCTGAACGCCTTCACCGCGGCACGCTTCTGGTCCGGCATGCGCAGCCGGATGTCGCGCACTCGGCCACCTGGCTCGATCACGAGTTCGTGGCAGAACAGCGCCGGATGGCCGAGCTGGCGCATCAGCGGCGCCGCGAACTGGTAGTAGGTGTCAGACAGGATTACCACCTGAAACTCGCCGCGCAGCCAGTCGAGGAACTCGCGCGCGCCCGCGAGCGGCTGCATGCCGGCGACCACTCGCTGGATGTCGGGCAGCCCGAGGCCGCGTTCGTTCAGGATGTCGATGCGCCCGCGCATGAGCTTGTCGTAATCGGGTTCGTCGCGCGTGGTCTTCGCCAGCTCCGGGATGTTGGCGCGCTGCGCAAACTCGATCCAGATCTCGGGAATCAGCACGCCTTCCAGGTCTAGGCAAACGATGTGCAAGGCAGGGCTCCGGGGAATGCGGGTGTCGGCGGATTGAATGGGGGTAACGGTGCGGGGCTCCCGCAGGACCAATTGTAATCCAGGCGCGGACTTTGCCCAAATTCCGCCGCGCTCTGCGCGCGGCGCCGCAGCTGCGCTTCAGCTGGTCAGGCGGCGGTAAACATCCGCGGTCCTCAGCGGCAGCTGGCCGGCGTCGTCGATCAGCACCCAGCTCGCCGGGCCGTACATATGCGGCAGGTAGTCGCGCGCCTGCTCGTCGATAGTGACGCAAAACGGATGGATGCCGGTGCGGCGCGCTTCGATCAGCGCCTGGCGCGTGTCTTCGATGCCGTAATCGCCGCGGTAGCCGTCATGGAAATCGTCGGGCTTGCCGTCAGAGAGCGTGAACAGGATGCGCGTCTTCGCCTCGACTTCGTTGAGTATGCCCGTGAGGTGCCGGATCGCCACGCCCATGCGTGTGTAGTCGCGCGGCTCGACGCCGGCGATGCGGCCGCGCACCGCCTCGCCATAGTGCTCGCCGAAGGTCTTGATGCGGAAAATATCGCAGCGCTTGCGCGTCCAGCCGGAAAAGCCGTAGATCGCATAGCGGTCGCCGAGCGCCTCCAGTGCCTCGCACAGCAGCACCAGCGCCTCGCGCTCGCAGGCGTTGATCCAGCCCTTGGTCGAACCGCTCATGTCGACCATGAACATGGCGGCGATATTGCGCTCGATGCGCCGGCGCTGCACGAACAGGCGTTCGGAGGGCTCGATGCCGCCGGCGCGGTCGGCATACGCCTCCACCACGGCGTCGAAATCGATGTCCTCGCCCTCGTACTGCCGCCGCGCCAGGCGGTCTTCGCCGCGCAGCGCCTCGAAGCGCCGGCGCAGCTGCGCGATCTGGCCGGCGTAGCGCGCGCGCACCGCTGCGACGTAATCCGGATCGCCCGGCGCCACGTCGGACTCGAACAGCACGCACCAGTCCTTGCGATAATCGCGGCGGCGGAAATCCCATTCGTCGTACAGCCTGCCGTCCGCCGCCCGGGTTTCCCCGGACTCGCCCGCGGCCGCCGCCTCCGGCAGCGCGTCCGGCGCATAGGCGCCGGGTCCGGAGGCGAGCAGGTACTCCTGCGGAATCTCGCCGAAATCCTGGATGATGGAGCGCATCAGTTCGGCGACTTCCTCGGGCGGCGCCACCGCCTCGCCGTCGATCTGCAGCTCGAAATCCAGCGTCTCGAATGAGCTTTCCACCTCGAGTTCGGCTGCGCCTTGCTGCGGCTCGGGCCGCCCGGCCTGCAGCGCCTGGCGCAACTGCTCCAGTCCGGTGTAGAGCGCGCGCCGCTGCTGTTCGATGCGCCCGGCACGCACTTCTGCCGCGCGCTGCGGATACAGGCTGCCCATGTAGGGAAAAGGCTCGGGCGGTTCCAGCAGATAGAGTCCGCGCAGTAGCGCCACGCTGTCGGCCACCGAGGAGTCGCCGCGCGACAGGCATTCCTGCGCCGCGGCCAGGCTCGCCGGAAGCGCCGGCCGAAGCCCGGTCAGCAAAGCACCAAGCCCCGGAAAGCCGCGCCCCATCTGACTCTCCAGCCGGATCGCCTCGAGAATGTTGAGCCAGGCGAGCGCGCGTTCGGGCACGGCGTAGCCGGCGAGCAGCGGCGCCAGTTCGAAATTGAAGCTGCCGTAGCGCGCCTGTGCCCAGTGGTGCGCCACGATCGCCTTGTACAGGCGGAAATTCTGCTCGCGCGAGCCATAGCGCTCGATGCGCTCGGGCAGGAAAATGGTCTCGGTGTCGGTCCAGGTGTCGCTCGAGGCTTCGAGCTGCAACCTGCGCCCGGCGAGCCCGCGCAGGAACAGCTCGAGCACCCGCGCCACGCCGGCGAGCGCCACGCCCTCGCCCGCCGCATCGGCGCGGCGCTTGAATCCGGCGAGGTCCTTCAGCGCGGCGCAGGCCGGGTACAGTCCCTCCTTGTCGTAGGCGTCGAGCGCGTTGAGCAGCCATTTCTCGGTGCCGCCGCGCCCGAGCACTGCCAGGGCCTGCGGCGCCTGCGCGGTGAACTGGTAGCCGAGTTCGGCCACGTTGTGCGCCGCGACCTCGGCCCACTTGAGCACGAAGTCCTGCTGCGTGCGCGGCAGCGGGGCAACGCCCGCGGCGATCGCCGCCGCGCTGCGCCGCGAGGACAGCGCGGCGCAGAGGATGTCGTCGAGCCGTTCTTCGAGTTCGGCTTGGGAAAAAGGGGAAACTGCGGCCACAGTCAATGCCCGGTGGCGAACGTCTTCCAAGTCTTGCGCAATCCTGGCAACTGAAATACCCCGTGCCTATACGATTGAAGAATTGCGTGGACGAAAGACCGTCCGTGCGGATCGTCGATTGCGCACGGATGAAAAGCCATCCGCGCGCAATCGGCGATCTTGATTAAAACCCCGATGCTGTGTCTGGTGTTAACCATAACCGGGTTTTTGGTACGGATGCTTCTTATCCGTACCAAAAACCCGGTTGGCGCGCGCAGCGCGCAAGTAGTTCGCGGCATGTGACAGGACCAGAAGACGTCACATTTAAAACACTGCCGACGCCAGCTCATCGATCGCGGCCAGCATCTCCGCGTCGTCGGAGAGCGCGAGCGAAATCGCCGCGGCGCAGGCGGCGCGCGGCGCCACGCCGCGCTGCATCAGCTGCGCTGCATGCACCAGCAGGCGCGTGCTCGCGCCCTCGTCCAGGCCGCTGCCCTTCAGGTTGCGCGTCATCGCGGCGAATTTCACCAGCCGCTCGGCAGTGGACGCATCGATGCCGGTTTCGGTGACGACAATGCGCGCTTCCAGCTCCGCGCGCGGGTAGTCGAACTCAATCGCGACGAAGCGCTGCCGCGTCGAGTGCTTGAGCTCCTTCAGCACGCTCTGGTAGCCCGGGTTGTAGGACAGGACCAGCATGAATTCGGCCGGTGCGCGCAGCAGCTCGCCGCGCTTTTCCATCGGCAGGATGCGGCGGCTGTCGGCGAGCGGATGGATCACCACCGTGGTGTCCTTGCGCGCTTCCACGATTTCGTCGAGGTAGCAGATGCTGCCCGAACGCACCGCGCGCGCCAGCGGCCCGTCGACCCATATGGTTTCGTTGTTCACGATCAGGTAGCGCCCGACCAGGTCGGAAGCGGTAAGGTCGTCGTGGCAGGACACCGTCACCAGCGGCCGCGCCAGGCGCCAGGCCATGTGCTCGACGAAGCGCGTCTTGCCGCAGCCGGTGGGACCCTTGAGCAGCACCGGCACCCGGCTCGCCCAGGCGGCCTCGAACAGCGCCAGCTCCTCGCCCACCGGCTCGTAGTAGGGCTCGGCCTCGATGCGATCGAGGTCGGTGTCCAGGCGCCTCAGCTCGTGCGGCCCGTTCATTCGTCCCTGTCGTTCATTCGTCTCTGCCGTTCATTCGTCTTTCAAGCTCTCGTACTGCGCGTCCTGGTCCATGGACTTGCGCTCCGCGCCCTCGCGCTCCATCCGCTCGACCCGCTGGCGGTAGCGCTCGCGCCGCTTGTCCGCCGCGTCGGCGCGCACCGGGATGCTTGTCTCCCCGAACAGCGCCTGCCTCAGGAAACGGAAGGCGAAGCGCAGCAGCGCCTCGTCGCTCTGCAGCAGCGCATTCTTCTCCGCCGGGTCGAGCTCGAACAGATCGGTAAATCCGGCGCCGGAGATGAATTCGCGGAAGCCGTCGAGGTCGTAGCTGGCGAGGAAAAACAGT
This sequence comes from Burkholderiales bacterium, assembly GCA_038206915.1. Classification (GTDB taxonomy): domain Bacteria; phylum Pseudomonadota; class Gammaproteobacteria; order Burkholderiales; family SG8-39; genus 2-12-FULL-64-23. Next base: position 13,378 of record JBBRAI010000046.1, on the reverse strand, counting down.
TCCATGCTGCGCTCCGAAGGCTTGCCTATGGTCGGTCCGCTGGAGCGCTTTTTCAGCACGATCTGGCGCCATTCGCGGTTGATCGCGTCGTAATCCTCCAGCCCCTGTTCCCGGCGATACTCGCGCACCGTCTGCGTCTTCGCCTCCTGGTGGCCGAGGCAATGGTCTTCCTTCACCACGAAATACGAATCTTCGTCGGTGGGCGAGTCCTTCTTGCGCATCGACAGCAGGCCGAGCGCGTAGTAGCGGCAGGCCGAGGGCCGGTCCTCATATACGCTGCAGCCTTCGGGCTTGAGAAACACGCAGGCTGCCGACTCGTCCTTGGTCGCGAGCTTGAGCCCGGGCATGCCGTGGCCGTCCATCTGGTAGTCGCGCGTGAAATTGTCGAGAAAATCGCGCGCCGAAAGCCCGAGCCGCCGCTTCAGGCGCAGCACGTCGTAGGGCGCGAGCATGATGTCAATGTTCTGGCAGCACTTGTTGAAGCAGGCTATGCCCGTATGGCAGCGGAATTGGAAGCTGTCGTCCGGGCCGAGCTGCACCGGCTGCACCGGGGTGACCGGGCTGGGATCGGCGTATTCCTTGCGCATCGCCTGGTCCGAGCCGGGCACCGGCGTCGGCAGCGGTATGTCTGTACTCATGGTGGCGTCCGATTGTGCGTGTAAAAAAACAAGGGGGCCGGGTAGATTATACCCAGACCCTAAGCCTGGCTATGCGCGGGGTCTTGAATAGCGTCGCATACGACGCGGGGACTTGCGCGCTGCGCGCGCCAACCGCGTTTTCTGTACAGATAAGAAGCATCCGTACAGAAAACGCGGTTACTGTTAACAACAAGGATCGTATGGGTTTCTACACAAGATCGTCGATAGCGCACGCATGGCTTTTCATGCGTGTGCTATCGACGATCCGCGCGGACAGTCCTTCGTCCGCGCAAAATCGCCATCCATGCTATCTAACGCGTGCTGATCCTACTTGATGACCTGCACGTACGGCACCTTCTTCAGTGACCACTTCTTCGTCACCTTGTCATAGCGCGAGTTGCTGAAGCATTTCCAGTTTTCGTCGTCGATGTAGTTGTGGTCCATGCGGTAGTAGAAGCCCGGATAGCGGGTTTCCTCGCGGAACTGAATGTGCTTCATGTGCGCCTCGGCGGACATGATTCGGTGGTAGTTCTCCCAGGCGCGCAGCAGCTCGTGCAGGTCCTTGGCGCGCATCTTGAGCGAATCTTCCTTCAGCATTTCGAGCTTGAATTCCGCGATCTCGAGCAGCTTCTTGTTGGTGCGATAGTAGGTCCCGACGCCGGCCACGTACTCGTCCATGATCTTCTGCAGCCGGAACTGCAGCATCTTGGGCGTGATGTAGTGCGGATTGATGTCGATCGCGGTGGTGTAGTCCTTGTGCTCGAGGAAAGTGCGCACCGGTTTGTAAATCTCGTCCACCAGCTCCTGCGTGCTGCGATCGAGTTCGGGCTTCCAGTCCTTGTTGTCTAGACAGTACTTGACCATCGCCTTGCCGGCGATGCGCCCTTCGGCGTGCGATCCCGAGGAGAACTTGTGCCCCGAAGCGCCGACGCCGTCGCCGGCCGAGAACAGGCCTTTCACCGTTGTCATGCTGCGATAGCCCCAGGACCATTCCTTGGGCACGCCGGGCAGGTCCGTCGGGCCGGATACCCACAGGCCCGCGCAGCCGGAGTGCGAACCGAGCAGGTACGGCTCGGTCGGCATGATCTCGGACATGGTCTTGTCCGGCTCGACGTTCTCGCCGGCCCAGATGCCGCATTGGCTGATGGTCATGTCGAGGAAGTCCTCCCAGGCCTCGGCTTCGAGGTGCTTGAGTTCCTTCGGCGTCATTTTCTCGCCCAGCTTGGCGAGTGCTGTCGGCGTGTCCATGAAGATCGGGCCGCGGCCGTTGATCATCTCTTCGAGCATGATGTGGTTGCGCAGGCAGGTGCCGGGCACGCCCTGGCCGTATTTGCCGAAGCGTTTTTCGTCCTTGATGACGTCGCCGCGCAGCGCGTTGTAATCCTCGCCCATGCCGTTCTGGACCTTGGCCTTGAACAGCAGGAACCAGGCGCCCACCGGGCCGTAGCCGTCCTTGAAGCGCGCCGGCACGAAGCGGTTTTCCATCATGGTCATTTCGGCGCCGGCTTCCGCCGCCATCGAATAGGTCGAGCCCGCATTCCACACCGGAAACCAGGCGCGCCCGCCGCCCTCGCCCACCGAGCGCGGGCGGAACACATTGACCGCGCCGCCGGCGGCGAGCATGCAGGCCTTGAACTTGTAGATGTAGAGTTTGTGCTCGCGCACTGAGAAGCCCGCCGCGCCGGCGATGCGCGCGGGGTCGTTCTTGTCGTTGATCAGGCGCACGATGAACACGCGCTCCTGGATCTTGTCCATGCCCAGCGCTTTCTTCGCCGCCTCGGCCACGATCCACTTGTAGGATTCGCCGTTGATCATGATCTGCCAGCGGCCCGAGCGCACCGGCTTGCCGCCGTTGCGCAGCGATTTTTCCTCGTCGCCCTTCGCCTTCCAGATCGGCAGGCCCCAGTCCTCGAAATTGTGCACCGAGTCGTCAACATGGCGGCCGACGTCGTAGATCAGGTCTTCGCGCACGATGCCCATCAGGTCGTTGCGCACGTAGCGCACGTAGTCGGCGGGGTCGTTCTCGCCGAGGTAGGTGTTGATCGCCGACAGGCCCTGCGCCACCGCGCCCGAGCGCGACATCGCCGCCTTGTCCACCAACTTCACCTTGAGGCCGGTGCCTTCGATCCAGCGCGGCACCTCGAACGCGCTGCCGCAGGCAGCCATGCCGCCGCCGATGATGAGCATGTCGACTTCTTCCTCGATTACTTCAGGATTTCCAAAAACGTATTCAGCCATTACAGTCTTCCTTTCTCAATGCGGCCTGGACCAAACCCGGTGGCCCTCTGCCGATAAAAATATGAAGCGGTGAGCGCAGGCGGCGAGCGCGGAACCTGTATGGCTCCGCTGCGCCTGCGCCACGAACGGTTCCTTATCCCTCGACGAACTGGCTGCGGTCGCCCGCATGCAGGCTCTTGGTGAACAGCACCTCGCCGTTCTCAATGTCGGCCATGTCCGCCTTCGGTTTGCCGCCGTAGGGATCGGCCGAGCCTTCCGGCGTGGTCCGGATCGGGAACTTGAAGCGCTTAATGGTGCCGTTCCTGAACTTGATGGTCCACATGATGGAGTCGGTGCCCCGCAGCGGCTGCACCGAAGCGCCAAGCGGCACGATATCGGCGTAGTGACGGCACTCGATCGCATTCTGCGGACAGATCTTGACGCAGGAATAACATTCCCAGCACTGCTCCGGTTCGACGTTGTACGCCTTCATCGGATGGCCGGTCACGGAACCGTCGCGGTCCAGATGCATCAGGTCGTGCGGGCAAATGTACATGCACGCGGTCTTGTCCTGCCCCTTGCAACCGTCGCATTTTTCGGTACGGACGAATGTCGGCATCGTTACTGTCTCCTAGAAAACAAATGAATTCAGGTTCAACTACGCTAATCTAAATGATTCCGGCGCTAGCGCGCCGAATGTCCGGCAAGCTTCACTTCCACTTTTTGGTGCGCTTCGAGCGAGGCGTAGTAGTCGCGCAGGATCGCGAGCACCTCCGCCCGACTGAATTCTGCCGGCACCGGGCTGCCCTCGGACAGCCACTTCCTCAGCTTGGTCCCCGACACGTTCAATCTGTCCTTCTCCTCGTGCGGACAGGTGCGCGCCGAGGCCATGCCGCCGCAGGCATAGCACCAGAATGTCCAGTCGATCTTGAGCGGCTGCGTTTCCAGCGACCCTTGCGGAATTTCCTCGAAAATGTGATGCGCGTCGAACGGGCCGTAGTAGCTGCCCACGCCGGCATGGTCGCGGCCGACGATCTGGTGCGAGCAGCCGTAGTTCTGGCGGAACAGCGCGTGCAGCAGCGCTTCGCGCGGGCCGGCGTAGCGCATGTCGAGCGGGTAGCCCGCCTGCACCACCGTGTTCTTGACGAAATACTTGTCGATCAGCGTGGAGATTGCCGCGGTGCGCACTTCGGCCGGGATGTCGCCGGGCTTGAGCGCGCCGAGCAGCGAATGCACCAGCACGCCGTCGCAGGTTTCGATCGCGACCTTGGCCAGGTACTCGTGCGAGCGGTGCATCGGATTGCGCGTCTGGAACGCGGCCACCCTGGACCAGCCGAGACGATCGAACTCGGCACGCGTCTGCGCCGGCGTCATGAACAGCGCGCCGTATTTCTGCTTGAAGCCGCCGTCGGACAGCAGCTTGACCGGTCCGGCGAGGTTTACGTCACCCTGCGCCAGCACCATTTTTACGCCGGGATGCTCGGCGTCTGCAGTGCGGAACACCGACATGCATTCGTGCGCCTTGTCGATCGTGTACTTCTCGCTCACCTTCATGGTCGCGAGGATTTCGTCCGTATCCGGATCGACCAGTGCAATTTCGCTGCCGGTCTTGATGCCCTCGGCGGCCGCCTTGTCGGCGGACAGGGTGATCGGTATCGGCCAGAACAGCCCGTTCGCCATGCGGTAGCCGTCGCACACGCCCTTCCAGTCGGCGTGGCTCATGAAGCCTTCGAGCGGCGTGAACCCGCCGATGCCGAGCATGATGAGATCGCCTTTTTCGCGCGAGGACACACGCAACCGCGGCAGCGATTGCGCCCGCGCCAGCTCGGCTTTGAGCGCAGCGCCCGCGAGCAGCAAGGGTTTGAGCGCACCTCCTCCGTGCGGCATGACCAGTTTGGACATGAACTTGCCTCTTTTATAGATCTGATGTTTGACCGGATCGCGGCCCGGATGCGCCTACCGCGACGGCAAATTTTGCCCATTGTGCGCAGTGGCGCCCGCGCTAACAAGCCAGAGATTTTGATTTGATGATAAGGCGCGCTGATTAGCGTGTCCGTTGCTGGATGACGCCGGTGAAAATTTGCTGAGAATCCATCTCGAAATGAGTTGTCATTCCGAGGGCAGCGCCCGACGCCCCGAAGGAAGTCCCCTTGGGGGAGCAATCTGCTTCTTCTCTGATCCAGCAGCAGATTTCTCGCTGCGCTCGAAATAACAATTCTTGATTGCGTCATCATAAAACGGCCTCTAAAATCGCGCATCTGCAGGAGGAAGAGCATGGGCCAGGCCGCCGCGACTGGCGAAGACCGTTTTGCGCTGCGCACCCGCGCCGGCGCGCCCGACGGAACGGGCCGATAGCGGTGGCCGCGGACAGCTCCAGGGCCGGCGCCTCAGCACGCTGGCTCGCCTACGTCACCAGCCTGCCCACCGATGATCCGGCGGCGCGCATGAGCATACTGCGCACGCTCAAATCGCTGGGCTGCGCTGTGTTGCGCGACGGCGTGTTCCTGCTGCCCGACACGCCGGCGGCGCGCCAGGGACTGGTCAGCCTGAACGAGCATATCGCGCGCATCAACGGCTCGGCCCAGCTGCTCTCGGTCACCAGCCTCGACGACGCGCAGACGCAGCAGTTCCTCGACCTGTTCGATCGTACGCAGAAGTACGCCGAGCTGGTCAAGACGGTGGAGAGCCTCAGGACGGCATTCGACGTGTCCGACCCGGTGTCGATCATGCACCTGCTGAGCAAGCAGAAGCGCGAATTCAAGATCATCAGCACGCTCGATTTCTTTCCCTCGGATGCAAAAGATCGCGCGGCGCGCGCGCTCGAAGACGCCGAGCAGGCGGTGCGCGCGAAGATGTTCCCCGAGGCGCCGAAAAAGACCGGCGCGCTCGACACCACCGGCAAGCTGTATTTCCAGCGTGTCTGGGCGACGCGCAAACCCCTGTGGGCCGACCAGCTGGCATCGGCCTGGCTGGTCCGGCGCTTCATCGACCCCGAAGCGAAGCTGCTGTGGCTGGACAGGAGCCAGCCCTGCCCGGACGACGCGATCGGCTTCGGCTTCCCCGGCGCGGCGTTCTGCAACACCAGGGACCGGGTCACGTTCGAGGAAATGCTCGCCGGCTTCAAGCTCGACAAGGACGGTGCGCTCGCGCGCATCGGCGCGCTGATTCATGCGCTCAACGCGGGCGAAACCGGGGTGGCCGAAGCGGCGGGGGTGCAGACGCTGCTGCAGGGAGCGGTGCGCCGCACCGAGAGCGGGGACAAGCTGCTCGCGGAAACCGAGATGACCTTCGACCTGCTGTACGAGGCCTACTTCGAGGCGCCGGGCAAAACCGGCTGAGCCCTCACTTCTTGATCTTCTTCTCTTTCGCCTCCTCGACCAGCTGCGCGCGCAGGTCGCGCAGGCGCGCATCGACGCTGGAGAGCTGGTAGAAGTCGCCGTCGCCGCTTTTCTGCGCCAGCTGCAGCTGTTCGATCGCCGCCGGCAGACTGCCCTGCAGCACATAGGCCTCGGCCAGGGCCTGGTGCTGGCGCAGGCGTTTTCCCAGCGCCGCGTAGGTCTTCGCCTGCAGCCGGTACAGACGCGCGTCGTGCGGATAGTTTTTGATCTGCTCGTCCACAAGCGCTGCCGCCTCGCCGTTGCGGCCGAGCCGCTGCAGCGTCTCGATGCTGGCAAGGTTGAGCGCGCGATCGTTGGGGTAGCGCGCGAGCGCCTGCTGCAGCACGGCAAGCGCGCCCTTGTCGTCGCCGCTCGCCTGCTTGATGCGCGCCGACAGCCCCGCCAGCATCGGATGATCATTGGCTTTCAGCAGCGGCGCGAGCTCGGCCGCGGCCTGCGCCAGCTGCTGCGCGCGCAGCAGCGCGGCGGCCACGCCGTAGTGCGCGGCGACCTCGTTGCTGTACTTCTTCTCCTTCAGATCGTTCTGCAGCAGCGCCAGCGCATCGCGCGGCGTGCCCTGCCCGGCGCGCAGCTTGGCGCGCACCAGCTGAAAATCGAGGCTGTCGAGAACCTGCTTGTAGGGCAGGCCCTGAATCCGGTTTTCGGCGTCGGCGATGCGCTCGGTGGTGATCGGGTGATCGCGCAGATAAGCCGGGGCGTTGTTTTCATACAGCCGTCCAGCCTTCTGCAGGCGCAGAAAAAACGTCGGCATGGCGCGCACGTCGAAGCCGGATTTCTCCAGCGTCTGGAAGCCGATGCGGTCGGCTTCGCGCTCGAATTCGCGCGTATAGGCGATCTGCGCCGTGATCGTGCCGGCCTGGCCGATCGCGGCCGCCGCCGACCCGGCCTGCGAGTTGCGCGCCAGGATCGCCAGCACCAGCGCGGCGAGCGCAGCCGTCGACAACTGCCCCTCGCGGCTGGCCATGCGCGCAATGTGGTGCTGCGTAACGTGCGCGATTTCGTGCGCCAGCACCGCGGCCAGCTCGGACTCGCTCTGCGCGTTGACGATGGTGCCGGTGTTTACGCCGATGTAGCCACCGGGCAGCGCAAACGCGTTCAGCATGGGATCCTTCTCCAGGAAGAACTCGAAGTCCTGGCTCGCGCCCTGGCTGTTGGACACCAGGCGGCTGCCCAGGGTATTCAGATATTCGGTGGCCTCGGGATCGTCGTCATAGTCGGTATCGTGCAGGCGGATGTCGCGCATGATCGATTCGCCCACGCGGCGCTCCATCTGCGGCGAGAGCGAAAGCTGCGCCGTGTCGCCGAGGTCGGGCAGGCCGTCGGCCGGGGCGGTCGTGGCGAACGCCAGGGTCATGGCGGGGATAAGCGCGAGCAAGCTGCTGATACGCATGGTGATATGATACCCCGCCATGAAACGAAGTTCCCCCGCGAAGACGAATAAACTGACGCATTTCGACACGCGCGGCCAGGCGCACATGGTCGACGTCGGCGCCAAAGCCGAGACGCGCCGCGTCGCGCGCGCCTGCGGAACGATACGCATGCAGCCGGCGACCCTGCGTCTGATTCTGGACGGCACGGCAAAAAAGGGCGACGTCCTCGGCGTGGCGCGCCTCGCGGCAATCCAGGCGGCAAAGCGCACCGCGGATCTGATTCCGCTGGCGCATCCGCTGGCACTGACCCGCGTCGGCGCCGAATTCGAGCCTGACGCCGCCGCCAGCGCCGTCAGGCTCACCGTCACCGTGGAGACCCTGGGCCGCACCGGCGTCGAGATGGAAGCGCTGACCGCGGTCAGCGTCGGCCTGCTCACCGTCTACGACATGTGCAAGGCGGTGGACCGGGGCATGCGCATAGAAAACGTGATGCTGCTGGAGAAGAAAGGCGGCAAATCGGGGCATTACCTGATCGCGCCCGACTGAATTTCGACCGGGCGGCCGAAACATTTGGTAACAGCGCCGCGCCGGACCTGCATGTTAAGCTTGCCCCCACCACGCCCAACCTGCCCTACCAATGAAAAAACCCCTGCTGCTGACCATCGCCGTCCTGGTCGCGGCGGGCGCCGCTTTCGGCGCCTACCGCTATGTTTCGAACAAAAGCGAACAGCCGGCGTACCGGCTGGCCAAAGTGGAAAAGGGACCGATCATCGCGGCAGTTTCCGCCACCGGCACGCTCAATCCGGTGATTTCGGTACTGGTGGGCTCGCAGGTATCGGGGCAGATCAAGGAACTGTACGTAGACTTCAATTCGCCGGTGAAGAAAGACCAGGTAATCGCGCGCATCGACCCGGAGTCGTTCGAACTCAAGGTCAGGCAGGCAATGGCCGACCTCGAGGCGACCAGGGCGACGGTGCTGACGCAGATGGCGGGCGTGGGCGCGCAGCGCGCCGAGGTGTCGCGCAGCGAGGTCAACCTTGCCGACGTCAAGCGCGACTACGAGCGCAAGCAGATGCTGGTCGAGAAGGGCTTCATTTCCGTCGCCGACCGCGACAAGGCGCTGGCGGTGTATAACGCCGCGCAGGAGCAGGTCAAGACCGCGCGCGCGCAGCTCGCCGTGGCCGAAGCCCAGGCGAAGAACGCCCAGGCAGTGGTGAAGCAGCGCGAGTCGCAGCTCGCCCAGACCAAGGTCGATCTGGACCGCACCATCATCCGCGCGCCGGTGGACGGCGTCGTGATCAAGCGCAGCGTGGACGCGGGCCAGACCGTGGCAGCGAGCCTGCAGGCGCCCGAGCTGTTCCAGATTGCGCAGAACCTGCGCGAAATGCAGGTCGAAGCTTCGATCGACGAGGCCGACGTCGGCCGCGTCGCGATCGACCAGGATGCGACTTTCAGCGTCGACGCGTTTCCCGGACGCACGTTCCGCGGCAAGGTGATGCAGGTGCGCAAGGCGGCGCTGGTGGTGCAGAACGTGGTCACCTATACAGTGGTGATATCCGCGGCCAACCCGGACCTGCACCTGCTGCCCGGCATGACGGCGAACGTGCGCATCACCACCGACCGGCGCGACAGCGTGCTCAAGCTGCCGAATGCGGCGCTGCGTTTCCGTCCCGCCGGTTTCAGCGACGCCGCCGCGCCGGCCGCGGCGGGCGCCAGCGCTCCGGCTGCAGCTGCAGCTGCGGCTGCGCCGGCCGGCGGCGGCGCGGGACAGCAGCTGCGCGCGCGCCTGGTGAGCTCGCTCGGCCTGGACGAGCAGCAGCAGGCGCGGCTGGATCCGATATTCGCCGACATGCGGCAGAAGCTGGCCGGCGTGCGCGAGCTGCCTGAAGCCGATCGCGCCAAAGCGGGCGAGCGCGTGCGCAGCGACGTGCGCGCCAGGATCATGGAAATCCTCAAGCCGGAACAGAAGCAGAAATACGAGGAGATCATCGCCGAATCCGCCGGCCGCGCGGCAGGCTCCGCCGTCGGGCGCGGGCGCGTATTCGTGCCCGGCGACGAACCGCCCAAGGCGGTGAGCGTGCGCACCGGGCTTTCCGACGGCAGCATGACCGAGCTCATCGGCGCCGAGCTCAAGGAAGGCGACGAGGTCATTATCGGCGCCGCGCAGGCGGGCGGCGCCGCGGCGGCGGCGCGTCCGAGCGGGCCGCGGCTGCCGTTCTGAGCGAGGCGGGCGAGCATGGCCGAGCCGCTGATCCAGACCACCAACCTCGTCAAGGAATACCTGGTCGGCGAACAGACCGTCGCGGCGCTGCGCGGCGTGACGGTCTGCGTCGAGAAGAACGAGTTCGTCGCGGTCATGGGGCCTTCCGGTTCGGGCAAATCAACTTTCATGAATCTGATCGGCTGCCTCGACAGCCCTACGCGCGGCGAATACGTGCTCGCCGGCGAGAGCGTCTCCGCGCTCTCCGGGGACGCGCTGGCCGTGATCCGCAACAAGCGCATCGGCTTCGTGTTCCAGCAGTTCAACCTGCTGCCCCGGACGAGTGCGCTGGACAATGTCGAGCTGCCGCTGCTCTACGGCGGCGTCCCCGCCGCTGAACGCCGCGAGCGCGCGAAAAAGCGCCTGACCGAAGTCGGGCTCGCCGACCGCATGGACCACAATCCGGCACAGCTCTCCGGCGGCCAGCAGCAGCGCGTGGCGATCGCGCGCGCGCTGGTCAACGACCCGGTGCTGATCCTTGCCGACGAGCCGACCGGGGCGCTCGATTCGCGCACCAGCCTGGAGGTGATGGCGCTGCTGCAAAAGCTCAATCGAGACGGCATGACCGTGGTGATCGTCACCCACGAGCAGGACATCGCGGCGTTCGCGCAGCGCAACATCCATTTCCGCGACGGCCTGGTGGTCGAGGACCACCCGGTGAAAACAATCAGCGACGCCGAGGCGATGCTGCGCCTGGCGCGGGCACCGGCGGCGGTGGCCTGAATGGACCTGCTCGCGACGCTGCGCATCGCCCTCAGGGCACTGAGGGTCAACAAGATGCGCTCCGTGCTCACCATGCTAGGCATTATCATCGGCGTGGGCGCGGTAATCACCATGATCGCGGTCGGCGGCGGCGCGCAGGACCGTGTTGCGGAGCAGATCAAGAGCCTGGGTTCGAACCTGATGATCATCATCCCCGGATCGACCACGTCGGGCGGGGTGCGCCTGGGCGGCAGTTCGGCGCAGACGCTGACGGAAGACGACGCCTGGGCGATTACGCGCGAAGTGCAGGAAGTGCAGTCCTCGGCGCCGTCGAACCGCGGCAGCGGCCAGATCATCGCGGGGAACAACAACTGGTCCAGCGTGATCCAGGGCGTGACGCCCGAATACCTGGAGGTGCGCGACTGGCCCATCGTATCGGGCCGCGGTTTCGAGCCGCAGGAAATAAGCGGCGCGGGCAAGGTCGCGATCATCGGCCAGAGCGTGGCGAAGCAGTTGTTCGGCGACGCCGACCCGGTGGACCAGCAGATACGCATCCGCAAGGTGCCGTTCACCATCGTCGGCATGCTCGACAAGAAGGGCCAGAGCATGATGGGAACGGACCAGGACGACGTCATCCTGGTGCCGCTGACAACGGCGAGAAACCGCCTGTTCGGCAATCCGCAGGGCAAGCTGCGGCGCGTCGGCGTGATCTCGGTCAAGGTGCGCGACGGCCAGAACATGAAGGACGCGGAGGATCACATCCGCGAGCTGATGCGCCAGCGCCACAAGCTGCAGCCGGGCGCGGACGACGACTTCACCATCCGCAACCTCACCGAAATCCTGCAGGCGCAGGAAGCCTCGAGCAAGGTACTGACGCTGCTGCTCGCGGCGGTGGCCTCGGTGTCGCTGCTGGTCGGCGGTATCGGCATCATGAACATCATGCTGGTGTCGGTGACCGAGCGCACGCGCGAGATCGGCTTGCGGATGGCGGTCGGCGCGCGCGCCGGCGATATCCTCAAGCAGTTCCTGGTCGAAGCGGTGACGCTGTCGCTGATCGGCGGGCTGCTCGGCATCATGCTGGGTCTCAGCGGTTCGCTCGCAATCGGTCAGTTCGCCGGCTGGCGCACCAGCCTGTCGCCCGAATCGGTGGTGCTGGCGGTGGGCTTCGCCGCCGCCATCGGAATATTTTTCGGCTTCTATCCCGCGCGCAAGGCCTCCCGGCTGTCTCCGATCGAAGCGCTGCGCTACGAATAGCGCAGGCCGCGATAGCACGCAGACCATGGCATTCTCGATACTGCGCAACTTGCTGAAACAGCGGCGCGGGCGATCCGCGCGTACGCCTGCGCCGCACGAACTGGATGCCAGGCTGCGGGCGGCGGTTCAGGACCATCAGGCCGGCCGGCTGGGCGCGGCCGAGCGCGCCTACCGGGAGATACTGCGCGACGCGCCGCAGCAGCCGGTCGCGCTGCACCATCTGGGCCTGATCGCCATGCAGGCGGCCGAATTCGATCTCGCGCACGAACTCATCAGCGATGCAATCGCCGCCGACCCGGCCGACATTCGCGCCAGGCACAGCCTGGGCCAGGTGCTGCGCAGCCTCGGCCGCGTCGACGAAGAGATCGAACTCTACCGGACCACGCTCGCCATGGCGCCGCAGTCGGCGAGCATCCACTCGGCGCTGTGCCTCGCTTCCTGCTTCTCCGCGCGCCACGATGCGCAGGCGATCTTCGCGGAACATTGCGCCTGGGCGCAGCGCTTTGCCGTAGCGGCGCCCGCGCAGGTCCACGCCAACGAGCCCGCGCCGGAACGGCGACTGCGCCTGGGCTATGTCTCGTTCGATTTCGACAATGGCGTAATCGGCTCCTATCTTGAGCAGGCGTTCCGCCACCATGACCGCAATGGATTCGAACTGTTCCTGTACCAGAACGGCAAGCGGCCCGGACCCTGGAGCGAGCGCCTGCGCGCGCAGGCCGAGCACTGGCGCGAAATCCGCGAACTCGACGATGCGGCCGCGGCCGCGGCGATACGCGCCGACGGCATCGATCTGCTGGTCGACCTGTCCGGCCATCTGGGCGACAACCGCCTGTTCACGTTTGCGCTGAAACCCGCTCCGGTGCAGCTGTCCTGGCTGAGCTACCCGGCGACCACCGGCCTCGCCGCGATGGACTACCGCATCAGCGACCCGTATTGCGATCCGCCCGGCCTGACCGAGCAGTTCTACACCGAGCGCCTGCAGCGGCTGCCGCATACCTACTGGTGCTACCACCCCGAGTCGGCAGGCCCGCCGGCGCCCGCGCCGGCGCTGCGAAACGGCTGGATCACGTTCGGCAGCTTCAATGCGCTGGCGAAGCTCAGCGAACCGGCGCTGGCGCTGTGGGCGCGCCTGCTGCTGGCGCTGCCGCAGGCGCGGCTGTTCATCCTGACAGTGCCGCGGGGCTCGGCGAGCGCAGCCCTGCGCGAATTCTTCGCGCGCCGCGGCGTCGCGCCCGAGCGTCTGGAGATCGAGCCCGGCGTGAGCCAGGACCGTTTCCACGAAATGTTCGCGCGCGCCGACATCGCCCTCGACCCGTTTCCGTACAACGGCGCCATCACCACGCTCGATACGCTATGGAACGGCGTTCCGGTGGTCACCCTCGCCGGGACGAGCTGCGTGTCGCGCGCCGGTGTGAGCATGTTGTCGAATTGCGGCCTGACGCAGCACATCGCGCAGAGCGAAGAAGAATATCTGGCGATCGCGCAGCAACTGGCGGCGGACCTGCCTGCGCTGCAGGCCCTGCGCGAGGGCCTGCGCGC
>JBBRAI010000045.1:0-29768 GCA_038206915.1 Burkholderiales bacterium | reverse complement strand
TCAATCGTACTTGCGCGTGTCGTCGATGACCTTGCCGTCGTTGGGCAGGCTGCCGGCGGGCACGAAATCGATTTCTCCGCGCAGTTTGGTCACGTCGCGGATCGAGGCCACCAGCGCAGCTTTCAGCGCGGCGTCATCCTTGTTTGCCTCGCAGCGCAGCGTCATGTCGTCCTTGCCGGTTTCGCCGGCGATCACCAGGCGCGCCTTCACGACTTCGGGGTGGCGCCGCAGGATCTCGCCCACCTGCTTCGGCGTGACGAACATGCCGCGCACCTTGGTGGTCTGGTCGGCGCGCCCCATCCAGCCCTTGATGCGCACATTGCTGCGGCCGCAGGGGCTTGCGCCCGCGAGCACGGCGGACAGGTCCCCGGTGCCGAAGCGCACCAGCGGATAGTCGGTGTTGAAACTGGTGATCACCACTTCGCCGACTTCTCCCGGCGCCACCGGATCGCCAGTGCCCGGGCGCACGATCTCGAGCAGCAGGCCCTCGTCGAGGATCATGCCCTGCGTGACCGAACCGTCGGCCAGCGCCGATTCGTAGGCGAGCGAGCCGAGATCGGCGGTGCCGTAGGACTGCATCACCCGGATGCCGCGCGCGGCCATGGAATTGCGCAGCGCAGGCGGCAGGTATTCGCCGCCGACCATGGCCTTTTTCAGGCAGCTGATGTCGGCCTTGAGTTCGTCCGCCTTGTCCACGATCAGCTTCAGGAACGAAGGCGTGCCGATGAATCCGCCGATGCGCAGATCGACGATGGTCGAGACCTGCATTTCCGTCTGCCCGATTCCGCCCGGCACCACGGTGCAGCCGAGCGCGCGCGCTCCGGACTCCATCATCGAGCCCGCGGGCGTGAAGTGGTAGGCGAAGGTGTTTAGCGCCAACTCGCCGGAGCGAAAGCCGGCCGCGAACAGTGCGCGCGCGGTGCGCCACCAGTCCGGCGCCGTGCCTTCAGGCTCATACACCGGTCCCGGCGAGACGAAAATCTTCGCCAGCTTGCTCAACGGCGTCGCGTTCAGGCCGCCCAGGGGGAATTCGCGCTTCTGCAATTCGGGCAGGTCGGACTTACGCGTCACCGGCAGCCGCGCCAGCGCGGCGCGCGAGCTGACCGCCTGCGGATCGACTTCGGCCAGTATGCGCGCGAAGCCCGGCGCGTTGTTCTTCGCGAGTGCGATCTGCGCCGGCAGCGCGCCGAGCAGCGCGCGTTCGCGCTCCGCCGGATCGCGGGTTTCAAGTGCGTCGTAATGTAGAGTCATGTGAAGGTTCCGTTAGCCGCGTAGACATGAAAGGGCCGCAGACAGCGCCGGCTTTGCAAACGTCCCGCGCCTGCGGCGCGGGGATGGCCCCGCCCTCAGGCGAGCCAGCGCTTGCGCCGCTTGTAGTGCTTGACCTCGGAAAAGCTCCTGCGCCCGCCGCTGGAAATGCCGAGGTAGAATTCCTTCACGTCCTCGTTGGTGGCAAGCTCGGAGGCGATGCCGTCCATGACCACGCGGCCGTTCTCGAGGATGTAGCCGTAGTCGGCGTAGCGCAGCGCGACCATGGTGTTCTGCTCCGCCAGCAGGAAGCTCACGCCCTCTTTCTGGTTCAGGCTTTTCACGATTTCGAAAATTTCCTCGACTAGCTGCGGCGCCAGCCCCATCGACGGTTCGTCAAGCAGGATCATGCTCGGCCGCGCCATCAGCGCGCGCCCGACCGCGGTCATCTGCTGCTCGCCGCCTGAGGTGTAGCCGGCGAGGCTCGTGCGCCGCTGCTTCAGGCGCGGAAAATAGGTATAGACCTTCTCCAGGTCGGCCGCGATTTCGCCGCGGCCGCCGCTGCGCGTATAGGCGCCGGCGAGCAGATTGTCCTCGATCGTCAGGTGCGCAAAGCAGTGTCGCCCCTCCATCACCTGGATCACGCCGCGCTTGACCAGGTCCGAAGGCGTGAGGCGCTCGATGCGCTCGCCCTTGTATTCGATATAGCCCTTGGTGACGTCGCCGCGTTCGCCCCTGAGCAGGTTCGATACTGCGCGCAGCGTCGTGGTCTTGCCCGCGCCGTTGCCGCCCAGCAGCGCGACGATCCTGCCTTCCTCGACCGTGAGCGACACGCCCTTCAACACCAGGATCACGTGGTTGTAGATGACTTCGATGCCGTTCACGGTGAGCAGGGTTGCACTCATCGGGGCGTTCTCCCAGGAGCTGGTTTCACTGTCAGGTCCATTTCGGTTTTTGCGGAAACTCGCTTCGAGCCCCCGCAGAAACCGCCTGCATCGCGGCGAAGCGCGGCGCAGGCGGATACATTCAACAACTTATTGCGATGCTTCCTTGGCGCAATCGCGCGGGGTGAGATGCTTTTCCGCGGCATATTTCGCTGCCGAAGCGCGGATCATCGGCTTGATGATCTGCAGGTCCGACTCGTACGGTCCGGCGGTCACCGTCCACTTCTTGCCGTCCCAGGTCTGAATGCTGCCGCTATGCGCGCCCTCGTGGTCGACGCAGCTAGTGCTGATCGGATCCATGAAACCCTCGAAACCGATCTTCTTGATCGCCGCCTTGTCGAGCGCGAGGTTCTCCAGGCCCCAGCGGATCTGCTCGCCCGTGAGTGGTTTCTTGCCGTAGCGGGTCTGCGCGCGCTTCACCCCTTCCACGCCCATCATTGCCGACACCATGCCGCGGTTGTACAGCACCTCGCCGACCTCTTCCTTCGGGCCCGTGCCTTGGCCTTTCGCATGGAGAAACTTGAGTATGTCCTTGTGCACCTGACCTCGGCCGGCCGGCGCGAGGAAAACGAGCGAGTGGTAACCTTTCGCGCCGTCGCCCGCCGGGATTACATCCACCTCGGAACCCGACCACCACACGCCGTACATTTTGTCGCGCGGATAGCCGGTCGCAACCGCTTCCTTGATCGAGGTCGAATTCATCACACCCCAGCCCCAGAGAAAGACATAATCGGGCCGCTGCTGGCGGATCTGCAGCCAGGTGGCCTTCTGCTCTACGCCCGGGTGGGTGACCGGCAGCAGCAGCAGCTCGAATCCGTGTATCTTGGCGCGCTCCTGCAGCAGTGGAATCGGCTCCTTGCCGTAGGGCGAATCGTGATAGACCAGCGCGATCTTCTTGCCTTTGAGTTTATCCAGACCGCCTTCGAGCTTACCTACGTGCTGGATCAGAATATCGGCGCCGTCCCAGTAAGTTCCACCCAAGGGGAAAACCCATTTGAACACAGTGCCGTCGACCGTATCGGCGCGGCCGTAGCCCGCGGTCACCAGCGGAATCTTGTCTGTGTACGTTTTGTCGGTCAGCGCGAAAGTGATGCCGGTCGACAACGGCTGAAACAAGGCGGCACCAGTCGGGCCCTTACCCTTCAGGCGCTCGTAGCACTCGACCCCGCGGTCGGTCGCGTAGGCAGTATCGCACTCCTCGTAGGTAATCTTGACGCCGCCTATGCCGCCGTCGCGCGCGTTGACCAGCTTCAGGTAATCGACATAGCCGTTGGCCCATGGCACGCCGTTTGGCGCGTAAGCACCGGTGCGATAGGGCAACACAGGGAAGAATTGCTCCTTTGCATTCGACTGTGCCTGGACTGGCCCGCTGGCCGTGACCGCCATGATGGCGGCTACGGTGCCGGCGCATACCGCCAGGACTCTCATTTTTTGTACTAGTTTCATCTCCGTTACCTCCTATTGAAAATTGCCGAAGGCAGAACGCCGGCGGCGGTCAAACAAAAGCAAAGTCCCACAAATACCCTCTATCTGCTGCCCGCCCGGGGAGGGCACCTACCCCATGCTCTCCCAAATCGGGGGCCAATTCAAGCTTCCCCCAAGGCTAATGCGGGAACGGCCACAGTCGCAGCTTCTCCTTGCCGATCGCCCACAGGCGCGCCAGGCCCTGCGGCTCCACGATCAGGAAGAATATGATCAAGGAGCCGAAAATCATCTGCTCTAGGTTCGACACCATTGCCGTCGACATGTCGAAGCCTATCCATCCGGGCAGATGATTCAACAGAATCGGTAATGCCACGATGAAGAAGGCGCCGAAAAAACTGCCGAGGATGGAACCCATGCCGCCGATGATGATCATGAACAGCAGGTTGAGCGACAGGTTGATGTCGAAGGCCAGCGGCTCCCAGGAACCAAGGTAGACGAAGCCCCACAGCGCGCCGGCGACGCCGACATAGAACGAACTCACTGCGAAAGCAGTGAGCTTGGCGTAGACGGGCCGGATGCCAATCACTTCGGCCGCGACGTCCATGTCGCGCATCGCCATCCACGCGCGGCCCATATGGCCGCGCACCAGGTTCTTCGCCAGGACCGCGAATACCGTCACCACCGCCGCGAGAAACAGGTATTTGCGCACCGGCGAGTTGAGCTGCCAGCCGAACAGGTCGATGGTCGCCGTGGACACCGATCCGGACGATGCATAGTTGGTGAACCACTTTACCCGGGCGAAGGTCCAGTCCATGAAGAACTGTGCCGCCAGCGTGGCCACCGCGAGGTAAAGGCCGCGGATGCGCAGGCTCGGGATGCCGAACAGCAGGCCGACCAGCGCCGCGATCAGACCGGCCAGGATCAACACCACCAGAAAGTTGAGCTGCGGAATCCGCAGCGCGAGATTGTAGGCCGCGTAGGCGCCAACCGACATGAACGCCGCATGGCCGAGCGATATCTGCCCGCAATATCCGACCAGCAGGTTCAGACCCAGTGCCGCCAGCGAAAGAATCAGAAACGGGATGATGGTGGAAAGAAGCATGTAATCGCTGAAAATGAACGGACCTCCGATAAACACGAACAGCAGCAGCAAGGCCATGAAAATGCGGTCCTGCAGGATCGGCAGCATCTGCTGATCCCCGCGGTAGCTGGTCTTGAACTGTCCGTTTTCTCTGTAGAGCATGTGTCTGTCTGTATCTTCCAGGCTTGGCGTCAGTCGTCCGCAGGCGCACTAAACCCGATCGATATGTTTTTCTCCAAATAAACCCTCGGGCAGCACCAGCAGGAACACCAGCGCCAGCACATAGGCGAACCAGTTCTCTATGCCGCCTCCGGCGAGGTTGAAAGCATGTACCGCTATCGGCGCCAGAAACACCTCAGCCATTTTCTCGCCGACACCGATAATCAGTCCGCCGATGATCGCGCCGGGGATCGAGGTGAAGCCGCCGAGTATCACCACCGGCAGCGCCTTCAGCGCTACTTGGGAGACCGAAAACTGCACACCGAGTTTTGCGCCCCAGATCACGCCTGCGACCAGCGCGACCACGCCGGCCAGCGACCAGACGATGACCCAGATGCGGTTCAGCGGAATGCCTATGGACTGCGCCGCAAGGTGGTCGTCGGCGACCGCGCGCAGGGCGCGCCCGGTCTTGGTCTTCCGGAAAAACAGGGCGAGCAGGGTCACCAGCACCACCGCCGCCACCGTCGCCGCGATGTCGTCCTTGTTCACCAGAATGCCGCCGTCAAACACGCTCTGAAGGATCATTATCGGTTCCCTGGCGATGCCCAGATTGATTTCGTAGACGTCGCTGCCCCAGACGCTCTGGCCCAGCCCATTCAGGAAAAAGGTAACGCCCAGAGTCGCCATCAGCAGCACCACCGGGTCCTGATTCACCAGCGGCCTCAGCACCAGGCGCTCGATGATGAAGGCCAGCGCCACCATGATGACGACGGCGAGCAGTATTGCCGCCCAAAGCGGCATTCTTTCCGCCATGCGCGCAACCGACAGCGCGGCGAACAGCACCATCGCGCCCTGCGCGAAATTGAACACGCCCGAGGCTTTGAAGATCAGCACGAAGCCGAGCGCGACCAGCGAATACAGCACGCCCGCCATCAGGCCGCCGAGCAGCACTTCCACCCAGAAGCCGGCGGCGCTTGCGCCGGTGGCGAGCGGCGCGATCATGCCCGCCAGAAGTGCCACGCTCAAAATGATCAGGTTGATATTTCTTTTCATGCCCGCCGCCCGCTTCAGTGGCTTACGCCGAGATAGGCGTCGATCACGGCCTGATTGCCGCGCACCTCGCCCGGCGTGCCGTCGCCGATTTTCCTGCCATAGTCGAGCACGACCACGCGGTCGGAAATGTCCATGACCACGCCCATGTCGTGCTCGATCAGCACGATGGTGGTGCCGAACTGGTCGTTGACGTCGAGGATGAAGCGGCACATGTCCTGCTTCTCCTCCACGTTCATCCCCGCCATCGGCTCGTCCAGCAGCAGCAGCGTGGGCTCCATCGCCAGCGCGCGCGCCAGGTCGACGCGCTTTTGCAGGCCGTAGGGCAGGCGCCCGACCGGGGTCTTGCGGTAGGCCTGGATTTCGAGAAAGTCGATCACCTGCTCGACCGCCTCGCGGTGCTGCAGTTCTTCACGAACGGCCCAGGGCAGGCGCAGCGCCTGGGCCAGCAGGCCCGATTTCATACGCAGGTTGCGCCCGGTCATGATGTTGTCGAGCACCGACATGCCCTTGAACAGCGCGATGTTCTGGAAGGTGCGCGCGATGCCCTGCTCGGCGGCTTCGTGCGTGTTGACGTCGCGGCGTTTCTTGCCCTTGAACGTGACCGTGCCCTGCTGCGGATGGTAGACGCCGTTGATCACGTTGAGCATCGAGCTCTTGCCTGCGCCGTTGGGGCCGATGATGGCGCGGACCTCGTGCTCGCGCACGTCGAAGGAAACGTCCTGCAGCGCGCGCACGCCGCCGAAGGCGAGGGAAATGCCCTCCATACCGAGAACCACGCCGCCGATTTGCCTACCGCCTTGCACTCTAAGCAGCCTTCTTCGCCGTCGCCGGCGGATAGGTCCGGGTTTCCTCGATGCGCAGGTCGGCGCTGACCTTGCCGCTGCGCCCATCCTCGAACTTTACCTGGGTCTCGATGAACTGGGAGGTCTTGCCCGAATACAGCGCGTCGATCAGCACGCCGTACTTCTCCCCGATGAAACTGCGGCGCACCTTGCGTGTGCGCGTGAGCTCGTCGTCGTCCGGATCGAGTTCCTTGTGCAGGATGAGGAAGCGGTGCACCTGCGAATCGCACAGCGCCGGGTCGAGAGCAAGCTCGGCATTTGCCTTTTCCACGCATTCGCGCACCAGCGCATAGACCTCGTCCTTCTGCGCCAGGTCGGTATAGCCGGAGTAGGGAATGTTGCGCCGCTCGGCCCAGTTTCCGACGGCGCCGATGTCGATGTTGATGAAGGCGCATACCATCTCGCGGCCGTGGCCGAACGCGACCGCCTCGCGGATATACGAGAAAAACTTGAGCTTGTTCTCGATGTAGTTCGGCGCGAAGATGGCGCCCTGCGCCATCTTGCCCACGTCCTTGGCGCGGTCGATGATTTTCAGCTGGCCGTCCGCATCGAAGAAGCCGGCGTCACCGGTGTGGAAGTAGCCCTCCGCGTCGATGGTCTCCGCGGTGGCGTCGGGGCGCTTGTAGTATTCCTTGAACATCGCGCCGCTCTTCACCAGCACTTCGCCGCTGTCGGCAATCTTGACTTCCACCCCGGGCGCCGGAATGCCGACCGTGTCCAGCTTGATATGGCCGTCCTGCTGCAGGCAGACATAGGCGCAGGTCTCGGTCGAGCCATAGAGCTGCTTCAGGTTGATGCCGATCGAGCGGTAGAAGCGGAACAGGTCGGGCCCGATCGCCGCGCCCGCGGTGTAGGCCACGCGCACCCGGCTCATGCCGAGCACATTGCGCAAGGGGCCGTAGACGAAGACGTTGCCCAGCGTATACAACAGGCGCTCGCCCGCACCCACGGATTTGCCGTCGAGGATCTCGGCGCCGCAGCGGCGCGCCACTTCCATGAAGTAGTGGAACATCCAGCGCTTGATCGCGCCCGCGTCCTCGATGCGTATCATCACCTGGGTCAGCAGGTTCTCGAACACCCGCGGCGGCGCGAAATAGTAAGTCGGGCCGATCTCGCGCATGTCGGTCATTACCGTCTCGCCCGACTCCGGACAGTTGACGGTGAAGCCCGCGACCAGCGACTGCGCATAGGAGAACAGGTTGTCGCCGACCCAGGCCATGGGCAGGTAGGAAAGTATCTCGTCGTCCGCGGTCAGCTGGTCGAAGCCGCAGCCGCCGCGCGCGGCATTGATCAGCGCGTCGTGCGTGATGCACACCCCCTTGGGCTTGCCGGTGGTGCCGGAAGTGTAGAGCATGATCGCGACGTCGTCGCTCTTGCCTTGTTCGATCTCGGCGTCGATGAAGCCGGATTGCCTGGCGCCGCGGCCGAGTTCCTCCACGGCATCGAGGCTGCGCACGAAGGGCTGGGTGTAATGCCGAAGGCCGCGCGGATCGTCATACACGATGTGCTCGAGGCCGGGCGTGCGCTCGCGGCACTCGATCAGCTTGTCCACCTGTTCCTGGTCCTCGGCGATGGCGAAGCGGATGCCGGCGTCCTGCAGTACGTATTCCAGTTCCTGCGCCACCGCATCCTGGTACATCGGCACCGGCGTGCCGCCCAAGCATTGCGCCGCGGTCATGGCCCAGTACAGGCGCGGCCGGTTGTCGCCGATGATGGCGAGGCTGTCGCCGCGCCGAAAGCCCAGCTCGGCCAGGCCGCAGGCGAGCGAGCGCACCTCCGCCGACACCCGGCTCCAGTTCCAGCTCTGCCAGATGCCGAGGTCTTTTTCGCGTATCGCCGGGTGATTCGGACGCACGGCCGCATGCTGCAGCAGCAGGCGCGGAAAGGTGTCCAGAGACCCTTCTGACATTGAACCCTCCTCGAAAGCGTTTTCGCCCCTGTTCCGGGGCGTTCCCTCGCTCGATTCATTGTAGCTCAAGCGCGTCCGACCTGGAGCGTGGGGCGCTCCGGCGGGTGGGTAATCATACAGGACAAATATCGGGCAAAATGTCGTCTGCCCGACACTCGGGTCTTAGGCGGCAGGGTATGCGATCGCTGGATGACATGTTGGCCCGCAGCACCTGGACCAGGGAGCTTCCAGCGCAGCAGTTGAGCCGGGTACGCACCGACATCGCCGTGCGCGATTTCGCCGCCGGTGCCTGCATCTGCCGCAAAGGCGATCCGGCCAGCGCCTGGCTGGGCGTGATCGACGGACTGGTGAAAATACACAGCCTGTCACCCGCAGGCAAATCGGTCACCTTCGCCGGCATACCCGCCGGCGGCTGGTTCGCCGAAGGCACGGTGCTCAGGGGGCGGCCGTTCATGTACGACATCGTCGCGCTGCGCGATTCGCGCATCGCATTCATGCCCGAAACAACGTTCCACTGGCTGCTCGACACCAGCATTCCGTTCAACCGTTTTCTGCTGAAGCAGCTCAACGAGCGCCTCGGACAGTTCATCGGCATGGTCGAGCACGACCGCCTGCTCAACCCGGACGCGCGCGTCGCGCGCGCGCTCGCGTCGCTGTTCAACCCTCATCTGTATCCGGACTCCGATCCGCAGGTGCAAATCTCGCAGGAAGAGCTCGGCTATCTCGCCGGCGCTTCGCGCCAGCGCGTCAACCGCGCGCTGCAGGTGCTGGGCAAGGCCGGCCTGATCAAAGTCGATTACGGTCTGGTCACCGTGCTCGACCTCGACGGCCTGCAGAAATTCAGCGGCTGATCGCGCGCCCGAATTCGCGTATCCTCCGGCCTTCATGGCTACCCTGTATCTGGTCCGCCACGGCCAGGCCTCCTTCGCCGCAGAGAACTACGACCGCCTGAGCGAGCTCGGGCGGCGTCAATCCGAGTGGCTGGGCGAATACTTCGACGGGCGCGGCATCGTGTTCGCGCGCGCCGTGTGCGGCACGCTCGAACGCCAGCGCGAGACCGCGCGCGCGATTCTCGGCACCATGGGCTCAGCGCAGAGCGCCGCCGAGCATCCGGGCTGGAACGAGTACTCCGGCGAAGCGCTGTACAAGGCCTACCTCGGCGACGAATGGGCCAACGCGCGCGCCAAGGGCGACGTGCGCTCGGTGTATCGCACCATCAAGGCCGCGCTCGCGGACTGGTCCGAAGACAAGCTCAAAGGGGAGCTGCCCGAAACCTGGGGCGAGTTCGGCGCACGCATCGCGGCCGCAATGCAAAGCGCCTGCGCCGGGCTGCCCGAGGACGCGAACGTGCTCGCGGCGACCTCAGGCGGCGCCATCGGCCGCGGCATCGCCGACCTGCTGCAGGCGCCGGCGCGCACCGCGATCGAGCTCAACCTGCAGTTTCGCAACTCGGGATTCTGCGAGGTGTTCTTCAGCCCCCGCTCGATGCGCCTGGTCAGCTTCAACTGCGTGCCGCATCTGGAGCGCGCCGACCGGCGCGAAGCGATCACTTATTCCTGAGTGGCGATTGCAAGAACAGAAATTGTCATCGCGCGGCGGGGAATCTGCTGTCGAATGGCCGGAAGCTGCGATTTAGCGGTCGCCTAGGTAGCTTCTCGTCACCGTCTCAGTTCGTTAAGGGTTGTAGGACGCCTGCCCTCGATCACAGGCCTGTGAGTCGCGCCGGAACTCACCGGGCAGGCGTCCTACAAGCCTTAACAATGGCCGTCAATTGCGCTGACTCGATCGTGCGGCCGCTCATCGTGGGAATCAAGACATTCGGTCCAGCGGGACACCGCCGATCCTCCGACACTGTCTCTACGGGCAAGCCGCGGCCACCGCACCTGAGGCCGCCCCGGCTTCAATGCAGCCGCGGCTTCTTCAGGAAGTCGCTGCGGTCGGCCGAATGCACGCCCAGGCGCAGCACATCGCCCTGGCGCGCGAGCAACAACGGAACCTCGACGCCCGGACCGCCGAGGCGCCACACCCGGCGCAGGAAATCGGCGAGGCTGATGGTGCGTTCGCCCGCGACCCCGAGCACCAGGTCGCCCGCCTGCACCCCGGCGCGCTCGGCCGGACCGCCCGGCGCAAGGCCGCCCACCATCAGGCGCCCGTCCGCCTGCTGGGTGTACATGCCCAGCCAGGGCCGCGCCGGACGCGTCGCGCGTCCATGCGCGAGCAGGTCTTCCAGTATCGGTTCGATCAAATCGATCGGCACGAACATATTGCCCTGCACCGATTCCTCGTCCGCCGCTTCCTGCACCAGCAGCGAACCGATGCCGACGAGGCGACCGCGCTTGTCGAGCAGCGCCGCGCCGCCCCATTGCGGATGCGCCGGCGCGGTGAACAGCGCTTCCTCGAGCAGATATTCCCAGTAGCCGGCGAACTCGCGCTTGGCGACCAGCGTCGCCTTGAGCGCGTGCGCGCGGCCGCCGTGGCCGATGACGTACACCTCATCGCCCGCATCCAACGCAGCGGCGGAGCCGCGTGCGAGCGGCGGCGCGCCGAGCCTGCCCAGCGGCTGCACCAGGCCGAAGCCCGTGGCCTGGTCGTAGGCAAGCGCGTGGCCCGGGACCACCGTCCCGGTATTGCTGGTGAGCCAGATGCTCTCGGCCTCGGTGATCAGGTAGCCGATGGTGAGCACCAGCCCGTCCTCGCGGATTACTGCGCCGTAACCGGTGCGCTCGGTGCCGAGCAGGCCGCCGGTAAACGCGTCCTCCGGAATTTCCGCGCGCAGCAGCACCACCCCATCCAGTGCCCGCGCGAGATCGAAGCCGACTTCGTCCTCGCGCGGCTGCAGCGTATCGTTGAACGCCCAGGGTTTGATATTTGACATAGAGGAGGATTTTGCCACGTCAGCGGCGTTTGCGGCGGCCAGCGCCTGCAGGCATGAGGCTGATCCGCGTGACCGCCCGAAGACGCCCGTCTGGAGCCAGTCCCCGCGGTTCAGCCCTGGTTCGGACTCATGCGAGACCCGGCGCCGCGCGCACGAAAGCGTCGGGCTCGAGCACGCTGAAGCGGCCGACCTGCGCGAGTTCGCGCGCCAGCTTGAGCAGCGCGCGGTCGCGCGTGAGCAGATGACTCGCGCGCGCATGCCAGGCAAGTTCGAGAAATTTCTGGTCGTCCGGATCCTCGCAGCGCGGCAACTGCGCGGCCGCTGCGGCATCGGCGATTTCGAAGCCCCGCGCGTGCGCGACATAGCGATCGTAGGCAAGCGCCTGCGCCGCAGCCCCGAGTTTCACCTGCGCGTAAGCCAGCGCACGGCGCAATTCCTGCAGGCAGGCCGCATTGGTGACCGCGCGCAGCGCCCCGCGCTCGATCGCCGCCGCGATCGGCCGCACCCGCGCGTCGCCGAACGCGACCCAGTCGAGGACGACATTGGTGTCGAGGACCAGCAGCAACCCGGCCGCGGGCGCTGCGGGTTGCGGATCGGTCGGCATCGGCATGGCCGACAGTTTAGCCTGCGCGCCCGGTATATCATTGCAATTGGATGATCGCAGAAGGACGGCGCCATGTTTCCGCTGATCGAAGTCTCCGGCAGCGCGCGCGAGCGCGGCATGCAGCACGGGCAGAAGGCGCGCGCGCGCATCGAGCGTTCGATCGCCAACTACGCGCGCCTGTTCGCCTACTGCGGCATCGACTGGGCCGGCGCGCAGCGCCTGGGCGCGGGCTACCGCGACATCATCGGCGGGTTCGACCCCGCGCTGCTCGCCGAGATCGAAGGCATCGCCGCGGGCGCCGGCCGCCAGGTCAATGAAATCCTCGCGCTCAACGCGCGCACCGAAATCCTGCCGCCGCACTATCCGGGCGAGCCGCACCCGGAGCGCAGCCGCATCCGCGCCGCCAACGCAAAGCAAGGCGTGCCCGACTGGGGCGAATGCACTGCGCTCGCGGTGAAGCCGGCGCAAAGCGCGAACGGCAGCACGCTACTGGCGCAGAACTGGGACTGGCTCGGCGTGCAGCGCGCGGTGCTGGTGCTGCTGCGCGTGCACGACGCCGCGGGCGCCGCCTGCCTCACGCTGACCGAAGCCGGCATGCTCGCCAAGATCGGCTTCAACCGCCAGGGCTTCGGCGTCTGCCTCAACATCCTGCGCTCAGCCGACGACGGTGCGCGCGCCGGCGTGCCGGTGCACGCGCTGCTGCGCGCGCTGCTCGCGCGCGCCAGCGTCGCCGACGCGATCGAATTCGCAGGCAGGCTGTCCTTCGGCGCCTCGTCCAATGTGCTTTGCGCCGACGCCTCGGGCGACACCGCCGCGCTCGAAATCTCGCCGCGCGGGCTCGAGGTCCTGCGTGGCACGGAGGCGGCGTTGTGCCACACCAACCATTTCCTCGCGCCGGCCGCGGCGCGGCACCAGGCCGCCCTCGCGCCCAGTCTGTCGACGCGGCCGCGGCTCGAGCGCATCAACGCGCTCACGCGCGCGCACCAGGGCAGGTTCTCGGGCGCGGACCTGCAGCGCATGCTGAGCGACGAGGCCGACGGCTTCCTGTCGATCTGCCGCAGCCCGGACCCGTCGCTGGACCCCGAAATCCGAATCGAAACCGTCGCCTCGGTGGTGATGGATCTGGGCGCGCGCGTGATGCACCTCGCACCGGACGTGCCATCCCGCGTCGACTATCTGCCGGTGGCGCTGAACGAAACCGTCGCCGCCTGAAGCGCAGCGGCTACGCCGGCGCGAGAAGACTACACCGGCGTGAGAATATGGATCTGCCGGCTCACGATCATGTCCTTGGTCTTCGCCGCATAGGCGGCCATGTGCGGCGCGCCGGCGTGCGCCTTCAGCGCATCCATGCTTTCCCATTTCTCGATCACCAGCAGGGTGTCCGGTCCGTATCTGGTCTGGAATTTGGGGCCGTCCTCGAAATCGACGGCGGCGCCGTATTCGATGCAGCCGGCCTCGGCCTTGACCGTGGGGACGTTGGCGCGAAACGCCTCCAGTATCGATGCGCGCATGCCGGGTTTGGCGGTGATGACGGCGACGACGTGGATCATGATCGGTACTCCTCGAGTGAATTGCGCGGCGAAATGCCGCGCGCCTGCGGGTGAAGGGGCGGTTCGGGCGCCGGCTCAGAGCTCCATCAAGTCGTGTCCGAGCACGATCCTGCCGGCGAAGTTGCGCGCGGCACCCGCGCGCCATATTTCGTCCGCGATCCCCTCCGCCGGAACGAAATGCGACAGCACCAAACACTTGACCCCGGCCTCGCGCGCGACCACGCCGACCTGGTCCAGCGTCGTGTGGCTGTCCAGCAGGTGCTGGCGCAGCCGCGTGGCGTTGTCGAGCCGCGCGCAGATCGCGTCGAGCGCGGGCTCGTACATGACTTCGTGCACCAGCACGTCGGCGCCGCGCGCAAGCTCGAGCAGGCTGGCGCAGGGCGCGGTGTCGCCGGAGAACACGATCGAGCGGTCAGCCATGTCGAAGCGGAACGCGAACGCCGGCACCACCGGCGGATGTTCGACCAGCGCGCAGCTCACGCGCACGCGCTCGTCGCGGTACACCTCGCCCGCCGTTGTGATGTCGCGCGCGCGGATCAGCGGCGCGAGTGGCGGGCGCCCCTCGTCGGCGATGCGCGTGGCAATGTCGTAGTCGTTGAGCGCGAGAAACTGCCCGGTCATGCGCGCGAGCGGCGGCGGCCCGAACGCGTCAACCGGCGCGGCCAGCCCGCCGGCCCACAACAGCAGGAACAGGTTGCCGTAGTCTGCGTTGTGGTCGGAGTGGTGGTGGGTAATGAACACCGCGCGCAGCGAGCGAAACGGCAGCTGCGCCTTTGCCATCTGGCGCGCGACGCCGTTGCCGCAGTCGACGATATAGCTCACGCCGTCGACGACGACCGCGAAGGCGGGCGCCGAGCGTGTCGCCTTGGGCGTGGGGCCGCCGCCGGTCCCGAGCAGCAGCAACCGGCTCGTGCTCATTGGACCGCCTTGTCGCTGCGCGCCAAGGATTCGCCCTCGGGGCGGCCCGTCGGGCTCATGCGGGCACCCCGATCACGCGCGAGAGAAAGGCGCGCGTGCGCTCGTGGCGCGGCCGCGACAGCATTTCCCCGGGCGGACCCGATTCCACGATCACGCCGCCATCCATGAAGGCGACGCTGTCGGCCGCGTCGCGCGCAAACGCCATTTCGTGAGTCACTACGATCATCGTCATCCCGTCCTCGGTTAGCCCGCGCATCACCGCCAGCACCTCGCCGACGAGTTCGGGGTCGAGCGCGGAAGTCGGTTCGTCGAACAGCATCAGCTTGGGCCGCATCGCGAGCGCGCGCGCGATCGCCACGCGCTGCTGCTGCCCGCCCGACAGATGGCTCGGATAGGCGCCGGCTTTTTCCGCGAGGCCGACGCGCTCGAGCAGTGCACGCGCGCGCTCCTGCGCCTCGGCTTTCGGCTCTCGGCGCACGTGCAGCGGCGCCTCCATCACGTTCTGCAGCGCGGTCAGATGCGGAAACAGGTTGAAGCGCTGGAACACCATGCCGATGTCGGCGCGCTGGCGGCACACTTCGCGCGGCTGCATTTCGTACAGGCAGTCGCCGCGCTCGCGGTAGCCCACCAGCGCGCCGTCCACGTACAGGCGCCCGGCGTCGATGCGCTCGAGGTGGTTGATGCAGCGCAGGAAGGTGCTCTTGCCCGAGCCCGAGGGACCGATCAGGCACAGCACCTCGCCGTTGGCCACATCGAGGTCGATACCCTTGAGCACTTCCTCCTGCCGGTAGCGCTTGTGCACGCCCTGCGCGCGCAGCATCGGCCCTGCGGGCGGGCGCGCGGTTGGCTGCTCAGGAAGTGACATGCATGCCCGCGCCCGACTTGCCGAGGCGGCGCTCCATGTAATGCTGGCCGACGCTGGTGATGGTCGTCAGCACCAGGTACCAGAAGGTCGCCACCAGCATCAGCTCGATGGTGTGCAGGTTGGCCGAGGAAATGTTCTCCGCCGCCGTGAGCAGGTCGCCGCCAGCGATGACCGAGACCAGCGAAGTCGCCTTCAGCAGCGAAATGAACTGGTTGCCGGCGGGCGGAATGATCACGCGCAGCGCCTGCGGCAGGATGATGCGGCGCAGTGCCTGCGGGCGCGACATGCCGAGCGCGAGCGCGGCGTCGTACTGGCCGCGGTCGACGGCAATGATGCCGGCGCGCACCACTTCGGCCATGTAGGCGCCCTCGTTCAGCCCGAGCGCGATCACCGAGGCCACGAAGGGCGTGAGCAGGTCATTGGTGCGGAACGGGCCGATGAATTCGAACAGCAGCGCGAGGTTGCCCCAGATCAGTATCTGCACCAGCAGCGGCGTGCCGCGCAGCAGCCAGGTGTAGAAGCCGCTCGCGAGGCGCAGCACCGGGCTCTCCGACAGGCGCATCACCGCGAGCAGCACGCCGAGTACCGTGCCGATCACCGCCGCGAGCAGCGCAAGCACGACCGTAGTGCGCAGCCCCGCCATGATCGCCGGCGCGAACTGGTACTGCAGGATCACTTCGTGCCGGATGTTGGGGTTGCGGAATATCGAAACCGCCAGCAGCGCCAGGGCGGTGGCCACCACGGCGCTGCCCAGCCAGAGCCAGGGCCGCCGCCGCGCAACGACGCGGGTCAAGAGCGCCCCGCTACAGCTTGAGGTTGGCGCCGCCATTGATGGTAGCCGAGCTCACCGCGCCACTTTCGACGCCGTGCTGCTCCAGGATCTTGCGGTAAGTGCCGTTGGCGATCAGCGCATTGAGCGTCTTTTGCAGCGCGTCGCGCAGCTGCGGATTGGTCTTCGCCACGCCTATGCCCAGCGGCACCGGCTGGTACACATGCCCCTGCACCACATCGAAGATCTTGCCCTCGCCCGCGGTCTTGGCGAGATACACCATCACCGGCGAATTACCGAGGAAGGCAGCGACGCGCCCGGACTGCACCTGGAGGCGCGCGTCTGAGGGCTGCGCGTACTGCAGGTTCTGGATCGAGGCCTTGCCCGACGCGGTGCACTGCGCGCTTGCGTGGTCGACCAGCGCAATCTGCGTCGAACCCTGCACCGTGGACACGGTCAGGCCGCACATGGTCTCCAGGCTCTCGACCTTTTGCGGGTTGCCCTTGCGGATCAGCAGCATGGTGGACAGGTTGAAGAAGTCGACGAAGTCGATGAGCTTCTCGCGCTCCGGCGTGTCGTTCATGAGCGAGAACACGATGTCGATGCGCTTCGCCTCCATCGCCGGCAGCAGGCCGTTGAACGGTATCGACTCGAACACGATTTTCCGGCCCATCTCCTGGCTCATTGCCGCGGCCAGATCGACGATCGCACCCTGCAGCGTGCTGCCGTCGGAGGCGTAGGAAATCATCGGCGGGCTGTTGGTGATCGAGCCGGCCTTGATGTCGTCGGCAGCCGCCGGCAGGGCGGCGGTTGCGAGCAATATGCCGGCCGCAGCGACGCTTGTCAGAGTTCGGATAAGCCGCATGAGTGATGCCTCCTCGATGGCAGTGCACGCATGCAGTCTGCCTTGTTGATTTGAATGATTGCCGCGCGGGGCCCGCAACCGGTGTTGCAGAGCGCGCTCGAACGTTACCAAAGGCAACTGCCCGGCGTCAACCACGCGCCGCGGACGCCGCTTGCAGCTGTTGCACCTTGTCGTCGCAGCAGACCGCGACCGGGCTGATGACGCGACTGAATGTGCTTGAGGCGATGGCAGCGCGCGGCGGCGCGATCGTCATATAATCGGCAGGTCTGGAATTGCCTCGCGCTTGCGCGGCCACCAACACAAAGGAGGAACGCCATGGCATCACTGCAATCGCGCTTTTGCATCGCGCTGATCATCGCCGGCGCAGCGTCGGCCGCGCTCGCCGACATGATGTCGCCGGTCGGCGCGTGGACCACCATCGATGACGAAACCAACAAGCCCAAGTCCGAGGTCCGCATCACGGAAAAGGACGGCGTGATTTCCGGGATGGTGGAGAAGATTTTCGACCCCGCCAAGCAGGACTCGAAATGCGACGATTGCGCCGCCGACGATCCGCGCAAGGGCAAGCAGGTGATCGGCATGACCATCCTGACCGGGCTGAAGAAGGAAGGCGAAAACGTCTACGGCGGTGGACAGATCCTCGACCCCAAGAACGGCAAGACCTACAACGCCAAGGTGACCGTCATCGACGGCGGCAAGAAGCTCGAAATGCGCGGCTCTATCCTGTTCTTCGGCCGCACCCAGACCTGGATCCGGGCGAACTGAGGCTGTGTTTCAGCGCCGCGCCGCCGGCCGGCGCATCGCGCGCGGCTCAATCCGGATAGATCTGTATGCTGTCGGTGACGGAGTCGGCGACGTGCTCCTTGGTGATCACGCCGAGGATGTCGGCCGGCCGCGGCACGCGGCGGTCGCGCACCACCACCGCCATCTGCGCGCGCTTGCGCGCCAGGCGCCGGATGACGCGGATGCCGGCTTCGTTCTCGCGCACGATGGTGAAATTCTGCTGCGCCGCTTCGCCGAGCGTAACGCCGGCGTGAACCTGCTCCAGGCCGCGGCGCAGCGTGGCGTTGATGCGCAGCACCCCGAAGATGCGGTTGGCGCGCGTGACCACGACGTGCAGCATGCGGCCCTGATTGCCGGGCCGGCGCAGGAATTCCTCGAAGTCGGTGTCGGCCGTGGCGATGGTGACTTCGCTGTCCATGAGGTCGCGCGCGCGCCGCTCGAGGAACATGTTGGCGTGCAGCGCCTTCGGCAGGAAGCGCCCGCGGCGGAACAACTTTAGGGTGTAGATGCTCTCGGGCGAGAGCAGCCGGCGCACGCCGACGCTCAAGGCGACGGCGAGAATCATCGGCATGACGATGTTGTAGTCGCGCGTCATTTCGAAAATCATGGTCA
The DNA here is from genome assembly GCA_038206915.1 of Burkholderiales bacterium. Lineage (GTDB taxonomy): Bacteria > Pseudomonadota > Gammaproteobacteria > Burkholderiales > SG8-39 > 2-12-FULL-64-23. The sequence continues at coordinate 11,266 of JBBRAI010000045.1, read as the reverse complement.
CCGCGGTCATTACCGCGCCGGTCGCGCCGCCCACCATGGCGCCCATCCCGACCATCGCGAAGGATGCGACGCTGACCGGGATCGGCAGGTGCAGCGTGGTCAGGAACGCGGCGAACGCGCCGCCGATGGTCGCGCCCATGAACAGCGAAGGCGAAAAGATTCCGCCGGAGGAACCCGAGCCCAGGCTCAGCGAGGTGGCGAGCAGCTTGCACACGAACAGCAGCGCCAGCAGCGGGAGCAGGCCGAGCGGCCCGCCCAGCTGGCCGCGCAGGATTGCCTGGATGGTCGCGTAGCCCACACCCTCGACGTAGTAGTGGCCGAGGAAGCGGTACAGCGTGTAGAACATAATGCCGACCAGCAGCATGCCCAGCATGTGGCGCAGGTAGCGCTGCTTGATCAGGTCGAACAGGTCCTCGAACATGTGCAGACCGAGCACGAAACCGGCGGCGGCCAGGCCGGTGATCGCGCCCAGCACCGCGTACAGGCACAGGCTGATCACGGCGGACCCGTCTACGTGCAGCGGCGCCAGCGCCGGCACGTCGAAGGCGGGCTGCTGGCCGAAGAAGAACTGGCCGACGAAAGTCGCGGTTCCGGTGGCGAGCGCCACCGGCAGAAAACTCTGGATGCTGACTTCGGGCAGCAGCAACTCGATCGCGAACAGCACGCCGCCGATCGGCGTGTTGAAGGTAGCGGCGATGCCGGCGCCCGCGCCTGCGGCGACGAGAATGATGCGCTCCGAGGAGAGCACGCGCACCAGCTGCCCCAGCGTCGAGCCTAGCGCCGAGCCGATCTGGATGATCGGCCCTTCGCGCCCGACCGCCGAACCGCTGCCGATGGCGACCGCAGAGGCGAGCGACTTGACCACCGCGACCACCGGCCGGATCGCGCCGCCCTTGTAGTAGATCGAGTCCATCACCTCGGGCACGCCGTGCCCGCGCGCTTCGGGCGCGAATTTCTCGACAAGAAACGTGACGATCACCGCGCCGACGACCGGGACCAGGATCACCAGCGGACCCCAGGGGCTGGCCTGCGTAAACACATTGGCGTCGTAAGCCAGACTCGCCTTGCCGAGAAACAGAACGTTGTGGATAAAGCCGATGAGATCGCGAAACACCACGGCGCCGAAACCGGTGACGATGCCGATCACCACCGCGAGCACCGACAGGCGCACCGTCCCGATGCGCCGCCGCGGGCGCCGGGCGTTGCGCGTGCTCTTTGCGGGCGCGTCCTTGCCGGCGCCCGGCGCGGCGCTCGAAGCTTCGCCCGTTGCTGCTGTTGATTCTGGCATTTGAACTCGTACTCGCTGGTCAAAACTGCATCGGCGCGGCGGAAATTCCTCGCGTCTGCCTCTGCCGGGAGCGGGACCTGCTGGCGGCGGGCAAGCCGGCGCCGCATGCCGGCGCGCTCGGGCCCGTTCGAATTTGCCTGGGTCCTGCAGATCCGAACTTACACTTTGAAGCGCCCCAGGGCAATCGCAGCCTTGCGCGGACCCGGCCGACCGAACGGCAGATGGCCCCGAAAGTCAGCATCCATGCGGCTTTACGGGCAGCGACCGGCTAATTCGACGCGACGCCGACGCGTCGACGGCATGCCGCGTGCGCGGGCGCAAGGAAAATTCGATTCCGGCCCTGATTTTGCGGGCCTGACCGGGGACGCCGGACCTGCTATCGCTGCGGACTGTGCCGCAGCATCGACAACAGATTCAGGCAGATCAAATGCGCTATCCGCTGTTTGTCGGGGCGCGGCTTTTTCTGTCGCAATTGACGGCATAGCACGCGCGCCGTTTTCAGCGCGGGCGCGGGATTGTGCCTCGCCACATCCTCCCGCCGCGGGATCGGTTTCTCGTCGAACAGATCGCCGGATTCACCGTTAGCGCCAATGCAATTCGGCATATCGCACCTCGCACTTACGCAATACAAGATTTGACATCGACCGCACTATGAAGTTTCCGCCATGCGCGCGATGTCGTCTTGCTTTAGCGCAAATGAAGTGACTATTTTTTACGCAATGTCCTGCGTCGCACCGGCGCTGGCGAGCTGGGCATCGCGTCCGTTCCTACGCAATCGCTTTAATCAACCGCGCTATGTGTCCGCATGGATTAGCGAAGTATTCTAGCGAATTGAAATACATCGAAGCATCCGCCGCGCGCTCGCGGTAAATCGCAGCGTCGGCGTAGCCGCGCAGGCGCCAGTCCGCGGAATCTTGCTTGCGTCCGCAGTCATTGATAAAGTAATTTCTTAGAATGTATTAATAATTACTTGATTTTTATCGTTGTTATGTGTAGCGTGAACAAATGTTCCTGAAACCGGTTTAGCTACGGGGCTTGATGTGTATTGCATGAACACAAATAAACGACTTGCCGCGCTGCGCGCAGGCGCCGCGATTCTCCTCGTCGCATCCGGTTCGGCATGGGCGCGGCCCGATACGCCTGCGCTGGCGGAATACATGAATTGCGCGCGCGGCCTCGGCGTGGCGCTCGACAACCGCTTCGTGGTGCTGCCGGGCGAGCGCTCCGACGATCGCGGACTGTTCATGTACACCGATCAGGGTGCATTCTTTCTGCCGCTGGGCGCACCGGATGCCGTGGTAGGCGAGGCGCAGGAATTCTTCCTCAGAACCAAGCTGTCGAACGTCGGCGACATCCTGCTCAATTTTCGCGACAAGATACCGGGCAGCCGTTCCAATATCCAGCCGGGCATCAGCTACCAGACCTTGACGCCTTCGACGCGCACGCCGGACCGCTATCGCGCGACGCCCGCCTACGACTCGCTCGACGAGCAGGCGACGAACCTGCTGCGCCAGCGGCTGCGCGAAAAAGTCGCGACCATCAAGAATTTCATCGACGACAAGAACCGCTACAGCACGCCGGCGGAGGCGAAGCGCAGCTTCGACCGGGATCGCACGGTCTATCTGGCCAAGCTCGATCGCTGCCGCATCGAGGGCGACCGCAAGCTGAATGCCGCCGTCGCCGACGAAATGCAGAAGCTGGAGTCGGGACTGCCCGGAATCACCATCTGGGAAAAGGAAGTCGGCGCCAGCCTCGCCAGCCTGTCGCGCTAGTCGCGCGCGGACGCGCATCGCCGCGCTGCGCGAACTGCCTTACGCCTTCTTCGTCCAATACTCGTCGCGCAATAGACGCTTGAGCAGCTTGCCAGTCGGCGTGCGCGGCAGCTCGGCACGGAAATCGATGCTCTTCGGGCATTTGATCGCTGACAGCTTCGACCTGCAATAGGCGATCAGCTCCGCGGCGAGCTCTGGGCCCGGCGTGAAGCCCGGCACCGGCTGCACCACCGCCTTTACCTCCTCGCCCATCTCTTCGTTCGGCACGCCGAAGACCGCGACATCGGCGACCGCGGGATGATCGACCAGCACGTTCTCCGCCTCCTGCGGATAAATGTTCACGCCGCCGGAGATGATCATGTAGGCCTTGCGGTCGGTGAGATAGAGGTAGCCCTCGGCATCGAGATAGCCGACGTCGCCGAGGCTGGACCAGCCCTTGTCGTTGTAGGTGGCTTTGGTCTTGGCAGGGTCGTTGTGATACGTGAACAGCGGACCGCCGGAAAAGTAGATCTGGCCGATCTCGCCGGTAGGGCGCTCCTCGCCGTCGTCGCCGACGATGTGGACCTGGCCGACGAGTTGTCGGCCGACCGTGCCGGGGTGAGCGAGCCACTCCTTCGTCGTGGCGATGGTGGCGCCGTTGCCCTCGGTGCCGGCGTAATACTCTACGAAAATCGGTCCCCACCAATCGATCATCTTCTGCTTCACTTCGACCGGGCAGGGCGCGGCGGCGTGCACTGCCGCCTGCAGCGACGAGACTAGGTACCTGGTGCGCACCGTGTCGGGCAGCTTAAGCATGCGCACGAACATCGTCGGCACCAGCTGCGTATGCGTGCAGCGGTGCTTCTCGACCAGGCGCAGGTAATCCTCGGGGTCGAACTTCTCCATGATCACGGAGGTGCCGCCGAGGGCGCCGACCATCATGTTGAAGCCCAGCGGCGCCGCATGGTACAGCGGCGCCGGCGACAGATAGACGCTCTCCGCATTGAAACCGCACATCTTCTGCACCAGCAACTGCAGCAGCGGTGACAGCGTTCCCAGTGGCTCGTTCTTGAACTGCGGCTTGATGCCCTTGGGCCGGCCGGTCGTGCCCGAGGAATAAAGCATGGAGTAGCCGACGATCTCGTCAGAAACGGGCATCGCGGGCTGCGCTGCGAGCGCGGCATCCAACGAAGCCCAGCCCGGCGATGGCGCGCCGCTCATGTAACGCGCAGTTGCCGCCGGCAACATGGGCGCGAGCTTCTCGGCGAGCGGACGCAGCGCATCGGACACGGCGAACACCTTGGCGCCGGAATTGCCGACGATAAAGGAGATCTCCTCGGCGACGAGATAAGTGCTGATCGCCGTGTAATAGATGCCGCTCCTTTGCGCGGCCCAGCAGATCTCGAAGAAGCGCAGCGAATTCTCGAACAGCAGCGCCATGTGATCGCCGGCCGCTAGGCCGAGCGAGCGCAGCAACTGCGCGCCCCGGTTCGAGGCGTCGTCGAGCTCGCGATAGCTGAGCGCCTTGCCCGTCGCCGCCATCAGATAGGCGGGCTTGTCAGGCGTGGTGCGGGCGTGGTGCGACGGGTGCAACATCGGCGGGCCTTTCGCTGGGTATGCGCCCGGAATTGTAAGGGATCGCAGCGGGCGCGCCGCTGCGGCCGCTGGATTATTCGCAGGCTTGCGCAATGCGCCCTTTGCAGAACGCCGGAATTCTCTTAAGCTTGGACAAGCAGTATCGCTTTGAACGACACGCAGCATGCCATTCCTGGAGAAGCACCTATGAGCCTTGCCGAAAACAAATGCATCCCCTGCAGCGGCGGTGTTCCGCCTTTGGCGCAGGAGCGCGCGCAAGCCCTGCTGCGCGAACTGAACGAGGGCTGGCGCCTGAACGCGCAAGGCCATCTCGAGCGCGCCTACAGCTTCGGCGATTTCGCCCAGGCCATGGCCTTCGCCAACAAAGTCGCGGACGTCGCCGAGGACGAGGGCCACCATCCGGACCTGCACATCGCCTGGGGCAAGTGCACGGTGGAAATCTGGACGCACAAGATCAGCGGACTTACCGAAAGCGACTTCTACTTCGCCGCCAAAGCGGATCGCGCGTTCAAGGGCTGAATTGCCGGTGAAAAGGGGTCGGCGTGAGCAAGCGCGCCAGCTCGCGAGTTCGCGCCCTCAGCCCTGCCACACGCCGTAGCCTACCTCCTTCAGCCCGATGGCCAGCTCGACTTCCATTTCCCGCGCGCCCTCGTAAGGCATCGGGTTGTACACCTCGAACAGCTCCGGCAGCAGGCGCAGGCCATAGAGGCGCACGTACTTGTTCGACTTGATGCCGGCCTTGTGCTTGTCGAAGCGCTCGTCCGGCGCCAGGCCGGTCATGCCGACATAGACGCAGGGCTTGGCCGCATCGTAATCCGGATTCGCCTTCCTGAACCTCGGCTCCAGGAGCACGTCGCGGGACAGCTCGACGACGTAGACGTTGTGATGTTGCCTGGAGGTGCTGCGCATCGTGGTCTGTCCGGGTACTCGCGGCAATGCCGACGGCTGGAAATCTTACTCCGGAAAACGAATCGGCCTAAAATGCGCCTCTCATCTTGCGCGGCGCGCCGCTGCGATGGGCGGGGATTGAGTGTCCACGCGCGTTTTCATTGAAGCCCCGCAAAAGGAATGACCGATGACCGCACTTTCGAACCGATTCACCCGCAGCCTGGATGTCAAACATCCGATCGTTTCCGCGCCGATGGCGTTCGCCGGCGGCGGCGCGCTCGCGGCAGCCGTCAGCCGAGCGGGCGGCCTGGGGCTGATCGGCGGCGGGTATGGCGACCCGGCCTGGATCGAGGAGCAATTCCTTGCCGCCGGCAAAGAGCGGGTCGGCATCGGCTTCATCACCTGGTCCCTGCGCAAATCTCCGTCGCTGCTCAGCGACGCGCTGAAACACCGGCCAGCCGCCGTGATGCTGTCCTTCGGCGATCCGCGCCCGTTCGCAGACGAGATCCGCGCCGCCGGCGCGAAGCTGATCTGCCAATGCCAGAACATGGAGCACGTGGAAGACGCGCTCGACGTCGGCGCCGACGTCGTCGTCGCCCAGGGTGCCGAGGCCGGCGGGCACGGCGCCTTGCGCGCCACGCTGACGTTCGTCCCGGAAACCGCGGATTTCCTCGCCCGGCATGCGCCCGATACCCTGCTGCTTGCCGCTGGCGGCATCGCCGACGGCCGCGGCCTGGCTGCCGCGCTGATGCTCGGTGCGGACGGCGTGCTGGTCGGCACGCGCCTGTGGGCGGCGAATGAGGCCCTGGTGAAGTCAGGCCACCACCGGGCGATCGTCGAGACGAACGGCGACGGCACGCTGCGCACGCGCGTGGCCGACATCGCGCGACAGATCCCCTGGCCGCGCGGATTCACCGCGCGCATCCGCCGCAATGCATTCACCGACCGCTGGCACGGCCGGGAGGACGAGCTCGAGCAGAATGTCGCCGTAGAGGGGCCGCGCTACCGTCAGGCCTTCGCCGAGGGCGACTCCGACAATACCGGCGTCTGGTTCGGCGAAGCCGCCGGGCTGATCGAAGCAATCGAACCGGCGGCGGTCATCGTCGAGCGCATGGTGTCCGAAGCTGCGGACCGGCTGAGGCGCCACGGCGGCGCGGGCGTCGCCTGAGGCCGCACGCGCGCACCGTTGCGTAGTACGAGAATCCGCAGCGAGAGCAATCTTGTTGCGGTCTGAATCAAGGCGATTTCCAAACCAACGAGGAGCGAGTTCATGGCTGAGCAATTCGACAATCTGTTTTCGATCAAAGGCAAGACCGCGCTGGTGACCGGCGGATCGCGCGGCATCGGCGAGATGATCGCCGCCGGCTTCCTCGCCAGCGGCGCCAAGGTGTACATCTCATCGAGAAAAGCCGAAGCCTGCGCGGCGACCGCCAAGCGCCTGAGCGAGGCCTACCGCGGCGAATGCATCGCGATTCCGGCGGACCTGTCGCAGATGGCCGGCGTGGAAAGCCTGGCCAAGCAGCTGTCCGGGCGCGAAGCCAAGCTCGACATACTGGTGAACAACGCGGGCGCTTCCTGGGGCGCGCCGCTCGAATCGTTTCCGGAGGCCGGCTGGGACAAAGTGATGGACACCAACGTGAAGGGCGTATTCTTTCTCACGCAGAAAGTCCTGCCGCTGCTGCGCGCGGCGGCGAGCGGCGCGAGCCCGGCGCGCGTAATCAACATCGGCTCGATCGACGGCCTCAAGTCTTCGGTGTTCGACGCGTTTTCTTACGGCGCATCCAAGGCCGCGGTGCACCACCTCACGCGCTTCATGGCTTCGCACCTGACCAAGGAGCGCATCCTGTTCAACGCCATCGCGCCCGGGCCGTATCCGACCTGGATGCTCAGCACCGGCGTGGGCTTCGGCGGCAAGACCGAAGGCGTCGACTGGAACGTGGTCGCGAAGCGCAATCCGAGCGGCCGCGTCGGCACCGCGCAGGACATCGCCGGCCTCGCGATTTTCCTGTGCTCGCGCGCCGGGGAATATGTCGTCGGCCAGACCATCGCCAGCGACGGCGGCGTGGTCGGCACGTCCTGATACCGGGTTCGGATTTGCGCCGCGAACGCGCTCGCGGCTGAACCGCGTACGACGCGGGGTGCGGCTCGGCGCGCAGGCCGCGCAGCTTACGTCGCGTCCAGCGTCATGAACAGGTTGTTCAGCGACTCCGCCAGCGTCGGGTGCGCGAATATGCCCTCCTTGATCGCGGTATAGGGGAGCTTGCCCATCATCGCGATCTGCAGCATCGACATGATCTCCCCGCCCTCGACGCCGAGTATGGTGCAGCCGAGGATCTGGCCACTGGCGGGATCGACCAGCGCCTTCATGAAGCCGCGCGTCTCTCCCATCTCGAGCGCGCGCGCGACGCCCGTCATCGGCAGCTTCGCCACGCGGTAGGCGAGGCCGCGCTTCGTCGCCTCGGTCTCGTTGAGGCCGACCGTCGCCAGTTGCGGATCGATGAACATGCAGTTGGGTACCGGGCGGCCGTCGGTCGTCGCCGTGCCGCCGTGCAGCCAGTTTTCGCGCAGGATGCGGAAGTCGTCGTAGGAGATGTGCGTGAACGCCGGGCCGCCCTTCACGTCGCCGATCGCGAAAATCCCCGGCACGCTGGTCTCGAGCCGCGAGTTCACCTTGATGTAGCCGGGCTTGTCGGTCTCCACCCCGGCCGCGGCCAGATTCAGGCTATCGCTATTGGGCACGCGCCCGAGCGCGAGCAGCAGATGGCTGCCCTCCACGTCGCGCGCGCCCGCAGCCGCCTTGAGGCGCATGCGCACACCCGCCTCGCCGCTGCGCTCCAGCGCCTCGACCGTGGTCGAGTTCAGCACCTCGATGCCGTCTTCCACCAGAATCTTCTCGACTTCGGCGGACACGTCCGGGTCTTCGCGCTGGATCAGCCGCGCGTCGCGGTTGACGATGCTGACGCGCGCGCCGAAGCGGCGGAACATCTGCGCGAACTCCAGGCCGATGTAGCCCCCGCCCAGGACCAGCAGGTGCGAAGGCACTTCGCGCAGCTCCATGATGCTGGAGGAGTCGAGCGGCGCGATCGTGTCGATGCCCGGCAGCGGCGGCACGGCGGGCCGGCCGCCGGTGTTGATGACGATGCGCTTGCCCTCGAGTTCGCGCTCGCCGCCTGCGTTCAGCGCAACGCCGACACGGCGCGCGTCGAGCAGCCGCGCCGCGCCGAAGATCAGCTCGACGTTGGCCGTCGTCTCCAGCGCTTTCCGGCTGTAGTTGCGAAAGCTCTCGACCATCTTGCGCTTTCTCTCGTACACCCGGGCCATGTCCACCGACACCGGCCCGGTCTGCACGCCGTACGGTCCGGCCCGGCGCGCCATATAGGCGGCGCGCGCGCTGGCCACCATGGTCTTGGTCGGCGTGCAGCCGACGTTGATGCAGGTGCCGCCCACGTGCTCGCGCTCGACCACGGCCACTTTCCAGCCGGCGCGGCCGAGCGCGAGCGCGAGCGGCTTCCCCGACTGGCCGGTGCCGATGATGATGACGTCGTATTGGCTCATGTCGGTCTCGCCGGGCGTCAATCGCTGCGAAAGCCGACGAAGTGAATGACGCTCTGTTTGCCGCGAACGCTCTCAGTGCCCATGCGCAATCTCCCCCGGGTGCGAATCCAACGTCAGTTTCGCACTATATAAACGTCTGCCGACGGAGACAACCACGAGATGAACATGGATATGCCGGTTCCGGCCAAACACCGGCTTGTGGCCTATCCCGGAACTGCGCCCAAGAGCGCCCCTGGCCGAACCCGGCCCCGACAGTTGCGAATTGGTGCAGAATGCTCCAAAAGAAAGTCCGATCAAACAATCCGGAGGAAACGCCATGTGGAAACCGCCCCGAAGCGATTCGCCTGGAAAACTGGTTTTGCGCCTGACGCTAGGATTGCTCCTCGCCTTCCACGGCTTCTCAAAGCTGATGCATCCGGCGGGAACCATCGCCTACGTCACCGGCCAGCTCACCCACGCGGGATTTCCGACTTTCCTCGCCTATGGCGTATTCATCGGCGAAGTGCTGGCGCCGATCATGATCATTTTCGGCATCCATTCGCGGATCGGCGGACTGATCGTCGTCGTCAACATGATCTTCGCGGTGATGCTGGTTCATTCAACCCAGATTTATTCCCTGGCGAAGACGGGCGGATGGACGCTGGAGCTGCAGGCGTTCTATCTTTTCACCGGCCTTGCCGTGTTCCTCATCGGCAGCGGCAAGATAGCGCTCAAGCCCGACTAGCGGGACAAAAAGCAGCGGCTTCAACAGCCGGCACTGCTGCGATGGCGCTGCGCTCAGTGCCAGTCGGCGTTGCCGAACCCGTCCTGGCCGAGCCAAGTGTAGAAGAGGCCGATCGTGGCCCTGGTCTGCGTGCGGGTTCCCAGGTCGGGGAAATACGCGTCGCGGCGGTTCCCCAGGTATTTGATGGTAATCGCCTGCTGGCGCCTGACGCGCAGCGTATAGGATAGATCCACGCGGACGATATTGTCCCGCCCGCCGCGGTTGGGGGCGGCGACGTTGCTTACAAAGTATTCGCGCGCGGTCAGGTCGAGCGAGGAGCGCTCGGCGAAAATCATGCGCAGCGCCAACAGGGCTTGCGGCGCCACGCCGTAATGGTATTCGAGCTCGGTGGCGTTCGAGCGCGTGGTGCCGACGGCGGCGTAGCCGAGGCCCAGGAGGCCCGTGCCCTGCACGGCGATCGCATTGGACAGCCGCCATTCGGCGGTGGTGCCGAGCGAGACCGCGGTGCTCGATACGCGGAAGATCTGCGGCGCAATGTAGTCGAAGCTGCCAAACAATCCCCAGATTCCGCGGTAATTGTTGCCGGCCGCATAGTCCCTTCCGACCAGGAGTCCGCGCGTCATCAGGTTCTCGAAGCCGTTGGCGCTCGAGGCGGTGGCCTGCAGGTTGAAGTAATCGAAGGGACGTTCATAGGTGTATCCGGGCTTTCCCGGCAGGCCGTAGTCGATGGAAAAATCGACTAGCGCCTCCTTGCGTTTGAGCTTGGTCGTCGAGGTGCCTTGATCGTTTTTTGCCGTGCCGCTGAAGCCGAGCTGCAGGCGGCTGTAATAGGCCGGATCGTGGCTGGCGAAAATCGCGTCCAGCCGGTCGCGAAGAACGCGGCGATTGAATCCGGTCGCCGGAGAAATCGCTGCGGCACCGAGCTCGCGCAATAGAGGGTGCGCGCCGTTACCGTGCTCGCGCACCAGGTTGGACAGGCGGAATAGCGCCTCGCCCATGAAGCTCCCGCCGATGCCGGTATTGATCTGGTCGTTTCTGGAGGGCGGCACGGTTTCGCCGGCGGTCTCCCACAGCGCGCTGCCGGCAAAGGTGTACGCGAGCGCCTCCCAGTAGTTCAGCCCCGCAGACCTGGCGAACCCGTGGTAGATCGATCCGGCGTACGGATGTCCCAGCTGGTTCGTGCGAAACGGATCGTCATCGACGACCCAGCTGCTGTGCAGGTTGTCGATGGTCGACGACAAAGTGCTTTTGTATTCCGGGCTGATGTAGCGCCGGTTGTACTGGTTCAGCAGGAATTCGAAGCCGACGATTTCGAGCGCCGGAGTGAGGTAGTCCTTGCGCGCCGCCGCGCCGCGCGAAAGATCGAGCTTGGGCTTGTCCGGATCGCTAGCCGTCGCGTCGCCCGCGAGCGTTGTCCACGGCCTCGCCGGGAGGGTGAAGGCAGGCTCTGCGGCAAATGCGTCA
>JBBRAI010000044.1:0-31147 GCA_038206915.1 Burkholderiales bacterium | reverse complement strand
AGTAGCGAGCAAGGATGTTGGTATCGACGGCGATCATGATTTGCCCGGCGGCCTCTTCAGCGTGGCCGCGGGATCGAACTCCGACAGCCGGCGTGGCCCGCTCCGGCTCGGTTTAATTTTGACCAGACCGTAGCCCGCCGCCGGGTCGGACGGGGCGATCCGCCGCCGCACGAGCAGGCGGATGGCGCCGCCTTCATCGACAAACTCCACCTGCGTGCCGGGCGTCAGCTCGTAGCGCGCACGAATTTCGGCAGGGATTACGATTTGACCTTTTTCGGTAAGCGTGGCGACAGCCATAGGAGGCTCCGGAAGTCGTATGACGGGGCTAGTGTAGCATGTCGCTTACCAAGTAAGCCGACCACTGCGAATCCGATGATGATCTCGCCAGACGGCCGCGTTCGAACCCCTTTCTGACCGTCGCAGTTCGGCCAGGAGGGTCATACGCTAGACGGAGAAATGGCTGCTCTGGACGGCCGGTAACTGGTCAGGTAGCTGTCGCTCGGTGCGATTTTCAGTCGGCCCGCTCATCGGCCTTATGGAAAGCTTTGCATAAGGCCGAGGTGCCGCCGGCCAAGCCATCGTCCCGAGCGTCAGGATTGCTTTCAGTAAGTTGCTCTTCGGCAACTAATGGCTCGACTGCCCGGAGTGGTTCGACTACCGCCGTCGCCCCCCTCCCAAAGGTCTGATCACGAAGACGCCGAATACCTCATCGGTTGCGCCGATTGTCAGGTCGACGACGTGCGCACCAATTCGATGCAGGTTGCGCTTCAGGCGCCGAACAGCTTGTGCAGCTCACCCGACTCGTACATCTCGCCCATGATGTCGGCGCCGCCGACAAACTCGCCCTTGACGTAGAGCTGGGGTATCGTCGGCCAATTGGCGTAGGTCTTGATGCCCTGGCGGATTTCCGGGTTCGACAATACGTCCACGGTGAATACTTCCTTTGCCCCGCAGGCGTTGAGCATGGCAATGGCGTTGGCGGAAAAACCGCACTGCGGAGCCTGCGGTGTGCCCTTCATGTAGAGCACCACCGGATGCCCGCTCACCTGCTGTTTGATCAGTTCCTGCGTGTCCATCTACCACTCCTTTGCGAATACTTGAGTAAATTGCTCAGGTTTGAATTCTACCGGCCCGGCGGGCGGCGGTCAACTCGATGCGCGTCCGCCTTTACAGCGGAAATATCAGGCAGGTCGTGGTCGCGTGCGCCAGCAGCTTGCCGCGGCTGTCGTAGAGATTGCCCTCGGCGGTGGCGGCGCGATTGCCCGGATGGATCACCCGCCCCTCGGCGCGCACGCGGCCCGTTTGCTCGGTCATGGGGCGCACGAAGTTGATCTTGAATTCGAGAGTGGTATAGGCCTGCCCGGCGGGCAGCGTGGTATGCACGGCGCAGCCCATGCAGGAATCGAGCAGCGTTGCGGCATAGCCGCCGTGCACGCTACCGATGGGATTGTAGTAGGCGAATTCGGGCACGCCTTCGTACACTACGCGGCCGTGCTCCGCCTCGACCAGCTCGAACTTGAGCGCCGCGGAAATCGGCGGCGGCGGAAACCGGCCTGCACGCATGCCCTGCATGAACTCCAGGCCGCTCAGGTGTTTCACCTGATCGAGCGGAGTGATGCCGTGGGGCAGCGTGTTGCGTTTGTCTGGTGCGGGGTCGCGGCTGTTCATCGGCATGCCATCCTTTCAGTTGTCGAGACTGCGTGCGGATTATCTTAAATCATCCGCGGGCTGTGCGCCCGCCGCTCGCGCGTGCGATCCCGGCCAGGTCCGACCAGGATTGCACTTCCAGGAATCCCTGCGCCTCGAACAGTGCGCGGCAGGCTGCCGCCTGGTCATAGCCGTGCTCGACCAGCAGCCAGGCGCCCGGAGCCAGGTGCGCGCTGGCACCGGCGGCTATCGCGCGGATACAGTCCAGCCCATCGACCCCGCCCACCAGCGCGCGCCGCGGCTCGAAGCGCACATCGCCCAATGCAAGGTGCGGATCGTCGGCGGCGACATAGGGCGGGTTGGCGACGACCAGGTCGAATCGCTCCCCCTGCAGGGCGCCGAACCAGTCGCCGCAGAAAAATCGCACGCTAACGCCATGGCGGCGCGCGTTCTCGCGCGCCAGCGCCAATGCTGCGTAGTCCACATCCACAGCAGTGAGCCGCGCGCGCGACCGCTGCTTCGCCAGAGCAATCGCGATGGCGCCGCTGCCGGTGCCGAGATCGAGCACGCGCAGCGGCGCGTCCGCCGGAATGCGCGCGAGCGCAAGCTCCACCAGCAGCTCGGTTTCCGGACGCGGGATCAGCACCGCCGGCGCCACGCGCAATTCGAGGCCGAAGAATTCGCGTTCGCCGAGTATGTAGGCGACAGGCTCGCCCTGCAGGCGCCGCTCGGCCATGGCGGCGAATGCCGCCGCTGCCGCTGTGTCCGCGGCTTCGCCAGCGTGCGCGATCAGCCAGGCGCGCGGCTTGCCCAGTGCGCGTTCGGCCAGCATGCGCGCCTCCAGCAGCGGCAGCCCGCATTGCGCCAGGAGTTGTCCCAGGTTCATTGCCTGCGCTGCCACGACGGCATTCAGGCCGCGGCTTCCTCGCCCAGCGCGGCGAGCTGTTCCGCCTGATGCTCCGCGACCAGCGCGCCGGTCAGCTCGGCGAGGTCGCCGTCCATGATGTCCTGGATCTTGTACAGCGTCAGGTTGATGCGATGGTCGGTAACGCGCCCCTGCGGGAAATTGTAGGTGCGGATGCGCTCGGAGCGGTCGCCGCTGCCGATCAGGCTCTTGCGCGTCGCCGCCTGCTTCGCCGCCTGCTCGCGCAGCTGCTTGTCCTTGATGCGCGCCGCCAGCACCGACAGCGCCTGCGCCTTGTTTTTGTGCTGCGAGCGCCCGTCCTGGCACTCCACCACGATGCCGGTGGGCAGGTGGGTGACACGCACGGCGGAGTCGGTTTTGTTGATATGCTGCCCGCCGGCGCCGGAGGCGCGGAAGGTGTCGATGCGGATCTCAGCCGGATTGATGACCACGTCGTTGATTTCGTCGGCCTCCGGCATCACCGCGACGGTGCAGGCCGAAGTATGGATGCGGCCCTGGGTTTCGGTCGCGGGTACGCGCTGCACGCGGTGGCCGCCGGATTCGAACTTGAGCTTGGAAAAAACGCCCTGGCCGATGATCTTGGCGATCACCTCCTTGTAGCCGCCGATCTCGGACGGGCTTTCCGAGATCACTTCGACCTGCCAGCGCTTGCGCTCGGCAAAGCGCATGTACATGCGAAACAGGTCGCCCGCGAACAGCGCCGACTCGTCGCCGCCGGTGCCGGCGCGGATCTCGAGGAAGGTGTTGCGCTCGTCGTCCGGATCCTTCGGCAGCAGCAGCTTCTGCAGATCGGCCTCGAGCGCCGCCATGCGCTCCTTCGCCTCGCGCATCTCGGCTTCGGCAAATGCTTTCATCTGCGGATCGGACAGCATTTCCTGCGCCGTATGCGCGTCCTCTTCCGCCTGCTTGAACGATTCGTACAGCGCGACCACGGGGGTAAGCTCTGCATGCTCGCGCGTGAGCTTGCGGTAGCTGTCCATGTCGCGCGCCACGTCTTCGCCGGACAGCAGGCGCGTGAGCTCTCCCAGGCGGCGCACCAGCTGCTCGAGTTTCGAGGCAATAGAGGGCTTCATCAGCGAAGACCGGGAGAAACCGCGGCCAGCTAACGCGGGCTGCGGATCTGGTACAGGCGCGACACCAGCTCGGCGAGCCGGGTGCGCTCTTCGGCGGGCGCTTCGTTGAGCGCCTGCGTGGGCGCATGCATGAGCTTGTTGGTTAGACCGTGCGACAGCGCTTCCAGCACCTGCTTCGGGTCGTCGCCGCGCGCGAGCAGTTTGAGCGCGCGCTGCATTTCTTCACCGCGCGCTTCTTCCGCGTGGCTGCGCAGAGCGCGTATGGTCGGCACCAGGTCGCGCGTGGACAGCCAGTGCAGGAAGCCGCCGACATTGGTTTCGATGATGGCCTCGGCCTGCGCCACGGCCGACAGGCGCGCATCGGCGCCGGTCCTGACCATCTGTCCGAGGTCGTCCACGGTGTAGAGGAACACGTCGTCCATGTCCGCAACCTCGGGCTCGATGTCGCGCGGCACCGCCAGGTCGACCATGAACATCGGCCGGTGGCGGCGCGCCTTGATCGCGCGCTCTACGGTCCCCTTGCCGAGGATCGGCAGCGAGCTCGCGGTGCAGGACACCACGATGTCGAATTCGTGCAACTGCTCGGACATTTCGCGCAGTTCGAGGGCGCGTCCGTTGAAGCGGTGCGCCAGCGCGCTCGCGCGCTCCAGCGTGCGGCTGGCCACGGTAATCGAGCGCGGCTGCTGCGCGGCGAAATGGGTGGCGCACAGCTCGATCATCTCGCCCGCGCCGATGAACAGGATTTTCTGCTCTTTCAGGCTCGGGAAAATGCGCGCGGCCAGTTTCACCGACGCCGCCGCCATGGAAACCACGTTGGCGCCGATCTGGGTGTTGGTGCGCACCTCTTTGGCCACGGCGAAGGAGCGCTGGAACAGCTTGTGCAGCAGCGTCCCCAGCGTGCCGGCCGATTCGGCCTGGCGCACCGCCTCCTTCATCTGGCCGAGGATCTGCGGCTCGCCCAGCACCATCGATTCCAGGCCGGAAGCGACGCGAAACGCGTGGCGCACCGCCTGCTCTTTGGGCAGGGTGTAGAGGTAGGGCTTCAGTTCCTGCGGCTTCACGCGCTGGTAGTCGGCCAGCCAGAACAGCGCCTCCTGCGGTTCGGCAGCCGAACAGTACAGTTCGGTGCGGTTGCAGGTCGACAGGATTGCGGCCTCGCCCACCGGCTTGGTCTGGGTCAGCTCGCGCAGCGCCGACTGCAGTTTTTCGGCGTGAAACACCATCTGCTCGCGGATCGCGAGCGGAGCAGTGTTGTGATTCAGGCCGAGCGCATAGAGCTGCATAGCGTATCCGCAAGTTCGGACGCCGCAGCCGAGGCGCGCCAGCCTGGCGACCTCAGCGCGGTTCCGTAAGGCTAATTATAAGACAAGTCAATGGCTTAGTCTTCACTCGCGTTTGATCTGGATCAAGGGCTAGAATGAGTACAAGCTTCGTTCGAGTCCGTCATGGCCCAGCAGAAATCCGCACCGCGCTATTTCGTCAGCCAGCAAACGATTGCGCCCTATTACCCCGCCAACCATACCGGCACGACCAACTACCGCCTGATCGGGCCCGAAACCGTGGGTGCGGCCGGGGTCGAAGTGGTGCTGGGCGTGATCGAGAAGGGCAAGGGCGCACTGCCGCACCGGCATCCGGGCATAGAGCAGGTGCGCTACATGCTCGAGGGCCGCGCGCTGGCCGAAATCGACGGCCGGGCGCGCGCGTAAAAGTCCGCGTCTGTCACTCGATGCTGCGCCGGAAATCGGCTCCTTAGAGTCGGCTTTCGACTGCGGATTCAACCGATCGAACTCCAATGTCCGCTTGGCGGCACGTTGATCCTAGTCGCGCTACAGGCATCTCAGAGCGCGACCAGGCCATTCACACAACCTGGCGCTGCGGGATCACGCGGACTAGGCCGCGGGCAAGATCGCGTTTCGTCCCGCGTCGCACGAGGTCAAAGACGCTTGTGAGGAAAACGGAAACACCGAGAGCGGTGCGTCATATCCACCTGGCCCAACTTCCCGCAAGCAATCCGCAAACGCGCGCGTCGGGCGGTTCAATGAACGGCTGCGTCGAAAGGGAGGGCCGGAAGGTCCAAAGCGGTCATCAGTTGTTGTTGACGTTGCCGCGCGGCCGCGGCACTGCGTTCCTTGATCAAGCCGTAGCCGCGGATGCCCTCGGGCAGGCCTGCTACTTCAACAGCCAGCGCAAGCGTGTCCCGGCGCAAGTTGCGCAAGACGGTATCGATTGTCGCCTCGTACTCGCTTATCAGACGGCGCTCCAGGCGGCGCTCGGGACCGTAGCCGAACACGTCGAGAGGCGTGCCGCGCAGGAATTTTAACTGCTTGAGCAGGCGAAACGCGGACAGCAGCCAGGTGCCGTAGCTGCGCTTCCTCGGCTCGCCGGTGGTCGGGTCCAGACGGTGCAGCAGCGGGATGGCGAGATGAAAGCGCAGCCTGAAATTGCCCTCGAAGGCAGCAGCCAGCGCGTGCGTGAATTCCGGATCGGTATATAGCCGCGCGACTTCGTACTCGTCCTTGTAGGCAAGCAACTTGAAATAGTTGCGCGCGATTGACTCCGTAAGACTGGTACTGCCGGGTGCGAGAGCGTCTTCGGCGCGGCGGGCGCGTTCGACCAAGTCGGCATAGCGACCGGCGTAAGCCTGGTCCTGATAGGCGCTCAGATAGTCGCGGCGTCGGGACACGACTTCGCCGAGGTCCCGCGACAGCCTGCGTGCCGGCAGGACCGGCTCGCGCTTACGCACGATGTGCTCGATAGCTTCAGGATCGAAAGCGGCGCGCCGTCCCCAGAGGAAGGCTTGCTTGTTATCATCCACCGCGACCCCGTTGAGCTCGACCGAGCGCATCAGCGCCGCCGAGGAGACCGGCACCAGGCCCCTCTGGTAGGCGAAGCCGAGGAGGAATAGATTGGTCGTGATTGAATGGCCCGTCAGCAGCGAGGCCAGGCGCGTGGCATCGAGGAATTCCACCGCGCCCTCGCCGACGGCGTCGCGCAACTGGCCTTGCATGGCGGCGAGCGGAAAGCATTGGTCGGGATTGCGCACAAAATCGCCGGTAATCACCTCGCTGGTATTGACGATGGCGCGCGTGAGCCCCGCTTGTGTCTTCGCCAGGGCCTCGTGGCCGACGGCGACCAGGATGTCGCAGCCGAGCAAGGCGTTGGCTTCGCCGGTGGCGATGCGTACCGAATGCAATTGATCCTGGCGCTCGGCCAGGCGCACGTGCGACAGCACTGCGCCACCTTTTTGCGCGAGTCCGGTCATGTCCAGCACCGAGACGCTGTTGCCATCGAGGTGGGCGGCCATGCCGATGAGCGCGCCGATGGTAACCACGCCGGTGCCGCCGACGCCGGCGATGAGCATGCCGTAGGGCGCGGACAGGTCCGGTAGCGCCGGTTCCGGAAGGTCGGCGAAGTCCGCTGCCGTGGCGGCTGCGGGTTTGAGTTTGCGCGCCGATCCGCCTTCGACGGTGACGATACTCGGGCACAGGCCGGCGACGCAGGAGTAGTCCTTGTTGCAGGAAGATTGGTCTATGGCGCGCTTGCGTCCGAACTCCGTCTCAACTGGGACGACCGAAAGGCAGTTGGACTTCACGCTACAGTCACCGCAACCCTCGCACGCGAGTTCGTTGATGAATACCCGGAGCGCCGGATCAGGTTCGGTACCACGCTTGCGCCGGCGGCGCTTCTCCGCGGCGCAGGTCTGGTCGTATATCAGAACGGTGACCCCGGGCGTGCCGCGCAATTCCTGTTGTACCGCGGCGAGGTCCTCGCGCGGCCGTATTTCTACTCCGGGAGCGAAGCGCGCGTCCTTGGCATACTTATGCGGGTCGTCCGCCAGAACGACCATGCGGCGTACGCCCTCGGCGTCGAGTTGCCGCGTGATTTGCGGCACGCTGAGCGGACCGTCGACGCGCTGGCCGCCGGTCATGGCAACGGCGTCGTTGTACAGGATCTTGTAGGTGATGTTGACTTCGGACGCCACGGCAGCGCGGATCGCCAGCAGGCCCGAGTGATGGTAGGTACCGTCGCCCATGTTGGCGAAAATGTGCCCGGCACCGGAGTGCTCGGCCGTCCCGAGCCAGGTCACGCCTTCGCCGCCCATCTGGCCAATGGTTAGGGTGTTGCGGTCCATCCACACCGCCATCAGGTGGCAGCCGACGCCGCCCAACGCGTGCGAGTCTCGTGGCACCTTGGTCGACTGGTTGTGCGGACAGCCGGAGCAATAGTAGGGCATGCGCTGCGCCTCCAGGCGCGGCCTGGTTAGCGCGAGTTCCTTGGCGTCGAGGAACGCGAGGCGCTGTGCAATTCTTTCCGAAGTGTGAAAGCGGGCGATGCGCGCGGCGATGACACGCGCGACGATGGAGGGGGTCAAATCGCCGGTAGGGGGCAGCAGCCACTGGTGGCGCGGCGCCGGCCATTCTCCGGTCTCGTCGAATTTCCCGACGATGCGCGGGCGCACATCCGTGCCGTCGCCATCGGTCCAGTTGTACAGCTGTTCCTTCAACTGGTACTCGATGATCTGGCGCTTCTCTTCGACCACCAAGATCTCTTCCAGGCCCGCGGCGAAATGTCGTACGCCCTCGGCTTCCAGCGGCCACGGCATACCGACTTTGTACAGGCGCAGGCCGATTTCAGCAGCCAGCCCTTCGTCGATGCCAAGATCGTCCAGTGCCTGGCGCACGTCGAGGTAGGCTTTGCCGCAGGCGATGATGCCCAGGCGCGGCCGGGGCGAGTTGAGCACCAGGTGGTTCAGGTGGTTTGCGCGCGCATAGGCAAGCGCAGCGTACACCTTGAATTCGTGCATGCGGTGCTCCTGCGCGAGCGCCGGGTCGGGCCAGCGCAGGTGCACGCCGTCGCGCGGAAGGACAAAGTCCCGGGGCGTGCAGACCTGCACTCGCCGCGGATCCACCTCGATCGTGGCCGAGCTCTCGACCGTGTCGGATGTGGTTTTCATCGCTACCCAGCAGCCTGAATAGCGCGACATGGCCCAGCCATGCAGGCCAAGGTCGAGATATTCCTGTACGCCGGCCGGCGCCAATACCGGAATACCGCAGGCCGAAAACATGTGTTCGCTCTGGTGCGCTACCGCGGACGAGTAGGCGCCGTGGTCGTCGCCGGCGATCAGCAGCACGCCGCCGTGCTTGGACGTTCCGGCGCAGTTGGCTTGCTTGAACACGTCGCCGCAGCGGTCGACGCCCGGCCCCTTGCCGTACCACATGGCGAAAATGCCGTCCCGCTTGGGGCCGGGAAACAGGTGCAGTTGCTGCGTGCCCCAGATCGCGGTCGCCGCCATGTCCTCGTTGATGCCGGGATGGAAACGGATGTCTTCGGCGCGCAGGAAGCGCTCGGCCTCGCGCAGGGCCATGTCCAGACCGGCCAGAGGTGAACCGCGGTAGCCGGAAACGTACCCCGCGGTGTTGAGGCCGGCAGCGACGTCGCGCTGGTGCTGCAGCATCGGCAGCCGTGCCAGGGCCTGAACGCCGGTGAGAAAGACGCGGCCATGGTCCTGGGTGTACTTGTCATCGAGCGTTACGTTCGCAAGCATGTTGCCGTCCTCCTGCTCGCGTCAGCGGGCGCGCGCGGTGTCGTTTCTAGCGCCTTAAATTGCGTCCCACGTTGTCGCAATGCTGCGATTTTGCGCGGACGAAATGCCGTCCGCACGCAATCGGCGATCTTATATAAAACCTCCACGCTGCGTACGGTGTTAACCGTAACCGTGTTTTTTGTACGGACGCGCTTTTCATCCGTACAAAAACACGGTTGGCGCGCGTAGCGCGCAATACGGCCTGCGCGCCTCACGATACTTAGGTCAGTCCTTAAGCAGAACCCAATTGCCGTCCTTGATAGTTAGCAGCACGCGGCCGCGATGGTCGAAGCCGGAGTGGTCTTGCGCGCTCATGTTGATGACGCCCTGGCTCACGTTCAGATTCTTGATACCTTCCAGCGCATCACGCAAGCCGGTGCGGAAGGCCTGGGTCCCCGGTTTGCCCTTCGTGAGCGCTTCTGGAATCGCATGTTCCAGCAACAAGCCCGCGTCATAGACGCCGGCGGCAAAGATCGGCGGTTTGGTGCCGAACAAATGCTCATAATCGGTGACGAGCTTGAGCGCCAGCTTTTTCGTCGGCACGCTGTCAGGAATCTGCTCCGGAACTAGCAGCTGGGGGCCGACCACCAAGGCGCCTTCTGCATGCTTGCCGGCGATCTTGATGAAGGCGCTGGAAGCGGATCCGTGCGTGTGATAGATCTGTCCCTTGTATCCGGCTTCGACGAGCTGGATCTGCGGCAGCGCGGCGTCGGCAGCGACGCCGGCGACGAGAATCGCATCCGGCTTGGTTGCCATGAGTTTCAGCACCTGGCCGGTGACGCTGGTGTCCTGGCGATTGTAGCGCTCGTTGGCGGTGATCTGCATGCCGGCCTTTTCCGCCATCGGGACGAAGGTCTTATACCAACCCTGGCCGTAGGGGTCGTTGCGGCCGATGAAGCCGATGGTCTTGACCCCGCGTTTTAGCATCGCGGCGACGATGCCTTCGCTGATCACGTCATCGTTGGGGTGGGTCTTGAACACCCAGCGCTTCTTTTCGTCCATCGGCAGCACGACGGCCGAGGTTCCTACCGGCGCCAGCATCGGCGTCTGCGCCTCGGCCATGACCTGAAGCATGCCCATCGCGTTGGGCGAGCCGGAGGGACCGATCACGGCATCTACCTTATCCTCGAGCAGCAGCTTTTTCGCCAGCGTGACACTTTGCGTCGGGTCGCTGGCATCGTCGAAATATATATATTCGACGGTGGTATCGCCGATCTTCTTCGGCAGCATCGCAACGGCGTTCTTTTGCGGGATGCCGACGAAGGCCGCCCCGCCGGTCGCCGAAGTAATGACGCCGATTTTCACCTGCGCGTGGGCCGAAAACGACGCCACCAGCGCCAGCGCCGACAGGGTTGCAATTGCGCTTCTGATCTTCATTTTCACACCTCCTCGTTTGATTACAATTGTTCTGTTACTGCATGTTGGTTGTCGATGAAGCTAGTGGATTGAGCCCATATCGAGTCGATTCGCCTCCTTACATCCTGATTGCAATTCGTTCCAAGCGTTGCGCGACCGCCGTCGACCAGCGCGATTGCGTAACCGAGCAGCTCCCCATCAGGTCTCCAGGGGTCATGGCGTAGCGCCAAAATCCGGTTTCCGCCCGGCGCGGAACGCGCCAATGCCCTCGCGCGCGGCGGCGGTGCAGGCGCTGGCGCCGAAAGCCCGGTAGCCGACTTCGATAGCCTCGGTCAAGCTCGGCTTGGCGGCAGCCTCACGCACGGCTCGCTCAAGGATGTCTGTGACTTCGCGTGACAACAGTTGTCCATCGGCGGCGACCGGCGCGATCGGCTCCAGCGGCGGCAGGGCGACGCAACCCTGCGCGATGGCCGAGAGCTTGCCCGACAGTGACTTGACGCGCGCCACCGCCTGCGAGACGAGGCTGCCGATATCTTCGGCTAGGCTATCGACGACCCCCAGTTCCAGCGCGCGTTTCGCAGTCAGGCGCTCAGCGCGGCGCAGCATGCCGTGAAAGGCGGTGGCGGCCTGCGGCCAGCGGCGGTAGGGTACGACCATGGCGCCGATGCCCGGTACGATGCCGAGCGTGATCTCTGGCAGTTGCATCCAGGCGTGGCCCAGCGCGACAATGCCGTGGCAGCGCATGGCCAGTTCAAATCCTCCGCCCAGAGCCATGCCGTTCAGCGCGGCGACCACCGGCTTGTTCATGGCGTCGAGGTGCACCAGCAGGCGCGAGCAGTCGCGCGCGTACTGGGTTGCGGCGGCGGCGTCACCGAGCATCGACGGGAAACGGCCGATGTCGGCACCGGCGCAGAATGCGCGTGCGCCGTAGCCGGTGATGACGAAGCCGGTCACGGCAGGCTCTGACTCGAAGCGGCGGATCACCGCCAGCACCTCGTCGGTCATCGCGTCGTGCAGGGCATTGAGCGCCTCGGGACGGCGCAGCGTGATGAGCTTGACGCCGTCTATCTCGTCGACCAGCACGTGGCGCCAGAAGTCCTGGTAGGCGGCGTGCGGCCGTTTCGGCGTCGGCACGCCGGGACGCTCGGCGGCGAAGCGCTCGAGGACACGCCGGGTTTCGCCCTCGCCCAGATCGCGCATCAACTCCAGCGGGCCCTTCCTGAAGCCCAGTGCGTTCTTGCAGCCCAGGTCGAGGTCGGCCGGCTCGCCGATGGCGCGATCGAGGATATCTACCGACTGCGAGAAGAGCGCCCCGAGCAGGCGGTCGCGCACTGCGGCTGCCGTTTCCGGCGCGACTTGCACGCGCTTGCCCGGCGCAACGGTGAGCCAGGTGTCCACTGAACCGAAAATAGCCGCTGGACGGTAGTGCTCGCCTTCCTCATCCGCCTGCAACTTGTTGGTCTCGGTGATGATCGGGTTGCCGCGGGCGAGGTTGAGGACGAAAAACGGACCGGCATGGACGAATTCCACCGCCGTGCTGTCCACCTCGGCAGCGCTCGCACGATCGAGCAGCAGCGCCGCCTCGTTGCACCAGTTATCGAATATGCGATCCAGCATGAAACAGACCGCGTCGGCAGTGACCAAAGGCAGCTTGCCGGTGGTGCAGAACAGCCAGCGCAGGTACTCGATCACGGCGGGGTCGGTCCTCTCCCATGCAATCACTTCCACCGCCGGGTTGCGCCAGGCCGGCGCGAAGAAGTGCGTGACGGTGGCGCGCGACGGGTGCTTCAGTTCGGAAAAAATGCGTGCTGCGGGCAGAGAACTGGTGTTGGAGGTGATCAGGGCTTGCGGCGAGACGACGCCTTCCACCTGGGCGAAGATGCGGCGCTTGAGGGCGAGGTTCTCCGTTGCCGCCTCGATGACCCAGTCGCAATCGGCGAGTTCAGCGTAATCGAGCGTGCCGGCGATATTGGCCGTGACGGCTGCCGACTGCGATTCGCTCATCTTGCCGCGAGTGACGGCCTTGCGCGCGTAGTCTTGGCAGCGCTTCAGGGCCTTGTCGATGGCCGGCTGTTCCACGTCCACCAGCGTTAGCCGTATCTGCGGCAGGGCGCTTTTAAGGTAGTAGCCGATGTCCGGGCCGATGGTGCCGGCGCCGATGATCGCGACGTGCGCCGGCAAGGGGCGCGAAGGCGCTTGCAGCAGAGGGTTGGCGTATGCCTTGCGCATGGTGGTCTTTCTGCTCGGTTCGCTTTCCGCGCTCATGCAATTACGCCGGACTGGGCGAGCGCGTCCATATCGGCGCTGAGGTATCCGGCTTCGGCGAGCACCCGCCGCGTATCGGCGCCATATTTGGGCGCAAAGGCGAGATCGCCCTCGGTGTCATCCACGTCGACCGCCATCGGTGGCAGGTGTACCACGCGCGCGTCGGGCAAAACGGTGCGCGTCAGTTTCTCGCGCACCTGCGGCAGTTCGCGCACTTGGCGAATATCAAGAATGCGGGTTGCGGGAATCGTCGCCGCGCGCAAATCGGTGAGGATCTCTTCCATCGTATGTCCGCTGGTTGCGGCGGCCATCTCGCGGTGAATCGCCTCGCGCTCGCGATGGCGTCCCTCGTTGGTAGTGCGCACCGCGTTGGCGACGCACGCGAATTTCGCGATTGCTGTGAGCCGCTGCCACTGCACGTCGCTGCCGATCGCCATGTAGATAAAACCGTCCTTTGCAGGATAGACATTGGTCGGTATGAACTTTCGATGCTCGTTTCCGGCGCGCGTGATCTCGCTAGTCTCGCAGCCGAAGTCGATCAGCGGCAGCACGGTGATCAGCCACGAGGCGGCAGCCTGGAGCATCGAAACGTGGATCTGTCTGCCGCGACCGCTTTCGTGCCGATCGAGCAATGCCAGCATCACGTTGGCATACACTTCGTCGCCCGCCTTCAGGTCGATGACCGGGATTCCGGTCAGCATCGGCGGCCCTTTTGGATCGCCCGTGACCTCCATGTAGCCCGCCATGGCCTGTATTACCGGGTCGTAGCCCGGGGCATCCGGGACCTGGGGTCCCATCGCCGAAATTCCCGCCCAGATCAGGTCAGGCTTGACCGCGGCGAGCGTCGCATAGTCGATTCCAAGAGCGTTATAGCGCGACGGCACGGTATTGCAGCAGAAAACGTCGACGTCCAAGGTACGAATCAGACGCTTGAGCACTTCCTGTCCGCGCGCGTCCTTGAGATTGAGTGCGATCGCCTCCTTGCCGACGTTCGGCGCGATGAAATAGCTGCGCCGATCGTCGTCGGCGACGCGCGAGCCGATATAGCGGTTCGGGTCGCCGGGCAGGCCGGAGCCGCTCGGCGTGGACTCGATGCGGATCACCCGCCAGCCGAGCTGCGCGAAGCGCAGCGTGGCGTAGGGCAGCGACAGCGCCTGCTCCATCGACAGGATGGTGCGGCGTTTCATACGCTCGCGCCTTTGGCGCGCTGAAAGCTCCCCTCCCCCTCGACGGCGGAGGGGCTGGGGGAGAAGGTGAAATCGTACTTGATCACGCTGCCTTCTGCGGCGCGAGGTAAAGTTTCTCGCCCTTGCCGTGCAGCGCGCGGTACACGCGTTCAGGAGTGAACGGCAGGCCGTAGATGCGCACGCCGGTGGCGTTATAGATTGCATTGGCGGTTGCGGCGGCGACACAGATGGCGGGCGCTTCGCCGACTCCTTTGGCACCCTGCGGGCCCTCGCCATCCATGGACTCGATGAAGGCGATTTCGATTTCCGGAATCTCGGGCGCGGTGACCAGTTTGTAGTCGCGGAAGTTCGGATTGCGCGTGACGCCGTTCTCGATGATCAGACTTTCGGTCAGGGCATAGCCCTGGCCCATGACGACGCCGCCTTCGATCTGACCCTCGATTCCGAGCCGGTTCAGCACCCGGCCGACGTCGTGAGCCGCGGTGATCTTGTTCATCTTGACGATGCCGGTTTCGGTGTCCACCTCGACCTCGACCACCTGTGATGCCCAGGCGTAGGCGGCCGAGACATTGCCCTTGTAACGCTTGTCCTGATAGGAACTTGGCGGCTCGTAGTAAAAGGTGGTCATCACCAATTCGGCCTTGTCGGAGAAGTGCAGGTTGCGCATCAGGCGCGGCAGGTCGATGAGCACCTCGCCGTTCGCGGCCTTGATCACGCAGCCGCCGCGCAGGTCGAGTTCTTCCGCCGGGCAGTCGAATTTCTTTGCTGCTGCGGCAAGAATCTTCGCTTTTGCCAGTCTCGCCGCGCCCAGCGCGGAGTTGCCGGCGATGAACGTGGTGCGGCTCGCATGCACGCCCACGTCCCAGGGTGTAATGGCGGTGTCGTTGTTAATGACTGTGATCGCGGACATGGGCAGGCCCAGTTCCTCGCAAACCAATTGCGATAGCACCGTTTCCGAACCCTGGCCGATTTCCGAGGCGCCGGTAATGAGCGTGGCTTGCCCGAAATCGTCGAGTTTGAGAATGGTGCCGCAGCCGTCGGAGGGGTAGATCTTGGCGCCGCCGCCGACGTGCAACATCGATGCGATGCCGATGCCGCGCTTGATCGGGTCTGGACTGTTTTGATTCTTTACGTTTTCGGCGAATTTGCGCCGGAAATCGCTGCGATCGGACGCCGTCGTGAGGCACTCCTTGAAGCCGCAACTGTCGAACTCCATTCCTTGACCGGTGACCTCGCCTTGTTCCTGGGCGTTCTTCAGGCGGAAGTCGATCGTGTCCATGCCGATCGCCTCAGCCATCTTGTCCATGTGCGCTTCGACGGCGAAGGTCGCCTGCAAGTTGCCGTAACCGCGAAACGATCCGGCGTACGGGTTGTTGGTATAGACCGCCGTGGTGTGATAGTCGCAATTCGGCACCCGATAAAGCGAAGAGAACGTCTGCATCATCACGAACGGCGTGGTTGCCCCCCAGGAGGTATAGGCGCCGTTGTCGTGCAGTGTGTGCACCGTACGGAAGGTCAGGCTGCCGTCTTTCTTGCAGCCTGAGCGCAGCGTGAGCAGCACCGGCTGACGCGTCGGTGAGGAGATGAACTCTTCTTCGCGCGTGAACACCAGCTTTACCGGCCGCTTCGCGGCGCGCGCGAGGAAAACGCAGATCACCTCGAACGGGTAGATATCGAGTTTGGAGCCGAAACCGCCGCCGATGGAGGGCTGGATGATGCGGATGCGCGCCGGATCCATGTTGAGAATTTCGCCAAACTCGCGCTTATGCAGAAACGGCACCTGGGTGTTCGAATACATGAGCAGGTTGCCAGAGGAATCGAAGTCGGCGATCATGCCCGACACGCCCATGCAGCAGTGGGTCACGTAGTGCAGCTTGAACGTGTCCTCGACCACCACGTCCGACTCGGCTTCGGCTTGCACCACGTCGCCGTGGCAGTAATCGAAGCGCATCGCAATGTTGTCCGGCTTGCCGGTGAACGCAATCGGACCGCTGGGTTTAAGCGCCTCCTCGCTAGCGTGCTGGCGCGGCTCCGGATGGATCAGCGTCGCGCCCGGCTTGATCGCCTCTGCCGGGTCGGTAAGAATCGGCAGATCTTCGTACTCCACCTTGATCAGCCTCAGCGCTTCCAGTGCGATCTGCTCGGATTCGGCCGCGACCGCCGCGACCTCGTCGCGCAGGCTGCGCACCTTGTCCGTCTTCAACGGTAGGTGATCCTTGGCCACGCCGATCGGACGCTGGTCGACGATGTCCGCCGCGGTAATCACTGCGTGTACTCCCGGCAATGCCCTGGCCGCCGCGGTGTCGATGCTCACGATGCGCGCGTGCACGCGCTCCGAACGCAGGATCTT
Organism: Burkholderiales bacterium; assembly: GCA_038206915.1. Taxonomy (GTDB): domain Bacteria; phylum Pseudomonadota; class Gammaproteobacteria; order Burkholderiales; family SG8-39; genus 2-12-FULL-64-23. The sequence continues at coordinate 14,760 of JBBRAI010000044.1, read as the reverse complement.
GCCGTAGAGCTGCCCAGGCAGATCGATGTCGTGGATGTAGCGCGTCTTGCCGCTGGCCTTCTCGGGCGCGTCCATTTTCGGGATGCGCTTGCCGATGAGGGTGTCGGGCTGGATGTATCTGGTCTTTTCCCTGACGTTCATGGCCTTGCTCCTCCTTTGCCAGCCTGACTCACGGAGGCGATCGCTTCGACGATTTTGGTGTAGCCGGTGCAGCGGCACAGATTGCCTTCGATGCCGCGCTTGATCGACTCGGCATCCGCGTCCTGGTGCGTGGCGAGCAAATGGCTCGCCTGCATTACCATGCCCGGGGTGCAGTAGCCGCATTGCACCGCGCCGTGCTCGACGAAGGCGGCGCGCAGTGCATCGGCCTTCGCATCCGCCGCAAGTCCTTCGATGGTCACCACGTTGCGCCCCTGGCAGTCCACGGCGAACATGAGGCAGGAGTTGAGCGACATGTCGTCGACCAGAATGGTGCAGGCGCCGCACTCGCCCTCGCCGCAACCGTACTTGGTGCCGGTAAGGCCGATGACTTCGCGCAACATGTCCAGTGCGCTCATGTCCAGGCGCACGCTGGCGCGCCGTTTGACGCCGTTAAGCGTGAATTCGATGTCATGCGTGAGCGACATGATCGAGCATCCTTTTAGTGATGTTGTGGATCAGTTCCTTGCGGAACCATGCGGTGGCGCGAATATCGTCGATCGGCGTCACTTCGTCGCGCGCCGCCGCAGCCACCGCTTCGATGGCTGCGGGGGTCAGGCGCTTGCCTTCCAGAATCTGCTCGGTCCGCGGCGCGCGCATCGGCACTGGCGCCACGGCGCCGAAGGCGACGCGCGCGTTCGACAGCGCGCCGTCGCGCAGCACGCCGGCGATACCAATCGAGATGGTGGAAATATCCAGCGCCGGCCGGGTGCCGAACTTGAAGAAACGCGCGTAGTGATGCGCCGGCGGCAGGGCGATGCGCAGGCCCGCAAGCAGCTCGGCCGCCGTGCGCCGGGTCTTGCCCGGCCCGAGCAAGAATTCAGCGAGCGGCATGCGGCGCAGGGTGAGGCTGCCGTTGGGCTTGGAAGCGAGCTCGACCTCTGCATCGAGCACCAGCAGCGGCACCAGCATGTCCCCGGCGGGTGAGGCGTTGCAGACATTGCCGCCCAGGGAGGCGGCATTGCGGATCTGGTCGCTGGCGAAGTGGTCACAGGCTTCGACGAGTATCGGCAAGTGCATTTTGATGAGCTCGCTCTGCATGATCTCGGTGATCGTGGCCAGTGCGCCGATTCGGATCGCGCCGCCGTCGATGGCGATGCCCTTCAATTCAGGGACGTGCCGGATATTCATCAGCATCCGTTTGATCTTCAGCTTGCCCGCCTGACTCTGGGGCATCAGGTCGGTGCCGCCGGCGAGGATGGTGACGCCTCCCGACTGCTGCAGGTATTCGGCCGCCTGTGCAAGGCTGGTGGGCGCGACGTATTGTTCGATTTCGTTCATAGCCATTTCCCTAGAGCGTGAGTGCAAGTCACTTTCTTGACTGTTGTCCAGCAAATGACTCGGTTTCCCCAAATAACCTTGTTTCTTGTGCGGATGGGGTGTATCCGCACAAGAAACGAGGTTGGCGCGCGCAGCGCGCAGGTTTTGCTAAAACCTGCACGGACGATAAATCCGTCCATGCGGACCGTTGCTTGCGCGCGGATGATGAAACTATCCGCACGCAAACAACGGTCTTTATAAGAACTGTTTTGCTCATATTGGTTCTTCTATTTTGTAATCCCCATAACCTCGTTTCTTGTGCGGATGGGGTGTATCCGCACAAGAAACGAGGTTGGCGCGCGCAGCGCGCAGGTTTTGCTAAAACCTGCACGGACGATAAATCCGTCCGTGCGGATCGTCTCTTGTGCGTGGATGATGAACCCATCCGCACACAAGAGACGATCTTTGTAATACCCATTGTTCGCATGTTGAATAAGCCTGTCAAAAACGGATCGGTTCGCGGTAACGCCCATAGACGCCGACCATTTCGTTGGTGATCTCGCCGACGCTGGCGTAGGCCTTCACCGCCTCGACGATCGCCGGCATCACGTTCGCGCCGCTCTCGGCGTCGCGGCGCACACGCGAGAGCGCCTCGGCCACCTGCGCCTGGTCGCGTCCGGCGCGGATGCGTTTTAGGGCATCGATCTGCCCCCGCGCATCCTCATCCTTGTAAGAATGAAACTCGACCGGATGCTCCTCTTCCTGTTCGTTGCGGTAGCGGTTGACGCCAACCTTGGGAAACCTGCCCGACTCGATATCGCGCTGCATGCGGTAGGCCTGCGCCGACACCCTGGCCTGCACGATACCCTCAGAGACGAGCTTCACGATGCCGCCTTCGGCATCGGTCTCGGCCATGATCTCCACGATTTTGTCGCGCATCTGGTTGGTCATGGTCTCGACGTAATAGGAGCCGGCGAGCGGATCCGCCGTTTCGGTCAGGCCCATTTCTTCAATCAGGATCTGCATCGTGCGCAGCGAAATGCGCGCTGAGTATTCGGTAGGGATGGTGTAGGCCTCGTCATACGAACACAAGGCCATGGTTTGGGCGCCGGAGAGCGCGCTGATCAGTGCGTAGTAGGCGCCGCGCACGATGTTTAGTTCCGGCTGCTCGAAGGTCAGCCCGCCGCCGCCGCCGCCGGCGATCATGCGCAGCCACATTGAGCTCGGCTTTTCCGCCCCGTACTCTTCCTTCATGATCTTCGCCCAGAGGCTGCGGCCGGCGCGGAATTTGCACACCTGCTCGAAGATATTGCCGAAAATGTTGAAGTTGTACGAAAGCCGACCGGCAAATTCATCAATGGAGAGGCCGCGCTTGAGCACCTCGTCGGCGTAGGCCTTGGCGATGCAGAAGGCGTAGGCCATCTCCTGCGCCGGCGTCGCGCCCGATTCGCGTATATGGTAGCCGCAGACCGAGACCGGGCTGTACCGCGGCGCGTGCTCGGCGCAATACTCGATGGTGTCGCCGACCAGCCTGATCGAAGGCTCGACCGGAAACACCCAAGTGCCGCGGCCGATGAATTCCTTGAGGATGTCGTTTTGCGCGGTGCCGCGCAGCTCCCTCAAGTCGTAGCCGCGCTTCTCCGCCATGGCGAGGTACATGGCGATGAGGATGGCCGCCGCGCCGTTCACGGTGAGCGACACCGTGATCTTTTTCAGGTCAATGCCGTCGAAGGCGATCTCGAAGTCGCGCAGCGTGTCGATCGACATGCCGACGCGTCCGACCTCGCCCTCGGCCAGCGGGTCGTCAGAATCGATGCCGATTTGCGTCGGCAGATCGAATGCGACGTTCAAGCCGGTCTGACCGTTGGCGATGAGATACTTGAAGCGCTCGTTGGTTTCGGCCGGATTGCCGAAGCCGGCGTACTGGCGCATGGTCCAGGGCTGTTTGCGGTACATCAGACGGTGGATGCCGCGGGTGAAAGGATATTCTCCGGGCAGACCGACGAACTTGTCGCCGCCGCTTTTCTCCACGTCCTCCGCGGTGTAGAGCGGGTTCACCTCGATGCCCGACTCGTTGACCACGGGCGTGATCGCAATCTCAGGTTTGGCGCGCACGTTCATTTCATGCTGTCCTTACATTTTGCCGAATATAGTCGACGATGGTGTCGAGCTTCGATCCGGTGGGGAAGATGCCCGCGAAACCCAGTTCGCGCAGCGCCGCGTGGTCCTGCTGCGGCAGGCTGCCCCCGATCAGCCAAAGCTTGTCGGTCAGGCCGTCAGCCTCGAGCAGGACTTTCAGCTTGCGGCAAAACGGCAGGTGCGAGCCGGCCATGCTCGACAGGGCGATCACGTCCACGTCCTCCTCCAGCGACATGCGCGCCACGGCTTCCGGCGTCTGGCGCAGGCCGGTGTAGATCACTTCGAATCCCGCCTCCATCAGCGCGCGCACTACGATCTTCGCGCCCTGGTCGTGCCCGTCGAGGCCGGGCTTGGCCAGCAGGACCTTAATCGGCTTCACTTGTCACCTCCTTGGCGATGATCAGCTTCAGCATTTCACTAGTTCCGCCGCCGATCAAAGTAAAGCGCACATCGCGCAGATAGCGCTGCACCGGATAGTCCATGGCATAGCCGTAGGAGGCGAGCACCCGCGCCGCCTTGTCGCAGATGGTGGCTGCGGTCTCGGTGGCGAACAACTTGGCCATGGCCGCCTGTTTGTGGTGCGGCCGGCCGGTGCCGTGAAGCCAGGCGGCGTAGCTCACCAGGTGCGTGGCGGCCTCGAGTTCGGTCGCCATCTCCGCCAGCTTGAGTTGAATTGCCTGGAAACGGTTGATCGGCTTGCCGAACTGCTGGCGCTCGGCGGCGTAGCGCACCGCTTCATCCAGCGCCGCGCGGGCAACACCGAGGCCCATGGCGCCGGTGATGATGCGGATCTCCGCCAGCGTCTTCCTCAAGTGGCCCTCGCCGTCGCCTTCCTCCCGGCTCAGGCGGTGGCTGTCCGGAACGAAGCAATCGTCGAAGCTCACTTCAGAAGTCGGCAGGGCCCAAACGCCCATTTTGTGGATTTCGCGGCCGACGCTGAGCCCCTTGAACGAGCGTTCGATGAGGAAGATGGTGAGTTTCTTCTCGGCGCCGGCTTTGGCGAAGACGGTGAAAAAGTCGGCGAGCGGCGCCGAGGTGATCCAGGTCTTCTGGCCGTTGATTACATAGCCGCCGTCCACCTTTTTCGCCGCGGTGGCGATCGAATTGAGATCCGACCCCGCGTTTGGTTCTGTCATGCAGATGGCGGCGATCTTTTCGCCCTTGAGCGCTGGCTTGAACAGCCTTTCGATGATGTCGCCATTGCCGAGCAGGTGCAGGAATTTCGTGCCCATGAGCGACTGCATCGCGACTGCGCCGGCGAGCGACATCGAGCCGCGCGCGATTTCCGTGAGCGCCAGGCAGAATTCTGTCAGCGCCACGCCGCTGCCGCCCACATCCTCGGGGTAGCGCATGCCGAAGAAGCCAAGATCGGCCAACTCTTTGAACAACTGGCGCGGAAAGGCGTGCGCTTCATCGAGCGCGGCCGCCTGCGGCACGATGCGCTCGTCGCAAAAGCGGGCGAAGCTGTCGCGGATCGCCTTTTGCTCGCCGTTGAGTTCGAAATTCATCAGCGTTCAGCCCGCTCCGGATCGAACGCGTACTGCTCACGCGCCGCCTGCGCAGAGATAACGCCGTTCTTCACCTCTTCGGCTAGCAGCTTGCGGTCGCGTTTGTTCGGCTCGCCGTAGCCGCCGCCGCCGCTCGCCACCTGGTGATACACCGTGCCTTTGGGCACGCCGCTGATGAGGTCCTTGTTCCGCGGCACCACGGTGTGGCCGTCGGGGTAACGCAAGCGGATGAAATTGAGGCCGGCGTTGCCGCCGCCGAACAGTCCGAAGGCGGGCTCGAAGTCGCCGTCGCCGAAAGTCACCAGTTGCGTGTCGTCGCTGCCGATCTCGAAAATGGTTTCAACGCCGAGGCCGCCGCGCCATTCGCCGGCGCCTGCCGAGTCGATCAGGAGTTCATGCTTGATCAAGGTGTGCGGCGTCTGCTGCTCGAACATTTCGTAATCCTGGTCGAGCACTCCGCCAGAGGCGTCGATCATGCCTATATGGTCGTAGCCGTCGGTGCCGCGCATGGCGCCCGAACCCCCTTTGAGGCCCATGAAACCGATGTCCACGTATTTCTCGCCGTTCTTCGGATCGATGCCGGTGGTGAGCGATGCGAGCAGGTTGTTCCAGCCGGCGGTTACGCGATCGGGCATAACCGGCGCCAGGGCGCGCTGGATGGCGTCTGCGTTGGGCGGGCAGAGGTGGTTGCCGAAGGTGGTCGCCTTTGGGTATGCCGCATTAAGGATGGTGCCCTCCGGAATCACTATCTCGATCGGCGCGACCATGCCTTCGTTGTGCGGGATGTCCGGGTTTACCATCTGCAGCAGCGTCAGGATGGTGGCCGAGGCGCTCGAGGTAAAGGTGCCATTGACGAAGCCGTTGGTCTGGGCATCGGTTTTCGAGTAATCGAACTTGATATGCTTGTCCTTGACCTCGATGTCGACGCGGATGGTGAATTTCGAGCCTTCGTGGCGGCCGTCGTAATAGACGTAACCTTCACCGGAATAATTGCCGTTCGGAATCTTGGCGATTTCCGCTTCCATCATCCTGCGCGTGGCGTCGAACAGCGCCTGCTTGTGCGCTTCGTAGCTTGCCAGGCCGTACTTGTGCAATAGCTCGAGCAGGCGGCGCTCGCCTACAGTGCAGGCGCCCATCTCGGCTTTCATGTCGTGCTGCACGATTTCAAAGCGAATATTGGCGAAGATCAGATTCCATACGTCCTTGCGCAGCTTGCCTTTTTCGACCACCTTGACTGGCGGGATGCGCAGGCCTTCCTGCCACACCTCGACCGCATTGGGGTTGTAGCCGCCCGCGACGTTGCCGCCGATGTCGGCCTGATGTCCCTTGACCGCGGTCCAGGCCACGAGCTTGCCGTCGATGAAAATCGGCTTGTACACGGCGACGTCGTTGTTCTGGTTGCCGAGGCTGAAAACGTCGTTGTGAAAGATCACGTCGCCTGGGTATATTTCATCGCCGAAGTATTGCAGGATGTACTTGCACACCGGCGCCAGCGAGAACGCGAGTATCGGCAGATTCTCGGTCTGCTCGAGCATGTTGCCCGCGCCGTCGTAGAGGCCGGTGACGTAGTCCTTGGCCTCGCACAGAATGGGCGAGCGCGTCGTCTGCGCCATGGAGATGCTCATCTCGTCGGTTATGGACTTGAATGTCCGGGCGTAGACCGAGAGCAGGATAGGGTCGATTTTTGGAACCGTTTTCATTTAACCCCCTCCGTCTCGCGTTCCAGACAGTTGGTGACAAGGTCTTCGCGGCCCTTCTGGTAAAGGACAAAAGAGCCGTAGGCATCCACCACGCAGTCGAAGGCGGCGCTGACGAAAATCGCGGTGGTTTCCTGTTCGATCATGGCCGGGCCGGCGACCCTGTTGCCGCAATGCATCTTGTGCCCGTCATAGACCGGGATCTCTGCGAACGCGTTCGTTTCCGGAATGTACACGCTGCGTCGGCCTTTGGCGGCGCCGGACGCGTCCACTCCGGCCCAGGACTCTTCCTTGTAGTGCGGCTTGTCGGTCACACCGATCGCCTGCACGCGTACGTTGATGATTTCCACCGGCGTATTTTCCTGCTCCAGCGCATAGCCATAGAGCCGGTTGTGCTCCGTATGGAAAGCGCGGGCGATCGCTGCTGTGTCGCTTCGGGCTATCAGTTCGCGCGGTACCAGGAATGACACCTCATGGTATTGCTTGATGTAGCGGCAGTCGAATTTGACGTCGTAGCGGCGTTTCGCCTCCGCTATGCGCTCTTCGGCCAACTGGCGGGCGCCTTCGCGCGCCATCTCGTCGATGATGGCTGTCAGCCGTGCCCAGTCGATGGCGCCCAGACGCGAGACGAAAGTGCGCACAAAATCGTGTTTCAACTCGCTCATCAGCATGCCGAACGCGCACAGAACGGAAGACTCGCGCGGCACGATCTGCAGCGGGATTTCCAACTCCTCGCAGATAAGGCAGGAATGGATCGGGCCGGCGCCACCTGCAGGAATGAAAGGGAATTCGCGCGGATCGAAACCGCGCTTGATCGTGACCTCGCGCACCCCCTGGGCCATGTTGTTGCAGGCAACGCGATACATGCCCGCCGCCGCCTGCTCGATCGACAGACCCATGGGCCCGGCGATGTGCTCGTCGATCGCCTTGCGCGCCGCTTTGATGTCGAGCTTCATTTTGCCGCCGGCGAAGAAGTTGGGATCGAGGTAGCCCAATACCACGTTGGCGTCGGTGGTGGCGGGGAGCCTCCCGCCCTTCATATAGCAGGCGGGTCCCGGGTCGGCGCCGGCGCTCTGTGGGCCCATGCGCAGCAGCCCGCCCTGGTCCAGCCAGCCGATGGAGCCGCCGCCTGCACCGATGGTGTGTATGTCGAGCATCGGCAGCGCGATCTTGTGGCGCGCGATCTCGCCGTCGTTCTTGATCATCGGGCTGTCGACAGCCACCGAAGCCTCGAAGCTGGTGCCGCCCATGTCGGTGGTGATGCACTTGTTCTGGCCGTGCACGCGGACGTAGAACAAGCCGGCTCCCGGACCGCCGGCCGGCCCCGAGAGCAGCGTGAGGGCGGCCTTTTCGCGCGCGAGTTGGGGCGAGATGACGCCGCCGTTGGATTGCATGATGAGCAGCAGGCCTTTGAATCCGACCTCCTTCAACCGGCTGACAAGCTGATCCAGGTAGTGGTTGAGTTTTGGCCCGACGTAGGAGTTGAGCGCGGTGGTGCTCACGCGTTCGTAGAACCGGATCGAGGGCAGGACATCGGTCGAGACGCTGAGATAGGCCTCTGGCATCTCGCGGCGCACCAACGCCGCCGCCGCCTGTTCGTGCGCGGCGTTGGCGAAGGAGTTCATGAAGCAGATCGACACCGCCTGCACGCCGTCGCGCTTGAATAGATCGATTGCCTGCTGCACCTCGGCAAGGTTGAGCGCGGTCGTCTGCGCTCCGTTTCGGTCGAGCCGACCCTCGATTCCTGCCCGCAGATAGCGCGGCACCAACGGTTTAACGTTGGTGTAGCGGTTATTGTATTGTTCCTCGCGGATGCCGCGGCGCATCTCCAGCGCGTCACGCACGCCCTTGGTGGTGAGCAGGCCGCACTTGGCGCCAGTGCTGGTCAGCGTCGCGTTGGTGGTCACGGTGGTGCCGTGCACGATGGTGTCGATGGAGGCTGTGAAAACTTCAATCGACCGCGGCGGGCTCATGCCCGAAGCAATCTCGGCAAGGCCGTTCACCACGGCGATCGAGGGGTCGGCGGGCGTCGATAGCGTCTTGTAGATCGCCGGTTCGGCGCCGTCGCGCGTGACCACAAAGTCGGTAAAAGTGCCGCCGACGTCGATTCCGATTTTTAACGCCATTGGATTCTCCCCACGCTATCTGCGCAGTCGTAAATACCGTCGCGTGTGACAAACGGAATTGCGCGCTGCGCGCGCCAACCACGTTTTCTGTACGGATAAAAGCCATCCGTACAGAAAACGCGGTCTTGTTTAAAAGCAAGGCGGCTTGGGGTTGTACTTATACAAGATCGCCGATTGCGTACGGACGGCTTTTCGTCCGTGCGCAATCGGTGATCTGCGCGGACGGCTTTTCGTCCGCGCAATATTCCAACTCCGCAACGCCGACGGCTGCGATGACGTTCGATGCGTATAACCGGCATGCGATTTCCCTTCATACGCTCGCCGCGTCGGCGACCAATTTGCGCAGCACCTCTTTGCGCACCTTACCCAGGGCGGTTTTCGGCAACTCGCCGACGAACACCACTTCCTTGGGATGCTTGAAGCGCGCGATGCGGCCCTCGAGCAGTTGCAGGACCGTCATTGAGGTGAGCTCGCGACCGCTCTTGGGGGCCACCACGGCGACCACCACCTCGCCCCAGCGATCGTCGGGCCGGCCGACGACCGAGGCCTCGGCGATGTCTTTGCACTCCGCCAGCACGCTCTCGATCTCGGCTGGGTAGATGTTCTCGCCGCCCGAGATGATCATCTCGCTCCTACGGCCATCGACGTAGAGATAACCGTCGGCATCCAGGTGTCCCATGTCGCCGGAGTGGAACCATCCGTCGACGAGCGCCGTCGCGGTCTCCTGCGGCGAGCGCCAATAGCCGCTCATCAGGTTGGGGCCACGAACCAGGATTTCGCCGGTTTCGCCTTGCGCCGCGTCGCGGCCGCATTCGTCGACGACGCGCAGCGCTCCATGCAGCGCAGCCTTGCCGGTTGAGCCGGCCTTGCGCTGCGCGTCAGCCACCTTGAGGTAGACCGCGATTGGACAAGTTTCGGTGGAGCCATATACCTGCACCAGAGGCACGCCGCGCGCGTGCACCGCGCTGATAATCCGGGCCGGCACGATGGTGGAACCCGTGGTGATCATGCGCAGGCTGGAAAAATCCGCGCTGTGCCAGCGCGGGCTTGCCATCATCATGTCCAGTTGCGCCGGGACCAGGACCGTCAGCGTGATGCGCTCTCGCTCGATGGCGTCGATGGCCGCTTCGACATCGAATTTGGCGTGCAGCACCACAGTGCAGCCGGACTGCAGCGCCGGCGTGGTCAGGTTGTTGAGGCCGCCAACATGGAACAGTGGCAGGGTGGTGAGTATCTTGTCCTGCTCCGTGAGCTCATGCATGTCAGTGCTGTTGGCTGCATTCCAGATCAAGGCGTCCTGGCTGAGCAGCACGCCCTTCGGCCTTCCCGTCGAACCCGAGGTGTAGCAGATCAGGAGCGGTGTCGCCGGATCGATTTCGCGATCGCGCGGGGCGGCGCTTGCGGCACGCGCGAGGAAATCGTCGTAGGCGATCCAGTCTTGCTGCGCCTCGCCGTATGTGACCGCCGTGATCGGGCCGAGCGAGGCTATGAAGGCATGGGTCTGCGCGACGAATTGCGGCTCGACAAATAAGACTGACGGCGTGCAGTTCTTCAGCATCTGCCGGTGCTCCGGGCCAGCCAGCCGCCAGTTCAGCGGCATGAACAGGCAGCCCAGGCGCGCGCAGGCGAAAAACAGGACCAGCATTTCCGGGCTGTTGCAGCCGAGGTAGGCGACGCACCCGCCGCGTTTTACGCCGCTTGCCGCCAGGGCGGACGCGAGCTGGTCGACAAGCCCGGCCAGCGCGCTATAGGATATATCGCGCCCCGGAGAGCAAATCGCCACCTTGCCGGGGGTGAGCCCGGCGTTCCGGTCTATCCATTCGGACAAGTCCATCCGCTGCCTCCGCTTGCGCCGCTTGAGTGGCTCAGGCCAATTTATGCGTCGCACACCTCGATCACCACCGCCATGGCCGAATCGCCGGCTGCACAACCGGTAAACAGCCCGTAGCCGCCGCCGCGCAACGCCAATTCCTCGATCAACTCGATGATCGCTCGCGTACCCATGGGCGCCTGAGGGTGGCCCCATACCAGCGAGCAGCCATAGTTGTTCATGGACTGGAGGTCGGCGCCGGTTTGCTGCGCAAAGAAGATGTCGTTCACGGCAAACGGATTGTGCGTCTTGATCGCGGCCATCTGGCCCACTGTGCGACCGGCTTGCGCCAGCGCGCGCTGCGCGGCCGGGACGGTGGACTCGGGCATATACGCCAGCGCGACGCGCGCGAGGCCGAAGCCGTGCAGGCGCACTGCGATCTTGGGGTTGGACGACAACTCGCACGCTTTCTCGCGGGTGGTGAGCACGATGCCGGCATTGCCGTCCGCGGGGTGCGTCTGGCCGCCAAAAGTAACCGTGCCGCCTTCGGCGACCGGCTTGAGTTTCGCCAGTCCTTCCGCAGTCGACTTGGAGACGCCTTCATCGCCTTCCATGGTGCTCACGGTCTTCTTGAAATTGGGCGCGGGGACGTCGAAGGGCAGGGTCATGAAGCGCTTGAGGAATGCCGCGCCGTTGTCGAGCGATTTTCGGTACTGCTCCTCGCGCCGCAGCACGACTTCATGCTGCTGGGCTGTGGAGATGCCGTGTTTGGCGGCGACGTTCTCGGCCGTTTTCAGCATGGAATGACCGCCGAGCGGGTCGCAGCCGAAATTGTCCATCACCCAATCCTCGGACGCACCGGTACCGCCGGGACCGCGCGGATTCGGATAGTAGAGGTGAGGTCCGTTGGAGGTGCGGTCGCAATTGACCACCAGCGCGGCGCTCGACATGCCGACCTCGATCTCTTGTGCCGCGGCGAGCACGGTGCGCACCCCGGTGGCACAGGCCTGCATCAGCGTCGGTCCTCCGGCTTGCCCCGCTCCCACCATGCCCAATAGCCAAGGCATGCCGTAGAACGAATGATTTTGCGGCACGGAGAAGCCGAGCACGCCGTAATCCAGGGACTTCGGGTCGATATTGCGCCGTGCCAATTCCTGGCGCGCCACGTGCGCGGCGAATTCGACGCTGTGCAGATTGGCAAAGCTGCCCTGCCAGCGCGCGAAAGGCGTGCTCCAGTAAGCGCCGTAGGGAATTTCAGCCTTGTAGGTCATTTCGTGCTCCTGTGGCGACGCCGCTGTGGCCTCGCCCAACTGAATGCCTACCTACTTCTGGATTTGCGCGGCGATCTCCACATCGACTGGCTACGCACGAAGCCCGGCATTTACAAATGTTTTTGACGTTATCAATCATTTGAGTTTGTGCACGATTTAGGACTCATCGAGAGCGCTCTCGCGCTCGAGGCCGACAGCGGTAGTGAAGGCACGTTTGGCTTCCAGGAGATGCTCTCGCATGGCGGCAGCGGCGGCATCGCCGTCGCCGGCCGCCAACGCTGCGGCGATGCGTTTCAAACCCTGCAGCACGACGTTGCGCACATTGGCCTTGTCAAGGGTAAGCGCCCGCAGGTGTTGCACGTGGTCGGCGTAAAGTTCGACCACATGCACCAAGCGCCGATTGGGGACGAGGGACAGCCAGGCCGAACGAAATTGCGCGTTGGCGTCCATGAAGGACTCATTTTCAGCTGCTTTGTTCGCCGCGACGCTCGCTTCCAGCGCTTGCATCACGGGTCGAAGCCCGGCCGGGTCGTTCGCCTGCTCGGCGACGTGACGCACCGCCTCGGGCTCCACTAGAAAGCGCACTTCGTAGATGTCGTCTACGCTCTGCAGCGTCAGGGCGGGGACGACGAAACTGCGCCCGTCGGAGGAAAGCAGCCCCTCGCTCGCCAGCCGTGTAAGCGCTTCGCGCACCGGCGTGCGTGATACGCCGAGTTGTGCCGCGAGTTGCACCTCTTGCAGCGGAAGTCCTGGAACGATTTTGCCGTTGCGCATGTTGTCGCGCAATGTCCGGTAGACCTGATCGCTCAGAGGAATGGGCCGTTCGACTGGCTTCAGCGACGAGACCAAGGATGCTTCTCCCTTTACTGTGACCAGCGGCGCGCAAATCGCATTGTGCATACTGTATACACAAATCTGGCGCATGTAAAGAAAAGATCTACTACGGTGTTCCAATAGGGCGAGATCCTAAGTGGCGGGGCACGGGTCGCAATGTCAAGCCTTGTACCGGGAGGGTGGGCAGAGACTGGTGTGGCCGTGTTCTGCCGCCCAAGTAATCTTCCCGAGCGACCGCTTCGCTAACGGTAAGCTGCCTTTCACCCTAAATCGGCTCGGATGCACGCTGTGAGTCGCAAGCATGCGTTCGCGGCCGTGAAAAGCCGCCGGTTAGCAGCCCGCATCGACAGCCTGCATTCGCAACGGAGAGATCGCAGTTGGAAAGCGGGGAACGCGCGCGGTTCCCGGTGCGCGACGGCGCGATCGAGCGCGGGTCGATAGTCCCGCGGTTTACGCCACAGGTGTCGGCTGATATTCGATGCCCTGCTCAGCCGGCGCGGGCGGCGACGTCCACCGCGGCGCGCGCGATTCCCGCAGCGTCGACGCCGAAATAACGTCGCAGCGCGGCGCGCGTGTCGCTGCGGCCAAAGCCGTCGGTGCCCAGCGTCAAGTATCTGCCCGGCACCCAGGTGCGGATCAGGTCGGGTAGGGCGCATACATAGTCGCTCGCGGCAACGACCGGCCCGCCGCCAGCAGCCAGGCATTGCTCCACCCAGCTCTTGCGCGCGTCGCCCGGGTGCGCGCGGTTCCAGCGCTCGCATTCGAGGCCGTCGCGGCGCAGCTCGGTAAAGCTGGTGACGCTGAAGACGTCGGCTGTGATGTCGTACTCCTGCTCCAGTATCTCGGCCGCAGCCAGCGCCTCGCGCAGGATTGTGCCCGCGCCCAGCAGGCGCACGCGCGGCAATTTCTTCGCCGCCTTCGCGCCGGAGCCGGGCAGCGGCGACGGCCGCAGCAGATACATCCCGCGCCGTATCCCTTCCTCCGTTCCCGGCAGCAGCGCCGGCTGCGCGTAGTTCTCGTTCATCACGGTAACGTAATAGAACACGTCCTCCTGCGCTTCGAGCATGCGCCGCATGCCGTCCTGCAGGATCACCGCGAGCTCGTAGCCGAAACAGGGGTCGTAGGCGACGCAGTTCTGTATGGTCGAGGCGAGCAGGTGGCTGGTGCCGTCCTGGTGCTGCAGTCCCTCGCCGGCAAGCGTGGTGCGGCCTGCGGTCGCACCGACCAGGAATCCGCGCGAGCGCGAATCGGCCGCCGCCCAGATCAGGTCGCCGACGCGCTGAAAGCCGAACATGGAATAGAAGGCGTAGAACGGCAGCATCGGCGTGCCGTGCGCGCTGTAGCTGGTGGCCGCCGCGATCCACGAGGACAGCGCCCCGGCCTCGTTGATGCCTTCTTCCAGAATCTGCCCGTCCTTCGCCTCCTTGTAAAACAGCAGCTCGTCGTGGTCCTCGGGCTCATACAGCTGGCCCAGGGCGGAATAGATGCCGACCTGGCGGAACAGCGTCTGCATGCCGAAGGTGCGCGCCTCGTCGGCGACGATGGGCACGATGCGCCTGCCCAGCACCGCATCCTTCAGCAGTTGCGCCAGGATCTGCACGAACGCCATGGTGGTGGACTGCTCGCGCGCGTTCGAACCCTCGAGGATCTTCGCGAACTGCGCCAGCGTCGGCACCTCGAGTTTCGGCGCGGCACTCGAGCGCGCCGGCAGGTAACCGCCCAGTGCCTGGCGGCGCGCGTGCAGGTATTTCATCTCCGGCGACTCGGCAGCCGGCCTGAAAAAGCGCACCTGTTCGATGTCTTCGTCAGACAGCGCCAGGCTGAAGCGGTCGCGAAATGCGCGCAGCGCCTCGAGATCGAGTTTCTTCTGCTGGTGCGTGCCCATCTTGCCCTGGCCCCAGTGGCCCATGCCGTAGC
>JBBRAI010000043.1:0-31641 GCA_038206915.1 Burkholderiales bacterium | reverse complement strand
GCCGCCTGAGCCGTCCGCCAGGCGCCCTGTTTAGGGCGGAAATCGGCTTCGGGCTACGCCCTGCGCCGCTTCCCGCCCTAAACAGAAAAAGCGGACAATTCATGTGCTACAGAACCGGACAAGTCTAAAAACCCGCGACACCGCAATGCCCCACCGTTGTGCGGACGGCCATAATCAAACGATAATGGGTGTTCGCGCATACGATATACCAGTTCAATTTCGGCAACCGTATGGTCATGCTGATGGGCGATGCGAACCCAGACTGGGCAGTCGCTTAGCTCGGGCATTCCAAAGCAGGTATTCTTCACCATCTACTCGAAGTGGATCGACCGGCAGGACGCGGGTCGGCAACTTGCCGAGATCGAGGCGTTTACTGGACAATTCACTGGACAATCGGGCGGCAAAGGGCGGTCTGAGGCGGAAAAATTAGAGTGCGCTTGACTCTGTAGCCCTATTCGGCAGGGGGTTCATTTCCCCCCGCCTCCACCAATGAACACAAACGCCACCTCGAGGGTGGCGTTTGTGTTTTGCTCGACGGATGATCTAGCTAATTGGCTTTTTCTTCTCGCGTGGGCGCGAGAGAAACTCCCCCATGAATTTCTGCGGCTCGCCGGAATCGAATGCGCGGCCGAATTCCGCGACGCTCTCGGCTATCGACTGATCGAGCGGCCGGTCTTCCCATTCGCGCAGCAGGCGCTTCTGCTGGCGTAGGACCTTGCTGCCGTATCCGGCCAGCAACGACGCGATACGCCCCACCTCTTCGTCCAGCTGCGCCAAAGGCACGACACGATCGACCAGGCCCCAGGCCAGCGCCTGCGCGGCATCGATGTTTTCGCCGGTCAGGATCAGCCAGTTGGCGCGTGCGCTGCCTATGAGCCGCGGCATCAGCGCGGCGTGGATGACCGAAGGAATGCCGACCCGCACCTCCGGCATGCCGAATTGGCCGGTATCGGACGCGACGCGGATATCGCAGACGAGCGCGAGTTCGAATCCGCCGCCCAGCGACCAGCCCGGCAGGCGCGCGATCACCGGAACCGGAAAGTGCCGCACCGCGTCGCACAGGCGCCGCAGACCGGAAATGAAGCGTTCGGCAGACTCGCGCGCAAGCCCGGCCATTTCCCTGATGTCGGCGCCGCCGACGAAAGCCTTGTCTCCGGTGCCGCGCAGCACTAGTACGCGCAGGCCGGATCGCTCGCGCAGTTCATCGAGCTCGCGCGTCAGGTCTTCGATCACCGGTGTGCTGAGCACGTTGAGCGTGCCCGCATTCGCGATGGTGAGCGTCGCAATACCCGCGTCGCCGCAATCGACGCTGCAATGTCTACCGCGCTCTGTATTGCTCATGCCGTTCCCCCGTATGACGATCGATGCTCGACGCTTGCGCGGATCCAGGTACGTCAGGGATTGCCGCCTCGACCGCCGCGATTATAGTGCCGCACATTTGGCTGCGCAGGGTACTTGTCTTAGACTGTGGCCTCCGAATGCGGCGCGGTCCCGCATTCAACCAGAGCATGCATGGACAACGCACTTCTCGAAGTCGAGGGCCTGAGCAAACGCTACGGCGGCATCGCGGTGGTCAGGGACCTGTCGTTTGCCATCGCGCCGGGCGAATGCCTGGGCGTAATCGGCCCCAACGGCGCGGGCAAGACCACCAGCATACGCATGTGCCTTGGACTTACCGCTCCCGACGCGGGCAGTATCCGCTATTTCCCGGGCGCGTCCGACCGCCCGGCGCTGCACATGCCGCTCGACGCGCTCGCGATAAAGGCGCAGCTGGGCGTAGTGAGCCAGTTCGATTCCCTGGACCCGGACTTCAGCTGCGCCGAGAACCTGCTGGTCTATGGCCGCTATTTCGGAATGTCAGATGCCGCGATTCGTGCCCGCGTGGGCCGCTTGCTGGAATTTGCCGCACTGTCGCACCGCGCGGGCGTCAAGCCTGCGGAGCTGTCAGGCGGCATGCGGCGGCGCCTGAGCCTGGCGCGCGCCCTGGTCAACGATCCGCGCCTGCTGCTGCTCGACGAGCCCACCACCGGCCTGGATCCGCAGGCGCGTCACCTGATGTGGGAGCGCCTGCAACTGCTGCTGCAGCAGGGCAAATCCATTCTGCTGACGACGCATTTCATGGACGAAGCGGAGCGCCTGTGCAACCGGCTGCTGGTGCTCGACCACGGCAGCAGCATCGCCGAAGGCCGCCCGCGGGAGTTGATAGCGCGGCATCTGGAACCCGACGTGGTCGAGGTCTATGGTGTCGGCGCGCTGGCGCTGGCCGAGGACGCCGGCCATGCCAATCTGCGCGCGCTGGCCGCGCGCATCGAAGTCAGCGGTGAAACGGTGTTCTTCTATACCGGGCACGCCAAACCCCTGATGGAGTTGCTCGCCGATCTGCCGCACCTGCGCACATTGCACCGGCCGGCGAATCTGGAGGACCTTTTCCTGAAACTGACCGGGCGGCAGATCCGCGAGGACGGCTGATCGATGAATACCCTGCAGAACACAATCAACGCGGCGCCCTCAGCGTGGCGCCGGCCCAGCCTGTCGATGCGCTGGTGGCCGGTGTTTCTGCGCAATCTGCTGGTGTGGCGCAAGCTCGCGCTGCCCAGCCTGGTCGGGAATATCGCGGAGCCGCTGATCTGGCTGGTGGCTTTCGGCTACGGGCTCGGCGCATTGGTCGGCGAGGTCCGCGTGGACAGCCCGGACGGACCGCTCAAGGTTCCCTACATTTTGTTCCTGGCCAGCGGTTCGATCTGCATGAGCGCGATGAACGCCGCCAGCTTCGAAGCGCTGTACTCGGCTTTCTCGCGCATGCATGTGCAGAAGACCTGGGACGGCATCCTGAATGCGCCGGTGTCCCTGGACGACATCGTACTGGCCGAGATGCTGTGGGCGGCGTTCAAGTCGCTGTTCACCATCACCGCCATATTGGGCGTGATGCTCGCCCTCGGCATCAGCCATAGCCCAAAACTGCTGCTCGCCTGGCCGGTCCTGCTCGGCGCCGGCGTCACCTTCAGCAGCATCGCGCTGATCTTCAACGCGCTAGCCAGGAGCTACGATTTCTTCACCTACTATTTCACCCTGTTCCTGACGCCGATGATGTTTCTGAGCGGCGTGTTTTTCCCGCGCGAGCAGTTGCCCGGACTGGTGCGCGCAGTATCGGACTGGCTGCCGTTGACGCAGGCGATCGAACTGGTGCGGCCGCTGTTCATGGATCAATGGCCGGCACACCCGCTGCGGCACCTGCTGATCCTCGCCGCGTACGCCGCGGTGGCCTTCTGGCTTGCGCTCGCGCTTACGCGCAGGCGGTTTCGCAATTGAACGCGGTCCGATCAGCCCTATAATGGCGCCGCCCCGTCCACGCCATTGCGCACCAGGCCGCATTACATGTTTTTTCTGAAGAAGCTTCTCTCTGCACTGGCACTTCCGCCTTTCAGCCTGATACTGCTGGCCGCGTTCGGGCTCTGGCTGTCGCGCAGGCATGCGCGCACCGGCCGCGGCATCAGCGCCGTCGCGCTGCTGGCGCTGATCGCCTTGTCGCTGCCGCCGATCGCCGATGGTCTGGTGCGCAGCCTCGAAACCCAGCCGCCGATATCCGCGCAGAATTTGGCGCGCGCGCAGGCGATCGTCATCCTCGGCGGCGGAATTTACCCTGCCGCGCCGGAATATGGCGGCGATACGATAAGCGGCGCGAGCCTGAAGCGCGTGCGCTATGGCGCCTACCTGCAGAAGCGCACTGGTCTGCCGATCCTGGTCAGCGGCGGCGCCCCATTCGGCGGCCGGCCCGAGGGCGAAGCCATGAAGGAAGTCATCGAACGCGAATTCCGCGGCGAGGTGAAATGGGTGGAAGGCGCCTCGCGCGACACCGCCGAAAACGCCGCCTATTCCGCGCCCATGCTGAAGGCGGCTGGCATCCGGCGCATCGCGCTGGTCAGCGATGCCTGGCATCTCGCGCGCGCTATCGAACTGTTCCAGCGGCAGGGCTTCGAAGTGCTGCCGGCACCGACTGGTTTTACCACTGCCTCGCCTTCGCTGTTCGCACAATTGTTGCCTTCGGCAGGCGCCCTCACAGACAGCAACATTGCCCTGCACGAGTGGCTGGGCATATTCGTCCAGCGCCTGATCAAATAGCCTTGCCCGGTTTTGAACGCCTGAGCCTTGCGCCGCTCGCGCGATATCGCGCCTAGACGGCGGCTGCCCGCCGCACTACCCGCAACGCCCCCGGCAGCACTGTAAACGTCGCCGGCAGGTAGCCCAGCCATTCTCCGTCTGCTTCTACCGGCACGGCCGCGGCGCTGTCGACACGCAGCGCGCGGCAGCGGCACAAATCGACCTTCGGGTGGCCAGCGGGGATGCCGTTCTTCAGCATGACTGCATGGCGCGCGATGTCCAGCCTCGACGCGTCGCGGATTTGCGCGACGTCGAACAGCCCATCGTCCAATGCGGCCTGCGGCAGCGGCCGCAGGCCGCCGCCGAAATACCCACCAAGGCCGACGATCAGGTTGCTGCTCGCAACTGCGCGTGCTGGCGCGCCGTCGATCGACACCATCGTCCGCGCGGGGCGCAAGCTAGCCAGCGCCGCGAATATCGCGAGCTGGTAGGCGAGCCAGGGTCCGGCGATTCGGTTGGTAAATTGCGCATGGCGCACCACGTCGCCGCCGAAGCCGGCTTCCGCAATATTGACGAAGATGCGCCGCAGTCCGCTGCCGTCCGGGCCGGTGCATGTCAGTTCAGCCGCATCGGTCGCGACAGCCGCCGTGCTAAGCGCGAAGGCGACGGCGTCATCGATGGTGGCCGGCACCCCGAGGCTGCGCGCATAGTCGTTGCCGCTGCCGGCGGGAACCACCGCCAGCTCCACGCCGGTGCCGATGATGGCGTTTGCCGCTTCGTGCACCGTGCCGTCGCCGCCCGCAACGACGATTCGCGTCGCGCCGGCGGCGATGGCCTTGCGCACCAGCGCCATAGTCTCCCCGGCCAGGGTGGTGCGCGCGCAACTTGACCCGGGTGCGGCAGCGGCAAGCAGTCGTTCGATATGCGCCGCGCGCGACGACGGTACTCCAGCTCCGTTGGTAACGAGCGCAACCTGCATCCATCCTCCGTGATCGCGGCACCCGTCCGGTAGTTGCGCTGCGCAATGCATCGGCGCCTGCGCCATCGCACGGATGTCTTGCGGACGCTGCCGCCCGAAATGTTACCTGCAGCTGCACCAGGCGTGCGGCTGCGTGGGCGCGATCATACCGGATAGAGTCGACCAACCGCCGCCGTCAGCGCGACGCGCCTATAATTCATTCATGCTTGTGTTCGCCGGGTCACCTTAGGGGTCAGCGCGCTGCGCCCAAGCGCGATTCCCTGCGACCCGTGCGGCCGCGCTTTCTCAATAAGAACCGAGGAACAGCTTATGGCCCAGCCGATCAATATCCAGTTCACCCGCTTCTCCGCATTCTATTCTCCGCTGATCGCGACCATTGCCGGCGGCTTCCTCAAGGAGGAAGGCCTTGAACCGAATTATTCGGTCGCTACTGTGGGAAAGTCCGCGATTGCCGGGCTGCTCGACGGCAGCGCGCATGTGGCGCAGTCGGCGCCCTCGCAGGGTTTTAATCCGCTGGAAAAGGGACTGCAGCCGCCGGCGCTGCATTTCGCGCAGGTCAACGAGAAAGATGGCTTCTTCATCGCCGCGCGCAAGGCGGACCCGAATTTCACCTGGGACAAGCTCAAGTCGGGCAAGATCCTGGTCGATCACGGCGTGCAGCCGCTGGCGATGTTCAAGTTCGCCTGTTTCAAGCGCGGGCTGGACTGGAAATCGCTCGCCATCGTCGACGCCGGCATGGACACGATGGACCAAACGTTCCGCAACGGCATCGGCGATTACATCCACCAGCAGGGCCCGGCACCACAGCAACTCGAGCATGACGGCGTCGGCCATGTGGTCGCGTCGCTGGGCGACGCGATCGGCCCGCTGGCGTTTTCCAGCCTCGCGGCAACGCGCGAATGGCTGGCGACCGATGCGGCGAAGCGCTTCACCCGCGCCTACCGCAAGGCGCGCGCCTGGCTGATCGCTACGCCCGCCGCGAAGGTGGCCGAAGTCGAAGCGTCGTTCTTCCCCGACATCGACCGCGGCGTGCTGACGCAGACCATCGCGACTTACCAGAAGCTCGGCAACTGGACGCCGCACGTGGAAATCACACGGCCGGCCTTCGAGGTCACGCTGGACGTGTTCGAATACGCCGGCCTGATCACCAGGCGCCACAAGTACGACGACGTGATCGCCCAGCCGCCGGCCTGATTGCCCTCAAGGTAGGCGCGCCGACGTCCACCCGCGCGCATGCGCCGCTCAGGGCACGTCGACGATATCGCCCTCGGGCCCCTCGTGATGCGGGTGGGGTTCGTGTGCAGGCTGCAGCGGTTCGCCGCCTACGGGCACCGTCCTCGACAAAAACTCGATCACCGCATTGCCAAAAATATCGTTGCGGTCTCCCGCGACCATGTGCGCCGCGCCGGTGACGTTGACGTACTCGGCATGCGGGCACAAACGCAGGAATTCCTGCGCCCCCTCTTCGCTCAGCACGTCGGACAACCCGCCGCGCACCAGCAGCGTCGGCAGCGCGAGCTTTCTCGCGCAGGCTTCGAGGCGCGCATGGCGCTTTTCCAGGTGGCGTTTTGCCGGCCGGAAACGGGGATCCCAGTGCCAGCGGTACTTGCCGTCCGCGCCGAGACGCACGTTCTTGCCCAGGCCCTCCAGGTTACTCGGGCGCTTGCGGTGGGGCTGGTAGCTCGCGATCGCATCGGCCACCTCGTCCAGCGAACTGAATCCCTCGGGCTTCTGGCTCATGAACGCCTGGATTTTGTCGATGCCTGCGGTCTCTATGCGCGGGGCGATATCGACCATAACCAACGCGGTTGCATCGACGCGATCCTCGCCGACCGCGACCAGGCTGGTCCCGCCGCCCATCGATGCGCCGACGAGCACCGGGCGCCTGTTACCCAGCGCCGCAACCACGCACTTCAAGTCCTCGACCATCACATCCTGGCCGTAGAGCCCGTCCGGCGCCCAGTCCGAATCCCCGTGGCCGCGCGCATCGAAGGCGATGGCGTAGTAACCCGCTGCTCCCAATAGTTCGCCGGCGCCCTTCCATGCGTGCCGCGTCTGGCCGCCGCCGTGCTGCAGCAGCACCAGCGGCCCGGTGGGATCACCCCAGCCGTCGCCCGCGATCCTGACTCCGCCGACGCCGCTCCAGAAGTGCATCGGCTGCGGTGTGCCGGGCAGCCGGGCACCTGCGCTCATTGCTGGTTCGCATTGAATGCGCAGGCGCCGGGGCCGCCGGGATTGCCGCAGCTCTGGCAGGGCGCAGGAAAATCCGCCTGCGCCGAGACCGTGGCGAATGCCGACAGTTTTTTGCGCAGATCGGTGCCGCTGCATACCGGGCATGCGGGTACGACGCTCGAATTTCGCACCAGCGTCTCGAATTCCTTGTCGCAGGCGGCGCATTGATACTCGAATATGGGCATGACTCTTTCTCCGATGGTTCGAACCGATGTCTGGATGCGGCGCAGCGGCTCAAGCCGCAGCGGCGGCGCGCGCTATTTTCCGCGCGCGTCCCGCACGACTTTGCGCAAGGCGAGGACGCGCTTGAAACAGTCCGGACAGACATAGCGGATGCCGCTACCGAGCTGATTGCGCGACAACGGGCGCATGGTCGCAGCTTCGACCAGACGCCGGCATTCCGGACATACCTTGATTTTCGACGGGTCCTTACCCACGCCAGCGTCCCGGCGCATTGATCCAGGTTCTCATAACCGGCTATCTTATCCCTTTATTGCACAGCCTGTTACACCCGCAACTGGCATATGCTGTGGGGAAATTCTGCCCGACGCGCCGGCGAGTTCCGGAATCCGGGCGACCGCAGTAACATAGGTATACGGGCGCAAACGGGATTTCAATACCCGGTCGGGGGCTCAAGAAAAGGAGAAAGTCCATGCCTACGGATACGCTTGCCCGGCTGCAACTTCCCAAGCGCGCCTTCGCCGTCGTGCTCGCCGGCGGACGCGGCACGCGCCTGAAACAACTCACCGACCACAGGGCGAAGCCCGCCGTGTATTTTGGCGGCAAGTTCCGCGTCATCGATTTTGCGCTGTCCAACTGCCTCAATTCCGGCATCAGGCAGATCGGCGTCGCGACCCAATACCAGTCGCACAGCCTGCTGCGCCATCTGCAAAGGGGCTGGTCGTTTCTGAAGACCGAATTGAACGAATTCATCGACCTGCTGCCGGCGCAGCAGCGCGTCGACGACACCGACTGGTATCGCGGCACGGCTGACGCCGTATACCAGAACCTGCATATCATCCGCCGCAACCGGCCGCAATTCATCGTGGTGCTCGCGGGCGACCACGTCTACAAGATGGACTATTCGCTCCTGCTCACTGACCACGTCGAGCGCGGCGCGCCATGCACCGTCGCCTGCATCGAAGTGCCCATCGCCGAGGCGACCGGATTCGGCGTTTTGGCGACCGACCGCTCGCGCCGCATCACCGACTTCGTCGAAAAACCCGCGAATCCGCCCGCGATGCAGGACAAACCGGACCGTGCGCTCGCCAGCATGGGCGTCTACGTCTTCAACGCCCAGTATCTTTATGACGCGCTGGAGCAGGACGTAGCCGATCCCAATTCCAAGCACGATTTCGGCGGGGATATCGTTCCGCGCGCAGTGCGCAACGGCGAGGCGGTGGCGCACCCGTTCAGCCAAAGCGGTGTCGCCAGCGGCGCCGGCCAGCAACCCTATTGGCGCGACGTCGGCACCATCGATGCGTATTGGGAGGCCAATATCGATCTGACCGCGATCGAGCCCTTGCTCGACATGTACGACAGCAGCTGGCCGATACTGACCTATCAGGAGCAGCTGGCGCCGGCCAAGTTCGTCTTCAATCTGGAAGGCCGCCGCGGCACGGCGCTCAATTCCCTGGTGTCCGGCGGCTGCATCATCTCCGGCGCCACCGTCGAGAGCTCGCTGCTGTTCTCCAAGTGCCGCGTCAACTCCTACTGCAAATTATATGAAGCCGTGCTCCTGCCCGAAGTCACGGTGGGCCGCCACGCGCGGCTCACGCGCGTGGTAATCGACCATGGCTGCCAGATTCCCGAAGGGATGGTGATCGGCGAGGATCCGGCCGAGGACGCCAGGCGCTTCGAGCGCACTGAAAAAGGCATCACGCTGGTTACGCGCGACATGCTTGCACAACTGGCCTGAGTCTTGCGCAGCCCGATCATCGCTTTGCCTTCTCCAACAATCCAGGAGCCATCGCATGCCGCATGAACTGCTCGAGACCGTGACCGATCGCGTCGCGATGCTCACCCTGAATCGCCCCGACCGGCTCAATGCCCTGTCGACGCCGATGCTCGACGGGCTGCTCGAGGCATTGCCGCGGCTCGCTGCCGATCCGGACGTCGCCGTCGTCATCCTGACCGGGGCCGGGCGCGGCTTTTGCGCCGGCGGCGACGTCAAGAGCATGGCCGAAGGCAGCAGCCAGCTAGGCCTGAACGACGCCGTTCAACGCCTGCGCAGCCGCATGGAAGTCTCGCGCCTGCTGCACGAAATTCCCAAGCCGACCATCGCCATGATCAACGGCCCCGCCGCCGGCGCCGGGCTGGCAATGGCGCTCGCCTGCGACTTGCGCGTCGCCTCGGAGTCGGCGCGGCTGATAACCGCCTTTGCCAAGGTGGGCTTTTCCGGCGACTTCGGCGGCAGTTATTTTCTGTCCAGGCTCATCGGCACGGGAAAAGCGCGCGAGCTGTATTACCTGGGCGAACCGCTGGACGCCGCGCGCGCGCGCGCGCTCGGCTTGATCAACACGGTGGTGCCGGATTTCGAACTGCTGGAGGCGACCATGGCGCTGGCGCGGCGCCTCGCCGGCGGACCGGGCGTCGCCTTGGGCCTGATGAAAAAGAATTTCAACGCCGCCGAAAGCGGCACTCTGTCCGAGCTCCTCGATTTGGAAGCCTTGCATCAGGTCCACGCAGCGCAGACCGAGGATCACCAGGAAGCAGCGCGCGCCTTCGTCGAGAAGCGCGCACCCGTGTTCAAAGGACGCTGACAGGCAGAGGCGGAGGCGCGCCGGCCTGCGCCCGACAGCGGGCCCAGCACCACCGAAATCAGATCGAGGACGCGCACACCGGCGAGCGGGCCGGGCGCGACTTGCGCCGGGTGCGGTTCTGCCCCGGCGTTCAAAGCCGGCTCAGCATCGGCCACAGCGCGTCGGCGCCCTGCGACGCGACCATGCGGCCCAGGTGGCTCTGCCAGTAAGTCTCGTTGCCGAATTCGTCGCGCCAGGACCACAGGCGGCGCGTGCTGTAGTGCAGATTGTGCTCGCGCGTATAGCCCATCGCGCCGTGCACCTGATGCGCGATCTCCGCGCCCTTGCCGGCGGCCTCGCCTGCACGCGACTTGGCCACCGCAATGGCGAACAAGTCCGGCGCCTGCGCCGAGGCCTCGACCGCCGCGTCCGCTGCTGCGCTCGCCGCGGCGACCTGCCCGGCAAGCTGCGCCAGCATGTGCTGTACCGCCTGGAATTTTCCGATCGGCCGGCCGAATTGCACGCGCTCGTTCGCGTACAGCAGCGAAAGTTCCAGCGCGCGTTCCAGCGCGCCGGCCATCTGCACGCTGCGGCTGAGCGCGCCCTCGGCCTCAAGGCGCGACAAGGCGTCTTCCAGAGGCGCGAGCGCAAGCAGCGGCGTGCGGTCGAAATTGAGCCGCGTGCGCGGCTCTCCGGCCAGATTCCTTTCCACGTCGCCCGCTGCACCAGAGGTCGACACCAGGCCCACTACGCCCGTGCCGTCGAGTTCGCCCGCCACCACGGCATGCGCGCACAGATCGCCCCAGGGCACCCGGCGCACCGTGCCCACTGCCGTCGCACCCGAACTGCCGTGCACGAACTCGAGCCGGCTGCCACTTCGAACCGGAGCGATGGTAAGCGCGCCTTGCGGCACCGCCAGTCCCGCAGCGGCGAGCATGCGTCCCGCAATCATGGTTTCCGCCAGCGGCAGCGGTGCGGCGTGATAGGCGCAGCGGCGCAGCGCGAACATCGCGTCCTCGAACGCCAGCCCCGCCCCACCGAAATCTTCGGACAGAATGGCGCGATCCAGGCCTACCGCTTCCAGCGCCTGCCACAGCGCGGCCGGCCAGGTGCCCGCTTCGGCGGCTTCGCGCACCGGCTTCGTGCAATGCGCATCGAAAATCCGGTCGATGCTCGTCAGCAGGTCACCGCGCGTTTCGCTCATCGCAACCCCAGCCCGCGCGCGATCATGCCGCGCAGAATCTCACGCGTGCCGCCGCGGATGGTGAAACCCGGCGCGCGCAGGATAGTCATGCCGAGCAGCTCCGCATAGCTCGCGCCATCGCCCAGGGTCGGTTCAGTCGGGATCAGATGACGGAAGGTTTCCGGAATTTCGCGCTCGAACGCGGTGCCGATGTCCTTGACCAATGCCGCTTCGACCGCGGGCTGCGCGCCACGCTCGAGCATGCCCGCGACCGAGGTGGACATGCGCCGCAGCGTCGCCAGGTGCGCAACGCAGCGCCCGATCTCGTTGGCCGCGCGCGCATCGGGTTCGGCGCCGAGCGCGCGGATGGATTCGACGAGCAACTGGTAGGTGCTCAGAAAGCGATCCGGCCCGGAGCGCTCGAACGCGAGCTCGCCCGTCACCAGCTTCCAGCCCATGCCCGGCTCGCCCATGACCATGTCGTCGGCGGCGAAATAGTCGTCAAACACCACTTCGTTGAAATCGTGGCCGCCGTACAGGTTGTAAATCGGGCGCACGCTGACGCCCGGATGCGCCAGGTCGACGATGAATTGCGTCATGCCGGCGTGCCGGTCCTCGGCTTTGGGCGCGGTTCGTGCGAGCGCGATCAGATAGTTGGCCCGGTGCGCGCCACTGGTCCAGACCTTGGTGCCGCTGATGCGCCAGCCACCCTCCACTTTGTTCGCGCGCGTGCGCACCGCGGCCAGGTCGGAGCCCGAATCGGGCTCGCTCATGCCGATGCTGAAATAGCATTCGCCGGCGGCGATGCGCGGCAGGATGGTCTGCTTCGCGCGTTCGCTGCCATGGCGCAGGATCTGGTTGCCGCTTTGCCGGTCGGCGACCCAGTGCGCGCCCACCGGCGCGCCGCCGGCGAGCATTTCCTCGGTGACGACGTAGCGCTCCAGCGCCGATCTTTCGTGGCCGCCATATTGCATCGGCCAGCGCATGCCGATGTAGCCGCGCGCGCCGCATTTGCGGCTGAAATCCGGATCGAAGGAAGACCAGGAATTGCGGCTCGGCGTAAAAGCCCCCGTCGCCACTTCCGCGGCGATGAAGGCGCGCACTTCCTCGCGCAGGGCCTGCGCCGCATGCGGCATGCGCACAGGATCGAACCTGAACTCGTGCATGTTTTCTCCAGATTTGCGCCTGCGCCGGCCGGCATTCTCCGGGCGCGGGGGCGACGCGACCAATATAGCCGAGACATCGCAGCCGCGCAAAAGGTAAAATCCCCCTGCAGCGCGCATACTATCCATGGCGACCGACCGGTCCGGGCATCGTTCCGGCGAGCCGGCCACACCCCGAGACGGAAGGAAGCAGACAATGAGTCACAGTCATCCGGTGCGATATGAACAGGACGGCGGCGTGGTCGTCCTGACGCTGAACGAGCCGACGACGCGCAATGCGATTTCGCCCGCGATCGTCGAGGCGCTGGTCGAGTGCACCGCGCGCATCAACGCCGACCTCGGCGTCGGCTGCGTCATTCTCACCGGCGCCGGCAAGGGCTTCTCCTCGGGCGGCAACGTCAAGCAGATGAAGCACCGCACCGGACTGTTCGGCGGCGGCCCGGCGGAGATCCGCCGCGGCTATCAGCAGGGCATACAGCGCATCCCGCTCGCAATGTACGGACTCGAAGCGCCGTCGATCGCGGCCGTAAACGGCGCCGCCGTCGGCGCCGGCTGCGACCTCGCCTCAATGTGCGACATTCGCATCGCCGCGCGCAGCGCGACGTTCGCCGAGAGCTTCTTGCGCGTCGGCCTGGTTTCGGGCGACGGCGGCGCCTGGTTCCTGCCGCGCGCGGTCGGCATGTCCAAGGCCTGCGAAATGACCTTTACCGGCGACTTCGTCGAATCTGACGAGGCGCTGCGCATCGGACTGGTGTCCAAGGTGGTCGACGACGACCAGCTGATGGATGCGGCCATGGCCCTGGCGCGCCGCATCGCCGCGCAGCCGGTGCATTCGCTGCGCCTGACCAAGCGCCTGCTGCGCGAATCGCAGCAGGTCGGCCTGGCAAGCGCGCTCGAGATGGCGTCGTCGATGCAGGCGCTGGCGCAACACACCGAGGACCAGCACGAGGCGGTGCTCGCTTTCTCGGAAAAGCGCGAGCCGAAATTCAAAGGCCGCTGACGACCGGCTCAGCCGGCGGCTTTGCGGTACAGGCAGTAAAGCAGCGCCCGCCCCTGCTCATCCAGCCCGGCCGACTGCGCCTCGGGCAGATAATGCTGCTTGAACGCATGCATTGCCGCCGGCTGGTCGGCGGTGTCGTATCCGATGGCACGCAATTCGACTTCCGGATCCAGCGCCGGTGGCGGTGGCGCATAGGGCGGGTCGCACCACAGGCCGAAGCCATGGCCGGCGAGTGTCCTCCACGGGAAGTAGCGGCTCGGATCGACCTTTCGGCGCGGCGCGATATCGGCGTGACCGATGAAGTTGGCCGCCGGAATATGGTAGCGCTCCTTGATGTCCGCGAGCAGCCGCAACAGCGCTGCGATCTGCGCCTCAGGGAACGCTTCGCGCCCGTTGTTGTCCAGTTCTATGCCGAGCGAGGCCGAATTGATTTCGGTGTCCGCACCCCATTTGGACTCGCCCGCGTGCCACGCCCGGGCGCGCTCGTCGACCAGCTGAATGATACGGCCATCGCGCCCGATCAGATAATGTGCGCTGACTTCACGCAGCGGGTCGGACAGAGAGCGCAGCGCCTGGGCCACGCTGTCGTCGCTGGTGTGATGCAGGATGACGAGGTTCGGTTTCCTTTCGTTGAAGTTCGGCGAGGGCAGCCATTCGGTGGCAATGCCCGCGCGCTGCGCTACCGGCGCGCAGGCGGCCAGCGCCAGCGCCAGTGCGAGAAGAAGCATCCGGATCGAGGTCATGTGATGTGTGCCCGGTGGAAATTGTACCGCCTCGCGGGCATACAATAGCGGAAACAACTTTGGCGAAAGCAAATCAAGGAGCGCAACATGGCCGGACCGAGGGAAATCAATGCGCAACTGATCGCGAGCCTGCCTGACACAGGGCCGGTGACCATGGTGAACATGCTGCGCCTGCGCGACCGCGCGGCGTACAAGCGCTACAGCGAACTCACCATGCCGCTGATCAAGGCGCGCGGCGGCACGGTGCTCTGGGCCGGCAACGGCGAGGCAGTGGCCTTCGGCGACGCGCAGGCCGACCGCTGGGACTACGTGGTGCTGGTGCGCTACCCCTCGCGCGCAGCCTTTCTCGACATGATGCGCTCGAGCGAATATGCGGCGGCGAACGTCCACCGCGAGCAGGCGGTCGAACGTCATGTGATCCTGGCCGCCGCCGAAACCTACTCGAAAATGGCGCAGCCGCGCTGAAGCGGATCGCCATGCGCCTGCTGCTGGTCGAAGATGACGCCATGATCGGCGAGAGCGTGCGCGCCGGACTGCAGCAGGACGGTTTCGCCGTCGACTGGGTGCAGGACGGACGCGCGGCCGAGCTTGCGCTGGAGGCCAACGCCTACGATACGCTGCTGCTCGACCTGGGGCTGCCGCGCAAGTCCGGCCTGGACGTGCTTGCCGCACTGCGCCGGCGCGGCAACGCCATACCGGTGTTGATACTAACCGCGCGCGACGCGGTCGCCGACCGCGTCAAAGGGCTGGACGCGGGCGCCGACGACTATCTGGTCAAGCCATTCGACCTGGAGGAGCTTGCCGCGAGGGTGCGCGCGCTGCTGCGCCGGAAATCCGGCAGAGCCGACCCGGTGGTCCGGGTGGGCGATCTGATACTCAATCCGGCGACGCACGAGGTATCGCTGGCGGGCAAGCCGGTTTCGCTTTCGGCGCGGGAATTCGCGCTAATCCACGCGCTCGCCGCGCGCCCCGGCGTGGTGTATTCGCGCGCGCAACTCGAGGAAAAGCTCTACGGCTGGGATCAGGAAGTGGAGAGCAATACCGTGGAGGTATACGTGCATGCGCTGCGCCGCAAGCTCGGCGCGCACATGATCCAGAACGTGCGCGGCGTCGGCTACATGGTGCCGAGACAGTCATGAGTTCGATCCGGCGCCAGTTGCTGCTGTGGTTGCTGTCCGGGCTCGCGCTCGCGGTGGTGGTCGCAGGCGCGCGCATCTATGTCCAGACGCTGGACGAAGCCAACGAACTGTTCGACTACCACCTGCAGCAGATGGCGGCTTCGCTGCCTAGCGACTCCTTCAGTCCGCTGCCGCCTTCGAGCATGGAGGAACTCGGCGCAGGGGACGGATTGGTGGTGCAGATCTGGGACCGCAACGGCCTGGAGTTGTATTTCTCGCGCCCGGCATCCAGGCTGCCGCAGCGTGCCGCGCTCGGATTTTCCACCGTCGAAACGTCGCGCGGCAGCTGGCGCGTGTTCAGCGCGCTGGAGCAAAACAATGTGGTGCAGGTGGCGCAGCCGATGAGCGTGAGGCGGAATCTCGCCGCGGGCATGGCACTGCGCGCCCTGGTGCCCCTGCTCCTGCTGCTGCCCGTACTCGGCATGCTCATCTGGATCACGGTCGGGCGCGGATTGAAGCCGCTGGACCGAATGGCATCGGCGCTGGACCGGCGCACACCCGACTCGCTCGAAGCCCTGCCGGAGGCCGGCCTGCCGCGCGAAATCCGGCCGCTGGTGCAGGCGCTGAACGACCTGCTCGCGCGCCTGGAACGCGCGCTCGAATCGCAAAAGGCTTTCATCGCCGATGCGGCGCACGAGCTGCGCACGCCTCTCACGGCGGTGCAGCTGCAGATCCAGCTGGCCGAGCGCGCCACGACCGATGCGGAGCGCGAACAGGCGTTCGTCCGGCTCAAGAGCGGACAGGCGCGCGCGGCGCATCTGGTGCAGCAGCTGCTCACGCTGGCGCGCCAGGAGCCCGGCATCACTGCGCCGGTGCACGCGTCGGTCGATCTGTGCGAGCTGGTGCGTATGGTGCGATCCGAATATGCGCCCATGGCAGCCAGCATGCATATCGGCCTGGATATCGGCGAGCAGGCGCAGGCGGGCGTATCGGGCGATTTCGAAGCGCTGCGCGTGATGCTGAGCAACCTCGTCGACAATGCGATCCGCTACACTCCCGCGGGCGGCGCAGTGGACATCGCCCTGCGCCTGCGCGGGCGGGACGCCGTCCTGGAAGTCTCCGATACCGGTCCGGGCATTCCGCCCGGGGACCGCGCGCGCGTGTTCGACCGCTTCTATCGGCGCGACGAGACACAGTTGCCGGGAAGCGGACTCGGACTGGCGATCGTAAAAAACATCGCCGATCGCCACGGCGCCGCCATTACGCTGGAGGACCGCACGCCCGGGCCGGGCCTGCGCGTATCGATCGTACTCCCGCGCGCCTAGCGCCTGCCGCATGTTCTACCCAATTCCTCCGGTCACCAGGGCACTGATCTTCCTCAACGTGCTGATGTTCGCCGGCGAACGGCTGCTCGGCGACGGCCTGACGCTGCGGCTCGCGCTCTGGCCGCTGCAATCGGCGCCGTTCGCCGACACGCTGATGTCGTTCCAGCCCTGGCAGCTGCTCACCTACGGCTTCCTGCACGCCGGCATCTGGCACTTGTTCGTCAACATGTTCGCCGTGTACATGTTCGGCGGCCAGCTGGAAATTCTGTGGGGGCCGAAGCGGTTTCTCAACCTGTACCTGCTCAGCGTGATCGCCGCGGGCGCGTCGCAACTGCTGCTCGCCGGCCTGATCGCTCAGGAGCCCTATCCGACGATAGGAGCATCCGGCGGCGTGTTCGGGCTGCTGCTCGCGTACGCGATGTATTTTCCGCGCCGGACCATCGTGCTGCTGATCCCGCCGATACCGATGCCGGCATGGCTGTTCGTCACGCTTTACGGAATACTCGAACTCTATCTGGGCGTCACCGGCACCGAAGCCGGCGTGGCGCATTTCGCCCACCTCGGCGGCATGGCCGGGGCCTGGCTGATGATCCAGTACTGGCGCGGCGGTCCGCCGTTTCGCCGGCGTTAGGACTAGCACAGGGCTGCAATCAATTGGCGAAGACGACCAAACCGCGAGACACTGTAGCGCAGGCGCCCTCGCCTGCATTCGATCGTTGCGGGCGAGGGCGCCCGCGCTACAAGACAATCTTAAGTTTGCCTTAAGCCTGCAGCTCCAAGCTGCACTCCATGGCGGGAACCTGCCCGCCTGCACGGCAGGGAGCGCAGCATGAAATCCAGACTCATAGCCAGAAGCCTGCTCGCGGCAGCGCTCATCGCGGCGCTCGGGGCGGCGGCATTCGGGGCTCGAACCGCCGCGCCCTCTAGCGATCGGCTGCCTGGCTTCGCCAGCATCGAAGTCATCGACGATTTCCTGACCGACTCCAGACGCTATCTCGGTCTCTAGGCAACGCTCCGCGCCGGCTGGGCCCCTGCCGAATGCGCTGCTCAGCGCTGCTGCTCGACTCTGGCCAGAATGCGTTCGCAGCGCTGCCGGTCGAGCGCATCGGCCACCCCCGCTTGCGCGCACCAGGTGAGCAGCCGCTCGCCCGCGCTCACGGCCCCGGCGCTTGCGGCGCTGCTGAAGCGATCCTTGAGCTGCTTCACCTGCAGCGCGAGCTTTTGCTGCTGAAACTCGGCCGGGGTCTCCAGCCCGAGCTGCTGCTCGAGTTCGAGCAGCGCCTCTCGGCGCGCAGCCGCCCCCTGCTCCATGCGTGCAGCATACTTGCCGGCGGCATCCGCATCGGCCAGCGCAGCCTGTGCCGCATCGCGCCGCGCCTGC
Source organism: Burkholderiales bacterium (assembly GCA_038206915.1). Classification (GTDB taxonomy): domain Bacteria; phylum Pseudomonadota; class Gammaproteobacteria; order Burkholderiales; family SG8-39; genus 2-12-FULL-64-23. The sequence continues at coordinate 13,678 of JBBRAI010000043.1, read as the reverse complement.
ATTTTTTTCTCCCATGCCGCCGGCAAGACCAGCAAAGCGGTCCAGCGTTCCAGCAGCGGCGGCAGCGCTTGCGCGTCTGCCGCGTCGCCGCCTGCCAGCAGCCTGCAGTCCAGTTCCTCGCATAACAGCTCTTTCGCCGCCAGGGTCTGCCATACCGCGGCTTCGCGCGCGCGCACGCGCGCCGACAACATCGCTTCGACCGCACCCCTGCTCTTGCCGAAGCGGGCTTCGAGTTCACGCGCATCCGGACCGGATGCGGCCACCGCCTGCTTCCACTGCTCCTGCAGCCCGCGCGAGGCGTGACGCACTTCCTGGTCGTCTTTATCCGAAGCGCGCGCGAGTTGTTCCATTTGCGCGCACAGCTCCTGCAGCGCATTGCGATGCTCGCTCCTGCGGCCGACCTCTTCCTTGCGCTTGTTCTGGCGCGCGTCGAACACCGCATCGCAGGCGGCGCGGAACTGCGTCCACAGCGCGCGCTCGTCGCGCTGCATCAGCGCGAGTTCCTTGGCCTCGGCCTGCCAGCGCGCCTGGATCGCCTTGATCTGCGAAGGCACATCGCGCTCGGTCGCCTTCGCTCCTAGCGCCGCTGCCTCTTCGATCAGTGCGCGGCGCCCGGCCTTGGCGCGCTCGCGCGCCGCCGACAACGCGTCGCGCGGCGGCGCCAGTGCCGCCTTGAAGCGCAGATCCAGCTTTTTCCAGGCACCGGGATCGACGCTGCCGAGCCCGCCCTCGCGCCAGCCGTGCTCGGTCTCGCGCAGCCAGCGTTCCAGCGCGCGCCAATCGACGGGTTCGGCGAGCTGTGCCGGCGCCTGCGTTGCAGCCGCGGCGATGAATTCCTCGCGCCGCTTGCGCACTTCCTTCCTTTGCGCAGAGAGCTCGGAAAAATACCTCGCCGCCGGAGCGTAGGCCTTTTCGCAGGCCGCATCGAAGCGCTGCCACAGCGCCTTGGGCACGCCTGCGTGCAGCGCGTCCAGCGCCTTCCATTCGCCGCGCAGCTTCTGCACCTCCAGCGCGAGCTGCGGCGGATCCAGCGCCTGCAGCGCCGCCGCTTCGGCGCGCTCGCATAGCTGGACGCGCGCGTTCTGCTGCCCGAAGGATTCCCAGCGCTCGAGTTCCACCAGTTGCTGCACCAGGCGACCCAGGCGCTGCGTAGTCGGCTTGGGCAGAGGGCCTGCCGCCGTCTTGAGTGTCTTTATTTCATCGGCAGCTGCGCGCGCGGCCTGAACCTGGCCCGCGGCGAGCGCCTGCTCGGCGCCGTGCAGCAGCGCGTGCACCTGCTGGCGCACTGCGCTGGTTTCGTGCTGCGTCGCCTGGATCTGCGCCAGCCGGCGCTGCTCGACCAAAGTCATGGCAGCCTCGAAACGGCGCGTCAGATCTGGCGTGCGTATGGCACGGTCCAGTGCCTGCCAGCGCCCCGGCAGCTGCGCATCGTCGATCGAGGTGCCGGCGGCGAGCTGCTCGGCTTCGAGCACCAGCGCCAGCGTTGCTTCGACTGCGAGCAGTTCCTGCTCCCGGCGCAGGATGCGGCTGTGCGCCTCGGCCAAGCGCTCGAGCGCGGTCTCATCCGCGCTGCCGCGCGCCTCGTCGCGCAATGCCTCGAGTTCGCCGTGCAGCGCGCCCAGCGCCTCGGGCGCTGCTTGCGCCATGCTTTCCAGCCCCTCTATCCATGCGCCCAGCTTGCGCTCGAACTGCACCCGCGTGCGCTGCTCGCCCTGCTCGCGCTCGAACCTGGCCTGGATCGCCTGGCGTGCCGCCTCACAGCGCTCGAGCCGCACGGTCTCGCCGCTCAGGTCCAGCGCCTGCCAGCGGCGATTGAGTTCAATCACTGCGCTGAGTATCGGTCCGGGCTCGGCCGCAAGCGCTTCGAGCTGCGCGACGACGGCCTCGGCCTCCGCATCCCGCTCCTGGCGCTGTCTGATCGTGTCGATGCGCTGGCGAGCGAGCCTGGCCACGCCGTGATCCTTGTTCTTCGCCGCGTCGGCAAGCCTGCGCAGCCCGTCCGGCGTATGCACGCGCTCGGCGGCCATAAGGCGCGTCTCCGCATGCTGGCCTTGCAGCGCGAGGTCGACCAGCGCCGCCTCGTCGCGCACCCAGGCGATCGCCGCGCGGCGGCGCGCCGCATCCTGCGCACTGCGCACCACCTCGAGCCGGATCTCATCCGTGCAGCGTTCCGTCGCGAGCAGCGCCGCTGCCGCCGCCGCGTCCGGCGCCTGTGCCAGTGCCCCGCCCAAGGCGTGCGCAAGCGCGCTGCGCACCGCGCCATCGGATTCCAGTTCCCAGGCCGAAGCCAGGGCGGTGAGGTCGGTGCAGCGCTGCGCGGCGGCTGCGCGCACCTCGGGCGAAGAGTCCTGCGCCAGCAGCTGCGCGAATTCATCCGAGTCCGCGGGCAGCGCCGCCACGCCGAGCAGGCGCTGCGCCGGTTCGGCGTGGCGGTGCAGCGCGGTGCGTGAAAACGGATTGGCGATCATGGTTTGTCTGCGCTTGGGCGTGTCGGGTGCGACCGTTGCATGCGGACCGGAGAAGGCGCGCTCAAACAGTCAGTGCGATGGTAACCAAAAAAACCGTTGTCGGGGCACAATTCACGCCCGCTTCGCATTGCCGTTTCGCGCTCCTCATGCCGCCGCGCCGGGTCCCGATCTAATTGAGCCGCCAGATGGCGGCATTGAGAATGGCGGCGAAACCGACCCAGCCTGCATATGGAACAAACAGCATGCCGGCGACGCGGTCGCGGCGCCAGAACGCGGCCGTCGTTGCCAGGATCGCCAGCAGCAGAACGAGCATCTCGATCAGCGCGGCGCCGATCGAGCGCATGCCGAAAAACAACACGGACCAGGCCAGATTCAGCGCCAGCTGAAGCGCAAACAGCACCATCGCCACGCGCGCCCGGCGCAGACCGTCGCGCCTCCACACGCGCCAGCCGGCGACCGCCATCATGACGAACAGCGTGGTCCACACCGGAGCGAACACCCAGTCCGGCGGATTGAACGCTGGTTTGACCAGCGTCCGGTACCAGTTGCCGACGCTGGTCGCCGTCGCCGCTGCACCGATGGCCGAAACGCCGAGACAAAGCGCGAGGAAAACGACGAAACCGATGGTGTCGCGCCTGCCGGGCAAATCGCTCACTTGCCCGGCTTGAGAAAGGTAATGACGTTCGACCCCGGCGCATTCTTGGTTGCGCAGCTGCCCTCGCCCACGCCGGCTTCGCGCTCGGCCTCGTGCAGCAAGTTGATGATATCGACGTAGTGCTTCTCCTTTACCATCATCAGCGCGGTAAGCCCGCCCTCGTTGCGCGCCAGCACGTCGGCGCCGGCCCGGAGCAGCGTTTCCACCACCGCGGTCTCGCCGTAGCCCGCCGCCAGCATCAGCGGCCGGATGCCATAGCCGATGGGCGCCTCCACGTCCGCGCCCGCGTCTATCAGCGCCTGCATTACTTCGGCGAAACCGCGATCCAGGTCCGGGTTATAGGCGGCTTTCATCAGCGCACCCCAACCGCGCTCGTCGCGCACGTTCACGTCGGCGCCGGCTTCGGTCAGCGCCTTGACCATGGCAAGGTCGCCTGCATGCGCGGCCAGCATCAGCGCCGTGGCGCCGTCGGCATTGCGCGCATCGAGAGCGGCGCCGTCGGCGAGCAGCGTACGCGCGCGGCCGGCATCGCAGGCGGTCACTGCATCGAACAGGGATTCAGGCATACAAACCTCCTTTACTGCATCGAATTGAAATCAAATTCCGTCGCAGGCGCAATTATGCATCAAGCTCCGGGTAGCGCCGGAAAATGCCGTCGTTGTTGAAGTCCAGCCGCCGGCCGGATGCGACATAGCGCTTGATGCGCGGGCGTGCAAAGACTGCATCGTGCAAGGCGCGCAGCCGCGGGCAGCTGCGCAGGGCCTTCCTGCTCGCCTTGGGGAACGCGTAGCGCAGGCCCGCGATGGCCTGGGCCATTGACAGATCGGCATAGCTCAGGCGCGCCCCCGCCAGCCACTTGCCGCCGTCCGGGTTGCATTCGACAACGCGTTCGAAGTAGCCGAGGAATTTAGGCAGGCGATTGTCGAGGAAATCGCGGCTGCGCCGCCGGGCGGCGGCTTTCTGTTCCTCGTAGTAGAACCCGCCGCCGATGGGATGGTGCGTATCGTGGATCTCGAGCACGAAGTCGGCTAGGGTCAGCTGCAGCTGGTGCGTCCACAGCCGGCCGGCAGCGTCGCGCGCGACCAGCCCGAGCCGCGGGCCGAGGAACAACAGGATATTTGCGGTCTGCCCGATGAACCGGTGACCCGCCTTCAGAAACGGCGACGCGAATGGCGGATGCGCAATGCCTGCGCCTTCCAGGATCTTCATCATTGCCGGCACGCCGCCGCCCTGCCCCTCGGGCAGGAGCGCGATGTCGACGTACTCGGCAGCGCCTTCCTCCAGCGCGAGGCGCACAAATTCGCCGCGACCCTGAATGCCCGGCCAGTAATACAGTTCGTAAATCATGCCTGCGTGAAAAACCGGGTCAGCGCGTCCGCCGTTTCGCGCGGCTTCTCGATCCAGAAGAAGTGCGAGGCATCCTCCAGCAGCTCCAGTTGCGCGCCTGGAATACGGCTCGCGATCAGGCGCGAATTCTCCGGTGGAATCAGCGGATCGCCCGCGCCGGCGATTACCAGCGTGGGCGCCGTGATGCGCGCCAGGTCGGCGCAGGCATCGAACGCGTCTATGGCCTGGAGGTGTCCGCGCACCGCATGTGGCGGCGGCGGATTTTCGCTCACCAGATCGAACAGTCCCTCTATCACCGCCCGCTCGCGTTCGCGAAAGCCCGGCATGTAGTACACCTCTTCCTGGCGCCGCGCGACTTCGCGCGCATCCACGTCCGCGCCGGGCATCAGCCGCAGCAACTGGCCGATGCGCTTTTCCGGTGCGATCGAACCGCGGCCGCAGTTGGTGCAGCCCAGCGCGAGTCCATGCACCATGTCCGGATTGCGCGTGGCAAGGCGCTGCGCAATCATGCCGCCCATCGACACGCCGAACACATGCGCCTTGGGCAGCCCCAGGCCTGCAATCACGCCGGCGCAATCGTCGGCAAATGCCTCGATGCTGTAGCCGTCCGCAGGCTTGTCCGAATCGCCGGTGCCGCGGTTGTCCATCAGGATCAGCTGGAAGCGCTCGGCCAGCGGCTGCAGCACCGCATCGAGCCACACCACGCGGCTGCGGCGAAACCCGTTGATCATCAGCAGCGGCGGCCCCGCGCCGCGCGTTTCATAGGCGATGGACACGGCGCCGGCGTTCAGCATGGGCATGGTGCCCTCCTTGTCGATTCCGCGGGATCGCGGCCGGGAGAACATTGTACCTTCCGCACCCTGGCGCTGCCGTAGCGCATGCGCCCTCGCTTACACATTCCAGGCAGGCGAGGGCGCCTGCGCTACCCTAACCGGCACATCAGATTGCGGTCGCCGTAGACGTTGTCCACGCGCCCCACCGGCGGCCAGTACTTGCGCGCGCGCAGGTCCGCGATTGGATAGGCCGCCAGTTCGCGCGTATAGGCGTGCGGCCAATGATCGGCGCACACTATCGCGGCGGTGTGCGGCGCGTTCCTGAGCGGGTTGTCCTCGCGCGCGAGGCGACCCTCCTCCACCGCGCGGATCTCTTCGCGAATCGCGATCATTGCGTCGATGAAGCGGTCCAGTTCCGCCTTGGGCTCGCTTTCGGTGGGCTCGACCATCAGCGTGCCCGCGACCGGAAACGACAGGGTCGGCGCATGAAAGCCGTAGTCCATGAGCCGCTTGGCCACGTCCTCGGCGCTGATGCCGCTCGATTCCCTGAGCGGGCGCAGGTCGAGGATGCACTCGTGCGCGACCAGGCCGCCACTACCGCTGTAGAGCAGCGGATAGTGCGGCGCCAGGCGCCGCGCCACGTAGTTCGCGTTCAGGATCGCCACCTCGCTGGCCGCGCGCAGGCCCTCGCGTCCCAGCAGCACGATATACATCCACGCGATCGGCAGCACGCCGGCGCTGCCGTAGGGCGCCGCCGCCACTGCGCCCACGCTCTGCGCGGCTGCGGGCAGTTCTCGGTGCCCGGGCAGGAACGGCGCGAGATGCGCCGCCACCGCGAGCGGGCCCACGCCAGGCCCGCCACCGCCGTGCGGAATGCCGAAGGTCTTGTGCAGGTTCAGGTGCGACAGGTCGCCGCCGAAGCGCCCGGGCGCGCACAGCCCGGCCATGGCGTTGAGGTTGGCGCCATCGATGTACACCTGGCCGCCGTGCTCATGCACGATGTCGCAGATTTCCCTTATGCCCGGCTCGAACACGCCGTGGGTGGACGGATAGGTCACCATGATCGCCGCGAGTTCACTGCTGTGCTCGGCCGCCTTCGCGCGCAAATCGGCGAGATCGACGTTGCCGCCGGAGTCGCAGGCGACGACGACTACCTGCAGGCCCGCCATGTGCGCCGAAGCGGGATTGGTGCCGTGCGCGGACGCGGGGATCAGGCACACGCTGCGCCGGTCCTCGCCGCGCGAACGGTGCCAGGCGCGGATCACCAGCAGGCCGGCGAATTCGCCCTGCGATCCGGCGTTGGGTTGCAGCGATACCGCGGCGTAGCCGGTGATCGCGCACAGCATGCGCTCCAGGCCGGCGATCAGTTCGCGATAGCCCGTGGTCTGCGCCGCCGGCGCGTACGGGTGGATCTGCGCGAACTCGGGCCAGGAGATCGGCAGCATCTCGCTGGTCGCATTGAGCTTCATGGTGCAGGAGCCCAGCGGAATCATGCCGCGGTCGAGCGCAAGGTCGCGATCCGCAAGCCGCCGCAGGTAGCGCAGCATCGCCGTTTCGGAGTGGTACTGGTTGAACACCGGCTGCGCGAGGAACGCGCTCGCGCGCCGCAGTCCCGGCGGATGCGCATCGGCGGCGGAGCGTGCGAGCACATCGAAGTCGGGCGCCGCAGCGCCCGCCGGCGCGAGGATCTGCCACAGCAGCCTCACTTCGGTGCCGCTGCAGATTTCGTCCAGCGATACGCCGACGCGACTCGCGTCGATGCGGCGCAGGCTCGCGCCGCGCGCCGCCGCCACGGCGTGCACCGCCTCGGTGCGCGCCGCGGTGACGATGCTCAGGGTGTCGAACCAGGAAGCGTTCTCCACCGCCACGCCCATCTGCTTCAGGCCCGCGGCGAGCACGCCGGTGAGGCGGTGGGTGCGCTGCGCGATGCGCATCAGGCCGCGCGGGCCGTGATACACCGCGTACATGCTTGCGATTACCGCGAGCAGCACCTGCGCGGTGCAAATATTGCTGGTGGCCTTGTCGCGCCGTATGTGCTGCTCGCGCGTCTGCAAGGCAAGCCGGTAGGCCGGATTGCCCTGGCTGTCGCGCGTCAGCCCGACCAGCCGCCCGGGCAGATTGCGCTTGTGCGCGTCGCGCGTGGCGAAGTAGGCCGCGTGCGGACCGCCGAAACCCAGCGGCACGCCGAAACGCTGCGCCGAGCCGAGCGTCACGTCCGCGCCCCATTCTCCCGGCGGCACGAGCAGCGTGAGCGCCAGCAGGTCAGCGGCGACGGCGACCAGGCCGCCGCGCGCATGCACTGCCTGCACCAGCGCGCGATAGTCTTCGACCTCGCCGTTGGCGCCCGGATACTGCAGCAGTACGCCGAAGCAGTCGGCGCCCGCCGCGGACTGCGCCGGCCCGGTGCGCACTTCCACGCCCATGGGCTCGGCACGCGTGCGCACCACGTCCAGCGTCTGCGGCAACACCGAATCGGCGACGAAGAACACATTGCTTGCGGCGCTGCCGCTGCGCCGGCACAGCGCCATTGCTTCGGCCGCGGCGCTGGCCTCGTCGAGCAACGAGGCATTGGCGATGTCCATGCCGGCGAGTTCGCATACCATGGTCTGGAAATTCATCAGCGCTTCGAGCCGGCCCTGGGAGATTTCCGGCTGGTAGGGCGTATAGGCCGTGTACCAGGCCGGACTCTCGAGGACATTGCGCTGGATCACGCCGGGCAGCTCGGTGGCGTAATAGCCCTGTCCGATGAACGAGCGCGAAACGCAGTTGGCGGCGGCGAGCTTTCGCAGTTCGGTCAGCGCCGCGCTTTCGCCCAGGCCCGGCGGCAGCGTCAGCGCGGCCCGGTCGCGTATGTCCGCGGGAACGACCGCGTCGATCAGGGCCGCGCGCGTCGGATAGCCCAGCAGTTCGAGCATGGCGGCCTGCTCCGCCGCGTCCGGGCCGATGTGGCGCGCGGCGAACGCGTCCGGCGGCTGCGCTGCGCACGGCGCGGCCTGCGGCTTGTCGGTACTGCGCGCAAGTGCTTCCTGCATGGTGTCCCCTATTTTTCCGCGTGGCCGGCGTAAGCCGCGGCATCCATCAGTGCGTCCACATCGGCGGCATTGTCCGGCTTGATCCTGAACATCCAGGCGGCGTAGGCGTCGGCGTTGACCCGCTCGGGCGATTTCGCCAGATCCTCGTTGGCGGCGACCACCTCTCCGACTACCGGCATGTTGATGTCGGAAGCGGCTTTCACCGATTCGATCACGGCGCAGGCTTCGCCCTGCGCATAGCGCTTGCCCGCCTGGGGCAGTTCCAGGAATACGATGTCGCCCAGCACTTCCTGCGCGTGATCGGTGATGCCGACCGTGAGCGTGCCGCCGGCTTCACGCGCCACCCATTCGTGCGTTTCGGTGTATTTGAGTTGTTCAGGGGTTTTCATGTCGGTTTCCGTATTTAGGGACCGTAACAAAAGTCATTTTGTTGCGGCAGATTTAGGGGAGCACGAGGGGAGGTCCCCCAAGGGGATTTCCTTCGGGGCGTATCCCCTCGTTTCGTTACAGCTTAGTTGAATTTGACCATGATCGTTCCATTGCGCACGAACGGCGGCCGCACCACTTTCGCCGCGAGCTTCTTGCCGCGCACCTCGACTTCGACGAACGCGCCCGGGTTCACGCCCAGGGGCAGGCGCGCGAGCGCGATCGAGCGCGCCAGCGTGGGCGAAAAGCTACCGCTGGTAACGACGCCCTCACCCTGCGGCGCGCTCACGCTCTGATGGCCGCGCAGCACGCCCCCCGGCTCCGCGAGCACCAGTCCCAGCAGCTGCCGGCTCTGCGGATGCTCGGACAGCGCCGAGCGTCCGACAAAGTCGCGTTCAGACTTCAGATCAACCGTCCACGCGAGCCCTGCGTCCAGCGGCGAGACGCTCGCGTCCATGTCCTGGCCCCACAAATTCATGCCGGCTTCCAGGCGCAGCGTGTCGCGCGCACCCAGGCCGCAGGGTTTCACGCCGGCGCCGCTGCATGCGCTCCACAGCGCCTGCGCGCGCGCTTGCGGGCACAGGATCTCGAATCCGTCTTCGCCGGTATAGCCGGTGCGCGCGAGCATCAGCTCGCCGATTGCGGCGCTGTGAAACGGCCGCAACGCTGCGCTCGCGGCGCGGGTTTCGGGCAGCGCCTGCCACACGCGCTCGCGCGCGCGTGGTCCCTGCAGCGCAATCATCGCGAGGTCGCGGCGCGGCACGATTTCCACTGCGGCATTGAAGCGCTCCTTGAGCGCATCCAGCCAAATGAGGTCTGCGTCGGCCCGGCCCGCATTCACCACCAGGCGAAAGCGATCGCCGGCGAGGAAATAGGCGATCAGATCGTCGATGACCCCGCCTGCTTCGTTCAGCATGCAGGAATAGAGCGCGCTGCCGGGTTCTTTGAGCTTGTCCACGTCGTTGGCCAGCGCGCGGCGCAGCAGATCGCGCGCGCCGACGCCGGAAACATCGACTGCGAGCATATGCGAAGTGTCGAACATGCCCGCGTCGCGCCGCACCGCGTGGTGCTCCTCGATCTGCGAGCCGTAATGCAGCGGCATGTCCCAGCCGCCGAAATCGACCATGCGCGCATTGAGCGCGCGGTGCGCGGCATTGAGTGGCGTCGTATTGAGCACGTTATCTCCGGCAGCAATGAAAAAGGGGTAAGGCCGACTTTGCAGTCCGCCTTACCCCTCTGTCCTTGTACCTGAGAGATTACAGCCTGATGCCGCCCGGCTGCGCGCCCCTTCGGTGGCCGCCCGGATTCGGCGGCTGCTCTCCAGAGTGTCGGAAGCTCCGCTTCCGCTCGACCGGTCCTTTTGCCTGAGAGTTTCTGGGTATTGCGCCTTCGGCGGCCGCCGCAATCTGCGGCGACGCTCTCCCGGTCGAATGAAACCACTCTATGCCCCGGTGCCGACCCTGTCAATGCGATATATCAACGAGACTCGCTTTGACCGCGGCCTCGCCCGCGTCGCCGGCGGCAGGGCCGATGAAATTAGGGGAGAATCCGGGCACCGTATGAATGCGTCTCCCCACGTTCACCGCCTCCTGATCGCGAAAGGCCTGCGCGCCTTCGGCGACGGCTTCGTCAGCCTGCTGCTGCCGCTTTACCTGCTGGCGCTGGGATTCAGCCCGCTCCAGGTGGGCGTGATCGCCACCACGACGCTGCTCGGTTCCGGCGTGCTGACGCTGCTGGTCGGCGTGCGCGCCTATCGCTACCACTACCGGACGCTGCTCCTCGCCGCGACGCTGCTGATGGCCGCCACCGGCCTGGGTTTTGCGCTGCTCACTGGTTTCTGGCCGCTGCTGCTGATCGCGCTGGTCGGGACGCTGAATCCGTCCAGCGGCGATGTCAGCGTGTTCCTGCCGCTGGAGCACGCCGTGCTATCGCGCGTCGTCGACGACAGGAAGCGCACTGCGGTGTTTGCGCGCTACAGTTTGGTCGGCTCGCTCGCCGCCGCGCTCGGCGCGCTCGCCGCGGCGCTGCCGGCGGTGATCGCTGGCACCGCCGGCGTTTTGCCGACGACCTCGATGCAGGCCATGTTCGTGCTCTACGCGCTGCTGGGCGGCCTGGCCGGCCTGGTCTACCGCGGCCTGCCGCGGGCGCTGGAAACCGAGGCGCGCCAGGCGCCGGCACCGCTGCGCGAATCGAAGAAGGCCGTCTATACGCTCGCCGCACTGTTCAGTCTGGATGCGTTCGGCGGCGGCTTCGTCGTGCAATCGATGGTAGCGCTATGGCTGTACCAGCGCTTCGGCATGTCCCTCGCCGCCGCGGGCGCCATCTTCTTCTGGACCGGATTGCTCACGGCTTTTTCCTATCTGGTCGCGGTGCGCATCGCCGACCGCATCGGGCTGGTCTACACCATGGTGTTCACGCACCTGCCATCGAGCCTGTGCCTGATAGCGATTCCGTTCATGCCGGACCTGAGCTACGCGATCGCGCTGCTGTTCGTGCGCAGCGCGCTGTCGCAGATGGATGTGCCGACGCGCAGCTCCTACGTCATGTCGATCGTGCGACCCGAAGAGCGCCCGGCCGCGGCGAGCATCACCTCAGTTCCGCGCAGCCTCGCCTCGGCCGCCAGCCCTTTCCTCGCCGGCTACCTGTTGAGCCTGTCGGCGTTCGGCTGGCCGCTGATCGCCGCCGGCGCGACCAAGATCGTCTACGACCTGCTGCTGTTGCTGATGTTCAGGAAGGTGCGGCCGCCGGAGGAACTGCATTGAGCGGTGCGGCGCGCATCGCCGAGCGCGTGGTGACAGAAGGAGGTTACACACGCCTGAATGTTTAACATTGTTATTATAAAAAGCAGGCTACGCCTTGTTTTTAGAGCATGTGTCGCGTCAGATTTGGCAATCTATCCCGTCGCCGATCCGCCCCTCGCGACCGCTGCGCCCTAATCGTAGCCCGCCTCGTGCTGGTGTCGCAGCGCCAGAACGACAACCGCATCGATAGGCTCCAGCCAATCGTACAGGGCCACGTAGCCCGTGCGTCCGTGGGAGATGACCAGTTCGCGCATGCCCGCTTCGGCTGGACGCCCGATCAGGGGATGGCGCTCCAGTACCGATACCGCGTCCACGATGGCTCTGGCCGCGCCCAGTGCCGCGTCGGGGTCATGCTCCGCGATAAAACCCCTTAATCGTTCCAGGTCGCGAACCGCCCCAGGCGCATAGGTGACGCGCGCCACGGCACTACTTCAGCAACTTCCTCGCCCGCGGACGGGCAGCCTTGCCGCCCCCGGCCCGCGCTAGCAGCCAGCTGTGCACATCCGCGGCTTCCATCACCTGGCCATAGCGGGCGACCTCCTGCCGCGCGTCCAGGGCCGCTGCGACGAACGCGCCGCGGAGTTCTTCACGCGCGGTCTGGGCGGCGAGCGCATCGAGCATGAACGCATGCGGCGACTTGCCGCTTGCGGCGGCGAGGTCGTTGATGCGCTTCTTCAGCTGTTCCGGCATTTTCAAGGTGACGGCGGGCATGGCGGCAGCGTTCTCAGGGAAAGTACTACCATGGTATTACCTGCGGCGTCCGGCGTCAATCGCCTAGTTGCGATAGAGGCGTTGGGGCTGGAAATTGGAAGGGCCGTGTTCAGATTGCGAATCCGACCCCGAAGATTCGCACCGAGTGCGACGAGGTGGTTGCAAATTGTGACCACCTCCGGCGGCTCAAGTTCTCCCCGACGGTGCCGTTCGCCTTCACCGAGCACGGGCGTTGATGGCAGCTTCCGTCCTCAACACGCCGCGCGCGGTGCGCCCGCCTGCAGCCGAGGCCTAGCCAAGAAGTCTGTCGTAGTCGGCGTGAGTGTGCCGATCCAGAACCACATCAGATCACGTTCCAAGGGGGAATAAACGGACCGTGTTCACATTGCTGATCTGACCCCAGCGATTCCACCACTCCTAACGCACGGCCTTGCGCATCGCCTCGCGGTGTCAACTCTTTCGGGGGAACTTCGGCGTCCGGGTCGAGCGCGACGTTAGAACCTGACTAGATCGACAAGACGAGGCGAAGCCCATCGTCGACTTCGGCGAGCAATCGAGGGTTGAGTCTTCCGATTCGTTCTGTGAGAAACGTTTTGTCCACGGTGATGATCTGAGAAACGTTTGCGACGGACGCTTTCGTAAGGCCGGTACCCTTGATCGGGAGGCGAACGTTTCCCGGGGCATCGGCCAAGCGCAGGTTCGATGTTATGACGGCCGCAACAACCGTATTGATGCCGCTGCAATTGAAGCTATTTGCCGAAACGATCAGCAACGGCCGTCGGAAGCCAGGGCCAGACCCGGTGGGCTCCGTCAGAGAACCCCACCAAATCTCGCCGCGGCGCACTACTGCTTGCCTTTGGCGAGTGTGCGATGCTGAAGTAAGGCAAGCTGTGCATCGAGTGATGAGCCCTCTCGATCTGGGCCATAGATCTCATTGAGGCGGGACGTTATCAAGTCGTCCTGATGCTTATCGACAAGTGCCGCAAGCGCCTTGGAGTAAAGTTCACTTCGAGAAACTCCCAAGCGTGCAGCGAGTTGCTCGGCTGAGCGAAAAACACGATCAGGAATTGAGATTGCCGTTTTCATAGGATGAGTATAACACTGGTTATACCCGTGTCAATTTTATCGGATGAGGTTCTGCGTCCGCGTTCATGCGTTAGGCGGCGCTGTTGACATGCGTTTGGGTACCGCTCTTTCTGGGCTTGATCTTCCGGCGGGGAAACGCATTGATCCGAACCCAACGAAGCGAAGGATCTCTGCCGCCGCTCTGAACAAAGTGCTTCAGTGCCACCGACGCCATGGCGAAAGGCACGAACAACTCGCGTGGCCACAACTCCTGACCTTGACCTCCAAGTTCCACGTAGACAGTTGGCCTCGAAAGCTCCTTGCCAAGGGCAAGGAAGTGGCTGATCGGTTCTAGCTCGATACAGTGCACCTCATACCCATGTTCGGGGTACCAGGCAAG